>NZ_PEBS01000029.1 GCF_002869965.1 Janthinobacterium sp. ROICE36
ACAAACCACGTTCACTTTCGCCGCTTACAACCTGACGCGCATGGCGACGATCTTTGGCTGGCGTTTATCGGCGGTGGTTGGATAACTCCGTCCATAGAGTACGGAAAGCGCTAAAAAATGTCAAAAAACGGCCTGAAAAGTGGCTGAAAACTGCTTTTTAGGCAAAATGCGGCTTCCAGCCCGAAAAATTCGCATGTCTGGCGACAAAATCCGAAGGACTGGGGTCCTTTTTCAACACCCTGTTAAAAAACAACTATCTACAAATTGGCTTTCCTGAAATATTCGCATTGGAGATACGCAATGAATTCAATATAATTTCCGAACAAAACAACAATAATTTCATAAATTCAATATTCTCAATATTAAATAGCAACATTACAGAAGGCAGCAATCAAACAAAACTGCAAATAGAAAACTCGCTAGGTTACTTAATTTTAAAAATAAAACTATGGCCTATCACAGAAAAAAATTCCATTGCAGCTATTGATTCACTAATAAAAATTGGCGACAACAAAGAAATTAATAGGGAATTAATATCCTGCATCAAAAGAACTACAGACTGGTTTGTAATTAATAAAATAACAACAGAAAATAAGCAAATATTTAACCTGATGAGAATTGCCTCAGAGTTTTTATCAAACGAATACTTGATTAAATACTTCAACGAATCACATATGCCGAGATTCCTAATTCCAGCGACTGAAAGCGAATGGATAAAACTATATGTTCGCTCCAGAAAATTAAAAAATGAGATAGATTTTAATAAATTTACCACAAACTTCAATAATAAAGAGCTCTACTTGTGGCTTACTCGTGGCAGCGATACGCTTGAAGCATTCGAAGTGATTTTCATTTTAAACTATCTAATAAGAAAAGAAGATGTAGAAATGGAGAGCGCAATTGAGTCGTTAGGTGACAGAATGATGCAAGACACTTCCTCTAGAAAAAGTGATTTATTACCTATCCTTACTTTCCTTTTGGAACTCAGTGAAAATAACAAAAAATACTCCAACTTATCAAATTCGATATTGGAAAAATATTTAATGAAAAAATTTTTCATTTGGGACATTGAAGATATTAGTTCTGGAGACTTAAAAAATTCAGACGTAGCGTTACTTTTTCACAGTATCTGGATTAAATTTTCCAAAATATTCACTCGCAAAGTATTCGAAAAAGAAAATATTGCAAAGATAAACAGCATTATAAGCGAACTCTCTTAATAAGATAAATTCATAAATAACTATTACCACAAGAACGAATAAAAAAACAAAAGCCGCTATCTCCCGACAGCGGCTTTCTCATTCCTCCCCCACCAGCAGCGCCTTGAACTCCAGCGCTGCCCTGCAAGCGAACTAATTACCCCACAAACTTCCGCGCATTCCTGAACATGCGCATCCAAGGCGAATCCTCGCCCCATGCTGCAGGGTGGTAGGACTGCTGCACCGAGCGGAACACCCGCTCCGCGTGCGGCATTAACACTGTGAAGCGGCCGTCTGGCGTGGTCACGGAGGTGATGCCTTCCGGCGAGCCGTTCGGGTTGTATGGGTACGCTTCGGTGGCGGCACCCTTGTTGTCGACGAAGCGCATGGCTTTGCTGACCTGGGTGATGTCGCCCGTTTGCGAGAAGTCGGCGTAGCCTTCGCCGTGCGCGATGGCGATGCCGGCTTGGGTGCCGGCCATGCCGTTGAAGAAGATCGATGGGGAGTCCATCACTTCGACCATGGCAAAGCGGCCTTCGAATTTCTCCGACTTGTTGCGCGTGAATTTGGGCCAGGCGTGGGCGCCGGGGATGATGGATTTCAGGTTGCTCATCATCTGGCAGCCGTTGCAGATACCCAGACCAAAACTGTCCGTGCGGTTGAAGAAGCGCGCGAATTGTTCCGCCAGGCTGGCGTTGAACAGAATCGTTTTCGCCCAGCCTTCGCCTGCGCCCAGCACGTCGCCGTAGGAGAAGCCGCCCACGGCGATGACGCCCTGGAAGTCGTCCAGCTTGACGCGGCCCGCAATCAGGTCGCTCATGTGCACGTCGACAGCGGTGAAGCCTGCCTGGTGCATCACGTACGCCGTTTCGATGTGCGAGTTGACGCCCTGCTCGCGCAGGATGGCAACTCGCGGACGCACGCCGGTGGCGATGAATGGCGCAGCGACGTTCTCGTTCTGGTCGAAGGTGACGATCGGCGACATGCCCGGGTCTTGCACGTCCAGCAGGCGGTCGTACTCGGCGTCGGCGCAGGCCGGATTGTCGCGCAGGCGGGCGATGCGCCAGCTCGTTTCGCTCCACAGGCGGTGCAGGGCTGCGCGCGGCTGGGTGTAAATCAGCTTGGCGTCGCGCGTGAATTCAATGACGTCGCGGTCGTTCAATTTGCCGATGATATGGCTGCAGGCGCCCAGGTTGAAGGTGCGCAGCACGTCCATGACGAGCGACTTTTCTTCCGCCCGCACCTGGATGACGGCGCCCAGCTCTTCGCTGAACAAGGCGCGCAGGGTCAGTTCGTTGCGGCGTTCCGCTACCTGGCCGGTCCAGTTCTTGGCATCGCCCCAGTCGCTGGAATGCTCGCCTTCCATGGTCAGCATGTCCAGGTTGACGGACATGCCGGTGTGGCCGGCGAAGGCCATTTCCGTCAGGGTGGCGTACAGGCCGCCGTCCGAACGGTCATGGTAGGCCAGCAGCTTGTCGTCGCTGTTCAACTTCTGGATGGCGGCGAAGAAGCCTTTCAAGTCTTCCGCGCTGTCCACGTCCGGCGTTTCATTGCCCAGCTGCCCCATGACTTGCGCCAGCGCGGAGGCGCCCAAACGGTTTTTGCCGCGACCCAGGTCGATCAGGATCAAGGACGTGTCGCCCTGGTCCGTTTTCAGCTGCGGCGTGAGCGACTTGCGCACGTCCGTCACTGGCGCGAACGAGGAGACGATCAGCGACACCGGCGAGGTGACGGATTTCGCCGCGCCCGTGCTCTCGTCTTTCCAGGTGGTGCGCATCGACAGCGAATCCTTGCCGACGGGGATGCTGATACCCAGCGCGGGGCACAGGTCCATGCCGATGGCTTTCACCGTGTCGTACAGGGCTGCGTCCTGGCCAGGCTGGCCGCAGGCGGCCATCCAGTTGGCGGATAGCTTGATGTCGGAAATGTCGGCAATCGCTGCGGCAGCGATGTTGGTAACGGCTTCGCCCACGGCCATGCGGCCCGAGGCGGCGGCGTCGATCACGGCCAGCGGCGTGCGTTCGCCCATGGCCATCGCTTCACCCAGGTAGCCTTCGAAGCTCATGGTGGTGACGGCGCAATCGGCCACCGGCACTTGCCATGGTCCCACCATCTGGTCGCGCACGGTCATGCCGCCCACGCTGCGGTCGCCGATGGTGATGAGGAAGGATTTGTCGGCTACGGTGGGCAGCAGCAGCACTTTTTGCGCTACATCCTTCAAGTCCATGCCCGTCAGGTCAATGGCCGGGAAATCGTTGGCCACGTGGACCACGTCGCGCTGCATTTTCGGCGGCTTGCCCAGCAAGACGTCCATCGGCATGTCGACCGGCTCATTGCCCAGTTCCGGGTCGATCAATTTGAGTTGACGCTCTTCGGTGGCCACGCCCACGGCGGCGAACAGGCAGCGTTCGCGTTCGCACATGGCTTTGAACAGGGGCAGGCTTTCCGGCGCGATGGCGAGAACATAGCGTTCCTGCGACTCATTGCTCCAGATTTCCTTCGGCGCCATGCCCGATTCTTCCAGCGGTACCTTGCGCAGGTCGAAAATCGCGCCGCGCTTGGCGTCGTTGGTGATTTCCGGGAACGCGTTCGACAGGCCGCCCGCACCCACGTCGTGGATCGAGATGATCGGATTATCAAGCCCCATTTGCCAGCAGGCGTTGATGACTTCCTGGGCGCGGCGTTCCATTTCCGGATTGCCGCGCTGGACGGAATCGAAGTCCAGGTCGGCCGTGTTGCTGCCGGTGGTCATCGACGAGGCGGCGCTGCCGCCCATGCCGATACGCATGCCCGGGCCACCCAGCTGCACCAGCAGGCTGCCGACGGGGATGTCGTTCTTGTGCGTGTGCTGCGCCGAGATATTGCCGATGCCGCCAGCGATCATGATTGGCTTGTGATAGCCAAATACGGCGTCTTTGTCTGCGCCGACGTTCTGTTCATACGTGCGGAAGTAGCCGCCCAATACCGGACGACCGAATTCGTTCGAGAACGCTGCGCCGCCCAGCGGGCCTTCGATCATGATTTGCAGCGGCGAAGCGATGCGCTCCGGTTTGCCATATTGATCGGCGTCAGTACGGCCAGCCAGCGGCGCCGTCACGGAAGCGGCCGTTTCCCAGCTGCGCACGGCGTCCGGCAGCGACAGATTCGAGACGGTGAAACCGGTCAGGCCTGCCTTCGGCTTGGCGCCGCGGCCCGTTGCGCCTTCGTCGCGGATCTCGCCGCCCGCGCCCGTGGAGGCGCCGGGGAATGGGGAAATGGCCGTCGGGTGGTTATGCGTTTCCACCTTCATCAGGGTGTGCGTCAGTTCGGTCGACGCCGCGTATTCGTGGTTTTCACCGCGCGGGTAGAAGCGCGACACCGTGGCGCCTTCCATGATGGACGAGTTGTCGCTGTAGGCGACGACAGTGCCCTTCGGCTGCAGTTCATGCGTGTTCTTGATCATGCCGAACAGCGACTTGGTCTGCGCCACGCCGTCGATGGTCCAGTCGGCGTTGAAGATCTTGTGGCGGCAATGCTCGCTGTTTGCCTGCGCGAACATCATCAGTTCCACGTCCGTCGGATTGCGACCGGCCTTGGTGAAGGCGGCGTCCAGGTAGTCGATTTCATCTTCCGACATCGCCAGGCCCAGTTCCGTGTTCGCCGTTTCCAGTGCGCGCTTGCCCTGCCCCAGCAAGTCGATCGATTCCAGTGGGCGCGCTTCCAGGGTGCGGAACAAGTCCTTGGCGTCGTCGGCGCTGCGCAGCACGGATTCGGTCATGCGGTCATGCAGCAGGTCGGCCACGGCTTGCACCTGCTCGTCCGTCAATTTGCCGGCGCCTATGGCGCTGCCCAGGATGCCCGATTTCAGGTTGATGCGGAAAGCGATGCCGCGTTCGACGCGCTTGATGTGCGCCATGCCGCAGTTGTGCGCGATGTCGGTGGCTTTCGAGGCCCACGGCGAAATCGTGCCGAAACGGGGGATGACGAAGAATGCTTCGGCAGCGCCTTCCGCATTGTCAGCCTGGGCCGGCTCGCCGTACGTCAGCAAGGCGCCAAGGCGCGTGCTGTCATCGTCGGTGAGAGGCGCGCAGGCATCGATGAAATGGACATAGCGTGCTTGTACGGCAACAATCGCAGGCGAGACGACTTGCAGTTGGCTTAACAGACGGTGGCTACGGAAATGGGACAGGGCATTGGAACCCGGCAGTATCAACATGATTGGAAGGTGGTTGATGCAGCGTGGCTGCGGGTTAAAGGTAGGTATGACAATATCTTTCGTACGGCAAATTTCCTTTGCGCGCATTATACCCGTTTTACCCCTGCCTTATGACCGCAACTTGCGGTTTTGCCGCCCTTTTGCCGCCCTTTTTCCCCGCACAGCGGCAGATTTTGACACGGCAGCAACACCCTCAGCTGATCATCTGGCGATCACGTAGCGGTTCTTGCCCTGGCGCTTGGCCAAGTACAGCGCTTCGTCGGCCAGCCGGTAGCTGTGGCCCAGCTCCTTGCTCCGGTCCAGCTCGGCCACGCCCACGCTGATCGACACGAACTGTGCGGCATGGAAAGCCTGGCTGACGGCCTCGACCAGGGCGCCGGCAAAGGTGCGCACGGCCTCGTGGTCGCCCGCGTAGACGACGCCGAATTCCTCGCCGCCCAGGCGGCCGCACAAATGGCCTTGCGCCTTGTCGGCGATGATGGCGGCCGTGCGCATCAGCACTTCGTCGCCCACATCGTGGCCCTGCTGGTCGTTGATGATCTTGAAATCGTCGATATCGATCATCAGGAAATGCAACATGCCGCCATGGGATGCGCCACGCATCTGCTGGGCGCGCTGCGTGAACATGCGGCGGTTATTCAGGCCCGTCAGGCTGTCCTGGAAGGCCAGCCGCGTCAATTCCAGTTTGGCGTGATAGTTGCGCAAGCGCAATAAGCTGAAGCTGACATTCAGCGCCAGGCCGAACAGCACGCTGACGGCGATCATCAATGGCACCCAGGATTGGTCGGGCAAGCCCGCGTTGACGGGGTACAGGCCGTGGCCCACGTTCCACCAGATGCCGGCCACCACGGCAAGGTAGCTGAGGCCGCCATTGAAGATGGAGGCAATCGCCAGGGTCAGGAAGACGCCCACGGGCAAGACCCAGAAGCTGGCATGCTGGACGGCGTCGGCCATGGTGCGCAGGCCAAAGGTCAGGGCCAGCACGGCGCAGGCGCCGGTAATGGTCAGCACGGGCAAGGTGGTGCAGCGGTAGCGCGCCACCAGGCTGGCCAGCATGCCTAGCAGCGCCAGCACGGCGTGCGTCAGGTTCGGATGATAGGGCTCTGGCATCAGCAGCCAGGTCAGGCAATAGGCGACGATGCCCAGCAGCTGCGTGACCAGGCCGACACGGTGCAATTCCGCAAAATAGGTATGCTGCTGTTCGCTGTTGCCGCCAAATGCAAGTGGAACGGCAACGCGCCGCAAAGTAGACAGATCAGTTACGCGCATGACGGGTATCGACACCAGAGAGGGATAAAGCGCCCGGTAAAGCCTTGCGCATGCCGTGCCGCAACATACTCGGCACGCAACAACTGTTGCATTTTTAGAATATTATCATGATAGTCAATGTATGGTCGAAAAAACACGTCGCACACCGCCGCAGCGGCCCCCGTGTCATGAAATACAACGCCGGACGGCGCCGGGCATCCCTGCCCTCGCTCTGCATGCCCGATTGCATGCATTTTGCTGGCAGTGTCGGGCGGCTTTGCAGTATGCTGATAAAAAACAATACTGCCAGGCAGATACCTATAAGAAGAGTTCCCGCAAATGACCGAACAGATGAACGAGAGCTGAACAATGCCAGAAACTAGCGACTTATCTGTCCTGATCGTCGATCCGAACCCCAGCATGCGGGGCAACCTGCACAATATGCTGAACCAGGCGGCCATCACCAAGGTGGAATATGCCGTCAATTCCGGCACGGCCATCCGCTTGCTGATGAAGAAACCGTTCGACATCATCCTGTGCGAGTACGATCTTGGTAGTGGCACGGACGGCCAGGATGGCCAGCAATTGCTGGAAGACTTGCGCCATCACAAGCTGATCGGCCTGTGGACGATCTTCATCATGCTGACCTCCGAAGCCATCCACAGCAAGGTGATCAGCGCGGCCGAACTGACCCCATCCGACTACATATTAAAACCGTTCACGGTCGACGTGCTGAGCGGACGCATCGCGCGCGCCATCGAGCGGCGTGCCATTTTCCTGCCCACGTATCAGCTGATCGACAAGGGCAACTTGCGCGAAGCCGTGAAAAGCTGCCGCACGGCCGAACTGCAGCACCCGCGCCTGGCGGCCGATTTCACCCGTTTGCGCGCCGAGCTGCACATCGCCCTCGATGAATGGAAGGAAGCGGAACAGTTGTACGCCGACATGCTGGCCTTGCGGCCCATGGCCTGGGCCCATTTGGGCCTGGCGCGCACCCTGTTCGAACAGCAGCGGCATGAAGATGCGCAGGAGGTGCTGCTGGAACTGGTGGAGACCTATCCCCGTTTCATGACCGCCTACGACCTGCTGGCGCAAAACCATGAAGCCATGGGCCAGCAGCTGCAGGCGAAGAAAATCCTCGAAGACGCGGTGGCCATTTCGCCGCACATGGTGCGCCGCTTGCGCCACCTGGGCGGCATCGCGTTTGACACGGGCGATATCGGCGCGGCCGAACGGGCCTACAAGCAGGTAGTCACCAAAGCGAAATACTCTGAATTCCGCGACCCGGAAGACCACGTCAACCTGGTCAAAACGCTGATCAAGAAGGGCGATGCGCCGCAGGCCAGCGGCGTGCTGCGCGACATGGAACGCTCGCTGCGGGGCGGCGCCAACGTGGAAGCCTGCCGCGCCATCTCGGCCGCCATGCTGCATGAGCTGTCGGGCAACGACATCGCCGCCGCCAGCGAACTGCAGCTGGCCGCCGCCGCCCTGGACACGGCGCGGGGCCTGTCGACGCAATTGAAGGTGGGGCTGGTGCAAAGCTGCCTGAAAAACAATCTGGAGCAGGCCGCCTCCGACGTCATGATGAAACTCGTCAATGAGGCGGACAGCGACGTGACGATGGAAGCGGCCGTCGACGTATTTGAAAAAGCCGGCCGCCATGATCTGGCGCAAGGCATGGGCCAGCAGATCACGCACCAGGTGCAGGAACTGATGCAGGATGCGGCCAGCAAATCGGAAAGCGGCGAGCTCAAGGGAGCCGTCTTCGTGCTGCGCCAGGCCCTGCGCAAGACCCCGGGCAACCTGCCCGTGCTGTTCGCCTCCGTCGAGGCTATCTTGCGCCAGCTCAATATGCTGGGCTGGGAAGCCCCGCTGGCCGAACAGGCGCAGCACCAGATGCAGATGATCCGCAAGATCGACCCCAGGCATCCGCAGCTGGAATCGCTCAAGCAGCAATACGCGGCGACCCAGCACAAATACGGTATCGCCAGCTGATTTGAGGGACGCACTGCAAACCTACTGCGCAGCCCATTTCCGATCCTTCGCGCAGGTCAGTCACGTAGGCCGGATTAGCGAGCGGCACGCGCTTCAAGCGGACCGCCGCTTGACTGTCCCCGAGCAAGGCGGCTCGATGCTGCCGTGTGGAACTCACTCTGCGCGCAAACGTCAGACATTACCCCCTTTTTTGAAACGGGCGGCAATGCCGGAGCGTACTGCTAAGCGGCTGTGGTGAAAGCCCGCACAGAGCCAGGATGAAGACATGAGTTACTTGGCCATGGGTTCGCTGCCACTGCAGCGTCACCATTTCCGCCAAGTTATAAACTGTTTCGAAGACGGCGATTTTCAACGCAGCAATTTATACCGTACCAGCAGCGTAGGTCCCTTGCCGCCGGGTGGCGTCAACAGTATCTCGTCACCCGGCTGCATCTCTTCATGCATCACCGTGCAACAGGTCGGCATCGAGTGGCCGCGCGCCGGATAAATGCCTACGTCGGTGTGCAGGTTCGCAGCGCGCACGTCGACACTGGTTTTGCCGGCATTGCCTGCTTCTTGCAGCAGCTTGCGCAGTGCGGTGACGAAATCCCCTTTGCTGAGCCTGGCAAGTGTCTGGTTTGCTTGCGGGCGAGCGCTTGCGTCGTTTTTCATGGCAATTTCTTTCAATGAGTACATTCCCGCCACTATATCATTTGCCCCTGGCGGCATCACGCCAAGTTTCTGAGGTTTGTCCGGGCGTGGCGGCCTGTATCGGCGCTGTAGCAGTCGTTCGACTGATACAGCATGTGCTTGTACGCGGCGCCTTGTGCCTTGTCCCTGCCGTGCCGCGCTTTTAGACTGGGGCCTTCTCCACGCTGCGACTGCCTGCCATGACCGAACTCCTGCCCCTGATGAGCTATTGCTTTGTGATGTCCGCCACGCCCGGGCCGAACAACGTCATGCTGGCCACCACCGGCGCCAATTTCGGCTATCGCGGTGCGCTGCCGGTCATCCTCGGCATCCAGGTCGGCATCTTTGTGCAGACCATGCTCATGTGCGTGGGGCTGGGCAGCGTGTTCGTCGCCTACCCGATGGCGCAGCAAATACTGCGGATCGCGGGCGCGCTATACCTGATGTTTTTGGCCTGGAAACTTGCCGGCGCCTCGGTGGCGGGAAGCAGCGCACCGAAGGCCGTGTCGTTTGCGCAGGCGGCGCTGTTTCAGGCGCTGAACCCCAAGAGCTGGCTCAAGGCAATCACCATGGCGTCGGTCTTCATGCCTGCGCAGGGCAACATGCTCGCCAGCGCGCTGCTGGTATCCGTGATCGGCACCATGGTGGGCATGCCGTGCAACGCCATGTGGGCGCTGTTCGGCGTCTCGATCCGCAGCGTGCTGAAAGCGCCGCGCAAGCAGCGCATATTCAATCTGGCGATGGGTGCCATCCTGCTGGTTCTCGCCGTGATGTTTTTACGCTAGACTTCCACCCATGTTCGCCATCGACCGCTCCTCACCCATCGCCCTGTTCAAGCAGATCGAGGCCGCATTGCGCCTGCAGATCGCGCAACGCCTCCTGCCTGGCGGGAGCAAGCTGCCGTCGATCCGCCAGCTCGCCACGCAGCTCGCGGTGAGCACCAACACCGTGGTGGTGGCGTATGACAGGCTGGTGGCCGCAGGCGTCATCGATACGCACGGCACGGCGGGCTTCTTCGTCTGCGCGCCAACTGACGCCAGCCACGCCATTCCCGACGAAGTGGCGCTGGAAGCGGGCCAGGAGCAGGAGCCCGTTTGGCTGAGCCAGCAAGTGAACGACCAGCGGCCGGGCGTGCTGCTGGCCAGCAGCGGCGCCCTGCCGCCCACCTGGCTGCAGGACGCGCTGCCGGCGGCCGCCGTGCAACGTGGCCTGGCGCGCAGCGCGGCCGGCATGGCCTCGCGCTGTCCGCCGCAAGGGCTGGCCGAACTGCGCGAACAGATCGCGCTGCTGTTGCGCGGCATCGGCATCGCTGCGGATGCCGGCCACATCCTCACCACGTTCGGTGGCACCCATGCAATCGATCTGATCTGCCGCACGTTTCTACAGCCCGGCGATACGGTGCTGGTGGAAGACCCCGGATACTTCCTGATGTTCGGCAGGCTGCGCCAGGACGGCGTGCGCCTGGTGCCCGTCAAGCGCCGCCCCGATGGCCTCGACCTGGACGAACTGGAAGCGGCCTGCCGCGTACACCGTCCGCGCCTGCTGTTCGTGCAGACGGCTTTGCACAATCCCACCGGCTGGAGCAGCAGCGCGGCGAACCTGCACAAGGTGCTGATCATGGCGCAGCAGTATGGCTTCCTGATCGCCGAAGACGACGTGCACGGCCATTTCCAGCCGGGCCACAGCACGCGGCTGGCATCGCTGTCCGGGCTGGACGGCGTGATCTACTACTCCAGCCTGTGCAAGGCGCTGAGCCCGGCCCTGCGCATGGGCTACCTGGCCGCGGCGCCCGCCCTGCTCACGCTGCTGATGCGCACCAAGATCCACGCCATCATGACTTTGCCTGCGCTGAACGAATACGTTTTGCTGGAAGTGCTCAAGGCCGGCAACCTGCGCAAGCACCTGGAGCGGCTGCAACGCAAGATCATGGTGGCGCGCAACACCTGCACGCAGCAACTGAGCGCGGCCGGCGTGCTGTTCGAGCAGCCCGGCGACGCATGCATTTTCCTGTGGGGCAGCATGCCCGAAGGGCTGGACGTGGACTTGCTGGTGCAGGACGCCTACCGCAACAAGATCCTGCTGATGCGCGGCGCCGCGTTCTCGGCCAACGACACGCCCGACCAGCATATCCGCTTCAACGTCGCCTTCAGCCAGCATCCCCGCGTGAGCGCCTACCTTGAAGAACGCCTGCGCGCAGTGGCAGGCGCGCGCTCAAGCCTGGCCCGCGCCAGCGGCGCCGACAGGCGTTCGACCACGTTTCAGTGAGGTACGTTGATAGTTTGTCAGCCGCTCTTGGGGCTTAATCCGCCCTGCGCGCCACGCGTGCCACCACCAGCTCGATCAGCTCCGCAATCAATGGCTGAAACGTACGGCGAGGCGGAGCAACAACGCCTTGGGCGTTTTTCGGATGTTACAAAGAGGCCATGTCGATGACGAAGCGATAGCGCACATCGCTCTTCACTACACGTTCAAACGCCTCATTGATATCCTGGATGCGGATGATCTCGATGTCGGAAACGATATTGTGCTTGCCGCAGAAATCCAGCATTTCCTGGGTTTCCTTGATCGAGCCGATCATGGAGCCGGACAGGCTGCGGCGCGCGCCCACCAGGCCGAAGGCGCTGATTGGCGGCACGGCGCCGTCCGGGATGCCGACGATGACCATGCTGCCATCGACTTTCAGCAGATTGATGTACTGGTTCCAGTCGATGGAGGCGCCCACCGTGCAGATGATCAGGTCAAACGTGCCGGCCAGCTTGCTGAAGGTTTCCGCGTCGTTGGTGGCGTAGTAATGGTCGGCGCCCAGGCGCAGGCCGTCTTCGCGCTTCGACAGGGTCTGGCTCAGCACCGTCACTTCGGCGCCCATGGCGTGGGCAATCTTGACGCCCATGTGGCCCAGGCCACCCATGCCCAGGATGGCGACTTGCTTGCCAGGGCCGGCCTTCCAGTGGTTCAGCGGCGAGTACAGGGTGATGCCGGCGCACAGCAGCGGCGCGGCGGCGTCCAGCGGCAGGTTGTCGGGGATCGACAGCACATAGCCTTCCTTGACGACGATGCTGTCCGAATAGCCGCCCTGCGTGGCCGTCTTGCCATCCGCTTCCAGGCCGTTGTAGGTCTGGATCAGGCCAGGCATGTATTGTTCCAGGTCCACGTTGCGCGTCTTGCAGGTAGTGCAGGAATCGACGAAGCAGCCCACGCCCACATGGTCGCCCACCTTGAACTTGCTGACGTTGGCGCCGACGGCCGTGACGACGCCGGCGATTTCATGGCCGGGCACCATGGGGAAGGCGGCGCCGCCCCATTCGTCGCGCGCCTGGTGGATGTCGGAATGGCACACGCCACAGTATTTGATCGAGATGGCCACGTCGTCTTCGCGCGGTGCGCGGCGCTCGAACGTGAACGGTTGCAGTGCGGAAGTGGGGCCCAGAGCGGCGTAGCCTTTGGCGATGGTGGTCATGAAAACTCCTGTATATATATGTGTGACGAAGGGGACGCGTGCCGCGCATGCGATTGCACAAGTGTGCCTGAGAAGCCCGCCCGCCGTTACCGCGATCCTGCAAGACCTTTGCACGATCCTCCAAATCTGCGTAAGATCAAGCCCTGCCCTTACCTACCTGACGCATACTGGCCCACATGTCTACCCTGTCCACACCACGCGCTGCGCAAGATGAAATCGCCGCCCTGATCAGCCGTCACGCGCCGCGCAATGGCGACTACACGACCGCCATCGGCAACCTCACCTTCCACCGCCAGTCCTCGGTCACCGAGTCGCTGTTCCATGCGGCGCGCCCCAGCGTGGCCATCATCGCCCAAGGGGGCAAACAGGTCACCCTGGGCACGGAAACCTTCCATTACAGCCGCATGCAGTATCTGCTGACCTCCGTCGACTTGCCCGTGCAGGTACGCGTGGTGGAAGCGAGCGTGGACCAGCCGCACCTGTGCGTGGTGCTGGGCATCGACATCGCCGACGTAGCGGCGCTGCTGGAGAGCGACAATGCGGCGCAAAAAATCCTGCCCGCCACGCGCGGCATTTCCGTCAGCGACGTCTCGCCCGAGCTGCTCGACGCCATGCTGCGCCTCGTGCGCCTGCTGGACAAACCGGAGGAGATCGCCGCGCTGGCACCGTTGATCCGCCGCGAGCTGACCTACCGCCTGCTGAACGGCCCTGTCGGCGCGCGCCTGCGCCACATGGCGCTGGCCAGCAGCCAGTCGCACCAGGTGGGGCAAGCCATCGACTGGATCAAGCACCATTACGCGCAGCCCCTGCGCATCGAGCAACTGGCCGGCATGGCGAACATGAGCATGTCGTCGCTGCACCACCACTTCAAGGCCATCACCGCCATGACGCCGATGCAGTACCAGAAGCTGCTGCGCCTGCAGGAAGCGCGGCGCTTGATGCTGGTCGAGCAGATAGACGCGGGCACGGCAGGCTACCGCGTGGGCTATGCCAGCGAATCGCAGTTCAGTCGCGAGTACAGCCGCCAGTTCGGCCGCGCGCCCATGCGCGACGTGGGCCAGGTGCGCGCGCAGCTCAGCGGTGCCAACGCCGGCGCCGGCAGAGCTTACGCCAACTTGCCGTAGCCGCCACCCCCGGGCGTCTCGATCACGAACACGTCGCCCGCCTGCATGTCGGTCTTGCCGATATGCGCCAGGTGCTCGACCGTGCCGTCCACCCGCTCCACATAATTGCGCCCCAGCGCACCCGGTGCGCCGCCGTCCATGCCGAACGGCGCAACAATCCGGTTGTTCGACAGGATCGCCGCCGTCATCGGCGCCAAAAAGCGCACCCGGCGCACGCCGCCATTGCCGCCGTGCCAGCGCCCCGCCCCGCCCGAACCTGCGCGGATGCTGTAACTGTCCAGGCGCACGGGGAAGCGCCACTCCAGGATTTCCGGGTCCGTCAGGCGCGAATTGGTCATGTTCGTCTGCACCACGTCCGTGCCATCAAAACCGGGGCCGGCGCCCGAACCGCCCGATATCGTCTCGTAGTACTGATACTTTGCGCTGCCAAACGTGAAATTGTTCATCGTCCCCTGCGACGCCGCCATGGCCCCCAGCGCGCCATACAGGGCGTTCGTGATGCAGGTCGAGGTTTCCACATTGCCCGACACGACGGAGGCCGGGTACTGCGGATTGAGCATGGAGCCGGGCGGAATGATCACGGTCAAAGGCTTCAAACAGCCCGCGTTCAGGGGAATCTCGTCGTCGACCAGGGTGCGGAACACGTACAGCACGGCGGCCATGCAGACGGCGGACGGCGCATTGAAATTGTTCGGCAGTTGGCTTGACGTCCCCGTAAAGTCGATGCTGGCGCTGCGCTGCACCACGTCGACCTTGATCGCCACCTGGATGCGCGCGCCGTTGTCCAGGTCCAGCACATAGCTGCCATCCTTCAGGGTGGTGATGACCCTGCGCACGGCTTCCTCGGCATTGTCCTGCACGTGGCCCATGTAGGCTTGCACGACGGGCAAGCCGAAATGCGCGACCATCTTATGCAGTTCTTCGGCCCCTTTCTGGTTGGCCGCCACCTGGGCGCGCAAATCGGCCAGGTTTTGCCGGGGGTTGCGGGCCGGGTAGCTGGCGCCCGCCAGCAGGGCCAGGGTCTCGTCTTCTGCTAACCGTCCCGTGGCGCCGTCGACCAGCTTGAAATTGTCGATCAACACGCCCTCTTGCTCGATGCGCGTGGAGTCGGGCGGCATGGAGCCGGGCGTGGTGCCGCCGATGTCCGCATGGTGGCCACGCGAACCGACATAGAACAGGATGGCCTCGCCCTTGTCATCGAAGACGGGAGAAATCACCGTCACGTCGGGCAAGTGCGTGCCGCCGTGATACGGATCGTTCAGCATGAAGACGTCGCCCGGCCGCATGGCGCCCGCATTGCGCGTCATGACGGTGCGGATGCTCTCGCCCATGGAACCCAGGTGCACGGGCATGTGCGGCGCATTGGCGATCAGCTGGCCTTGCGCGTCGAAGATGGCGCAACTGAAATCGAGCCGCTCCTTGATGTTGACGGAATGGGCCGTGTTCTGCAGGCGCAGTCCCATCTGCTCGGCGATCGACATGAACAGACTATTGAAAATTTCCAGCATCACGGGGTCGGCTTGCGTCGCTGTTGGCAAACCCTTGGCGCGCCGCTCCGGCAAGGCGGCGACCCTGCGCAAGATGAGATGCCCGTGCGCCGTGACATCGGCGCGCCAGCCCGGCTCGATGACGGTGGTGGCGTTGGCGTCGCTGACGATGGCCGGGCCGGTTATGCTGTCGCCGGGACGCAGCCTGTCGGCCCCATACAGGCCGCTGTCGCGCCACGCACCATCACAGTACATGGCCACCCTCTGCACGGGAAGCAGCGCGCCCGCGCGCGCCGCGTATGCCGGCATGGCTACTGCGGGCGCGTCGGATGCGCCGATGGCTTCCACGGAAATGGCTTCGACGATCAAGGCGCGCGCCGGCATCAAGAAGGAAAAGCGCTTTTTATACGCCGCTTCGAACTGCGCCTGCATGCCGGCCGCCGTATCGAACAGCACGACGAGGGCCGAATCCGTGCCCTCGTAGCGCAGGTGCACGCGCGACACGAGGGCGATGCGCTCCTGCGCCACACCCTGGCGCAGCAAGTCGCCCCGCGCCAGGTCGCCCAGGGCCGCGAAATCGCGCGCCAGGTTCACGCCCAGTGTCGCTTCGATGGTCTGTTCCCGCATGGCGCTCTGGTCGGCCAGGCCCATGCCGTAGGCCGACATCACGCCCGCCAGCGTGTGGATGAAGACCGTGCGCATGCCCAGCGCATCGGCCACCAGGCAGGCGTGCTGGCCGCCCGCGCCGCCAAAGCTGGTCAGGGTGTATTCCGTGACATCGTGCCCCCGCTGCACGGAAATCTGCTTGATGGCGTTGGCCATATTGCCCACGGCGATGGCGATATAGCCTTCGGCCACCTGCTCCGGCGTACTGCCCACCGTGCGCGCCAGCGCCGCGAACTGGGCGCGCACGCTGGCCGCGTCCAGCGCTTCATCGGCGTCGGGGCCGAAGACGCGGGGAAAGAAGGCGGGCTGCAGCTTGCCCAGCATGACGTTGCAGTCGGTGACGGCCAGCGGGCCGCCGCGCCGGTAGCTGGCGGGGCCGGGGTTGGCGCCCGCGCTGTCCGGGCCCACCTTGTAGCGGGCGCCGTCGAAATGCAGGATGGAGCCGCCGCCCGCCGCCACCGTGTGGACGCTCATCATGGGCGCGCGCATGCGCACGCCGGCGATCTGCGTCTCGAACACGCGTTCGAATTGGCCCGCGTAATGCGACACGTCCGTCGAGGTGCCGCCCATGTCGAAGCCGATGACTTTATCGAAACCGGCCAGCGCGCTGGCGCGCACCATGCCGACGATGCCGCCCGCAGGGCCGGACAAAATACTGTCCTTGCCCTGGAAGGCGCGCGCATCCGTCAAGCCGCCGTTCGATTGCATGAATTGCAGGTGCACGCCGGGCAGCTCGGCCGCCAGCTGGTCGACATAGCGGCGCAGAATCGGCGACAGATAGGCGTCGACCACCGTGGTGTCGCCGCGCGCCACCAGCTTCATCATGGGACTGACCTCGTGCGACACGGACACTTGCGTAAAACCGGCCTCGCGCGCAAGCTGCGCCACCCGCGCCTCGTGCGCGTGATAGCGGTAGCCGTGCATCAGCACGATGGCGATGGCGCGCACGCCGCGCGCATGGGCAAGTTCCAGCGCCGCGCGCGCGGCGGCCTCGTCGAGCGGGGTCACGATGTCACCGTGGGCGCCCACCCGCGCATCGATCTCGATCACGTCGCCATACAGCAGTTCCGGCAAAATGATCTGGCGCGCGAACAGCTGCGGGCGGTTCTGGTAGGCGATGCGCAAAGCGTCGCGAAAACCGCGCGTGATGGCCAGCACGGTGGGTTCGCCCTTGCGTTCGAGCAGCGCATTGGTCGCCACCGTCGTGCCCATCTTGATGGCGCCCACTTGCGCCACGGGCAGCGCCGCTTCAGGCGCAAGGCCCATCAGACGGCGCATGCCGGCCAGCGCCGCGTCGCGGTACTGGCCCGGGTTCTCCGACAGCAGCTTGCAGGTGGTCAGGCTGCCGTCAGGACGGCGCGCCACGATGTCCGTAAAGGTGCCGCCCCGGTCGATCCAGAATTGCCAGTCCATCGTCCTGCCCCCGTGCTTATGTGAGATGGCTATTGTAGCCGCCAAACAGGCGCGCGTTTCAGGCGTGTGCACCTTGCCTTTCACCCGGTTCGGCCGTATGTTGAAGGCATGCTGACTAACGGAACACCCCATGACCCTGATCGACTCTGCCGGTAACACCCTTGCGCTGTACTCCATCGCCGAACTGCGCGCCATCGAACAGGCCGCCATGCGCGACCTGCCGCAAGGGCTGCTGATGCAGCGCGCGGGCCAGGCCGCCGCCAGCGCCGCCCTGAAGCTGCTGCACGCCCAGGAAGATGCCGGCCACCGGCGCGTGCTGGTGCTGGCCGGCCCTGGCGACAACGGCGGCGATGCGCTGGAAGCGGCTGCGCACCTGGCTGGCAGCGGCACCGAGGTGCTCATATGGCTGGCGCCCGAGGCGCAAGCCACGTCGCCCGAACGCGAACAGGCGCTGAGCCGCGCGCGCAATAGCGCCGCCCGCTTCATGGACGCGACGACCTCCATGGCATCGGCCGCAGTGGGCGCAGCGCCATGGCACCTGGTCATCGATGGCCTGTTCGGCATCGGCGCGTCGCGCCCTCTGGACGGTGAATGCCGCGAAGTGGCGCAGCAGGTCAACAAGCTGGCATGCCCCGTGCTGGCGCTCGACGTGCCCAGCGGCCTGCATGCAGACACGGGCGCCATCGACGGCATCGCCATCCGCGCCACGCATACGCTCACCTTCATCGGCGACAAGCCGGGCCTGCACACGGCAAACGGCCGCGACTACGCGGGCGAGGTTGAAGTGGCGGCGCTGGCCATCGACCCCTCCCTGCTGCCGCCGGCCAAAGCCCAGCTGGGCGGCCTGCACCTGTTCGCCCGCCAGCTGCAACCACGGCGCCAGAACACGCACAAGGGCAGCTACGGCAGCGTGGCCATCATCGGCGGCGCGCAGGGCATGGCGGGCGCCCCCATCCTGGCGGCGCGCACGGCCCTGCATGCGGGCGCGGGCAGAGTGTATATCGCGTTTCCCGATGCGCCGCCCGCGTTTGACAGCGGCCAGCCGGAACTGATGTGCCGCCGCGCGCAGGACGTGGATTTCTCGGGCCTGCACTTTGCCGCCTTGGTAGCCGGGCCCGGCCTTGGCGACGACGTCGATACGGTGGAACTGCTGCAGCGCACGTTCGAGAGCGACAGCCCGCTGCTGCTGGACGCGGATGCCCTGAACCTGATGGCGGCCGAGCCGGAACTGCAATCGGCGCTGGCCGTGCGCACGGGCGCGGGCGCGACGATATTAACGCCCCATCCGCTGGAAGCGGCACGCCTGCTCGACCTGACGGTGGCCGAGGTGCAAGCCGACCGCCTGGGCGCGGCGCGCCAGCTGGCCACGCAGCTGGGCGTGATCGTGGTACTGAAGGGCTCCGGCACGGTGATCGCCGCGCCAGATGGTGGCATCGTCATCAACAACACGGGCGGCCCCGCGCTGGCCACTGCCGGCACGGGCGACGTGCTGTCCGGCCTGTGCGGAAGCCTGCTGGCGCAGGGCTGGCCGGAATGGGAAGCGGCCATCGGCGCCGTCTGGCTGCACGGCGCGGCGGCCGATGCGCTGGTGGCCGCAGGCAGCGGCCCCATTGGCCTGACGGCGGGCGAATTGATCCCGGCCATCCGCAAGCTGATCAATGCCTTGTCGGCGTAAGCACTGCGTTAGAGCAAACGTCCAGCTGAAATGGTAATCGTGCGCCCGCAACGGGCCGCGATCGAACTGTCATGCGTGACCAGCACCAGGGTCGAGCCACGTTCGCGGTTCAGCTCAAACATCAGCTGGATCACGGCCTCCCCTGTAGCCGCGTCCAGGCTACCCGTCGGCTCGTCGGCGAACAGCAGCGGCGGTTGCGTGACAAACGCGCGGGCCAGGGCCACGCGCTGCTGCTCGCCGCCGGACAGGTATTTCGGATAATGTTTCAAACGGCTGCCCAGGTTCACCCTGCCCAGCATGGCTTGCGCCTTCTCTTTCGCGTCCGGGTCGCCGCGCAATTCCAGCGGCAACATGACGTTTTCCAGCGCCGTCAGGTGGGCCAGCAACTGGAAGGACTGAAACACGAAACCAAGCTTTTCCTTGCGAAAACCGGCGCGGCCGTCTTCGTCGAGGGCGAAGATATCGGTGCCGTCGAGGATGACCTTGCCCTCGCTGGGCGTATCCAGGCCGGCCAGCAAACCCAGCAAGGTGGACTTGCCGGAACCGGAGGCGCCGACGATGGCCAGCGTCTCCGCCGTTTGCACGGTAAAATCGACTTGATGCAGGATGGTCAGCTCACCATCGGCATCGGGTACGCGCTTGGCCAGCTGGAGCACTTCGATGGCCGGCTGGGCATTTTGGCTGTTTTGGCTATTGGGTGCGGCGGGCCGCTGGGCTGCTCGCTGTGCTGCTGTCTCTGACGGGAGAAAACTGGTGGAAGTCGCTTTAGGGAATTCGGGCATGCTGATCTATCTTAAAAAATTTCGTGAACAAATAAGTGTCAAGGACAGCAGCCGCATGCGGCGGCGCGCGCTATCCCTGCTTCCTGCGGCAGCCCTGCTGCTGGTATCGAGCATGACGAACGCCTATTCTGCACCAAAAACGCTGCTGGTGCTCGGCGACAGCCTCTCGGCCGAGTATGGCCTGGCGCGAGGCACGGGCTGGGTGGCGCTGCTGGAACAGCGGCTGCAAGCGCAAAAGAACGATACGCGCATCGTCAACGCCAGCATCAGCGGCGAAACCACCAGCGGCGGACGCGCGCGCCTGCCGGCCCTGCTGACGAAACACCAGCCCGACGTCGTGCTGATCGAACTGGGCGCTAACGACGGCTTGCGCGGCTTGCCCGTGGCGGCCGCCGAAGCGAATCTGCGCGCCATGGGCGAGGCGGCCAGAAAATCGGGCGCGCAGGTGGTGCTGGTGGGCATGCGCATGCCGCCCAACTATGGCCGCGCCTATGGCGAGCAGTTTTATGGCGTATACGGCAAGCTGGCCAGGGAATGGAAGGCGCCGCTGGTGCCCTTCATGTTCGAAGGCATCGCAGACCAGCCACAGCTGTTCCAGGCCGACCGCATGCACCCGAATGCACAGGCGCATCCGACCATCCTGAAAAACATCTGGCCGCAACTGGCACCGTTGCTGAAAGCCAAGTAAGCCTGCGCCAAGCTCGTACATGCTGCAGACAAAAAAATAGCCGCTCGAAAGCGGCTATTTTTAAGCGTGGAAACTAGATCTTACGGTGCAGGCGCCGGGGCGGCTGGGGCGGTGAGCGGCTTGACGATCTTCACCTTGGCCTTGGATTTCAGGTACTCGACGTAATCGAACATTTCCTGTTGTGCCAGGATACCGCTGATCTGGTCTTTCTCTTGCTGGCGGCGCGCTGCATCGACTTGCGCCGGCTGCTGCACCTTGGCGATACGGTAGATGCCGTAGCCCAGGGCTGGCAGGTCCACGCCCACGTACGCTGGCAGCTTGCTCGTGTCAGCTTTCATGACTTGCGCGATGGCGGCACGGTTGATGCCGTCGAGCTTGCTGCGCGACACCCATTGTGCTACGCCGAAACCGCTCATATCCCCCGAGGCCTTCAAGGCGGCCAGCTTGGTTTCGCCGGCTTTCTTGGCCAGTTTTTCCGCTTCTTCCAGGGTCACGCGCTGACGGATCATCGCTTCGACTTCAGCCAGCGGACGCTTCGTGGCAGGCTTGAACTCCACCACGCGGCCGGCGATCAGCACGTTCGGCGCGACGGTGACGGCTTCCGTGTTGCGCTTGTCCTTCAAGGAATCGTTCGAGAAAATGGCGGTCAGGAACTTGGCGTTATTGAACGGTGCCTTGCCCAGTGCTGGCGACGGCGTGCGCGACAGGTTGGCGAAGGTTTCCACTTTCAGCTTCAGCTTGTCAGCCGCCGGTTTCAGGCTGTCCGATTGCTCGTAGACTGTGTTGGTGAACGTTTCGGCCATTTCCGAGTATTTCTTGGCAGCAAATTGCTTGCGCAGGTCGGCCGTGATTTCGCCGCGCACGTCATCGAGCGCCTTGACGTGCTGTGGCTTGAGCGAGGTGACGGTCAGGATGTGGTAGCCGAAATCGGAAGCGACGACATCGCTGATTTCGCCTTGCTTGAGCTTGCTTACCGCGCTCAGCAGTGGTGCCGGCAGGCCATCCTTGCCGATCACGCCCAGGTCGCCGCCTTGTTCGGCGGAGGCCGGGTCTTCCGACTTGGCCTTGGCCACGGCGGCAAAGCTGGCAGGCGTCTTGCGCACGTCAGCCAGGATGGCTTCAGCCTTGGCCTTGGCGGCTGCCTTGTCGGCGGCCGATGCGTCTTTCTTGACGGCTAGCAAAATGTGGCTGGCCTGACGCGCTTCTTGCGTCGTGTAGGCTTTCTGGTTCTTCGCGTAGTAGCCGGTCACGTCGGCGTCGGTGACGTCGACTTGCTCGCCGGCAGCGCTGTCGTCCAGCACGACGTATTCGATCTTGGCTTGTTCCGGGATCTCGAAGAACTTGCTGTTCTTATCATAGAAAGCCTTGATCATGGCGTCCGTCACTTTGACTTCCGGCACGTACTGGGCGATCGGCAGCAGCAGTTCCTGCACTTCACGCTCTTCCGAGGTGATGTCCGACAGGCGCTTGGAAACGGCGCTCGGTGCGAAGGCGGTGCCTTGCACGGCGCCGGCCAATTGCTGCAGGGCCATATCGCTGCGGCGGCGCGCATCGTACATCTGCGGCGTCATGCCTTGGGCGGCCAGCATGGACTTGTAGCGTTCCAGGTCGAATTTACCGTCCGGCAAGGTCAAGCCTGGAATTTCCAGCACTTCCTTTTGCAACACGGCATCGCTGATGACCAGGTGGCTACGGCCCACTTCGGCGGCCACGGCGCGCTCGGCGATCAGGTTGTCGAGGATGCTCTGGCGCGCTTCCGGCGTGTCAAACATTTTCTGGTCGAACTGCTCGCCCATCATCTGGCGGTAGCGGTCGATCTGCTGGCGTTGCGCCTCTTCATATTGCTGCTGCGTGACCACCTGGTCGCCGACCTTGGCGATGGTGTTCGCGCCTTCGCCGAAGCTTTGGTAGCCGCTGATACCGACCAGTGCAAAAGACGGGACGATGACCAGCATCAAGAGAAACTGCATCAAGCGTCGATGGGTACGAATAAATTCAAACATGGTCAGCCAATTCGGGATGAGTGGATCACTATAAAAAAAGGCGAACATGCGTTCGCCTTGATTTCTGCGGCGGAATGGACGGGACAGATGTCCACTTCCCCTTTAGATTCAACAACTTGGCGCTGGAACTAAAGCAGGATTCTGACGCCCAAGCCATAATCTCCTGATTCTACAATGCCCATAGCGCTATAGCAAGAGTAAATCAGGGCGCGCGCCCTGCCCCGCTGCCCCATGCTGCGCCGCCATGCCGGCAAGGCGCCAGCCTCGGGATTAAACCCGGTGAAGCTTAAAGCGGATTTAAATGACCCTGCGTTTGATTCAAAACGGCAGGCGGGAATTTCAAAATGGAAGCGCGTAGAGATAATCGGACGCATAAAAGAAAAACCCGCGCTACTTATTCAGCAGCGCGGGTTTCTATATTCTGGCGGAGCGGACGGGACTCGAACCCGCGACCCCCGACGTGACAGGCCGGTATTCTAACCAACTGAACTACCACTCCTTAAGAGCGTATTTTTTTGGCGGAGCGGACGGGACTCGAACCCGCGACCTCCGACGTGACAGGCCGGCATTCTAACCAACTGAACTACCACTCCGAAAAATACACAGTACTACTTGCATTTGCATCCAGTGTTGCGATTCGAAGAACTTCAACCCTGAAATCGCGGCACCCGGAGGCGCCGCCAAATGTTATCGGTGATTGTCACCTCACCGAAGTCCGTTAGTTTACAGCATCCTTCAAAGCTTTACCAGCTTTAAATTTTGGAACTTTTGCAGCTTCGATCGTGATCGCTTCTTTGGTACGCGGATTGCGGCCGGTACGCTCAGCGCGTTCGCTGACCGAGAAAGTGCCAAAACCAACCAGCGTCACGCTGTCGTTGTTTTTCAAAGTTTCCGTCACGCCGCCGATAACAGCGTCGAGTGCGCGCGCAGCGGCGGCTTTGGAAATGTCAGCTTTTTCAGCAATGTGGTCGATCAATTCAGTCTTGTTCACTAGCATCCCCAATTACAAAGGTATAAAACGTTTACCGTATCGTTGCGGCACTTTTGGCACCACAGCTGTCCGGCGAAAAAAATGTGCAGGCGTATTAAACAAGCCACACTGTATATGTGTCAAGCGCTTTGGGGGCGCAATTCACGTTTCAATATAAAACAAGCGCTCAAAAAGCGCTTGTTTGGGGAAAACAGGGGTAAAACGTTAGTGTTTTACTACCTCGCCAGCCGCGTCAGGCTTGGCTGCGGCGGCCGTGACAGCCTCCACGGCAGCGACTTCCACCAACGGTTCAGGCATGCGTTCAAGGGCGATTTCCAGCACTTTGTCGATCCAGCGCACAGGTACGATTTCCAGCTTGTTCTTGACGTTGTCCGGAATGTCGGCCAGGTCTTTCACATTTTGCTCTGGAATCAAGACCGTCTTGATACCGCCGCGATGGGCCGCCAGCAGCTTCTCTTTCAGGCCGCCAATCGGCAACACTTCGCCGCGCAAGGTGATCTCGCCCGTCATCGCCACGTCGGCACGCACGGGGATGCCCGTGAAGACCGACACCATGGCCACCGTCATGGCCGCGCCAGCCGAAGGACCGTCCTTCGGTGTCGCGCCTTCCGGCACGTGGATGTGGATGTCGCTCTTCTCGAACACGTCCGCCTTGATGCCCAGGCGCTGTGCCCGGCTGCGCACCACCGTGCGGGCTGCCTCGATCGACTCTTTCATGACATCGCCCAGGGTACCCGTGCGGATGATGCCGCCCTTGCCCGGCATCGACACGGCTTCGATGGTCAGCAGATCGCCGCCCACTTCCGTCCATGCCAGACCGACCACCTGGCCCACCTGGTTTTCTTTCTCTGCGACACCGAAATCATAACGGCGCACGCCGAGGAATTTATCCAGATTCTTCGAGTTGACGATGACTTTCTTGTCGGATTTCTTCAGCAGCAGCATCTTCACCACCTTGCGGCAGATCTTCGACACTTCACGCTCGAGCGAACGCACACCGGCTTCCCGCGTGTAATAGCGGATGATGTCGCGCAAGGCCGACTCGGCCACCGAGATTTCGTCTTCCTTCAAGCCATTGTTCTTGATCTGCTTCGGCAGCAGATAACGCTGCGCGATGCTGGTCTTTTCATCTTCCGTATAACCGGACAGACGGATCACTTCCATGCGGTCAAGCAAGGCTGGCGGAATATTGTAAGAGTTCGACGTGGCCACGAACATCACATCGGACAAGTCGAAATCGACTTCGATGTAATGGTCGGAGAAGGTGTGGTTCTGTTCCGGGTCCAGCACTTCCAGCAGGGCCGACGAAGGATCGCCACGGAAATCGGCGCCCATCTTGTCGACTTCATCGAGCAGGAACAAGGGATTGCGCACGCCGACTTTCGCCAGCGATTGCAAGATCTTGCCCGGCATCGAGCCGATGTAGGTGCGGCGGTGGCCGCGGATCTCGGCTTCGTCGCGCACGCCGCCCAGGGCCATGCGCACGAACTTGCGGTTCGTCGCGCGGGCGATGGACTGGCCCAGCGAGGTCTTGCCCACGCCCGGAGGACCGACGAAGCACAGGATAGGCGCTTTGAGCTTGTCGACGCGCTGTTGCACCGCGAGGTATTCCAGGATGCGTTCCTTGACCTTGTCGAGGCCGTAGTGGTCGCCTTCGAGCACTTTTTCCGCATTCGTCAGGTCGTTATTGACCTTGGATTTCTTTTTCCAAGGCAAGTTGACCAGGGTGTCGATGTAATTGCGCACGACGGTGGCTTCGGCCGACATCGGCGACATCAGCTTGAGCTTTTTCAGCTCGTTGGTGGCCTTGTCGAGCGCTTCCTTCGGCATCTTGGCCGACGCGACTTTTTTCTCCAGCTCGTCGAGGTCGGCACCATCTTCGCCCTCGCCCAGCTCTTTCTGGATCGCCTTGACTTGCTCGTTCAGATAATACTCGCGCTGCGACTTTTCCATCTGGCGCTTGACGCGACCACGGATGCGCTTTTCCACTTGCAGGATGTCGAGCTCGCCTTCGAGCTGGCCCAGCAGGTGCTCGAGGCGCTTGGCCACGCTGAAAATTTCCAGGATGACTTGTTTTTGCTCAAGTTTCAGGGGCAGATGCGCAGCCACCGTGTCGGCCAGGCGGCCGGCATCGTCGATGCCTGACAGCGATGCCAGGATTTCCGGTGGAATCTTTTTGTTCAGTTTGACGTACTGGTCGAACTGCTGCACGATCGCGCGGCGCATGGCTTCGACTTCCGACTCGTCGCCCGGCTCGGACTCGAGCGGCGTCAGGTCGGCGATGAAGTGCGTCGGCGAATCGCTGATGTGGTTGATACGGGCACGCTGCGCGCCTTCGACCAGCACCTTGACGGTGCCATCGGGCAGCTTCAGCATTTGCAGAATATTGGCGACACAGCCAATTTCATAGATATCCGAAGGGGACGGCTCGTCCTTCGCGGCTGCTTTTTGAGCGGCAAGCATGATGCTCTTGCCCTGCTCCATCGCAGCTTCCAGCGCCTTGATCGACTTTGGACGGCCAACGAACAGCGGTATCACCATATGCGGGAAAACGACGACATCCCGCAACGGCAATAACGGCAGTTGAGTTTGCTCAGTTAATTTGGAAGTTGTCATGGCGTACCTTATAGAAAGCGTGTTTACGATGTTGGCGCTCGCTGCCAAAACACAAGACCGGCGAGAATAAATAATTCTGTGAAACAAACATAGAGTCTATTTCGCAAAACACACCCGCATGACTGTAACAAATGCAGTTTTAACAGTAAAAAAGCCACGCGCAGCTAAGCGCCGCGAGTGGCTTTACGATTGAAGCCTGCACTCATTGATTTAAATTGTACTGCCATGCATTAAGGAATCAAAACCCTTTTTATGCATTTGTCTCGGCAGTTTTCAATTTTCTCCGGAGGCCTTGGCAGTCTCTTGATAAATCAACAAAGGTTTGGCGCCACTGGTGATGGTATTTTCGTCGATGACGACCTTCACCACATTTTGTTCGCTCGGCAGTTCGTACATGACGTCCAGCAAAGCATGTTCCAGGATGGAACGCAGACCACGGGCACCGGTCTTGCGCGCCAGCGCCTTCTTGGCGATCGCATGCAGGGCGGCCGGACGAATCTCCAGTTCCGCGCCTTCCATCTCGAGCAGCTTCGAATACTGCTTGATCAGCGCATTCTTCGGCTCGACGAGGATCTGGATCAGCGCCTCTTCCGTCAATTCCGCCAGGGTGGCGATGACGGGCAGACGGCCCACCAGTTCCGGGATCAGGCCGAACTTGACCAGATCTTCCGGTTCCGCTTGCAGCATCAGTTCGCTGGCCGAGCTTTGCGACTTGCTGCGCACCGTGGCCGAGAAGCCGATGCCGCTCTTTTCGGAACGGTTGGCGATCACTTTCGACAGGCCGTCAAAGGCGCCGCCGCAGATGAACATGATGTTGGTCGTGTCGATCTGCACGAAATCCTGGTTCGGATGCTTGCGGCCGCCTTGTGGCGGCACGGAAGCCATCGTGCCTTCGATGAGTTTCAGCAAGGCTTGCTGCACGCCCTCGCCCGACACGTCGCGCGTGATGGACGGATTGTCGGACTTGCGCGAAATCTTGTCGATTTCATCGATGTAGACGATGCCGCGCTGGGCTTTCTCGACGTCATAGTTGCAGCTTTGCAGCAGCTTCTGGATGATGTTTTCCACGTCTTCACCCACGTAACCGGCTTCGGTCAGGGTGGTGGCGTCGGCGATCACGAACGGCACGTTGAGCATGCGCGCCAGGGTCTGTGCCAGCAGGGTCTTGCCCGAACCGGTAGGACCGACCAGCAAGATGTTGCTCTTGGCCAGTTCAATGTCGTCTTTCTTGCCCAGGTGCTTGAGACGCTTGTAATGGTTGTACACCGCCACCGACAGGATGCGCTTGGCAGTCTGCTGGCCGATCACGTACTGATCGAGCAAGGCGGCAATTTCTTGCGGCGTCGGCAGGTCCGATTTGGTACCGGTGACCGTCTCGATGCTCGACGTTTCATCACGGATGATGTCGTTGCACAGGTCGATGCACTCGTCGCAAATGAACACGGACGGGCCGGCGATGAGTTTCTTCACCTCGTGCTGGCTTTTGCCGCAGAACGAGCAATACAGTAATTTTTCGCCGCTAGAGGATTTTTTGTCTGACATAAGGCATTTTGGTTGGAACTGCATTAACAATATTGCAAAATCGCAAGCCGGAGTGCGGTAGTTGCCCAAAAGACAGCCACCCATGGCGCAAGTCAACAACCTGCACAAGCTCCATGCTACCCGAAATAAAAGCGAAACGCCCGAACGTTTGATCGCCCGGGCGTTTACTTACAAGCTTAGCAATACCGGTAGGGGCTCGTCAAGCGCGGCTGGTCAACACTTTGTCGATCAAACCATACTCAACGGCCTCGTCGGCGGACATGAAACGGTCGCGGTCGGTATCCTTGGCGATCTGTTCGATCGACTGGCCCGTGCGCTCGGCCATGATGCCATTCAAGCGGGTACGCAGGTAAAGGATTTCCCTTGCCTGTATCTCGATGTCGGACGCCATGCCTTGCGAACCACCGGACGGTTGGTGAATCATGATGCGCGAGTTCGGCAGCGAGAAACGCTTGCCCTTGGCGCCAGCGGCCAACAGGAAAGCGCCCATCGACGCAGCCATGCCCGTGCACAGGGTCGAGACGTCCGGCTTGATGAACTGCATGGTGTCGTAGATGGCCATGCCGGCCGAGACCGAACCACCTGGCGAGTTGATATAGAGCGAGATTTCCTTCTCCGGATTTTCGCTTTCCAGGAACAGCAACTGGGCGACAACCAGGTTGGCCATCTGGTCATTGACCGGGCCGACCATGAAAATCAAGCGTTCCTTCAGCAGGCGCGAGTAAATATCATACGAGCGCTCGCCGCGACCGCTTTGTTCCACCACCATCGGCACCAGGCCGAGCATCTCTGTGTCCAGCGCTGGATTACGGTTCATACCTGTCATTTCATTTCCTTGTGAAGCAGTTAGCGGACACAGCCCCTTCCTTGCGGCGAGGCAGCATCCGGAGACCAACTGGTTTACGCTTGTGCGTTGCTTCCCATCAGTTCGTCGAAAGCAACTGCTTTCGCCGTGACTTTCGACAGGCCCAACACGTAAGTGACGACGTTTTCTTCCAATACAAGGGCTTCGATCTCACCCAGACGACGACGGTCGCTGTAGTAGTACTTCAGCACTTCGCGTGGATCTTCGTAGCTTTGGGCGAAATCTTCGATTTGCGCCTTGACTTGCTCAGGCGTTGCCTGCAAGTTGTTGTCGCCCACCAGTTGCGACAGGATCAAGCCCAGGCGTACGCGACGCTCGGCTTTTTCTGCGAACATTTCTGCTGGGAAAGGCACGTCCTTGACGTTCATGCCGCGCTGCGCCATGTCTTGGCGGGTCATTTCGGCCAGGCGCTCGGAATCCTGAGCGATCAGCGTTTTTGGCACGTCCAGCTCGGCAACTTTGATCAGCGCGTCCATGACGGCTTCCTTGTTGCGTGCTTTCACGCGGCCAGCGACTTCACGCTGCAGGTTGACTTTGATGTCTTCGCGCATTTTGGCCAGGTCGCCATCGGCAACGCCCAAGGACTTTGCGAATTCAGCATCGACTTCCGGCAGGTGCGCCCATTCCAGCTTTTGCAGGGTGATGGTGAACGAAGCGGTTTTGCCGGCCACGTCCTTGCCATGGTAGTCCTCAGGGAAGGACAATGGGAAAGTCTTGGACTCGCCCACTTTCAAGCCCAACGTCGCGGCTTCGAATTCTGGCAGCATGCGGCCTTCGCCCAGCACGAAAGCGTAGCCTTCAGCTTTGCCGCCTGGGAATTCAACGCCGTCGATGGAACCGACGAAGTCGACCGTCACGCGGTCGCCGTTGGCAGCGATCGGTTCACCGCCGTCGCCGTGTTCGCCAGCTTCGCCCTTGGTGTGGAAGTGCACGCGCTGCTTGCGCAGGATGTCGATGGTCTTGTCGATTTCGGCTTCCGACACGTCGGCTTGCACGGTGTCGATTTCAACGGCCGTCAGGTCGCCGATGGCCACTTCCGGATACACTTCGAACGTTGCATCGAAAGCCAGCTGGCCTTCGGCTGCTTCTTCTTTCGCCACGATGTTCGGGAAACCGGCCACGCGCAGATTGTTTTCGTTGGCGGCGTCGTTGAACGCGCGGCCGACTTTGTCATTCAGCACTTCCGATTCAATTTGGTAGCCGTATTGTGCTGCGACCATTTTCAACGGCACTTTGCCCGGACGGAAGCCCGGTGCCTTAGCCGTACGGGCTTGCACTTTCAGGCGCTTCTCAACTTCCGTGCGGACGTCCGTCAGCGGGAAGGAGATCGTGATACGACGTTCGAGTTTGCCCAAGGTTTCGACTGCAGTTGCCATGTAAAAAATCGTCCAAAAAATAAACACTGTTGGTGCGAGAAAAGAAGACCCGACCCCTTGCGCCATTACTGGCGGCAAGACATGGGTCCAGCTTCACTCGCTCGCATATTCATCTGTAAAAGCACTGGAAAACAGGACGATGGACCTGGTCTACCCGGCTGAGGGAAAACCCGCACCAGGCACCAAACAATCCGCCGCTTCCAGTACTGCGACAGGGCTCCGAGCGTCCAGCCTTGCTTTCAAGTAAATGCAAGGCCGGCCATCATTCGGTAAAGCGTGGCATTATAACAAAGGACTTCGGGAAAGTGGCTGGCTTTGCAGCCCGGCCACAGAGGATGCCAGCGGCAGCGAACGAATCGCTACAGCCTGGGTTGCCCTGTCTTTACTCTTGCCCCGGCATTCTTTATTTCGCCAGAGACAGGCTTTCCAGCCTGCTTCGTTCATTAGTATATGCGAACTGTCGCTCCGTCCGAAACAAAGAAATGCGCTCACAGCGAAGATTTCAGGCAAAAAGCCTTTGATATACCTCAATTTGGCCATTTTTCAGGCAAATCTCCGTCCGCGACCTGTCCTGGCACCCGATCTGCGGCGAAAAACAGCGCGCAGACAGACATCCGGGCCGACGAAAAAAGCAAAAGAAAAACAGCGAAGACGCCTGCAAGGAGGCTGAGAACAACTTGATGGTGCTGCACATCCGGGCTGGAACAACCCGGATTGGTGCGGATGGGGAGACTCGAACTCCCAAGCCGAAGCACTGGCTTCTAAGACCAGCGTGTCTACCAATTCCACCACATCCGCATTTTGTACTATTTACTGCAGGCTACACACCTGCCGTCCCTGATTTTAACAACTCGGGAACGATCTGGCTACCTTGGACTTGTCGAGCAAGCCCGGAGCAAGCCCTCGCCAAAGCAAAGGCGGCATTCTACTGGATTTCCCAGAGGAATGCCGCCTTTTTTATATCAGCTGGCTAACACTGATCGTCAAGCAGCATCCTTGTCCAGCGCCACCGGCTTCCTGACCCGGAACCAGGCCGCATACAGGGCGGGCAGGAACAGCAGGGTCAAGGCCGTCGCGAGGATCAATCCGCCCATGATGGCGACTGCCATCGGTCCCCAGAATACGGAGCGCGACAAGGGAATCATGGCCAGCGCGGCGGCGGCCGCCGTCAGCACGATGGGGCGGCAGCGGCGCACGGCCGAGTCGATGATGGCATCCCAGGGAGCCGAGCCATCGTTGATGTCTTGCTCGATCTGGTCGACGAGGATCACCGAGTTGCGGATGATCATGCCGAACAGCGCGATGATGCCCAGGTTGGCCACGAAACCCAGCGGGCGGTGCAGCAGCAGCAAGGCAAACGCGGCGCCCGCCACGCCCAGCGGCCCCGTCAGGAACACCAGCAGGGAGCGCGAGAAACTGTGCAGCTGCAGCATCAGCAAGGTGAAGATGATGAAGATGGCCAGCGGCAAGTTGGTCGCGATCGACGCTTCCGCCTCGCCGCTGTCGGCCGCCACGCCCTTCACGGTGATGCGGTAGCCGGCCGGCATCTTGGCGCGCAAGGCGTCCAGTTGCGGCGCCAGCTGCGTCGAGACAGTGGCGCCCTGGATGCCGTCGACCACGTCCGATTGCACGGTAATGGCCCATTCACGCTTGTCGCGCCAGACTACGCCCGGTTCCCACACGAAATGTGCGCGGGCCAGTTGCGAGATGGGCACGGACTTGCCCGTTGCCGTGGGAATATTCGTGTCATTCAGCACGGAAATCGTCGCCCGTTCGGCCAAAGGCTGGCGCACCTGGATATCGATCAGCTTGTTGTCTTCGCGGAACTGGCCAATGACCGTGCCCGACAGAATTGTATTGGCCGCCTGCATCACCGTTTTCGAGGTGACGCCCAGCGCGCGCATCTTGTCCTGGTCCAGGTCCAGGCGCAGCACTTTCACCGATTCATTCCAGTTATCATTGACGCCCAGGGTGCTCGGATTGGCGCGCATGATGTCCTTGATCTGGTCGGCGATGGCGCGCACACCCGCCACTTCGGCCCCCGTGACACGGAATTGCACGGGATACGGCACCGGCGGCCCGTTCGGCAACAGTTTTACCCTGCCCCGCACTTCCGGAAAATCCTTCTTGAAGACATCGATGATCTTCTGGCGCAATTGCTCGCGGTCCGCCAGGCTTTTCGGCAAGATCACCACTTGCGACACATTGGTCTGCGGGAAGATCTGGTCCAGCGGCAAGTAGAAACGGGGGCTGCCCGTACCCACGTAGCTGGTGACGCTATCCACGCCGTCGAGCTTGCTGACGAACGCCTCGAATTTCTTCACCTGCTTTTCATTCGCAGCAAAGGTCGTGCCCTCGGGCGACCACAGCTCCACCATCAGTTCCGGACGGCTGGAATCAGGGAAGAATTGCTTCTCGATAAAGTTAAAGCCATAAATGCCCAGCGCAAAGATGGCCAGCGTGGCGGCGATCGTCGTCTTGCGCCATTCCACGCACCAGGTGACGGCGCGGCGGAAGCGGCGGAAGTTCGGCGTATCGAACAATTCATGGTCGTTATGCGCGTGCGGTTTTACTTTCAGCAAGACGTAGCCGATGTAGGGCGTAAAGACGATGGCCACCACCCAGGAAATGATCAGGGCCAGCGCATTGACGGAGAACAAGGAGAACGTGTATTCGCCGGCGGTCGACTTGGCCAGCCCGATGGGCAAGAAACCCGCCACCGTGATCAGGGTGCCCGTCAGCATGGGCATGGCCGTCGACGTGTAGGCGAACGTGGCCGCATCGAAACGCGACATGCCCTCTTCCATCTTGCGCACCATCATCTCGACGGCAATGATGGCGTCATCGACCAGCAAGCCCAGCGCGATGATCAGGGCGCCCAGCGAGATCTTGTGCAAGTCGATGTCGAGCAGACGCATGAACAGGAAGGTGACGGCCAGCACCAGCGGGATGGTCAGCGCCACCACCAGGCCCGGCCGCACGTCGATGCGCAGCGGTTTCGTGTGCAAGCCCAGCGCGACAAAGCTGACGGCCAGTACGATCAAAATGGCTTCGACCAACGTGTGCACGAATTCGCCCACGGAAGCGGACACGGCTTCAGGCTGGTTCGACACGCGCTGCAACTCTATGCCGACCGGCAATTCTTTCTTCATGCGCGTCACCGTCGCTTGCAAGGCCTTGCCCATGTCGATGATGTTGCCGCCCTTTTCCATCGACACGCCCAAGCCGATCACTTCCTTGCCATTGAAACGCATCTTGTCCTTGGGCGGATCGATAAATTCGCGTTTCACGGTGGAAAAGTCGCCCAGGCGGAAGGTCGTGCCGTTGGCGCGCAGCTCCAGGTTTTCCAGGTCCTTGACGGTCACCATGGCGCCCGTCACGCGTACTTGCAGGTTATCCGTGGGCGTCACCAGCACGCCCGTGGCGTTGATGCTGTTTTGCTCGGACAATTGCTGCACGATGGCGTCGAAAGGAATGCCCAATTGGGCGAATTTCTTGTGCGAAAAGATGATATTGATCTTTTCGTCTTGCACGCCGAACAGCCCCACCTTCGATACTTGCCCCACGGCCAGCAGCTCCTGGCGCACCTTGTCCGCGTAATCCTTCATTTCCGCGTAGGTAAAACCGTCGCCGGACAGGGCAAAGATGGAGCCATAGGTGTCGCCGAACTCGTCATTGAAGAACGGGCCCACGACGCCGGCCGGCAAGGTGCCCTTGATGTCGCCGATCTTCTTGCGCACCTGGTACCAGGCGGCCGCCGTTTCCTTGGGCGGCGCCGATTCGCGCAGTTCCAGCAAGATCAAGGTTTCACCGGGCTTCGAATAACTGGTGATTTCATTGATGTAGGGTGTTTCCTGCAGCTTCTTTTCCAGCTTGTCCGTCACCTGCTCGGCCATCTGCAGCGCCGTGGCGCCCGGCCAGTACGCTTGCAGCACCATGGCGCGGAAGGTAAACGGGGGATCTTCATCCTGGCCCAGGCTGGCATAGCTGAGCATGCCGCCGATCAGCAGCACGGCCATCAGGTAGCGCGTCAGCGGGATATGTTCGAGGGCCCAGCGCGACAGATTGAAACCGCCCTTCATTTGGCAGCACCCGCGCTGACGGCGGCAGCGGCAACATCGGGCTTGCTGGCCAGCTCGGCGCCAAGGATGGACACTTTCTGGCCAGGCTTGAGCAAGTTGACGCCGGCCGTGACCACCGTCTGCCCCGCTTTCACGCCCGAGGTCAGCAGCAGCTCATTGCCCGCCACGCCGCCCACCGTCACCGGCACCAGCTTCACGGCGCCGTTTTCCACCACCCACACGGAGCTTTGCGACTTTTCATTGAACAGGGCCGTCAGCGGCACCTTGATCTGCGGCGTGGCCGTCTGCGAGGCAAACTGCACCACGGCCGTCATGCCCAGGCGCGCTTGCGGGGCGTCCGGGATGCTGACCTTGGCCAGGTAGGTGCGCGTGGCGGCATCGGCCACGGGCGACACTTCACGTATCTTGCCCGGCAAGCCCTGCTTCGGGTCGGCCCACAGGCGCACCACCACATCCTTGACGCCGCGCAAGGTGTCCACCTTGTCTTCGGAAATACCGATCACGACTTCCTTTTCGCCGCTCCTGGCCACTTGCACCACGGGCGTGCCAGGCGCCACCACCTGCCCCACTTCGGCCTCGATGCGCGTGACGACGCCATCGACGTCGGCCAGCAAACTGGCATAAGCGGACTGGTTCGCCTGACCCCGGTACAGGGCCTGGGCCGCTTCCACATTCGCCTGCGCCGCCTTGTATGTGGCATCCTTGCCATCGAGCACAGCCTGGCTGACGAAATTTTTCTCGCGCAAATCCTGGTAGCGCTTCAGTTCGGCGCGCGCCAGGTCGCGGTTCGTTTCCGCGCTGACCAGCGAGGCCTTGGCCTGCGCCTGCGACAGCTGCAAGTCGGCCGGATCGAGCTGCATCAGCACTTGCCCTTTTTTTACGCTGGCGCCGACGTCGACCTTGCGCGCGACGATCTTGCCGCCCACGCGGAAACCCAGCTGCGACACCACGCGGGGCACGACTTCGCCCGCCAGTTCGGCACTCACCTCAACATTGCTGCTAGACAACACCATCGCGCGCACGGGCCGCACGTCTTCCACTTTGACGGCAGGTTTGGAACAGGCCGCCAAACTCAGCGCCAGGGCGGCGGCGATCAGCCGCAGGGCGGGCAGTGCAGGTGCGCCAGTCTCACGGCGCAGGGTTTTCAGGGCAAACAAGGTATTTTCCTTTACTATGCGGGCTGTTAGATTTTTGCGTGAGGAAACTTTTCGCTTGCTAAGTGATGCTAGCCAAACTTTTTCGCACGCGATATCCTTAAATTTGTGACAATATCAGCTTGGTCATGACAGGGAGTGATTTTCCCTAATGACTTTCTGGTTATTAATTATAATCGTGCGTAAAAGCTTTTAGTGACTTTTGCGTCATTAATCTTGAGACATACAACGTCCGGCCACATTCCAGCGTTTGGGGGGGGGGGCCGCACAAACGCAAGACTAGAGAAGCGTGTTCATGCCTGTAGACCATTACGAAAATTTTCCTGTTGCATCATTCCTGCTGCCGCGCCGCCTGGTGCCCGCCGTCGAAGCCATCTATGCCTTCGCCCGCAGCGCCGACGACCTGGCCGACGAAGGCGACGCCACGCCGGCCGCACGCCTGGCTGCCTTGCACGCCTATGAAGAGGCGCTGGGCCGGATCGCCCGCCACGAAGGCCATGCCGGTGAGAACGCCACCATGTTCGAACGCCTGGCCGCCGTCATCGCCAAGCACCAGCTGCCGCTGAAGCCATTCCACGATTTATTGTCCGCCTTCAAGCAGGATGTGCAAACGACGCGCTACGCCAGTTACGACGACCTGCTCGATTACTGTGCCCGCTCCGCCAACCCCGTGGGACTGCTGATGCTGCACCTGTACGGTGCGGCCGATGAACAGAATGTACGCGATTCCGATGCGATATGTTCAGCTTTGCAACTAATTAATTTCCTGCAAGACGTCGCCATCGACCAGCAAAAAGAGCGCATCTACCTGCCGATGGACGACTTGAGCCGCTTTGCCGTCTCCGCCGCCGCCTTCGAGCGGCCCGAAGCGCACGGCAAGTGGAGCGCCATGATGCGCTTTGAAGTGGCCCGCACGCGCGCCCTGATGCTGTCGGGCGCGCCGCTGGCCCTGCGTTTGCGCGGGCGCATCGGCTGGGAACTGCGTCTCGTGGTGCAAGGGGGCTTGCGCATCCTCGAAGCCATCGAAGCCGTCAATTACGACGTGTTCCGGCGCCGCCCGAAACTGGAAAAGCGCGACTGGCTGATCATTTTCTGGCGCGCCCTGCGCATGTCGCGTAAAAGCCTGCATCAAGAGACACAAGTAAAAACGGCTTTTCCCCCGTCACCCACTCTGTAAGACGCTAGAATAGCGGCTTCGATCTGCAACCCTTGCTCTTTTGACTATGTCTCCCGACGAATACTGCCAACAAAAGGCCGCCCAGAGCGGCTCCAGCTTCTACTACAGCTTCCTGTTCCTGCCTGCCGAACGCCGCAAGGCCATCACGGCCCTGTACGCCTTCTGCCGCGAAGTCGATGACACGGTCGACGATTGCACGGACGAAGCCGTGGCACGCACCAAGCTGGTCTGGTGGCGCAAGGAAGTCAAGGCCATGTACGAGGGCAATCCCACGCATCCCGTGATGCGCGCACTGCAGCCGCACCTGGACATCTATAAGCTGGAAGAAAAGCATTTGCAGGCCATCATCGACGGCATGGAAATGGACTTGAACCAGACCCGCTACCTCGATTACCAGGCCATGAGCCGCTATTGCTGGCATGTGGCCAGCGTGGTGGGTATCTTGTCGGCCAGCATCTTTGGTACGACCCGCCCGGAAACGCTGCTGTACGCGGAAAAGCTGGGCCACGCCTTCCAACTGACCAACATCATCCGCGACGTGGGCGAAGATGCGCGCAAGGGGCGCATCTACCTGCCGATCAGCGAGTTGCAGCAATTCAATGTGACGGCGGCCGACCTGCTGAATGCGCGCCACAGCGAAAACTTTGAAAGCCTCATGCGTTTCCAGGTGGCGCGCGCGCAAAAGGCGTACGACGAAGCGTTCGCCCTCCTGCCTGCCGAAGACCGCCGCGCCCAGCGCCCTGGCCTGATCATGGCGGCCATCTACCGCACGCTGCTCAATGAAGTCGAGCGCGACGGTTATCACGTGTTGAAACAGCGCATCTCGCTCACGCCGATCCGCAAACTGTGGCTGGCCTGGAAGACCTGGGTTCGTGGCTGAGAGTAGCGTGAAGCAACACTACGCCGTCATCGGCGCCGGCTGGGCCGGTTGCGCGGCCGCCATGGAACTGGCGCGCGCCGGTCATGCCGTCACCGTGTTCGAGGCGGCGCGCATCCTGGGCGGACGGGCGCGCCGGGTCGAACGCGAAAGCACCGTGCTCGACAATGGCCAGCACATCTTGCTGGGCGCCTACACGGAAACCTTGCGCCTGATCAAACTGGCAGGACAAGACCCCAGCGAGCTGATCCTCACCCTGCCCCTGCAGATGCGCTATCCGGCCGGTTCTGGCGGCATGGATTTCATCGCGCCGCGCCTGCCCGCGCCGCTGCACCTGGCATGGGCCCTGCTGCGCGCCAAAGGTTTGCAGGGCGCCGACAAGCTGGCCCTGATGCGCTTTTCCACCGCCATGCGGACGATGGGCTGGCAGTTGTACAACGATTGCACGGTCAGCGAATTGCTGCAGCGCTTCGACCAGACGGACCGCTTGAACCGGTTGATGTGGTATCCGCTGTGCCTGGCTGCGCTAAATACCCCGCCCGAACGTGCCTCGGCGCGCGTCCTCCTCAACGTGCTGCGCGACAGCCTGGGGGCAAGCCGCCGGCGCGCCTCCGACATGCTGATCCCGAAAGCGAACCTGAGTGCCCTGTTTCCCGAGGCGGCCGCCCGCTACCTGGCCCAGCATGGCGGCACAGTGCGCACGGGCGCCAAAGTTGCCGCCTTGCAAGCCTTGCCCGATGGCCGTTGGCGGCTTGATGACGGCGTCGATGACGGCGAGCACTATGATGGCGTGATCGTCGCCACCTCGTCCGTGCAGGCGGCCAGCCTGTTGCAAGGTGTGCACGACGCACGCCTCGATGACGCTATTGCCAAAATGCAAGCTTTCACGTCGGAAGCCATCAGCACCTGCTACCTGCAATACGCTGCCCCGGTGCGCCTGGACTTGCCCCTGTACGCCCTCGTCGATGCGCCACAACGGCAGCACTGGGGCCAGTTCGTCTTCGACCGGGGCCAGCTCGACAGCAACCAGGCGGGCTTGCTGGCCGTCGTCATCAGCGCGTCCGGCCCTGCCGCCGAGCAAGGCCACGCACCGCTGGCGCAAGCCATCGCCGCCCAGTTGGCGCAGGTGCTGCAGCGTCCGGACCTGGCGCAGCCCGTCTGGACCCAGCTGATCACGGAAAAGCGCGCCACCTTTGCCTGCACGCCGGACCTGGCGCGCCCCGGCAACGCCAGCGGCGTGCCAGGCTTGCTGCTGGCGGGCGACTATACGGCCAATGCGGACCGGACGCAGGATTATCCGGCCACCATCGAGGCGGCCGTGCGCAGCGGCGTGGCGGCGGCCAGGGTCGTCACCACGGGCAAGATGGCCAAGTAGACTAGACGGTGCATCCTGCCCTGGCGTCGCTCGCCCCCGCAAAATTGCATTCTGTCGCACCGCGCTGGTGCGCCTGCCTGCGTTTGGGTACAGTCTGATCATCGACAACGGCCATGCCACGGGGAATACCATGCACACCACCTTGCACTTGAAAAACAGCTTGAAAGCCGTGGCGCTGCTCGCTTGTGTGGCGCTCGCCACCCTGATCGTCATGCAGGTACAGCAAGCGCCACATGCGCCATTGCTGCTGAGCCAAGCAAGCATGTTGCTGCCGGCCATGGGCTGAAGCGGCGGACAGGAAGAATATGATGAACAAACAAGATTATCTCGACGCGCTGCGGCGCGCACTGGCAGGCTTGCCACCGGATATGGTGGCCAAGACGCTGGACTATTACGAACAAACCTTTATCGAAGGGGCGGCGGCGGGCCGCAGCGAGCACGAGATCGCCGACGACCTGGGCGAGCCTAAAAAAATCGCCCTGACCTTGCGCAGCAGCACCCACCGCCAGGCTTTCGAACAGAAGAAAACCCCGGTCAACCTGCTGCGCCTGCTCGTCTCGCTGCTGGGACTGGCCATCTTCAACCTCTTCATGGTCGTGCCTGCCGCCGTCTACGCGGCCCTGCTGGCCACCCTGTATGCCGTCGGCCTGAGCTTTTACCTGGCCGGCATCGCCATCACGGCCAGCGGCTTGTCCGGCGCCAACGAACTGGTGCTCGATGGTCCACTGCGCCATGTCTTCATCCATGACGATAACGACGGCGAAGACGGCGAGCGGCGCGAGACGCGCATTACCATCGGCGACACGGGCATCGAAGTCGATCATCTGCCCGACCCCTCGCAGCGTGAAGCGGCCGACCCCGGGGCGCCAGGCACTTCATCGCGCATGATGGAGCGGGCCGAAGCGCTGGCCGGTGGCGGCATCCGCATTTCCACCGACATGGACCGCGATGCGCGCACCACGCAAACCGTCTTCGGCGTGGGCATGCTGCTCGGTGGCATCGCCATATTTCTGCTCAGTCTGGTGGTCACGCGCTATACCTTGATCGGCATCAAGCGCTACATCGCCATGAATGTCTCCCTGCTCAAAGGTCACTAGAAAGGCTGCCATGAAACGCTTGCTCAAAGTTGGCCTGTCCATGCTCTTGCTGGCACTGGTCCTGATCGCCATGTCGTATGCGGCGCTGCGCGCCAAGGGAATCAGCAATCCCAGCAGCGCTGCCGGCCGCGCCGTGCGCAGCGAAACGCGCCCGATTTCCGCCGATATCAACAGCATCGACCTGGCCGGCCCCATCGACCTGGTGCTGCGCCGCGGCGCCACGCCATCGATGAAGGTGAGCGGCGAGCAGCGTTTGCTGTCGAACGTCGCGACCACCGCCGATGGCACGACCCTGCATATCGGCCCGAAAGGCATGCTCTTCCACCATCGCCAGCCGCTGCAGGTGGAACTGGTGCTGCCATCGCTGGTACGCGTGGAATTACACGGCAATGGCGACAGCAAGATCACGGGATTTTCCGGCGACAGCTTCATCCTGGAATTGACGGGTTCGGGCGACGTCAGCTTCACGGGACGCTACAAGCAGGTGTCGGCCACCGTCAACGGCAGCGGCGACCTCGACATCAACGGCGGCAACAGCGACAGCGTGGTCCTGGAAATGGTGGGTTCGGGGCGCATCGCCGCCAGCGGCAACACGAAATTCCTGCGTGCTGACCTGAGCGGCTCAGGCGATATCGATGCCGAACACCTGGCGGCCGACAAGGCCAGCGTCAGCCTGCAAGGCTCGGGCACGAGCACCGCCTTCGTACGCGACGCCGCCAACCTGACCTTGCGCGGCAGCGGCGACATCCACGTCCACGGCAACCCGCGCCAGCGCGATGCACAAAAGAGCGGTTCAGGCGATATTATCTGGCATTAACTTTCAGCATTCGCTTTATCTTCCAGCCAACTGACCGCCTGCTCGCCGGCCGCCTTGCCTTGCGCCAGGCAGGCCGTCAGCAGGTAGCCGCCCGTGGGCGCTTCCCAGTCCAGCATTTCGCCGGCCACGAACACGCCCGGCATGGCCCGCAGCATGCAGCCGTCGACGCCGTCGAAAGCCACGCCGCCGGCGCTGCTGATGGCTTCATCGATGGGGCGCGCACGCTGCAAGGTAACGGGCAGCAGCTTGATGGCGTCCGCCAGCCTGGCTTCGTCGGTAAAGTCGGCCGCGTTCAGGCATTCGCGCAGCAAGCCCGATTTCACGCCCTTGATGCCCAGCCGGCTTTGCAAATGGCTGGACATCGAGCGGGAACCGCGCGGGCGCGTGACTTCCTCGAACACGCGCTCATGACTGTGGTCAGGCGCCAGGTCGAGCCAGATGGTGGTGTGGCCGTCACGCGCGATCTGCTCGCGCAGTGCGGCCGACAGCGCATAAATCAGGCCGCCTTCGAGGCCGCCCGCCGTGATGACGCACTGGCCCTGGCGCTTGACCGTCAAGCCATCGATGTCATGCGCCGTGATGGCCAGCGTGGCCAGGTGTTCGCCCGCGTAACGGCTGCTGAAATACGCGCTCCAGTCCACGTCGAAGCCGCAATTGGCCGGCGCCAAAGGCGCCACAGCCACGCCCTGCCCTTGCAGCAACGGCACCCAGGCGCCGTCGGAACCAAGGCGCGCCCAGCTGCCGCCGCCCAGCGCCAGGATCACGGCGTCGAAGGAGCGCAGGCGTTCGCCGTCCGGCGTGGCAAAGGCCAGCTGGCCATCTTGCCAGCCCGTCCAACGGTGGCGCGTGTGAAATTGCACGCCCGCTTCGCGCAAGCGGTGCAGCCAGGCGCGCAGCAAAGGCGCGGCCTTCATATCGGTGGGAAAGACGCGGTTCGAAGAGCCGACGAAGGTCTCCACGCCCAGGCCGTGCACCCAGTCGCGCACCTTTTGCGGGCCGAACTGGTCCAGCGCCGGTTTCAGGCAGTTGGCCTGCCTGGCGTAGCGCGAGACAAAGGCCTGGTAGCCTTCCGCGTGCGTGATGTTCATGCCGCCGCGCCCGGCCAGCAGAAATTTGCGGCCGACGGAGGGCATGGCGTCGAACAATTCCACCTGTGCCCCCTGGTCGGCGGCCGCCTGGGCGGCCATCAGGCCGGCGGGACCGCCGCCGATGACGGCGATGTGAAACGGAGGGGAGCTGGAATGGGTCATGGCAAGCTGGGAAGACGGTGAAAACCCCGGCATTTTAGTCGAGATTGGCCCGGATATGGCCCGCCGATGGCGATCCCGCCCAAAAATGAGGCATACTGCGCCAGGCATACTGCAACGATGAGCAGTTTCATACCACTTGACGACGCGACACGAGAGGAGCAACACATGGGCGCAGGATTCTGGATTTCCCGCTATTTGCTGGCCAGTTCGATTTTATTCATCATTCTTTCAGTGGTCGAGTACAGCAAGGGCACGACCAGCCAGGCCGATATCCTCAGTGCCCTGGCATGGTCGCTGGTGGCGTCGGCCATCTTCATCGGCTCGAAATACTGGCGCCACAAGAAAGCCATTGCCTGCGCCACGTGCAGCGGGGACAAAGCAAAAACCAAATCGTCATAAAAAAACGGCCGCTTCAGCGGCCATTTCCTTAAGTGGGCATTCTCAGCCGCCTGTCACGGGCGGGAAGAATGCCACTTCATCGCCGTCCGCAATCACGGTGCCGGCATCGCACATCACCTGATTATGCGCCATGCGCAGCGCACGACCCTGCGCCAGCGCATATTCCCAGTTGCCGCCGCGGGCGATCAGGCGATTTCTCAGCTCGCCCACCGTCAGCGGCTCGGCCACTTCCAGTACTTCCTGAGCCGTGCCCACCAGCTCGCGCACGCTGGCAAAAAAACGCAGATTGATCTTCATCGATACTTCCTTAGTACAGCAATTCGTTAAACGGGATAAAGCGCAACATGTCGCCGCGCGCAATCGACAGCCCAGGCGGACAGTCGATCAAGCCATCGCCCCACACGGTGGACGTCAGCACGCCCGAGCTCTGATTGGCGAATAGTTCCAGCTCACCGTCGTCATTGACCTTGGCGCGCAAAAACTCGTTGCGCTTGTCCGCCTTCAGGCGCTCAAACGCGGCTGGCAGCTTGTAGCTGCGCGGCGCCAGATTTCCCGCCACGCCTTGCAGTCGCAGGATGAACGGGCGCACGAACAGCAAGAACGTGACAAAGCTCGACACGGGATTGCCGGGCAAGCCGACAAAAAACGCATCCTGCACTTCGCCAAACGCCAGCGGTTTGCCCGGCTTGACGGCGATCTGCCACATGTTCAGCCGCCCTTCCGCTTCCACGGCCGGCTTGATATGGTCTTCCTCGCCCACGGACACGCCGCCCGAGGTGATGATCAAATCATTGCCCTGGGCCGCCTGGCGCAGCACGGCTTTTGTCGCTTCCAGGCTGTCGGGCACGATGCCCAGGTCCGTGATGTCGCAGCCGAGGTTTTCCAACAGACCGCGCAGGGTAAAACGGTTCGAGTTGTAGACGGCGCCCGGCGCCAGAGGTTCACCGGGCATGGCCAGCTCGTCACCCGTGAAAAACACGGCCACGCGCAGCTTGCGCAGCACGGGCACTTGCGCCAGGCCCACCGAGGCGGCCAGGCCCATTTCCTGGCTGCGCAGGCGCCGGCCCGCGCCCAGGATCTCGCCGCCGGCGCGGATATCCTCGCCCTGGCGGCGCACCCACTCGCCCGCATGCGGCACGTGATTCACCGTCACCACGCCGTCCGTCGCCGTGCACTGCTCCTGCATCACCACGCAATCGGCGCCGTCGGGGATCAAGGCGCCGGTAAAGATGCGCGCCGCCGTCCCCGGTTGCAGGGGCTGGCCCACGTGGCCGGCCGCGATACGCTGCGACACGGGCAAGCTGGCCGCGCCGCTGGCGCAATCGCGCGCGCACACGGCGTAGCCATCCATCTGCGTGTTGTCGCGCTCTGGCACGTTCAGGGTCGACGTTTGCGCGGCCGCCAGCACGCGGCCGTTGGCACGCATGGTCTCAATGTGCTCCACCTCGGTCACGGGGCGCGCCGCGCCCAGCATGAAGGCTTGCGCCTCGGCCACCGACAGCATGGGTTTGCGTGGTGCCGCCGGATCGCTCATTACAGGCCCGCTCATCACAAGCCCGTATTGGCGGCGATATACGCCTTCATCTTTTCCACGTCGGCATCCATCACGACGAACTTTTGCGGCAAGTCTTCGATGTTTTCGAAACCGGCCGGGCGCTCGGCGTCCACGCCCAGCGCATCCAGGATGGTTTCGTTGAACTTGGCTGCCAGCGCCGTTTCCAGCACGATCATCGGCACATTCGGCTCCAGGTGTTCGCGCGCCACCTTGATGCCGTCGGCCGTGTGCGTGTCGATGGTGATGCCGTAATCATCGGCCACGTCGCGGATGGTGTCGAGGCGGTCCTGGTGCGTGGATTTGCCCGACTTGAAGCCATACTTGGCCACCAGTTTGAACTCGTCGCCGTCGCTGCCCGGCTTGCCGGACAAGTCGAAGCCGCCATGCGTTTCCACTTTGGTAAATAGCGCACGCACACGGTCGCTGTCGCGGCCCACCAGGTCGTAGACGAAGCGCTCGAAATTCGACGCTTTCGAGATATCCATCGACGGGCTGCTCGTATGGTAGGTCTCGGCCGACTTGCGCACGCGGTACACGCCCGTGCGGAAGAATTCGTCGAGCACGTCATTTTCATTCGTCGCCGCCACCAGTGTCGAGATGGGCAAGCCCATCATGCGGGCGATATGGCCGGCGCAGATATTGCCAAAGTTGCCCGACGGCACCGTGAACGACACTTTTTGCTCGTTGCTGGTGGTGGCTGCCAGGTAGCCGCGGAAGTAATACACGACTTGCGCCACGACGCGCGCCCAGTTGATGGAGTTGACGGTGCCGATCTTCTGTTTCGCCTTGAACGGCAAGTCGTTCGACACGGCTTTCACCATGTCCTGGCAGTCGTCGAACACGCCTTCGACGGCGATGTTAACAATGTTCGGGTCTTGCAGGCTGAACATCTGCGCCGTCTGGAAGGCGCTCATTTTCTTGTGTGGCGAGAGCATGAAGACGCGGATGCCCTTCTTGCCGCGCATCGCGTATTCGGCCGCACTGCCCGTGTCGCCCGAGGTAGCGCCGAAGATATTGAGTTCGGCGCCCGTCTTGGCCAGCGTATATTCGAACAGGTTGCCCAGCAGCTGCATGGCCATGTCCTTGAAGGCCAGGGTCGGGCCGTTCGACAGCGCCTGCAGCATCAGGGTGGTCGATCCGCCCTTGACGAGGTTTTCTTCGAGCACGCGCAGCGGCGTGATGTCGGCCGCGTTTTCGCCGGCGCGGGCGTTCTTGTAGACTGCCTTGGTATAGGTTTTCGCCGTCAATGCCTTCAGGTCCGCGGCCGGGATATCGGTGGCGAACTTCTTCAGGATTTCGAATGCCAGGTCGGCATACGACAATGTGCGCCAGGCGTTGAGCTCGGCACCAGTGACTTGCGGGTAATGTTCTGGGAGATACAGTCCGCCATCGGGGGCCAGGCCGCCCAGAAGGATGTCGGAGAATTGCTGCAAAGATGACTGTTGCGACTGCAATGGCGCTGTATCAGCGCGGGTAGACACGTAATGCATAGATTTGAAGAGTCCAGTTGAGCTGAGAGCGGTTGATCATGAATGGCAGCGGATATTATAGTGCCAGCCGCTCCCCAAGGCGAATCACATGCGTACGCAGCGGGCCCGGCCCCCGCGCCTGTTGTCAAACAGCAGCGCCTGGCAGAGCTGAAACCATTGCACTTTGGCATTTTTTTATGGTGAGATCAACGCCCCTCGTCAAGGTGCGTCCGCAGACTGGCGTGCGCGCCTGATTTGCGCCACACTGGTACTTGTCGGCCGAATTGCGGCCATTCATGGAACAGGCCATGTCGCTGAGTAAAAAACCGTATCTGCAAAGCGCCACGCTGCGCGCTGACGCCGTCGTCGACCTGGATCACTATCCGTTCACCATCCCCGCCATCCGCGACTTCGTGCACATGGACTTCCACCGCGACGTGACGTTTTTCGTGGGCGAGAATGGCAGCGGCAAGTCGACCATGCTCGAAGCGCTGGCCGTAGGACTGGGTTTCGGTAAGGATGGCGGCACGCGCAATGTGCGCATTGCCCTGCCGTCGGACGAGGAATCGGGCTTGCATGCGCATTTGCGCCTGAGCAAGAGCTACAAGAAACCCGATGACAGCTATTTTTTGCGGGCCGAGAGCTTTTTCAATGTCGCCACCTACATGGACGACATGCCCGAATACCTGGGCAGCTATGGCGGCAAGTCGCTGCACGCGCAATCGCACGGCGAAGCGTTCATGGCGACCCTGATCAACAAGCTGCGCGGCAAAGGCTTGTATCTGCTGGACGAACCCGAGGCGGCGCTGTCGCCCAGCCGCCAGCTGGCGGCCCTGTCGGTGATCCACCAGCTGGTGCAGGACGACTCGCAGCTGATCATCGCCACCCACTCGCCCATCCTGCTGGCCTACCCGAACGCGAAAATCCTGATGTTTACGGGCGGTGGCATCCACGAAGTGGCGTATGAAGACACGGAACACTACGCCGTGACGCGCGATTTCCTGAATAATTATCCTCGAAGGCTGGAACAGCTGTTTGAGGAGGAGTGAGGTGTTGGCTTGCTGCTTTGGTGATGTCGGCTTACGCCCTGCGGGCTAATCCGACCTACGCCGACCTACGCCGACCGTTGCATAGCGTAGGTCGGATTAGCGCTGCGCGCGTAATCCGACAACACCACCGGCGCATCAGCAAGCGGCGTGGTTCACCGTGATCACGTGGACCGCCAACCCGCCCAGCGACGTTTCCTTGTACTTGTCCTGCATGTCCGCGCCCGTCTGGCGCATGGTTTCGATGACTTCATCGAGGCTGACGAAATGCGTGCCGTCGCCTTTCAGCGCCAGCGAGGCGGCCGTAATGGCTTTCACGGCGCCCATGCCATTGCGCTCGATGCAGGGGATCTGCACCAGGCCGCCGATGGGGTCGCACGTCATGCCCAGGTGGTGCTCGATGCCGATTTCGGCCGCGTTCTCGATCTGTTCATTCGTGCCGCCCAGGGCGGCCACCAGGCCGGCCGCCGCCATGGCGCACGCCACGCCCACTTCGCCCTGGCAACCCACTTCGGCGCCCGAGATCGAGGCATTGCGCTTGCACAACATGCCGATGGCGGCTGCAGTCAACATGAAGCGACGCACGCCGCCCACGGGGTCGCTGGGGCGGCAATCCTGCGCGTAGTAGCGCAACACGGCCGGGATGATGCCGGCGGCGCCGTTGGTCGGCGCCGTCACCACGCGCCCGCCGGCCGCGTTTTCTTCGTTGACGGCCATCGCGTACAGGCTGACCAGGTGCACGGCGTCGTGCGGCAAGTCGTTGGCGCGGTTGTCCGACGCCTTCGCCTCCTGCGCCAGACGCCATAATTTGGCGGCGCGGCGCTTGACGTTCAAGCCGCCTGGCAGGTTGCCCGTCGTTTCCAGGCCATGCGCAATGCAGTCGCGCATGACCTGCCAGATGCGGTCCAGGCCTTCGTTCAATTCAGCGTCGCTGCGCTTGACGCACTCGTTCGCACGCAGCATTTCCGGGATCGACAAACCGCTTTCCACGCCGTGCGCCAGCAACTGCTCCATGGTGTCGAAGGGGAAGACGACACGCGCGCTGGCGCCCGATTCCACGGCAGCCTCCGACTGCGCCGAGGTTTGAGCTTCTCCGGCTTCACGGATAAAACCGCCGCCTATCGAGTAATACACCTTGTCGACGCGGCTGCCGTCCGCCAGTTTCAGGGTAAAGCGCATGCCGTTAGGGTGTTCGGGCAGGGATTCGCTTTTGTGCCAGAGCAAGCCCGTGGCGGCCGTAAACGGCACCACGTGCGTGCCCAGCAACGCGATTTCACCGGCCGCCTCGATGGCGGCCAGCTTGCTGTCGACGGCATCGGGCGCCACGTGCTGCGGGGTTTCGCCCATCAGGCCCAGAATGACGGCCTTGTCCGTGGCATGGCCCACGCCCGTCAGCGCCAGCGAGCCATACAGGGCCGCCTCGACGCCCACTACCTGGTCCAGCGGACCGTATTCGACCAGAAAACGCCGCGCCGCTGCCATTGGCCCCACCGTATGGGAACTCGACGGCCCGATGCCGATCTTGAACAGGTCAAATACGCTCATATCCATGTAGTGTCTCTTTATATTAGTATGTTTTTAGGAATGCTGGTGTGGGACTCAGGCTGCCTTGGCCGCCGGCCCCGCGTCGACATTGGCCAGCATGTCCGTGACCATCTGCTCGACGCCGATCTGCGCCTTCCAGCCCCAGTCCGCGCTGGCCTTGCTGTCGTCCAGGCTTTGCGGCCAGCTGTCGGCGATGGCCTGGCGGCTGTCCGGCTTGTAGCTGATCTTGAAGTCCGGCACCATGTGCACGATGGCTTTGGCCAGTTGCTCCGGGTTGAACGACACGCCGGCCACATTGTAGGACGAACGGATCTTGATCTGCGCCACGGGCGCGTCCATCAGTTCGATGGTGGCGCGAATCGCGTCGGGCATGTAAATCATCGGCAAGGTGGTGTTCGCATCGAGGAAGCAATCATAGCGCTCGCCGCGCAAGGCCGCATGGAAGATGGCGATGGCGTAATCGGTGGTGCCGCCGCCCGGAGGCGATTTGTAGCTGATGATGCCCGGGTAGCGGATGCTGCGCACGTCCACGCCATACTTGTTGAAGTAATACTCGCACAGGCGCTCGCCGGCCAGCTTGCTGATGCCGTACATCGAGGTCGGGTCCATCACCGTCATTTGCGGGGTGTTTACTTGCGGCGTGTTCGGGCCGAAGGCGGCGATCGACGATGGCCAGAAGATGCGCAAAGGTTTGCCCGCTAGGCCCCGCTCGCGCGCCAGTTCCAGGATATTCAGCAAGCCATCCATGTTCAGGCTCCACGCCTTCAAGGGTGCCGCCTCGCCCGTGGCCGACAGCATGGCCGCCAGCTGGTACACCTGGGTGATGTTCTCGTCGGCGATAATCTTCGCCAGGCCGTCCTTGTCCAGCACGTTCAGCTGCGCGTAGCGCTTGGCCTGATACAGATTATTCGTGCCAATATCGCTGGCGATGACGTTGTCCGCGCCGTGCTGCTGCGCCAGTGCGCCCACCAACTCACTACCGATTTGGCCGTTTGCGCCAATGACTAAGATGCGTTCCATGCTATTTTCCTGAATTCTTATTAGTTAGTAGTAGTGGCAGTGGTCAGCAGACCGAGTTCCTTGCCGGCCTGCTCGAAGGCGGCCAGCACCTGCACCAGTTGTTCGCGCGTATGCGCGGCCGACAGCTGCACGCGCACGCGGGCCTGGCCCATCGGCACGACCGGGTAGAAAAAGCCCGTCACCAGCACGCCCAGTTCATACAGGCGGGCGGCGAATTGTTGCGCCACGGGGGCGTCGAACAGCATCACCGGGACAACAGGGTGCGTGCCAGGCTTGATGGTAAAGCCGATGCGTTCGATTTCGCTGCGGAAGAAGGCCGTGTTTTCATGCAGGCGGTCGCGCAGTTCCGTCGACTTGGCCAGGCGGGCCAAAACCGACAGCGAAGCACCGGCAATCGATGGCGCCAGGGTGTTCGAGAACAGATAAGGGCGCGATTTCTGGCGCAGGGTGTCGATGACTTCCTTGCGCGCCGAGGTGAAACCGCCCATGGCGCCGCCCAGGGCCTTGCCCAGGGTGCCCGTGATGATGTCGATGCGGCCCATCACATTGTGGTGTTCGTGCGTGCCGCGGCCCGTTGCGCCCATGAAGCCGGATGCGTGGCATTCGTCGATCATCACCAGCGCGCCGTATTGGTCGGCCAGGTCGCAGATCTTGTCGAGTTGCGCAATCGTGCCATCCATCGAGAATACGCCGTCCGTGACGATGACTTTATGGCGCTTGCCGGCTGCAACGGCCGCTTTCAGCTGCACTTCCAGGTCGGCCATGTCGTTGTGCGCATAGCGGTAGCGGCCAGCCTTGCACAGGCGGATGCCGTCGATGATGGAAGCGTGGTTCAGCGCGTCCGAGATGATGGCGTCGTTTTCATCGAACAGGGGCTCGAACACGCCGCCGTTGGCGTCGAAGGCAGCCGCGTACAGAATCGTGTCCTCGGTGCCCAGGAAACTGGAGATGGCCTGCTCCAATTCCTTGTGCACGGTTTGCGTGCCGCAGATGAAGCGCACGGACGACAGGCCGTAGCCGTATTTTTGCGTGGCAGCGATCGACGCTTCCTGCGTCTGCAGGTCGCCGGACAGGCCCAGGTAGTTATTCGCACACATATTGATCAGGGTACGGCCATCGTCGCACACCACTTCAGCGCCCTGGCGCGAGGCGATCACGCGCTCGGACTTGTACAAGCCCTGCTGGCGCAGTTGATCGAGATTCTGTTGCAGACCGCTGAAAAAGGTGTTCTTCGCTTGTTCGCTCATGATGATCCTTGTGTGTCCCTGTTGTATGGATGGTATCCGGGTGACCTCAGCCGCCATAGGGGAGCAGCCGCTTGACCGGTGCGCGCAGTATGCTGTACCGTGAAGCGCTGTTTGAAGTCTACACGTTTCCGTGTTTTTCCTCAAAATCCATTATGTCGAACTGAAATTCAATATAGTGGATATTACCCAAGCCTATTGAACTTTGCAAGCCACCTGCCGATGAAAACCAGCGTTTCGACCAATTCCCCCCCTGAAGTGGGTGCCACCCTGCAAAGGCTGCGCCTGGCGCGCGGCCTGACACTGGAGGATTTGTCGCGCATTGCGGGCGTATCGAAGTCCATGCTGTCGCAAATCGAGCGCGAAAAAGCCAATCCCACGATCGCCATCACGTGGCGCCTGGCCAACGCCCTCGGCGTGCAGATCGGCGAATTGCTCTCCAGCGCGGAAAAAGCCGTGGAAACCATCCGCATCACGGACGCCCACGAAACGCCCACCCTGCCCGGCGACCATGCGGGCTATGTGCTGCGCATCCTGGGGCCGATGGAACTGGCGGGCAAATATGAATGGTATGAAGTGACGCTGGCGCCGGGCGGCGAACTGGCGTCGCAGCCGCACGACCCGGGCACGACCGAGCATTTGACGGTCATCCACGGCAACCTGGAGCTGGAAGTGGGCACGGCAAAGAAAAAGGTCAAGAATGGCGGCACGGCACGCTATCCGGCGGACCAGCCGCATACGATACGCAATCTTGGCAAAACCGAAGGAAAAGCTTTGCTGGTGGTGATCCACAGATAAGCATCGCCAGCGGTGCGCAATATGTCTATATGCCTATGCTAAGATTTTAGAATAGACAAGATTTCCAGGCCTGGATGTCTTCGCAGAGCGTCGCGGCACCTCCCGGCTCGTCCCAGCTCCGCCACACCGCGCACAGCATCCAGGCCTCAACCGCTTACACGGAGCCCCTGCGATGACCATTTCCGACAGCACCACCACCTTCCACAACAAGCGCGTCGTTCAGTACGACCCGGACCTGCCGTTCGATGCATCCCCCGACATCGTCTACCGTTTGTCGCTCGAGTATGACGACGAACGCAAGATGGACGAGCTGATTGGCGGCTTCCTCGCCAAGGCTGACAAGAGCGCGCTCGAAGCGCTGATCATCGGCATGTGGGGCGACCCGTATGAATCGGGCGCCGACGAAGTGATGGCCGCGCTGATCGCCCGGGCGCCGCAGCTGCCCAACTTGCGCGCCCTGTTCATCGGCGACATGACGTATGAAGAATGCGAAATCTCGTGGATCGTGCAAGGCAGCTACAAACCCCTGCTGGACGCCTTCCCGCAGTTGCAGGAATTGCGCATCCGCGGCGGCAATGAGCTCGTCATCGAACCGTTCGCCCACCAGCACCTGCGTCGCTTCACTATCGAAGCGGGCGGCCTCGATCAAAAGATCGCCGAAGCGCTGGCGCAATCGAGCATGCCGCAGCTGGAACACCTGGAACTGTGGCTGGGCACGGACGACTATGGCTTTTCAGGCGACGTGGCGCTGTACCGCAAGGTGCTGGCGCAGCTGACCGTGCCGACCCTGCGCTACCTGGGCTTGCGCGATGCGCAAATCGCCGACGACCTGGCCGTGTGGCTGGCGGAAGAACCGCTGGTGGCGCAGCTCGACACCCTCGACCTGTCGCTGGGCACCATCGGCGACCTGGGCGCCGTGGCCGTGCTCAATCACACGCAACTGGGCAAGTTGAAGCGCCTGGACCTGTCGCACCACTACATTTCCGAGGAAAACCAGGCCAGGCTGAAGGCGCTACCCTTCGAGGTGGCACTGGACGACCCGCAGGAAGAGGACGAAGACGACGGCGAAAGCTACCGCTACGTGGCCGTGGGCGAATAGGCGGATTCCCACTTTGCCAACGCCTCTCGTCCTGCTGGCCACCGTTGGCAGCAAGCGCGTGCACCTGATGCAGGCGGCGCGCGCGCAACTGCGCCTGCCACCCGCGCAAGTGCTGGAATGGCGCGACTGGCTGCGTCAGCCTGCCTTGCTCGATGCAGCCTTGGCGCATCCTGGTCTCTTGAAGATCGAGCCACCGGGCGACGATCCCGCTGCCCACCTGCTGCTGTTGCAGGCGGGCTGCCGGCTGCTGGACCGCCCGCCGGTCGCTGCGCCCGCGCATGGCGAACTGCTGGCCATGGATGCCTGGTTTGCCGGTTTTACAGCCGCCATGGCATCCCTTGCGCTGCAACTGGCTGAGCGGCCGCAAACGCGCGTGGTCAATGCGCCTGGGGAAATCAGCCGCATGACGGACAAGCTGGCCTGCCAGCACCATCTGGCCGCGCACGGCGTGCCCATACCTGCCTTGCTGGGCCCCGTGCATGGCTACGACCATCTGCAGTTGCTGCTGCACGAACATCAGCTCGACCGCGTGTATTTGAAACCACGCTACGGCTCGTCCGCGTCCGGCGTCGTCGCCTACCGGCGCAACAAGGCGGGCCGCCAGCAAGCCACCACCTCGGCCGCCTTGTCGCGGGCGGACGGCCAGACACGTTTGTTCAATGTCAAGCGCATGGCGCGCTACGAGACGCAGCACGATATCGCGGCCCTCGTCGACGCGCTGGCCGCGCAACAGCTGTACGCGGAAGCATGGCTGAGCAAGCCGCGCTGCGGCGACAGCCACTACGACTTGCGCGTCGTGACCGTGGCGGGCCAGCCCGCGCACCGGGTGGCGCGCATCGGCGACCAGATGATGACCAATCTGCACCTCGACAACCGGCGCGGCGACGCGGCCTTCCTGCTGAACACTGCCGACATGCAGGCACTGGAGGAAACCGCCGTCCTGGCCGCGCGCGCCTTCCCCCACAGCCACGTGACGGGCTACGACCTCGTGGTGCGCCAGGGCCAGGCCCGCGTGCTCGAAGCGAATGCCTTCGGCGACCTGTTGCCTGGGCTGCTCTGGCAAGGCGCAGACACTTACACAGCGCAACTGACACATGTTTAAAGATACACCGACCATCCCCGACATGCACGCCGTCGTGGGCAGCCACGACATCGTCTTCATCACGCTAGACACTCTGCGCTTTGACGTGGCGCAAGCACTGTATGAGGCAGGCGAACTGCCCGTGCTGGGGCGTTTTTTAGCACCTGGCGGCTGGGAACGGCGCCACTCGCCGGCCACGTTCACGTATGCGGCGCACCAGGCCTTCTTCGCGGGCTTTTTGCCCACGCCGGCCGCGCCGGGCCACCACCCGCGCCTGTTCGCTGCCGCCTTCGCAGGCAGCGAAACGACGTCGCCGCACACGTTTGCCTTCGAGGAAGCGAACCTTCCCGCCGCGCTGGCCGCGCGCGGCTACCGCACCCTCTGCATAGGCGGCGTGGGTTTCTTTAATCAACAGACCGCGCTGGGCACGGTGCTGCCGTCGCTGTTCCAGGAAAGCCACTGGAGCGCGGGCATGGGCGTGGCCAGCCGCCACTCGACGCAAAAACAGGTGGCGCTGGCCATAGCCCGCCTGGCGGACGGCGCGCAACGCACCTTTTTGTTCATCAACGTGGCCGCCCTGCACACGCCGAACCGCGCCTACCTGCCCGGCTGCCGCGCCGACTGCCTGGAAAGCCATGCGGCGGCCCTGCGCTATGTGGATGGCGCGCTGGCGCCCCTGTTTGCCGCCTGCGCCGCGCGCGCGCCCACGTTTGCCATCGTCTGCTCGGATCACGGCAGCGCGTATGGCGAAGACGGCTACCGGGGCCACAGAGTCGCCCACGACAGCGTGTGGAACGTGCCGTATGCGCACTTTTTCATCTCCCCCGATACCGACACACCTCCCAAGGAATCCCCACCGTGAACCCAACCGAACAGCCTGGCACCCTGGCGCAGCGCATGCGCCACACGCCCTACCAGGCATATTCCTACTCGTATCCGCACAAGGCGGCTTACCGCGCCTTGCCGCAGGCGGCGCCCCTCGCGCCGCTGTGGGCGCAGCAAGACCGCTGCGCCCTGTTCGCGTATATCCACATCCCGTTTTGCGAAATGCGCTGCGGCTTTTGCAACCTGTTCGCCATGGCGCGCCCCAGCGCCGACATGGTCGAACGCTATGTGCAGCAAGTGCTGGTGCAGATGCGCGCCCTGGCCGGCGCGCTGGGCGAACGGCGCTTTGCCCGCTTCGCGCTGGGCGGCGGCACGCCCACCTATCTGTCGCCCGCGCAGCTCGGCACCCTGCTGTGCGGCGCGCGCGATATCCTCGGCATTGATTTGCAACACACACCGGCCGGCATCGAAGCGTCGCCCGAAACCATCACGGCCGAACGGCTTGCGGTCTGCCGCGCGCATGGCATCGACCGGGTCAGCCTGGGCATCCAGAGCTTTGCCGCCGGCGAGATGCGCGCACTGGCGCGGCCCCAGCAAAACGCCACCGTGCAGCACGCCATCGGCCTGATACGCGCGGCCGGCTTTCCCACCCTGAATCTGGACCTGATCTACGGTATCGCGGGGCAAACCGTCGCCAGCCTGCTGGCCTCCGTCGACAGCGCGCTGGCCTTCCGGCCCGAGGAAATCTATCTGTATCCGCTGTACGTGCGCGAGCAGACGGGTCTCGGCAAGGTGGCGCGCCGCCAGGGGGCGCAGTCGCTCAACCCCATCATGCTGGCACGCGACGGCGACAGCCGTTTGGCCCTGTATGCGGCTGCGCGCGACCATTTGCGCGCCCAGGGCTACGAGCAGGTATCGATGCGCATGTTCCGCGCTCCCCATGCGCCGGAACAGAACGGGCCTTCGTACTGCTGCCAGAATGACGGCATGGTGGGCTTGGGCGCGGGAGCCCGCTCCTACACCTCGCGCCTGCACTATTCAAGCCAATATGCGGTGGCGCGCACGGACACCATCAACATCATCGACGGGTATCTGGCGCGCGATGAAGCGCGCTTCGCGCAGGCAGAACACGGCTACCAGCTTGATGAAGAAGAACAGCGCCGCCGCTACGTGATCCAGTCGCTGCTGACCGAACCGGGTCTGGACCGCGACGCCTACACGGCGCGCTTCGGCACGCGCTGCGAGATTGATCTGCCGCAGCTGGCCGAGCTGCACGCGCTGGAATTGGTGCAAGAGGATGGCCCGCTGCTGCGCCTGAATGACCGGGGCTACAGTTACGCCGACACCATCGGCCCCTGGCTGGCCTCCGATACGGTGCGCGCCCTGATGGCTGAAGGCGGCCAGGCGTGCTGACAACTGAGCCTGACACTTTATCCCTGCTGTACCGGGGCACGCTATCGAGCTGCAACTACGCCTGCGGCTACTGCCCGTTTGCCAAGAAGCGCGACAGCCGCGCCGCGCTGGCCCGCGACGCGCGCGAAGTGGCGCGTTTTACGGGCTGGGTGGCGGCGCAAAACCGGGCCATCAGCGTCCTGTTTACGCCCTGGGGCGAAGCGCTGGTGCGGCGCCACTACCGCACGGCCATGCAAACGCTGGCCAGCCTGCCCCACGTGCGCCAGGTGGCGCTGCAAACGAATCTGTCCGGCCCCTTGGGCTGGCTGGAAAACATGGACGGACTGGAGAAAGTCGGCCTGTGGTGCACCTACCACCCGGACCAGACGACACTGGCGCGCTTTCTCGCACGCTGCGCCCGCCTGGACGCCATGGGCGCGCGCTATTCCGTGGGCGTGGTGGCGATGAACGAACACCTGGAGGCCATCCGCGCCCTGCGCGCGGCCCTGCCCGCCCACGTCTACCTGTGGCTGAATGCCTACGACCGGCGTGGCCCCGGCTACTACAACAGTGTGGAAGAGCTGGCCTGGCTGGACGCCATCGACCCGTGGTTTGCGCAAAACCGCCGCCCGTCTGCCTCGCGCGGCAAACCCTGTCTGGCGGGCGAGGCATCGCTGTCCGTCGATGGCGATGGGGAGCTGGCGCGCTGCCATTTCGTGCCCGAACGACTGGGCAATTTGTACACGGACGAGCTGGAAGACATGCTGCAAGAACGCCGCTGCCCGCGCTTCAAGTGCGACTGCTATATCGGCTATGCGCAGCGCAAGGATTTGCCGTTTCAGGCGGTGTTTGGGGAAGGGGTGCTGGCGAGGATAAGCCCAATGCAAATACCGGGGTGGTACCCTGAGGGTACGACCCCGGTTTCTGCTGCGGGTTAAAAGATTACAGCGAGATTACTGCGCCGCCACCTTGGCCGGCTCCGCCACTAGCGGCGTCATCTTCAGCGAACGGCTGAGGAAGCCCCAGCGGTCCGCCACTTCTTCGATCTGCTTGGTCATCGGCTTGCCGGCGCCATGGCCGGCCTTGCTGTCGATGCGGATCAGCACGGGCGCCGCGCCGCCTTGCGCTGCCTGGGCAGCGGCGGCGAACTTGAAGCTGTGGGCAGGCACGACGCGGTCGTCATGGTCAGCCGTCGTGATCATGGTGGCTGGATAGCAGCCGCCCGCCTTCAGGTTGTGCAGTGGCGAGTATTTCACCAACGCCTTGAACTGCTCGGCGTCGTCCGACGAACCATAGTCAGGCACCCAGCCCCAGCCCACGGTGAACTTGTGGAAACGCAACATGTCGAGCACGCCCACTTGCGGAATGGCTGCGGCGAACAGGTCGGGACGCTGCGTCATGGCCGCGCCCACCAGCAGGCCGCCATTGCTGCCGCCGCCGATCGCCAGTTTCGATGGCGAGGTGACCTTGTTGTCCACCAGCCACTGCGCCGCGCCTATGAAGTCGTCGAACACGTTTTGCTTGTTCAGCTTGGTGCCAGCCTGGTGCCAGGCTTCGCCGTACTCGCCGCCGCCGCGCAGGTTGGCCATCACATAGACGCCGCCCATTTCCACCCAGGCAAGATTGGCCACGGAGAAGCTAGGGGTCAGCGAAATATTGAAGCCGCCATAGCCGTACAGATAGGTCGGATTCGTGCCATCGAGCTTCATGCCTTTTTTCGAGACGATGAACATCGGCACCTTGGTGCCGTCGCGGCTGGTAAAGAATTGCTGGCGCGTTTCAAAGGCGTTCGGGTCGAAATCGACCTTCGGCTGGCGGTACACGCTGCTCTTGCCCGATTTCATGTCGTAGCGGTAGATGGTCGCTGGCGTCGTGAAGCTGGTAAACGAGTAGAACGTTTCCGTGTCGCCACGCTTGCCCGCAAAGCCGCCCGCCGAACCGATGCCCGGCAAGGCCACTTCGCGCACGAGTTTGCCGTTCAGGTCGACGATCTTGATTTGCGTTTGCGCATCTTTCAAGTAATCGAGCACCAGCTGGTTGTTGATCAGGTTGACGGCAACCAGGGTTTCCGCGCTTTGCGGCACGATTTCCTTCCAGTCGGCCGGCGCAGGTTTGCGCGTATCGATGGCGATCACGCGCGATTTCGGCGCATTATTATCCGTCTTGAAAAAGAATACGGGGCCGTCATTGTCAATGAAGGAGTACGAAGCGTCGAACGCTTCCAGCAAGCCCACCACCTTGGCGTTTTTCTGGCGCAAGTCCTTGTAGAAGACGCGGTTCTTGCGTTCCGTGCCCTGCGTGGCCGTAATGATCAGATAATTGCCATCGTCGCTGACGGTGCTGCCGCCAAACGCCCATTCCTTCTGGTCGGGACGGTCGAAGACCGGCACGTCGTCGCTCTGTGGCGTGCCGATCTTGTGGAAATACAGTTTCTGGAAGTAATTGATATCGGCCAGCTTGGTTGCCTCTTTCGGCGCGTCATAGCGGCTGTAGAAGAAACCGGCGTTGTCCTTGGTCCACGAAGCGCCCGAGAACTTGGCCCACTTGATGTGGTCCGTCAAATCCTTGCCCGATTCGATATCGCGTACTTTCCATTCGTTCCAGTCGGAACCGGAGGCGGACGTGGCATACGCCAGGTATTTGCCGTTCGGGCTGATCGAAGTGCCGGCCAGCGCCACCGTGCCATCGGTCGACAGGGTGTTCGGGTCCAGCAGCAGACGGGGCTCGTCCGTCAGTTTTTTCACCGTGTACAGCACGGCCTGGTTTTGCAAGCCATCGTTGCGGCTGTAGAAATAACGGCCACCCTGCTTCGTTGGCGTAGAGAAACGCTCATAGTTCCACAGCTTGGTCAGGCGCTGCTTGATCGCGGCGCGCTCGGGGATGGTGCCCAGGTACGACTGCGTCAGTTTGTTTTGCGCCGCCACCCATGCGCCCGTTTCGGCGCTGTTGGCATCTTCCAGCCAGCGGTAGGGGTCGGCAATGGTGGTGCCGAAATAGCTGTCTTGCTGATCGACTTTTTTGCTGAGCGGATACGTCACTGGGGTGCCGTCGCCGGCCGGGCATGCTGGTGAAGACTGTGCCATGGCATTGCCACCGAAAGCGGCCAGCAAGCTGAATATGAGGGTTGCACTACGTAATTGCATGGGTTGTTTGTCTCATTGTTGGATGTCGAGGAAAGCAGACCGCTCAAACATGCGCTGCGGCTGCCCAGTTGACTTTCGCCAAGAGAAATCATAGCGCGGATTGCCACTTTTAAAGCACAGTTATCTGCTGGATTTGCCGTCTTTTGTTTGGGCAATTCCAAGGAAACGCCGTGGTAAATCGCGTTTTTCGGGAGAATCGGCAAACTGACTGGCAGGCAAGAAACATTATCAAAAGCCAACACGTTTCATCAAGCCGTCATAAATCTTCTTTACCATGAGCAACATGTTCATGGCCCGTCCAGAGGCCGTGCCGCCAGATCCGCCTATGCACACGCTCGCCCTCCCTTCCACCACCGCCGCGCCGCCCGGCGCGATGCCATCGAATGTGGCTTATCTGAAGCCGCCATCGCCCCCCCTATCCATCGAAGGAACGGATGCCTTGCACGATATCCTGGCGGGCCGCAAGCTCAGCGCGCTGTTCCAGCCCATCATCCACATGCACAGCGGCGACATCATCGGCTACGAAGGCTTGATACGGGGGCCGTCCGACAGCCCGCTGCACGCACCCATGAATTTGTTCAAGGTGGCGCGCGCGCATGACCTGACCCTGGAAGTGGAACACCTGTGCCGGCAAGTGGTGCTGGAACGCTTTGCCGAACTGCAGCTGCCCGGCAAGCTATTCCTCAATGTCAGCCCCGAATGCCTGCTGCTGCGCAATGCCCGCCATGGGGAAACCCTGGAATACATCGAACACATCGGCATCAATCCGGACCGCGTCATCATCGAGCTGACGGAAAACCAGCCCACCTACGATTACGAGCTGATGCGCGAAGCGGTGCTGCATTACCGCAACATGGGTTTCCAGATCGCCATCGACGACCTGGGCGAAGGCTTTTCCAGTCTGCGCCTGTGGTCGGAACTGCGCCCTGAATACGTGAAAATCGACATGCATTTCATCCAGGGCATCAACCATGACCCCGTGAAACTGCAATTCGTGCGCTCGATCCAGGAAATCGCGGAGAAATCGGGCACGCTGGTGATTGCCGAAGGCATCGAGGCGCAGACGGAATTGCTGGTCTTGCGCGATCTGGGCGTGGCCTTCGGACAAGGCTATCACCTGGGCCGGCCCAATGCGGTGCCGGCGCGCGCCCTGCCGGCCGAAGTGGTGCAGGCGCTGGGGCGCAACGGCGTGGCCGTGTATCCGCAACGCAGCAGCCTGGAAAAGAACGGCGCCAGCATCCGCAAGTTGCTGCACAAGGTGGCGGCCGTCTCGCCGCAGCTCAACAATAACGAGGTGTACGACATTTTCCTGAAAGACCCGAAGCTGATGATCATCCCCGTCGTCGACGACGGCGTGCCGCTGGGCCTGATCAGCCGCTTCGAAATGATCGACCACTTCGCCCGCCCCTACCAGCGCGAACTGTATGGCAGGAAATCGTGCAGCCTGTTCATGGATGCCACGCCCCTGATCGCCGACCACGAGACGAGCTTGCAGGAACTCAGCTACACCATGGTGCAATCCGATGCCCACCACCTGTTCAACGGCTTCATCATCACCGAACACGGCAGCTACCTGGGCATGGGCACGGGACACGATCTGATGCGCGAAATCACGCAGATGCAGATCAATGCGGCCCGTTACGCCAATCCCCTCACGCAACTGCCCGGCAACGTGCCCATCAACGAGCATATCGACCGCCTGCTGCACAGCGGTAGCCGTTTCTGGGTCTGCTATTGCGACCTCGACCACTTCAAGCCCTTCAATGATGTGTATGGCTACCGCAAAGGCGACGACGTGATCCAGTTGACGGGAGAAATCCTCAGCAGCCATTGCGACCCGAACCGCGACTTCATCGGCCATATCGGCGGCGACGATTTCATGATTTTGTTCCAGAGCGAAGACTGGGAAACGCGCTGCCAGGCCATGCTGGAACGCTTTGCCGCCGCCATCGTCGCCTATTACAGCACGGACGACTGCGAACGGGGCGGCTACATCAGCGAAGACCGGCAAGGCAAGAAAGTATTTTATTCGCTGATCAGCTTATCGCTGGGCGTCATCAAGGTCGAGGCGCACCAGTACTACACGCACCATCAGATTGCCACGCAGGCGGCGGAAGCGAAGAAGCAGGCGAAGAAAATCCACGGCAACAGCCTGTTCCTGGACCGCCGGCAAGGTGCGGGCGTGGCGCGCATGGATGCGTAGCCAGGGGTAATAATCAGAAGCTGAACGGGGATCGGAAATGCACGATCAAATACGCACGAGGTCGCCTAACGTATTGCTGCTGCGGGCATCGGGCACGAATGCCAGGCTGATGTGCATGCCATCGCGGCGCGCCTGCACGCGGTAGCTGCCTGCGGGCACGTCCACGAAGAGGCCGCCGTATGCCGTGTCCGGCTCAAGGCCGCCACCCGTGACATCCTCCCCGGCACCGATGAAGACGCGGCCCGAGACGACAGCCAGATGCACGACCACATGCGGTTCGGCAAGTTCGGCGTGTAAGGCAAGCTCATAGGCGCCGTCGCCGCCCACGTTGAAAAATGCCACCTGCCCCGCATTCACGGACGCCAGTTCCGCGCTGGGAAGGCTCCACCAGTCGCAGTCATCGTCCAGCTTGTGGCGCAAGAGCGCCGGATCGAACACGCACACGGTTGCCGTGCCGGTCACAATCCTGATGGACGTGGCTGCCGTCATGCCGCCAGCGGCGCCGGTCCCAGCAGCGGCTGGCTATCCACATACTGCGCACTGGCTTGCTCCTGCCACGGGAAGTGGCCATCGCGCGACGGCCAGACGATCTGGTACAGCGTAAAATCATCGCCCTGGTAATACCAGCGCGCATAGCCCACGTAGTTGCGGTATTGTTCGACGGGCACGCGCACGAAGGCGCACGGATGACCTTCCAGCAAGACGTCCGTGGTGGCCGTGAAATCCGTGATGGCGCCGCTGCGCACGGCGTCCAGCGCCACGTCGAGTATCTGATGGGCCATGGCGCGCGGCAAGCCCATGATGAGCAGTTCGGGCTGGCCGAAGCTGTGGCCAGCACCTATGGTGAAGGCATAGCCGGGACCTTCTTCATCAGCACTGATATGCACGCCATGCCAGCCATGCGTGGCGATATCGTCGATGACTTTTTGCTCGGATGCATCCTCGCCTGCCTGCCTTACCATGTTCCACCTTTCACTGTGCCTAAAACCCGCGCCCGATGCACGCATTGTGCACGCATTGCCGCATGGCGACGCGACATACCTATAGGCAATTATCGCATGCGGCGCCTGTCCATGCGCGCACAGTGGCTGCGCTTCAGTCGGGCGACGGCAGCGGCGGTGAGCGCACCTGCTGCCATTGCCGCATGCGCTGCTGCGCCTCTTGCAGCTGTGCCGGCTCCAGCCTGGCGCCAGCCGCTTCCCTGGCCCTGGTCGCCCCGCTATCGCCGCCCTCGGCCGCCAGCGCCAGCCACATGTAGCCGCCAAGCAAATCCTTCTCCACGCCGCGCCCGCTGGTATACATGCCACCCAGGTTGTACTGCGCCAGCGCATGGCCCTGGCCGGCCGCGCGCGCATACCATTGCACGGCCAGGCCATCGTCTTGCGGCACGCCATGGCCGTTCGCATACATGACGCCCAGATTGTTTTGCGCGCTGGCGTCGCCCTGTTCGGCCGCCGTGCGGTAGCAGCGGACGGCGCACACATCGTCGCGTTCCACGCCCTGGCCATTGGCATACATCACGCCCAGGTTGAACTGCGCATTCGACGCGCCCTGGGCCGCTGCCCTGGCATACCAGTCCAATGCCTGGCGCAAGTCGCGGGCGATGCCGCGCCCGCCCGCAAACATGCCGCCCAGATTGTATTGCGCCATGCAATGCCCCTGCAGGGCGGCGCGCCGGTACCAGACGAGGGCGCGCGCCGCGTCCTGGTCCACGCCCTGGCCGCGCGCCAGCATCAGGCCCAGGTTGAACTGGGCGTCGGCGTCATCCTGCTCGGCCGCCCGCTGCAGCCAGGCATAGGCGCGCAGCTGGTCGGGCACCACGCCCAAGCCCTCCGCATAGGCCACGCCGAGTTGCCGCTGCGCCACGGCCAGGCCCTGGGCAGCGGCCTGACGGAACCAGGCCAGCGCCTGCGCATCGCTTTGCGCCACGCCCTGGCCGCGCTTGTAGACGAGCCCCAGGTTCAGCTGCGCCTGCGCATCGCCCTGCAAGGCTGCCTTGCGGAACCAGGCCAGGGCCAGCGCATCGTTTTTTTTCGCTCCCACCCCTGGGCATACGCTACACCCAGCAAGGATTGCGCACTGGCCACGCCCTGCTCGGAGGCGCGGTAAAACCAGGCCAGGGCCAGCTCGTCGCTCTGCGGCACGCCGCGCCCCTTGCGGTACATCTGTCCCAGGTTTTGCTGGGCCGAGGCATCGCCCTGGGCGGCCGCGCGGCGAAACCACAGCACGGCATCCTCGTCGCTCTGCGCCACGCCGCGGCCGTGGTAATACAGGGCGCCCAGATGGTTCTGCGCGTAAGCCAGCCCTTGCAGCGCGGCCAGGCGTAGCCAGACAAAGGCGCGCGCATCGTCCTGCGCCACGCCTTCGCCCTTCTTGTACATCAGGCCCAGGTTGAACTGGGCGTAGGCATTGCCCTGCTCGGCAGCCGTGCGGAACCAGATATACGCCTGGTGGCTATCTCTGGCAGTATGGTGCTTGTCCATGTGCGCCCCCATCCACATTGCGCTTGCCGGCAGCACGCGCAAAACGGCGGACCACGGCGACGAAATCGTGTGTTGCTTAAATTTTAAATTCGATGCGGGGGAAGGACTTGAGCAGGCTCAAACGAAATAACAAAATCATATCGTTTTGATGAGCCCGCTTCGATGCGAAGCGAGATGTTGCATGCCCAGACTGGCATGCGGCAGCAATTACCGGCGCGCCGGATGCTTTTGCAGGAATTGCGGCACTTTTGCGGCGGCCAGCTTGTTCAGCGACACCAGCAGGTCGGCGTCGACGTCGGCGATGCCGTAATTGCTGCGCAAATGGCGAGCAATATGGATCAACACTTGCGCCGCCACTTCCGCATCGGACTCGGCCCTGTGGGCAGCGCTCTTGAAGGCGATGCCCAGCTGGTTCGACAGCAAGCCCAGCTTGTAGCTGGCCATGCCGGGAAACACGCGGCGCGACAGTTTCAAGGAACACACGAGCGACTGGTGCGCGGGCGTCAGGTTCAGCCTGGCGCTTTCCGCGCGCAGGAATTTTTCATCGAAACTGGCATTGTGCGCCGACAAGGCATCGCTGCCGATGAAGTCCAGCAACTGCGGCACCACCTCGGCCACGGGCGGCGCCTTGTTCACCATCGCCTGCGTGATACCCGTCAAGCCCGTGATGAACGCGGGAATGCGCGCATTGCAGTTGATCAGGGTCACATAGCGGTCCGTGATCTGCCCGCCTTCAATGCGCAAGGCCGCCACTTCCGTGATGCGGTCGCCCATGTCGGGTGACAGTCCGGTCGTCTCGAAGTCGATCATGACGATCGGTTTGTCAAACACATTCATGAAGTAAGGCTCTTTCTGCGATGCTGCGGTGGGCCAGCTTAGCCGAACTTGCGCACGGCGTCCAGCGCGAGTCCCGCGCCGATACTGCCGAACAGGTCGCCTTCGACCTTGCGCGCGGTCGGCACCAGGGCAGCGATCTTTTCACGCAGCAAGCGCACGCCGCTGGAGCCGCCCGTGAAGAACACGGTGTCGACGGCTCCCGGCGCCACGCCCGCGTCGCGCAGCAAACGCAGCACAGTTTCTTCCACGGAACCGCACAAATGGCCGATGGCTACGTCAAATTGCGTGCGTTTCAGCAACAGGCTTTGCGCGGGCGACAAGCGATCGAGCTCCAGTTGCACTTCAGCCGCGTCGGACAGGGCAATCTTGCCCTCTTCCACCTTCATGGCCAGCCAGTGGCCGGCACGCTCGTCGATCAGCTTTTGCAAGCGTCCCATCTTGTCTTGCTCGCGCGCATCGCGGCACACGTCGGCCAGTTGCACCCAGATCTTCTTGGTGTAGGCCAGGTTGATCGTGTGCCAGGTCGCCAGGTTGAAGTAATAGCTGGACGGCACTTCGCTATTGTTATGCAGGCGGCTGCCATAGCCGAGCAGGGGCATAACGGAAGACAGGCTCAGATATTTATCGAAATCCGTGCCGCCGATGTGCACGCCGCCGGTGGCGAGGATGTCGTCGCGGCGCTCGGCCTTCTTCGCCCGTTCCGGCGACAGCCGCACCAGCGAAAAGTCGGACGTACCGCCGCCGATGTCGGCGATCAGCACCAGCTCTTCCCTGGCGATCTGCGACTCGTAGTCGAACGCGGCGGCAATCGGCTCGAACTGGAAGGCTACATCCTTGAAGCCGACGGAACGGGCCACTTCGGCCAGGGTATCTTGCGCCAGCTGGTCGGCCTGCGCATTGTCGTCGATAAAGAAGACGGGACGGCCGAACACGGCGGACGAAAATTCGCGGCCGGCGGACTGCTCGGCGCGGCGTTTCACTTCACCAATGAATTGCCCCAACAACATACGGAATGGCAAGGCACGGCCGCCCACTTCCGTCTGGCCATCGATGAGACTGGTGCCCAGCAAGCTTTTCAGCGAGCGCATCAAACGCCCCTCGTAGCCGGCCAGATAGCCGGCCAGCGCCGCGCGGCCAAAACTGACTTCCTCGTCTTCCGCATTGAAGAAGACGACGGACGGTAAGGTCGTCTTGCCATCTTCCAGGCCGAGCATGGTGCTCTGCCCGGGACGTGCCCAGCCTACCGTGGAATTTGACGTGCCGAAATCGACGCCGCAAGCATTGGCCATGTCGACCCTTCCCTGAATAAAGGGGCGTTATCTTATCAGAACGCACGCCATTGCACCAGAAAAATACTTCTGGCACGGCCAAGACAACAAGCTTGCTTTGCATCAAATACCCGCCCCGCGCAAAAGCTATGCAGCGGCGCCTGGGACAGGCTCGCTAGTGTACTGCTTGCGAAATGGTTGCACTATTTAAAGACTGCGCTATCATCTACATATTGAGTTTGAGATGAGGTGAGCAATGCTGACTGCGGCGCCGATTATATTGAGCGAGGAAGACCGTGCCGAACTGGAACGAAGGGTCCGGTCGCAAACCATCGATACAC
>NZ_PEBS01000002.1 GCF_002869965.1 Janthinobacterium sp. ROICE36
GTGTATCGATGGTTTGCGACCGGACCCTTCGTTCCAGTTCGGCACGGTCTTCCTCGCTCAATATAATCGGCGCCGCAGTCAGCATTGCTCACCTCATCTCAAACTCAATATGTAGATGATAGCGCAGTCTTTAAATAGTGCAACCATTTCGCAAGCAGTACACTAGCGCCCATATCGAGCTGGATGTCCGGATAGCGCGCGTAAAATTGCGGCAGCGCCGGTACCAGCAGCATGCTGGCGAGCGGACTGGGCACATCTACCCGCAACTGGCCACGCGGCAGCGCCGCAGCGCCGGGCAAGCCCGTTTCAATCTCGTCCAGGCTGGCCAGCACGGGCACGATGCGTTCGTAATACTCGGCGCCATCGGCCGTGACGTTGACTTTGCGCGTCGTACGGTTAAGCAGCTTCAGGCGCAAACGCGCTTCCAGCTGCTGCACCAGCTGCGTTACGCTCGTACGGCTCATGTGCAAGGTATGGGCCGCCTTGGTAAAACTGCCTGTCTCGACCACCCGCACGAATGCCCGCATCGTATCCAACTTGTCCATCGCCACCTCCGCATCCCGATTGTTTGGATTATACAAACAGTCTTGGGGGAGCCTGCCCCTTTATCTGCGCGCCGGCCCTGGCTAAAGTTCTGCCCAGGCCGCCGTTCGGCGGCAACATCCAAGGAGCCATGCCATGCGTAATGCAATCACCACCCGCGACGTCGTCTTCCCACCCGGACGCCAGGCGCTGTATGAAAAAAATCGCTATTCGCCGGCCGTGCGGGCCAACGGTTTGCTGTTTGTCTCCGGCCAGGTGGGCAGCCGCGCGGACGGCTCCCCAGAACCGGAACTGGAAGCGCAAGTCAGGCTGGCCTTCGACAACCTCAACGCCATCCTTCAGGCTGCCCATTGCACCTTCGACGATGTGCTCGACGTGACCATCTTCCTGGTCGAGCCGGAAGCAACATTCCAACGCATCTGGGATATGGTGCAGGCGCAGTACTGGGGCGTGGCACCCCATCCCACCGTCACGGCCGTGGGGGTGACGTGGCTGTACGGTTTCCAGTTTGAAATCAAGGTGGTGGCCAAGCTGCCGGACTAAGACGCATCCGGGCAGCGCCAGCGCCGCAGAATATACGGTCTGTTGCAGTCACGGCAAATATTACAGGAAAAACATGCCATCACTTTACTGATATCCAAGAGACACTGGTTCCCCACAGCAATCCATGGCAACATGAATGCGCCGTTTTTCCTGCAACACGGCGCAAACGAAACCATCAAGGAACCGTCCATGTCTTTTTATCGCACCTTCGCCGGCGGCCTGTTGCTCGGCCTGGCCGGCGCGGGCCTCGCCCATGCTCAAGCACCTACGCCCGCCGCGTCCGACTCTCCGGCTGACCCTCACCAGTGGCTGGAAGAAGTCCTCGGCGACAAGCCGCTGGCTTGGGTCAAACAGCACAATGCCGTCACCACCAAAGAATTGGAAGCCCGGCCCGACTTCCCTGCCCTGCAGGCGCGCCTGAAAACCATCCTCAATTCGAAGGAACGCATTCCCTACGTCAGCAAGGAAGGCGAGTTTTATTACAATTTCTGGCGCGACGCTCAGCATGTGCGCGGCATCTGGCGCCGCACCACCCTGGCGCAGTACCAGCTGGCCGAACCAACCTGGGAAACCGTGATCGACCTCGACCAGCTGGCCGCCGGCGAGCATGAAAACTGGGTCTGGGGCGGCGCCTCCTGCCTGTATCCGAAAGGCGAACGCTGCCTCATTTCCCTGTCGCGTGGCGGCGGCGACGCGAAGGTGGTGCGCGAATACGACGTGGCGAAACGCGCCTTTGTCGACGGCGGCTTCACCCTGCCGGAAGCGAAGGGCAGCGCCAGCTGGATCGACCAGGACACGCTGTTCGTCTCCACCGATTTCGGCCCCGGCACGATGACCAGTTCCGGCTACCCGCGCATCATCAAGGAATGGCAGCGCGGCACGCCGCTGGCGCAGGCGCACACGCTGTATGAAGCCAAGACCGACGACCTGAGCGCCGGCGCCTACAAGGACTTCACGCCCGGCCACGAACACCAGTTCATCGAGCGGCAGATCGATTTCTACAGCGGCGAAACCTTTTTGCGCGACGGCGCGAGCCTGACCAAAGTGCCAAAACCGGACGATGCCACCGTGTTTACCGTGCGCGGTCAATTGATCATCACCTTGCGCTCGGACTGGAAAGTCAACGGCAAGACCTACCTGCAAGGCTCCTTGCTGGCGACCGATTTCAAGGACTTCATGCAAGGCAAGCAGGCGCTGGAAGTGCTGTATGCGCCCACGGCCACGTCGTCGCTGGACAATGTCACGCCAACGAAGTCGGCCATCCTCGTGACGACCCTGGACAAGGTGAAGAACCGCCTGACGGAACTGCGCCACGTGAACGGCAAGTGGCAACGCCGCGCCGTCGATGCGCCCAAACTGGGCACCCTGGCCGTCAGCGCGCTCGATCCCGTCGACACGGATCAGTACTTCCTGACGGTGACAGACTTCCTCAACCCGACCACCCTGTACCTGGCCACGGCGCAAAGCGACAAGCGGACAAAAATCAAGTCGCTGCCGGCCTATTTCGACGCGACACCGTACAAAGTGGAGCAGTTCGAATCGACGTCGAAGGATGGCACCAAGGTGCCGTATTTCGCCATCATGGGCAAGAAGACGAAGTTCGACGGCCGCAACCCCACCGTGCTGTATGGCTACGGCGGCTTCGAAGTGTCGCTGAAACCAAGCTACAGCGGCACCACCGGCGTGGCGTGGCTGGAAAAGGGCGGCGTGTATGTACTGGCGAATATCCGCGGCGGCGGCGAATTCGGCCCCCGCTGGCACCAGGCGGCGCTGAAGGAAAACCGCCAGCGCGCGTATGACGATTTCATCTCGGTAGCGCAGGATTTGATCAAGCGCAAGGTCACCAGTCCGCGCCACCTGGGCATCATGGGCGGCAGCAATGGCGGCCTACTGACGGGCGCCATGCTGGTGCAACGTCCCGACCTGTTCAACGCCGTCGTCAGCCAGGTGCCGCTGCTCGACATGCGCCGCTATAACAAGCTGCTGGCGGGCGCCTCGTGGATGGGAGAATACGGCGACCCGGACGTGCCGGAACAATGGGCTTACATCAGCAGATACTCGCCGTACCAGAACGTCTTCAAGGATAAAAAATATCCGCGCGTGCTGTTTACCACCTCGACGCGCGACGACCGAGTCCACCCTGGCCATGCGCGCAAGATGGTGGCGAAGATGGAAGAGCAAGGCCACGACGTGCTGTACTGGGAAAACACGGAAGGCGGCCATGCGGGCGCCGCCAACAACGACCAGCAGGCGCTGATGTGGGCGCTGACCTACACCTTCCTGCTGGAGCAGCTGAAGTAAGGTGGTGGTAGGTCGGATTACGCGTTCCGCCAATCCGATCTACCCGGCTGCGGCAGCCCTTACTTCGCCTGCGCGCTGGGGCGCTCGGCGATGCGGTCGCGGTAGGCCTGCAGGTTCGACAAGCCTTCCGCGCCCGGCCGGTACTTCATCAGGCCGCGCGCGAATTCCAGCGCGCAGAAGGCCGTGATGTCGGCAATGGTGAAGCGCTCGCCGGCGATATACGGCTGCTGCGCCAGCACCTGGTCCAGCCATTGCGCCGTTTCGCGCAGCTTGCCCGCCTGCGCCGTGGCGAAGTCGGGAAACTGCGGGTTTTCCAGCGCCACCAGGGCCGGATGGCCATGGCGCACCCAGTTGGCGACGGCACTGAACAGATGCAGTTCCACGCGGCGGTCGGCCATTTCAATGAAGGCGCGCTCCTCGAAACCTTCGCCCATCAGCTTAGGCTGCGGCTGCAAGCCTTCCAGGTAGGTGCAGATGGCGCGCGTCTCGGTCAGCACGCGCCCGTCCGCCAGTTCCAGCACGGGCACGCGGCCCAGCGGGTTTTTCGCCAGGAAGGCGGGATCGCGGTGCTGGCCCGCCATCAGGTCGAGTGCCACTTCCTCGATGCCGGTGATGCCCTTCTCGGCGATGAACATGGTAACGCGGCGCGGGTTGGGCGTGCGGGGGCTGATGAACAGTTTCATGTGCGTGGGTCTCGTCTCGTTATGGTGTTGGCCAATCAACTGTGGCACCAGCCTGTGGCAATGCAGTCAGGCACCCATCATACCAGCGCGCGGCAGGCGTGCGCTGCTCCTGGCGCGTTGACTTTGCCCCCGTTTCACCTTAGATTGCTGTACGGGAACGCTGGCTTTCAGTTCCAGCGATGTCCCGCACACGTCATCAACGCCCGCAGCCTATCCGGCTGGCGGGCGTTTTATCCAAGAACCAAGGGCATACCATGCATCGCACACCGACTCCGCGTTTCCGCCGCAGCCAACTGGCCGCCGCCGTCCTGGCACTGACCGCCGCCACCGCTTTCAACACGGGCCACGCCGCCCCCGCCGTCAAATATACCTTGACCAGCCATGCTACCGGCACCACCACGCAGCTGCCGCGCGGCGTCACGCCTTTGCATTATATTGTGTCGATCACGCCGGACGCCGCGGCCTCCACCTTCAAGGGCGAAGCCGCCATCAAGGTGGCCATCGACACGCCAACGGCCAGCATCACCTTTAATGCCCTGAATCTGGCGTTTGCCGCCGCCGCCATCGAAGGCAAGGGCGGTAGCAAGCAGGTGACGCGCAAGATCGATTTCGATGCGGACAAGCAGACGGCCACCGTGCATTTTGCCGAGCCCGTGGCCAAGGGCGAGTACCTGTTGCGCATTGACTACAGCGGCAAGATCGGCACGCAGGCGACGGGCCTGTTCTCGCTCGACTACGACACGCCGCAAGGGCGCCAGCGCGCGCTGTACACGCAATTCGAAAATTCGGATGCGCGCAGCATGCTGCCGTCGTGGGATGAACCGGACTACAAGGCCACCTTCGCGCTGGACGTGGTCGTACCGAGCCACCAGATGGCCGTCGGTAACATGCCGATCGCCAGCAGTGAAGAGCTGGGCAATGGCATGAAGCACGTGTACTTCGCCACCACGCCGCGCATGTCGACGTATCTGCTGTTCTTCGGCCTGGGCGACTTCGAGCGCGCCACGGAGATGGTCGACGGCACGGAAGTGGGCGTCATCACGAAGAAAGGCGCGCTGGCGCAAAGCCGCTTCGCGCTCGACGAGTCAAGCGCCCTGCTGCGCGAATACAACGATTATTTCGGTGTGCGCTACCCGCTGCCAAAGCTCGACAACATCGCCGCGCCGGGCCGCAGCCAGTTCTTCGGCGCCATGGAAAACTGGGGCGCCGTCTTCACCTTCGAATACGGCCTGCTGCTCGACCCGAGCATCTCGACCCAGACCGACAAGGAAAACATCTACACCACGCTGTCGCATGAAATAGCGCACCAGTGGTTCGGCGACCTGGTCACCATGCGCTGGTGGGACGACCTGTGGCTCAACGAAGGTTTTGCGTCGTGGATGGAAAGCCGCACCACGGAGCGTCTGCACCCGGAGTGGAACACGGCCCTGTCCAACGTGGGCGGGCGCGAATCGGCGATGAGCCAGGATGCGCTGCGCACCACGCATCCCGTGGTGCAGCGCATCGCCACCGTGGAGCAAGCCAGCCAGGCCTTCGACGGCATCACCTATCAAAAGGGCGAAGCGGTGATCCGCATGCTCGAAGCGTACGTGGGCGCCGACACGTGGCGCACGGCCGTGCGCAGCTACATGCGCAAGCATGCGTATGGCAATACGGTGTCGGACGACCTGTGGCGCGAAGTCGATGCGGCCGCCGGCAAGCCTGTCAGCGCCATCGCCCATGATTTCACCCTGCAGCCGGGCGTGCCGATGATCACGGTGGGCCAAGCCGTGTGCAGGCAGGGCAGCACCCGCGTGACCCTGACGCAGACGGAATTTTCCAAGGACCAGCCGGACAAGAAACCGCTGTCGTGGAAAGTGCCGGTGATCGCCTCGACGGTCGGCAGCCACAAGCAGGCGCGCGTGCTGGTCAAGAATGGCAAGGCGACATTGAACGTGCCCGGTTGTGGCGCCCTGCTGGTGAACGCGGGCCAGAGCGGCTATTACCGAACCGTGTACGCGCCCGCCAACACGCGCGCGCTGGCGCGCAGCTTCGCACGCCTGGCGCCGATCGACCAACTGGGCTTGCTGGCGGACAGCCAGTCGCTGGGCCTGTCGGGCGCGCAAAATCTGGCCGACTTCCTGGAACTGGTGAAAGCGACGCCGCTGTCGGCAGATCCGCAAGTGCTGGGCAAGGTGGCCGCTTCGCTGAACGACCTGTATGAACAGTACGCGGGAGATTCTGTGCGCCAGCAGGCTTTCGGCCGCTACGCCATGGCGCGCCTGGCGCCGATGATGGCGCAGACGGGCTGGGAAGCGCGCTCGGGCGAAGCATCGAGCGTGGCGACCCTGCGCGGCCGGCTGATCGCCATCCTCGGCGACATGGGCGAGCCTGGCGTGATCGCGGAAGCGCGCCGACGCTACGCGGCCAGCGAACAGGATCCCAGCGCCATGCCTGCGCCGCTGCGCCGCACCATCCTGGGCGTGGTGGCGCAGCATGCCGACAGCGCCACCTGGGAACAATTGCACGCCAAGGCGCAGCAGGAAAAGACACCGCTCATCAAGAACCAACTGTATGACTTGCTGGCCTCAACCGACGATACGGCCCTGGCGCAGCGGGCGCTGGCGTTGGCGCTGACGGAGGAACCGGGCGTGACCAATAGCCCGGCCATGATCTCGCGCGTATCGCGCGCGCATCCGGAACTGGCCTTCGACTTCGCGCTGGCCCATCTGGAGCAAGTCAATGCGCGCATCGACGCCAGTTCGCGCAGCCGCTACTTCCCGCGCCTGGCGGCCGGCTCGGCACAGCCGGCGATGATCGCCAAGCTGGAAGCGTACGCGCAGGCCAACCTGCCGGCCAGCGCGCGCGGCGACGCCGACAGTTCCGTGGCCGGCATCAAGTACCGCATCAAGTTGCGTGCAGAACGGCTGCCAGCCGTCGATGCATGGCTGGCGCAGCAGGCGGGCTAAGTGGCATTCCCGGCGTCTCACGCCGGGAACTGCTGAAAACGCAGGCAAAAAAAACCGGCTTCGCAAGTCGCGGCAGCCGGTTGAAACGCTGTTTCAGAGCGCAGGGATAAAACGGGAAACACATGAAGAAGTGGAAATCGTGCCGGTCATTGAGGTGTCCGGCAACCTTGCGCCCGGGGTTTCCGTGCGCCATGTAGCCACTATGCCAGTCCTTCCCTCGGACAGGCTTAGGACTTCATTAAATCCCATTTCTTTTCCCGCTTTTACCCTGCATGCCTTGCCATCGCAGCAATTTCACGCTGCGCCAGCCTGTCTGGTGCCGATGGTTGAGCTCACCGGCTAAGCTGTTGAGTCATGCCTGCATCCTAGCGCTCCCGGAGCGTAGTGATCTGCGCAATGCATGCTGTGGCCAACGAAAGCATCATAACAGCCTCATATGACCGCCATATGACCTGGCTCTAACATTGCTCACGCGCTGCGGCGCGGATCGCGTACTATTCTCCCATCGCCCTTGCCCCTTTTGCCCATGCTCAGCCAGAACCGCCGCAGGCCCTCGAACATCCGCACCACTTTTCTGCTTGCCTGCGCCGTGCTGGCCTCCTGCACGCCCCTGCCTCCGGCGCCGCCCCCTGCGCCGGTCGCCCCCGCCATCATGCCCGCGCCCGCCTGGCAACAGCCGGGCGTGCGGGTCTTGCACATCGCGCCGCAGGAATCCCTGCTGACCATCACCGTGCGGCGCGGCGGCGCGCTGGCCCGCCTGGGGCATGACCACGTGATCGCCAGCCGCACCCTACAGGGCGTGGTCGCGCCGGCACTGGGGCGCGCGCAATTTCAGTTCCGGCTCGATGAGATGAGTGTGGATGAGGAAAGCTTGCGCCAGGCGGCCGGCCTGACGACGACGCCGTCGGCCGATGCCATCGCCGGCACGCGCCACAACATGCTGGTGCGCGTGCTCGAGGCGGAACGCTATCCGTGGGTGAGCATCGACGCCCGGCGCACGGGCGACAAGGAAGTGCTCGAGGCCGACATCACCCTGCATGGCGTGACGCGCACGCTGCAACTGCCGGTGCGGATCGAGCAAGCGGCCGAAGGGCGCGGCCTGCAGGCCAGCGGCAGCCTGCTGTTAAAACAGAGCGACTTCGGCATCGTGCCGTTCGCCGTCCTGGGCGGCGCCATGGCCGTGCAAGACCAGATGGAACTGGCGTTCCGCATTGCCGCCCGGCAAGAGGTCAGCGCGCCAGGATCAGGCGCAAACCCAGGCCGATAAAGATGCTGCCGGCTACGCGGTCCAGCCACAGGCCGGCGCGCGGGCGGCGGTTGAGCCACAGGCCGACGGCGCCGGAAAAATAGCCGAGCAAGCCAAACAGCACGCACGCCTGCGCCGTGAAGACCAGGCCCAGCTGCGCCGTCTGCCAGCTGGCATTGCCCTGCCCCGCGACGATGAACTGCGGCAGAAACGAGAGGAAAAACAGCACGACTTTCGGATTGATACTGTTGGCAAACAAACCCTTGCCGAACAGGCGCAGCAGCGACTCGTCGGGCAGGGCCGCCGCGCCATCGACCCTGGCGCCGCCACGGCTGCGCAAGGCGCCGATGCCCAGCCACACCAGGTACAGGCCGCCAGCCACTTTCAGCGCGCTAAATGCGGTGGGCGAGGCGGCCAGCAAGGCCGACACGCCGATAGTCGCCAGCACCGTGTGCGTGAGGCAGCCAAGGGCGCAGCCCAGGCCGAACGCCATGCCCTGGCGGCGCCCGCGCGACATGCCCATGCCCAGCACCATCAGGTTGTCGGGGCCGGGACTGGCGGTGATCAAAACGGCAGCGGCCAAGAAGGCCAGCAACTGGTCGGGACTGAGCATGAATATCTCGCGGGCAAAGGCGCCATGATACCGGAGCGTGACCATGCCGGCAGGACAGGAGTGCCCGTGTGCAACCGAGAGTCGATTAAAATGAGTACTCAACAACAAACGGCGTTGCCGCCAGTGCCCGCGCGACCATCACCACACTCATCGATGACAGCCCACCCGCCCCCATCCCGCTACTGCGCTTCCTGCTCCCGCGTCAGCGCCTGGCTAGGCGGCTGGCTGCTTGTGTTCGGCCTGCTGTTCGGCTTGCTAGGCTTGGCGGGCGCGGCGCAGGCAGCGCCATTACCCCTGGGCAAGCAAGGCATCGCTCACCTGGGTAGCGGCGGGCAACTGTTTTTCGCCGGAAATGAAACCGTGCCTGCCGATGCCACCGCCCTGCCCGCCTGGCTGGCGCGCCAGCGCCCGGCCAAACAGGTCGACCTGTTTGGCGGCGCCTACTGGCTGCATGCGCAGGTACGCAACGACAGCAACGTGGCGGCCTGGGTCATCGACCCGAACGACACCCTGATCGACCTGGTCGACCTGCACGTGTATGGCCCCGGGCCGCACGCGGCGCCGCAGACCTTGCTGACGGGCTACCAGCGCCCGCACGCATATTTGCTGCACTACGGCAGGAACGTGCAACTGGCACCGGGCGCCACGTATGACATCCTGATCCGCTTTTCCAGCCCCTACTATGCGCGCGCGCCCCTGTTCGGCGTGAGGACGCAACAGGACTACCGCAAGCTGGTGGGCAAGGAAAACTTCCTGATAGTCGCGTCCATCGGCGCCCTGCTGGCGCTGGGCCTGTTCAATTTCTTCATCTTTTCCATCACCCTGGAAAAAGCCTCGGCCTATTACGCGCTGTACGTGCTGACGTACGGCCTGGCCTGGGCCATGACCTTCCACGTCTTTGCCGACCTGTTCGACTGGCACCAGTTGCAGCTGCATTACCTGCCGTTTTTCCTGCTGCCCGTCTTCAGCACCCTGTTCTACATGCATTTTTTGCGCCTGCGCGACTACTCGCCCCTGCTGTACCGCATCAGCAAGATCAACCTGGTGCTGCCCCTGCTGCTCTTGCCCAGCTGCTTCTTCGCCCTGTCGTATGCGCACACCCTGGCCACCATCGCCATCAGCATCTGGATGCTGCTGGCGCTCATTTGCGGCATCGTCGTGTGGTGTCGCGGCTACCAGCCGGCGCGCTTCTTCGTGCTGGCCTTCGTCGCCCTGATGCTGCCCGGTTTTCTGATCCTGCCGGCCAACCTGGGCCTGATGCCGGCCATGGTGGCCAACGCCCAGCTGGTGACCCTGCTCGGTGGCACGCTCGACGGCTTGCTGCTGGCGTTTGCCCTGGCCGATCAGATCCGACTGCTGCGCAACAACCTGGAACAGCGCGTGCAGGAACGCACCTTGGCGCTGACCCTCAGCAACGACGCCCTGCTGAAGGCCAAGGAACACGCGGAAGTGGTCAGCCGCCACCGCATCGACTTCCTGTCGGCCATGAGCCACGACATCCGCACGCCGCTGGCCGGCGTGATCGGCATGCTGAAATTCGCCCTGCGCGACCAGTCCGTCAAAGGCCGCACGCAGGAATACCTGCGCATCGGCCTGCATAATGGCGTGTCGCTATTGACCATCCTTAATGATATCCTCGATTTCTCGAAGATCGACGCGGGCAAGCTGACCCTGGAAACCGTGGACTTCGACCTGCTGGCGCTGATCGGCGACGCGGCCGGCATCGTGCAGGGCCAGGCCGACGCCAAGAGCCTGCTGCTGCGCCGCGAACTGGCGCTGGACTTGCCGCGCTACGTGCGCGCCGATCCCACGCGACTGCGGCAAATCCTCATCAACCTGCTGGGGAACGCCTTGAAATTCACGGCGAACGGCGAAGTGCAGCTGGAAGTGCGGCGCGCCCGCACGCCGCCGCGCGGCGATGGCCGCAGCGAGATCGACTTCATCATCAGCGATACGGGCCCCGGTATCGACGCGGACACCTTGCCGCGTTTGTTCCAGAAATTCGAGCAGGCCGACCATTCCACCACGCGCCGCTACGGCGGCACGGGCCTGGGCCTGGCCATCTGCAAGGAACTGGTCGAACTGATGCAAGGCACGATCGGCGTGGAAAGCCGGGTCGGCATCGGCTCGCGCTTTCATTTCACCTTGCCGCTGCAAGACGGCAGCGCGCCGGCGGCCGACGCGCGCCGGCCGGAACGCCAGGCGCGCCATGCCTGCCGCCTGCGCATCCTGTGCGCCGAAGACGTGCGCACCAACCAGATCATCATCGGCACCCTGCTGGAAGGCATGGGACATGCCGTGGGCATCGTGGAAAACGGCGAGCAGGCGCTGCACGCGCTGGGCACGGGCGCCTACGACTGCGTGCTGATGGATGGCCGCATGCCGCTGATGGATGGCGAACAGGCCGCGCGCCTGATCCGCGATGGGGGCAACGCGCAGTTTCCCATTCCCGACGCGCACATCCCCATCCTCGCGCTGACAGCCAACGCCAGCGAACATGATCGACAACGCTACCTGGCCGCCGGCATGGACGACTTCCTCAGCAAGCCCGTCGACGAAGCGCTGCTATTTGAAAAAATCGACACCATCATCGACCTGCTGCTGGCGCGCGGCCTGGCACTACCGCCGGCCATGCCCACCGCAGACGATACCCTGGCGCGCCAGTTCGGCCTGGATGACGCCGACGAGTCACCGGCATCGGCCGATCCCATGACGGCGCCCGTGCACATCCTGCCGCTGGCAGGCCTGTCGCCGCAGCACTTGCAGCGCATCGCGCAAGCGTTCCTGATGGAAGCGCCGCGGCGCCTGGACCTGGCGTGCCACGCCGTGCGCGATGGCAACGCCAGCGCGGCCGCTGCCGCCTTCCACGCATTGAAAGGCAGCGCCGGCTACCTGAGCCGCCCCACCCTGCACGGCCTGTGCCACCAGATGGAAACCCTGGCCTCGAACGGCCAGCTCGATACTGTGGAGCCATTCCTGCCGCAGCTGCAGGCAGCGCTGGACGTGGCGCGGCGCGACCTCGAAGATCAACCCGGAGCTTGAGCCATCCAGCCGTGCGATCGCAGCCACGCCAGCAACAGTTGCGGCCAGGCGGCCGGCTCGCTGCCCGGCTTGCCCAGGCCCCAGCCATGGCCGCCGTGCTGGAACTGGTGCAGCTCGACGGGCACGCCCGCGCGGCGCAAGGCCGCTGCCATCAATAGACTGTTCTCGGGCGGCGCAATCGTGTCGTCCTGCGCCTGCGCGATGAACGTGGGCGGCGTGCGTGCATCGACGTGCAGTTCCACCGACAGCGCGTCGCGCGCCGCCGGCGTGGGGTGGCTCCCCAGCAACTGCTTCTTCGCATGCGTCGTGTCGAATGGCCGCTGCATGGTCAGCACGGGGTACAGCAGCACGGCAAAGTCGGGCCGCGCGGATACGCCATCGATCGCGTCGACGGGCGTGTAGCGGAAACCATCCGCTTGCACGGCCGTCATGCCGGCCAGGTGCGCGCCGGCGGAAAAGCCCAGGATGCCGATGCGCGCCGGATCGATGCGCCATTCGGCCGCCCGCGCACGGACCACGCGCATGGCGCGCTGGCCATCCTGGAAGGGCGCGGCCACCCCGCCGCCCTCCTGCGGCAGGCGATACACGAGTTCAAACGCCGTGATGCCCTGCGCCTGCAGCCAGTCGGCGGCCGGGCCGCTTTCCCTGCCCGCCTCGATATGCGCATAGCCGCCGCCGCTGACCAGCACGATGGCCGTACCGTTCGGCTGCACCGGGCGGTGCACGAGCAGGTAAGGCTGATCGACCTGCGTGATGGAACCCTTGGCGCTGTCGCGCTGCGGCCCGGGCGCCGCGCCACCGGGCGGCGCGCCCGGCCACAGCACAAGCGCGCCGGCCGGCGCCGCGCCCGCGTGCAGGTGGACAAGGACAAGGCACAAGCGCATCAAGCGCTTCATGCCTGGAAATCCGTCTCGCCCTGAATCACGGCCGGATAACCGGTCATGGCGCGCGCAGTCTGCATGCCCGCCATCACGGCCGCTTCCACGCAGCCCGCGTTGAGGCCCGTCCTGATCCAGTCGCCCGTGAGGAACAGGTTGGAAAAGCCTGACTGGTCGGTGGCCAGCCGGTACTGCGTGCTGCCCACCACGGACATCACGTAGCGTTCGGACGGGTCGACGTTGGCGCGCCAGTACTGGCTGTTGAAGCGCGCCGGCCCCGTGCCAGCCTTCGCGTCGACCAGCCATTGCCACGGAAATGCGCCCGGCGCGCCTGCCTCGGGCCACAGCGCGCCGATCTCGCGCTCCAACTGGTGCAGCGCGCCCTGTTTCGCCTTGGCTGCGCAGCGGGCGGGAAAGCCCGTGTCGGTGACGGGCGGGTAGCTGTCGATGGGGAAGGCGCTGCAAAAATACGAGACGTTTTTCGGCTCCAGTCCCGCCGGCCAATCCTCGTGCGCCAACAACTGGTCCATCGGCGCCCACGTGTCGTACGGCTCCGTGAAGGCCGATAGCACGGGCTGTTGCCCTTTCGGCTGAGTGGTCCAGCCCATCTGCGCCAGGCTTTTGTTCAACCACACCTGGTAAGCCTGCGTGGCCACGGTTTTCACCTTCTCGGCCGCCAGTTGCAGGGCCGGGCTTTGCGCCAGTAGTTGAGGGCACAGGGCGGGCAACGAGCCGATGGAAATGCCGAACACCACCTTGTCGAAATCGACGCCCTTCTTCAATACCGTGGCGGGCAACTGGCGGCCGAACGCCTGCTGATACTGCTGCGGCCAGTCGCTCCAGTACGATTCCAGCTTGACTTCCTGCGCTTGCAGCAGCGCCGCCTGGGCCGGCTCGATCTGCGCATAGTCGGGCGCGCTGGGCCAGCATGCCAGGCCCTTGACATCCACCAGCGGCGCGTAGCCGGCGGCCGGGTCCTTCAATTGCACCTGCTGCGTGATGCGGATGCTGTCGATGTCGCCCGCGCCCGGCACCAGCTCTTCCACGCGCTGGAAGAATTTGAATTCCACGCCTCTTTTTTTCAGCACTTCGTACATCGGCGTGAAGATGGTGTCGCCCATGCCGGCCTGCATCTTGAACATGATGCCGCCCTTGTAGGCCAGGCCGATGCGCGCCATCGCCCGCAACAAGGTGCCCGCCTCGATGTTCGGCTTGGCGAAATCGCCGCCCTCGTAGGCGAACACCAGGTCGTAAAAGCCCCGCACGGGCGCCGAATTGACGCTGAACTGCTCGTCGCCGCCATGTTTTTTCAGCCAGGCGCGGAAATCGATGTCGTTGATGACGTCAAAGCCGTGCTTGAACACGCCATCCTCGAACATGCCTTTCATCACCGTGATGCCCAGGTCCAGGCAGGTGAACAGGCGGCGCAATGCATCGTCGCCATCGATCAGGGAGCGGTAGCGCAGGCGCAGCCAGGCACGGATGCCGTTCAGGGTGCTGGCCAACAGCTGGTGGCGCGCCTGGTCGTGGCGCGTGGAGTCGGGCGCCAAATCGGCCACCAGCGCCACCAGCGCGCCCACGGACAGGCCCACGTCCAGTCCCAGTTCATCGGCCTGCCCCACCACTTCGTCGGCCAGGCGACGCAGCCAGCCCGGCCACACGCCCTCGCCTTCGCCTTCGCCGTCACCAATCTGCGCGCTGGCGCGCACGATGCGCGCGTCGGTATCGGCCACCTGGCGTATCTGGCGTATCCATTGTTCGATCCAGCCCACCATGGCGATGGCCATCTGCCACAGGGTGATGTCTTCGCCGCCCTCGCCCGGCTCGCCCGGCAAGGTGGGGAAGACGATGGACCAGTTACGCCACTGCCCCTTGACGTCTTCCGACAGGGCCACGTAATCGTGCTGCTTGAAAGCGTCGCGCCAGGTGGCCAGCGGGGCGCCGGGCGGACGCTCCAGGCTGGCGTAGGCTTCCTTGATCATTTTGAAGGCGTTCGCATAGAAGCCGAACCAGATGTGCAAGCCGTGTTCCTCGATGCGCTGGCCCACTTGCGCGTTGCGCCCGCTGGCGCCCTTGCCGCCCAGGCGCCAACCCAACTGGTAGACGGTGATGGCGTGCCGGTTTTGCCAGCCCGGCTGGTTTGTCAAATAGTACGCGGCCGTCATGGCCGCCACGCCGCCGCCCAGGATGGCGATCTTTTCCGGCGCGATTTGCGAGTTGTCGACCAGTTCCTCGCCCGGCATGGCCGTGAAGTCAAAATTCACATTGAACGGCAATATCGCCGCCTGCGGTCCCAGGCGCAAGCCCAGTGTCTGGTCCAGCGGAAAGCTGTCGAAGGCGTGCAAGGTGCATTCGTATTCATAGCCCAGCAGGCGCGCGCTGTGCAAGCGCTTGATTTCGGCCGGCGCGGCCACCAAGGCCTGGTACACGGCTTTCACGCCCGCGCTGTCGGGGAATTGCTTGAGGAAGATCTGGTCGATGCGCGGCTTGCGCAGCAGCGACAAAATATCGGCCCAGCCGGCGTGATCCATGTCAAAGAAGTCGGGAATGGAGAGGAAAATCGTGAAAGCTTGCTCGATCAGTTCCAGGAAACTGTTGACGGGTTTGTGCTGCCCCGTCTGCACGGTGGCATTGACTTCCAGCAGCGGGTGCAGCGCCAGTTTGGTTTCCGGCGAAAAATGCTGGAAACCCTTGGCGGCGACGGAACAGCGCAGCGGCTCGTTGCCGGCGGCGGGCATGTCGTAGTCGCACAGGTATTTCGGATAGCCGAACAGCTCGCGTCCGTTAATCAGGGCCATGGCGTCATCGACGAAAATATGGCAGGGGTACCAATAGATATGCGCGAGCTTGCCCGACGCATCCATCTCGCCGACCATGATCCAGGTGACGATGTCGACTTCCGTGATCCAGCCCTTGGCCTGGTCGACGGGGTTGCTTGAATCCGCATGATTGACGCGCGTAAACGTCAGCATCACATACGGCGACAGGGCTTTCAGGGTCATCGTGCGGCCCGCCACCTGGTTCAAGGTGGTATTCACGGTCGCTTGCAACTTGGCCAGGTCGCCCCTGACGAAATAGCCGTACATTTCCGACTGTTTCAATTGCAGCGGCGAGTGCATCATCACCGAACCGCCCTGATAGATATACGCAGGTCTTGCCGAAGGTATCGCCGTCATTGCCCTGCCCCTGTGAAGTTTCAGACAAACAAGATTGCTACAGTGTATTGAGAAAGAACAATGAATGATATGAAATAAATGAAAGGATTTGCCAAGATGCATGGCTTAGGCTCCATTCCTGCAGGAAACTTCCTGCGCACGGCAGCCGGGGCAAGTCCCTGCCATCGGGTGTAGGATGAAACATCCTGACCGTTCCCAGCTCCCAGCCATGGCAATGATTACCACCGACTACGTTTCCACTTATTCCGGCAACCGTTTTTATCCCTTGCGCCCGCATATCGACAAGGTAGTCATCGAGGATATCGCCCACGGCCTCGCTTACCAGTGCCGCTTCAATGGACAGACGCAAGTGTTTTACTCAGTCGCCCAGCACAGCCTGATCGTCGCCGGTCTGGTGCCGCCCCATTTGCGCCTGGCCGCCCTGTTGCATGACGCGGCAGAAGCCTACCTGGGCGATATGGTGAAGCCCTTGAAAGTGCTGTTGCCGGAATTTGCCGTGCTGGAAGACAAGGTCAGCGCCATCATCGCCAGCACCTATGACCTGGATTTTTCCGATTACGCGCCCATCAAGCGGGCCGACCTGATCGCACTGGCCACGGAAAAGCGCGACCTGATGCCCCACTCGGCCGAGCGCTGGGCTTACCTTGACGGCATCGCCCCCTTGCCCGGCATAATCGAAGCCATGGGTCCGGCCGAAGCCAAGCAGTGCTTCCTGCATGCGTTTGCCCAGCTGGGCGGACTTGGGCTTGCGGCGTCCAGCCCCTTCCCCGGCCGCACGAACGGGCGCTAAGCCCCGGTTTTTGCACGACTTTTTTAGATATCCACAGCAACTGTGGATAAAGTTGTTGATAAGCCCCTCTTGACAAGCCGCAACACCAGTATTGATGCGGGTTTCAACAATTTGCTGATTTCACAGGCATTTTTTTACCCCAATGAAATCAATGACTTAGAATCATGCGTTTGGGCTAGCCCAAAATTACTCGACCACCATGAAAATATAGTTTGCTGTGCATAAGCAATCCTGCTCCAGGCCGTCTTGCCTGAACAGCATTGTTTTGACAAAGCCCGCAGACTGGCATAGTGTGGAGTGAGCGAGCACGATCAACGGTGGATAAATGCATGAATATGGATAGCGATAGCGGCGCCAAGGGGGCGGATGAACCCGACTGGCTGGTCGATGCGCCACTCGGGCAGGCAGACGCGGCGGCAGAGCCCGCCAACGCGGCGCCATGGCGCGTGCTGATTGTCGATGATGATGTCGATGTGCACGTGGTGACCAAGTTCGCCCTCAGCCAGGCCAGTTTCCAGGGCCGCAGGCTGAGCTTTCTGCACGCCTATTCGGGCGCCGAGGCACTCAGCTTGCTGCGCGGCACACCCGATATCGCCGTGGTGCTGCTCGATGTCATCATGGAAACCCAGGATGCCGGATTGCAAGTGGCGCGCCAGATCCGCGAAGACCTGCACAACAGCGCCGTGCGCATCATCCTGCGCACGGGCCAGCCTGGCCAGGCGCTGGAACACCGCATCATCATCGACTACGACATCAACGATTTCTGGTGCAAGACCGACCTCACCACGCGCAAGTTGTTTACCACCGTGATCGCCTCGCTGCGCACCTACGCCACCTTGCGCGAAGCACAGCAGCAAGTCGCCGAGCTCGCCGCCGCCCTGGCCCACTGCGGGGACGCGCCAACGGCACCGGCCGACGGCACGCCTTGAACCACCACCGCTACTTTTAGTCACAAAAACAAGAGCACTGGATAGGCATACAGGCTTGTGCAAGCCACCATTTTGGCCTGCCGCGCCGCTGCATTGGCTGCGCCGATCCGGCGTCATTATCTAAGTGGCGGATTGTTAAGCGCTTTTTCAGATATCCACACGGACTGTGGATATCTTTGTGGATAAGCGCCTATTGACAGGCATCAAAGCCACAGCCCGTGCGGCTTTCAATAAACTGCTCAATCAAACAGCAAAAATAAATCCCATTAAAATCAAGCACTTAGAAATTCACAGATCGTCACGAGAAAATTATTTCGTCAGTTTCGCTAAGCCATTATTTGTGCATAACTGAGCCGTAATGATCAAACCGACAACACAGCACTGTCGCTGCCGGCAACACAGTTGCCGTGCGGATTCTCAATGCACGGTCTGGCGGCGCTGCTCCGGGTGCAGCAGCACGCGCTCGATCAATTCGGGGGCAACATTGTATGACTTCAGGTATTCCAGTGCGCACAAGGTACTGAAGGCAGCCTGCACGGCGATGCCCAGGTTGACGATATCGCACATCTTTTGATCGAGCCGGGCATGCGGCATCACGGTTTTGACGGGCATATGCAGCGTTTCTGTGGAATTAGGCATGATGAACAACTCCTGCGAAGGGGGAAGGAGGGGCGGAGACGGCATACCGGTGCGTACCGCGCCAGCGCGGACAGGAACAGCGGTCGTGTTGCCGATAAAGTATTGCCGATAAACTCTCGATGTCAATGGCAGGGAAACATGAGCCACGGATTTTTTCTTGCAGGCACAACTGGAGCCGAAAGCGATGGACAAGCGCAATCGGCCACGGCGATAATCAGCCATGCCCTCATCCTCCCTTTCTGCCCTCACGCCCGACCTGCCCCGCCCGCAACCGGCTTCGCTGGCCGACCTGTTCTTCTCGTTTACCTGGCTGGCCCTGCAGGGATTCGGCGGCGTGCTGGCCGTGGTACAGAGCGAAATGGTCGAACGCAAGCGCTGGCTGACGCAAGAGGAATTCCTGGAAGACTGGGCCGTGGCGCAAATCATGCCAGGGCCAAATGTCGTCAACCTGTCGCTGATGGTGGGCGGGCGCTATTTCGGCCTGCGCGGCGCGCTGACGGCGCTGGCCGGCATGCTGGCCGTGCCCCTCGTCATCGTGCTGCTGCTGGGCGTGCTGTACACGCGCTTTGGCGACAACCCGCACATGGCGGGCGCCCTGCGCGGCATGGCGGCCGTCTCGGCCGGCATGATCGCCGCCACGGGCGTGAAACTGGCAGCCGCGCTGGGCAAGCATCCGCTGCCCCTGTGGCTGACCTTGTCCATCACCGTGCTGGGCGTGCTGATGGTGGCGATCTTGCGCTGGCCCCTGCTATACATCCTGCTGGGCCTGGGTGGCATAGCCTGCCTGCTGACCTACCGAAAACTGTCCTCATGACACCGCCTTTGCAACTGGTGTTGAGCGCGGGCGACTGGCTGAACCTGTTCAGCCACTACCTGATGCTGTCGCTGATGTCGATCGGCGGCGCCATTTCCACCACCGCTGAAATGCACCGCTTCCTGGTCGAGCAGCACGGCTGGCTGACACAGGCGCAATTCAATGAATCGATTGCCATCGCGCAAGCCGCGCCCGGCCCCAACGTGCTGTTCGTCGCCCTGATGGGCTGGAACGTGGGCATGAATGCGGGCAGCTACACGGCCGCGTACCTGGGCGTGCTGGTGACCATGGTGGGCATCATGCTGCCCAGCACCACTCTCACCTACGTGGCAGCCCAATGGGGCTACCGCAACCGCGACCTGCGCCCCGTGCGCGCCTTCAAGCAAGGCATGGCGCCCATCGTCGTCGCCCTGCTGATTTCCACCGGCATGATACTGGGCGGCGCCAATCACGATATCCTCACGGACTGGCCCCTGTGGAGCTTGTCCATCGTGGCCGGCCTGATCATCTGGCGCACGAAGATCCATTTATTGTGGCTGCTCGCGGCTGGCGCCGTGCTGGGCTGGTTCCAGCTCGTGTAAGCCTACACGGCCAGGTGGCGCTTCACCTCGTCGCCATCCATCTGTTCCGCCTTGCCGCTGGCGACGACACTGCCGCGTGACAGCACGATGAATTCGTCGGCCAGTTCACGGGCAAAGTCGAAATACTGTTCGCACAGCACGATGGCCATGTCGCCCCGCTGTTTCAATAAGGCAATGACACGGCCGATATCCTTGATGACGGAGGGCTGGATGCCCTCCGTCGGCTCATCGAAAATGATCAGCCGCGGCTCGGCCAGCAAGGCGCGCGCGATGGCCAGTTGCTGTTGTTGCCCGCCGGACAAATCGCCGCCACGCCGCTGCAGCATCTCCTTAAGCACTGGAAACAGTTCATATACGTGGGGATCGATGCGCGAAGCTAGCCTGCCCGTCTTGACGGCCATGCCCATCAGCAAATTTTCCTCGACCGTCAGGCGCGCAAAGATGTCGCGCCCCTGTGGCACATACGCCATGCCCAGCTTTGCCCGCGCATGCGGCGCCAGCCTGGTGATGTCGCGGCCATCGAGCGCCACCTGGCCCTGCGCCACGGGCAGCACACCCATCAGGCATTTCAAGAGCGTCGTCTTGCCCACGCCATTGCGCCCCAGCAAGGCCAGGCATTCGCCTTTACGGGCCGACAGGTTGATGCCGCGCAAGGTGTGCGAGGAGCCATAGTATTGATTCAATTGTTGGACTTCGAGCATGCTTACCTTCCCAGATAGACTTCGATCACGCGCTCGTCGGCTTGCACTTCGTCCATGCGCCCCTGTGCCAGCACGGCCCCTTCATGCAGCACGGTGACGATGCCTTGCCGGGCAATTTCCGTGACGAAGCCCATGTCGTGCTCGACCACCATGATGGAATGCTTGCCGCGCAATTCATTGAGCAATTCCGCCGTGCGCGCCGTTTCCGCATCCGACATGCCGGCCACCGGTTCATCGAGCAGTATCAGCTGCGGCTCCTGCATCAAGAGCATGCCGATTTCCAGCCACTGCTTTTGCCCATGCGACAGCAAGCCGGCCGGCCGGCCCTCGTGGCCATGGAGGCGGATCAAGCGCAAGATCGCTTCGATCTTGCCCTCCTGCTCCGACGTCAGGCGCGCAAACAGGGTGGGCGCCACGCGCTTGTCCATCTTCATCGCCAGTTCCAGGTTGTCGAACACCGTGTGCTGCTCGAACACGGTGGGGCGCTGGAACTTGCGGCCGATGCCCGCGTGGGCAATTTGCGCTTCCGTCATGGTGGCCAAATTCATGCTCTGGCCGAACCAGGCCGTGCCGGACGTGGGCCGCGTCTTGCCCGTGATGACATCCATCATCGTCGTCTTGCCCGCCCCATTCGGGCCTATGATGCAGCGCAATTCGCCCACGGAAATATCCAGGCTCAGCTTGTTAATCGCCTTGAAGCCGTCGAACGACACGCTGATGTCTTCCAGATACAAAATGGCGCCATGCGTGGTATCGACGCCCTCGCCTTTCACGCGCGAATAGCTGGCGCCCGCTTCCGCGCTGGCCATGCCGGGCAACATGCGGATACTCATGCTGCCTCCTCTGCCACGCTGGCCTTGCGTTTGAACTTGTTCAGCACGCCCAACATGCCTTGCTGCATGAACAGGGTCACGCCGATGAACAGCAGGCCCAGTGCGAACAGCCACAATTCCGGCAAGGCGGCCGTGAACCAGCTTTTCAGACCGTTGACGGTGAAGGCGCCCAGGATGGGGCCAAGCAAGGTGCCGCGCCCGCCGACGGCCACCCACACCACCATTTCGATGGAGTTGGCCGGCGACATTTCGGACGGGTTGATGATGCCCACCTGCGGCACGTACAGGGCGCCGGCGATGCCGCACAGCACGGCCGACAAAGTCCACACAAAGAGCTTGAACCACAACGGGTTGTAGCCAAGAAACATCAGCCGCGCCTCGCTGTCGCGCACGCCTTGCAGCACTCTGCCCAATTTCGAGCGGACGATGGCGCGCGCACCGATCAAGGCGGCCAGCAGGAAGGCCAGGGTCAGCAGGAACAGCACGGCCCGGGTGGCGGGCGCCGTGATGCTATGGCCGAGGATAGTCTTGAAATCCGTGAAACCGTTGTTGCCGCCAAAGCCGGTGTCATTGCGGAAGAACAAGAGCATGAAGGCATACGTCATCGCTTGCGTGATGATGGAAAAATACACGCCCTTGATGCGCGAGCGAAAGGCAAAGTAGCCAAACACGAAGGCCAGCACGCCCGGCACCAGCACGACGAGGGCCATGCAATACCAGAAATGTTGCGTGAAGGCCCAGTACCAGGGGTAGGTTTTCCAGTCGAGAAAGACCATGAAGTCGGGCAAGCTGCTGTGATACTGGCCCTGATCGCCAATGGCGCGCATCAGATACATACCGTGCGCATACGCGCCCAGGGCAAAGAACACGCCGTGTCCCAAAGATAAGATGCCCGTGTAGCCCCAGACCAGGTCCAGCGCCAGTGCGGCCAGCGCGTAGCACATGAACTTGCCCACCAGCGCCACCGTGTAGGCGGACACATGCAGCGCATGGCCTTCGGCAAACGCCAGATTAAAAATCGGCAACAGCGCCGCCAGCACCGTGCATGCGGCAATGGCCAGCCAGACGGGCCGGGGAAACAGGCCCTCGTTGACACGGAGTGAGGTAATCATTCGACGCTGCGTCCCTTCATGGCAAACAGGCCCTGCGGCCGGCGCTGGATAAAAATGATGATGAACACGAGGATGGCGATCTTCGCCAGCACGGCGCCCGCCACCGGTTCGAGGAATTTGTTCACTTCGCCCAGGCCCAGCGCGGCGATCACGGTGCCGGCCAGCTGGCCCACGCCGCCCAGCACCACCACCATGAAGGAGTCGACGATATAGCTTTGGCCCAGGTCCGGGCCCACATTGCCCAGTTGCGACAGGGCCACGCCGCCCAGCCCCGCGATGCCGGAACCGAGGCCGAAAGTCAGCATGTCGACCTTGCCCGTGGCCACGCCCACGCAATCGGCCATGCGGCGGTTTTGCGTCACGGCCCGCACGAACAGGCCCAGGCGCGTCTTGTTCAAAATCAACCACACGGCCACCACCACGACGACAGCGAAGACGATGATGGCCAGCCGGTTGTACGGCAGCACGAGGCCGCCCAGCACGGTGACGCCGCCCGACATCCAGGCCGGATTGGCCACTTCCACGTTTTGCGCGCCAAAGATCGTGCGCACCGTCTGCATGAGGATCAGGCTGATGCCCCAGGTGGCCAGCAGGGTTTCCAGCGGCCGGCCATACAGCCAGCGGATGACCGTGCGCTCCAGCACCACGCCCACCAGGCCGGCAACAAAAAAGGCGGCCGGCAGCGCGGCCAGCAGGTAGGCATCCTGCAGGCCGGGCAGGTAGGTGCGGAAAAACAACTGGCACAGATAGGTCGTGTAAGCGCCTATCATCAGCAATTCGCCATGTGCCATATTGATGATGCCCATCAAGCCGAAGGTGATGGCCAGCCCCAGCGCGGCCAGCAGCAGCACGCTGCCCAGCGAAATGCCGTAGAACACAGTGCCGGCCAATTCCATGCGCGCCACTCTTGCCTTGATCTGGCGCATGGTCTCGATGGCGGCCAGTTGCACGGCTTCGTCGGGCTCGCCTTCCTTTTCCAGCATGGCTTGCAGCGCGGCCAGCAAGCGCGCATCGCTGCTGCCGGCCAACGCCTGCACGGCGGCCTTGCGCGTGGCGGCATCGGGCGCGTGCAAATTGGCGCTGGCGATCAGCACTTGCAATATCTGCTGGATCTCGGCATCGCTTTCCCGCCCCAGGGCGGTGCGGATCAGTGGGATTTGTGCGGCATCCACAGCCTTTTGCAAGGCTTGCGCGGCCGCCAGCCGGGCGCTGCGTTCCGGCGCCAGCAGCTGCAAGCCCGACAAGGCGCCCGCCACGGCCGCGCGCAAGCGGTTGTTGACCATCACGCCATCGATGCCGTCGGGCACCGGAGCAGTCTTGCCGCTTGCCGGATCGTAAGCCTGCTCGCCGTCGACCACATACACCTTGCCGTCGGGCGCGGCATACAAAGCATCCTCCTGCAAGGCTTGCAGCAGGCGGGCGGCTTCGGGCGTGGCCAGGGCGGCGATCTGCGCGACGGCCGCGACGCGGGCTTCAGGGTCCTCGCCCGACAGCGATTTCAGCAGCTCAGGAGGGATGGCAGCCTGCGCCAGCGGGGATAGCAACAGGCAGACGAGAAGCAGCAGTTTGGGGATGAACCTCATTGTAAGTTCCATGGAAAAACTGCACGGGGCGAACGCTTACCCCAAAGGCGAGGACTGGGGTCGGACCCTCAGGGTCCGACCCCGGCATTTGCTGGTGGGTGCGAACTCCTATAACTTCTGCTTGCCCTCATTGCCCTTGATATACGGACTCCACGGCTGTGCGCGTATTACTTCCCTGGTTTTCCACACGACATTGAATTGCCCGTCGGCCTTGATCTCGCCGATCATCACAGGCTTGTGCAAGTGGTGATTCGTCGCGTCCATGGTCAGCGTGAAGCCCGATGGTGCTTTCATGCTCTGGCCGGCCATGGCGGCGATCACCTTGTCCGTGTCCGTCGATTTGGCTTTTTCCACCGCTTGCGCCCACAGGTGGATGCCCACATAGGTCGCTTCCATGGGGTCGTTCGTCACCACGGAAGCGGCGTTCGGCAACTTTTGCGCCACCGCATACGTTTTCCACTGCTTGATGAAGGCCGTGTTGACGGGATTCTTGACGGATTCGAAATAATTCCATGCCGCCAGATGACCGAGCAAGGGCTTGGTATCGATGCCGCGCAACTCTTCCTCGCCCACGGAAAACGCGACGACAGGCACGTCCGTGGCTTTCAAGCCCGCATTGCCCAGTTCCTTGTAAAACGGCACGTTGGAATCGCCATTGATGGTGGAAATGACGGCCGTCTTGCCCCCCGCGGAAAACTTCTTGATGTTGGCCACAATGGTTTGATAGTCGGCGTGGCCGAACGGCGTGTAGACCTCGCTGATATCGCTCTCCTTGACCCCTTTGCTTTTCAGGAAGGCGCGCAATATCTTGTTGGTGGTGCGCGGATACACATAATCCGTGCCCAGCAGCACGAAACGCTTGGCGCCGCCACCATCCTTGCTCATCAGGTATTCGACGGCGGGGATCGCCTGCTGGTTCGGCGCGGCGCCCGTATAAAACACATTCTTTTCCAGCTCCTCGCCCTCGTATTGCACCGGGTAAAACAGCAGGCTGTTGAGTTCCTTGAACACCGGCAAGACCGACTTGCGGGACACGGAGGTCCAGCAGCCGAACACCACCGCCACTTTATCCTGCGCCACCAGCTGGCGCGCTTTTTCCGCGAACAAAGGCCAGTTCGATGCGGGGTCGACGACCACGGCTTCCAGCTTCTTGCCCAGCACGCCACCCTTGGCATTGATTTCAGCGATCGTCATCAGGGCCACGTCTTTCAGCGACGTCTCGGAAATGGCCATGGTGCCCGACAGGGAGTGCAAAATGCCCACCTTGATGGTATCGGCGGCCAAGGCTGCCTGCATATAGGTGGACGTGGCCAGGGCCAGTGCGCCGGCGGCGGCCGCTTTCAGGATGATGCGTCGTGACATGGAGACTCCTGTGGATTGTTCGTGGGGGACGGACTGGGCATACGTTGTTGTTAAAGCAGAATGCATGCCAGCATGCATGGCATGCGCAACAGGACAGGGAGGCGGGGCGCGACGCTGTGGCCACACTCTTTTGGTGCGGCCGTGCCACCTGCTGGTGAACAGCGCCGCAGAAGCTGGGGGAACGGTGGGTAATGGTGCAGGAAGCGCACCTGACGATCAACTAGACCAGCTGTGCACGCGCCATGGCGGTGCCGAGCATGGCCCGAGGCGGGCGCCAAGACTGCCGCAGCCAGGGCGCTGGGCGTGCTGGTTGCAATTTATTTGGCCAATTGCTTGCGTATCGCCTTCAGCTCGCGCCGCCGTGCGGCACTGACCACGGGATAGCTTAATTTGAGTCCGAGCATGGCATCGAGGACGATCTGCGAGACGATCAGGCGCGCGTTGTGCTTGTCGTCGGCCGGCACGATAAACCAGGGCGTATCGGCGGTGCTGGTGGCGGCCAGGGCATGGCCATAGGCCAGCATATAGTCGTCCCAGTATGCACGCTCGGCAATATCGGCCGCGCTGAATTTCCAGTTCTTGTCCGGTTCGTCGATGCGCGCCAGCAGCCGCTTGCGCTGTTCCTCCTTGGACAGGTGCAGGAATACCTTGACGATGCGCGTACCGTTGGCATGCAGATGCCTTTCCAGGTCGACGATTGAGCGGAAGCGGGATTGCCACACGGATTCATCTGGAGCGGGGTCGGGCAGGGATTCGCTGTGCAGCAGCTCCCTGTGCACGCGCACGATCAGCACCTCTTCATAGTAGGACCGGTTGAAAATGCCGATGCGCCCCCGCTCTGGCAAGTCGCGGGTGGTGCGCCACAGAAAATCGTGCAAGAGTTCACGCGCGCTGGGATGCTGAAAGCTGAACACCTGGCAGCCTTGCGGGTTGACGCCCGACATCACATGGCGGATGGCGCCGTCCTTGCCGGCCGTGTCCATCGCCTGGAACACGACCAGCAAGGCATGGCGGTTCGACGCGTACAGCATGCGCTGCTGATCGCTCAGCGGCTCGACGTGATCGTGCAACTGTTTGCGGTACGCCTTCTTCGACTTGCACAGCGCATCGATCTTCGTGGCCCACAAACCGAGGTCCACCGCCTCGCCTTCGCCCACCTTGTATGCCTGCGCATCGATTTTCATGCTGACTCCCTGTTGCTCAACCATGCAGCAGCGCGGGCGCCCGCCCGCCGCTCAGCCATCGGACCGGGCAGTGCCAGCCTGCTCCGATGCAGGCGCCGCGCCCGGCCAGTGCCCCGCCCAGCCGTAGTGCTGGTAGACGGCAGTCTCCATCTCGCGCGTCAGCGGCACTGCCGGGTCATAGGCGGGCGCCTGCCTCAGCGCCTCGCGCGTCAGGTCCACACTCACAGTCTGTTCTGCCCAGCTCATTTGCCTGATGCTTTGCGGGGCCAGCAGCACCTCGTGTCCCAGCCACCAGTTGCCGGTACGCACCACCAGATAGCGGATGGCCCAGCTGTCTTCGTCCACCAGCAAGCCCTGGACATGCCCGATCTCGCCATCGATGGCGACGATATGGTATCCGACCACCGCCTTGCAGCTGCGCAGGTGCGGGTCGGCGTCGCGCTCACGCTCTTGCCTGATCGCCTGGACACGCTCCATTTCAGCGTCGTCGCCGGCATAGCCGGGCATGAGCATGGATGGATAGGCAGCGCTGTCCCACAAGCCCATGCCGCCCCAATAGTAAGGATAATTGTAGTAATCGAGATAGCTGGTCTCGTGCTGACGGGTCAGCGGCTTATCGGTATCGATATCGGGAGCGTTCTTGACTTGCTCGCGCGTCAAGGAGACGGGCAAGGTCTTGCTCAGCCAATCGGCTGTGCCTGCGGCAATGGGCGAGATCAATACCTTGCGGCTGAACAGCCACGAGCCGGTATCGACGACCAGATAGCGTATCGCCCAGGCCTCGTCATCAAAGTACAGATCCTTGACGTCGCCGATGGCGCCGTCGGTGGCGTGGATGGCGAGATCCTGCAAGTCTTTCGTTTGGCGCAACATGGTGGCCTCACTTTCTAATGTATTGAACGCACAGCGTCCGAGACAGGCAGGGACGGTGTGTGCGCTGAGCACGTTGGCGGCACATGGCCCTGCGGCTGGCGTACCCGGGGTACACCAGTCGAGGATAGGCGCGCGCTGGCGCCGCGTCTGTTAGTTGGCGCACAGGACCGCCCCATCGCCGCAACGCAGCCTGCGCTGAGTTGCCAGCTTGGTTCGCTGGCGCACAGCGCATGTTGACGTGCTGGCGCAAGCTCTGCAGATGGACTGTCCGGCTCCCCGTCGGGGCGCTGCGTTGCAGGCCGACGTCTAGCTGAGGAAGCATGAAAACACTGCTGATGAAATACTGGGACCGCTTGCGTTCCAGTTTCTGGTTCGTGCCAGCGGCCATGGCCTGCCTGGCCGTGGCCCTGGCCATGTCTGCCGTCGCGCTCGACAAGGCCGCCGGTCAGCGCCTGGACTGGAGCTATTCCGGTGGCGCAGAAGGGGCCAGCCAGCTGCTGGGCACCGTGGCCGGTTCGATGATCGCCATCGCCGGCACCGTCTTCTCGCTGACGCTGGTGGCGCTGTCGCTCGCCTCGTCGCAGCTGGGCCCCCGACTGCTGCGCAACTTCATGCGCGACACCGCCAACCAGGTGGCGCTGGGTACCTTCGTTGCCACCTTCGTGTACTGCCTGTTCGTGCTGCGCACCATACGGCGCGCCGACGAAGTCGCTTTCGTGCCGCATCTGGCCGTGAGCATCGGCGTGCTGCTGGCCGTGATCAGCATCGGCGTGCTGATTTACTTCATCCATCACGTCTCGGTGTCTATCCAGGCCGACGAAGTCGTGGCAAGAGTAGGCAAGGAGCTCGACGACAGCATCGACAGACTGTTCCCCGCGCCCCTGGGGCAGCCCGCATCGATGGCAAGGGAAGCGACGGGCGCTGAACACCTGCCCGCGACATTCGCGCGCGATGCACGTCCTGTGCCCGCCCTCGAAGATGGCTATCTCCAGCTGATCGACGCCGACACACTGATGGCGCTGGCCAGCGAGGAAGATATGCTGCTGCAACTCGAGCGCCGGCCTGGCCACTACCTCGTCAAAGGCCGCGCGATGGTGATGGTCTGGCCGGGGGAGCGCGTTACCGACAGCCTGGTGGCAAGGATGAACGCCGCCTTCGTGCTGGGCAACCGGCGCACCGCCGGACAGGATATCGAGTTCTGCGTCCATCAACTGGTCGAGATCGCCGTGCGCGCCCTGTCCCCGGGCATCAACGACCCGTTCACGGCGATCGCCTGCGTGGACAGACTGGGGTCGGCCCTGTGCCGCCTGGCCCGGCGCGACATGCCGTCGAGCCACCGATACGACCCGGATGGGAAACTGCGCCTGCTAGTGCCGGTGCCCACGTTTGCAGGCACCGTGGACAGCGCTTTCAACCAGATACGGCAAAGCGCGCGCTCCAACCCGGCCGTGGCCATCCGCATGCTGGACGCCATCGCCCAGATCGCCGACCAGGTGCAGTCTGCACAAGATGCCGTTTGTCTGCAGCGCCAGGCAGACATGCTGATCAGGGGCGCGCGAGTAGCCGTGCCGGAAGCGGACGACCTGTCCGCCATCGAGGCGCGCTACACGCTGGCGACACTGGCACTGCACGCGCAGCGCGCGTGAAGCGCGTACTTGAAGCGCGTACTGCGTCTTGCCTGCGACTGCGTGCGGCTGGCCGTCCCGCGAGGTCGCCACCGCACAGGAAACGCAGTTGCAGAGCCAGCCGGACACGCACAGGGCAGCAAGGCTCTGGCCGCGCAAGTGACGAGCGCGGCGAGAAAAGCCGGCGCTCAGTGCGTTCCACCCTTGTCAGCGACGCCGCGCAGGCGGCGCCAGCCCTTGCGTCCCAGCGGGAACAGCAGCACGAAAGCGATCAGCCACGGCAGGATGTAAGCCATGGCCGTGATGGCGTTGGCCACACCTTGCGACAGGTTTTCCGTGAAATTGCCCAGCGCCCGCTTGACGGGCCGCCAGAACGATTGCTTGCCTTCGGCGCTGAGGGCCACGTTCAGCAAATCCGTATCGATGCGCTGCATCAGCAAGGCATTGGCCGCCGTCGCCTGCTCCAGCTCCACTTGCACGGTAGCGAGTTCCTTGGTCACTTTGATCAGGGCATCGACGTTCGCGCCCGAGCGCTTTTCCAGGTCCTGCAATTGCGCCTGGTATTGCTTGAGCATGTCCAGGCGTTTCTTGCTGTCGAGCACGGGGCGCCCCAGGTCTTCCACCTTGGTGCCCTGGCTGGTGACGTCGCCGCCGGCCGCGACCAGCGCGACAAGCTTCTTGATGCCGGCCGGCTTGGCGCGCATGCTGATGCGCGCATGCACGTAACGGCCGCCGTCTATGCTCGAATCGAGCAGCAGACAGCCATTGTCCGTATCGGCCTTGCAGGCGGCGACCACTTTTTCATACAGGGGCCGCACTTGCGCCTCGTGCGTATCGACGCTGACATTGTGTTCATAGGCAAGAAACTCGCTGCCCTTTTCCTTGCCATCGAGACGCGCGGCACTGGACTGCCCGGCGCTCTCGCCCTTGCCGCCGCAACCGGCCAGCAGCAACAGGCCGAGCAAGCTGATATACACTTTTTTCATGATTTCTTTCTTTAAACTATTTTCTAACCGGCAACATTTCAATATCGGGCAAATGCGCGGCCACATCCTGCACCGTGGCATACGCGGTCAAGGACGCCACCACCTGCGGCAACGGTGCCGGCCAGATTTCCGGCAAATCGCGTTCCTCGGGCGCCAGCACGGGAAAAGCCAGTTGTTCCTGCGGTGGCGTGAAGGCGGCAGCGACGCCAGGCTTGTTGCCGCGCGCATCGATGCGATACCAGCCAAACTCTTGCAGGTACACGGCGTTCAAGCCATGCAGGCAAAACGGCGGCCCCGCTTCGCCCACGGTCAGGCGCTGGTAGCAAAGGCCGGCAGGAATGCCGTTGGCGCGCAGCAGCGCAGCCAGCAAATGGCTCTTCGCATAGCAATAGCCGGTGCCATGCTGCAAGACATCGGAAGCGCGGCAGGTCACGGGATTGCGCTGGTAGTCCCAGCTGTGGGCGATCTCGTCGCGCACGTAGGCAAAGCAGCGGGCCGCGATGGCGGCGTCGCCCACCGCGCCTGCCGCCAGCTCGGCCGCCCGGGCGCGCACGGCCGGATGGTCGCTGTCTATGTAGGTGCTGCTGGCTAGATATATGGAAAAGTCGGGGGAAAAATCGGTGGACATGGCATCAAGGTCATGCAAAAAGATAATGCGCGATTCTAGTCGAAGCGGCCCGAAATCGAGCGTTACCTTGCGCAGGAACAAAGAAAATGCATGCCTCAGGTCGGCTGGACGGGGGGCGGCGGCTTTGGCAGCGGCGCCGTAGCTGGTATCATGCGGGCAAACGCAGCCGGCCATATAGGCGCGGCACATGCACTACCTTGCGAAGCGGCCCCGCGCCGCCGACGCCACCCTACAGATCAGAGAAACGAGTTCCCTATGCGCACTTCATCGTCCCACCCATCGTTCTGGCGCCGCATCCCGCTGGCCTTCGGCGCCTTCTTCAGTACCTTGTCGGACGCCGCCTATGCGGCCCGCGTGGAAAAACTGTCCCTGCCCGAGGTGGCGCCGGTGGCCCCTGCACCGGCACCAGCGCCCGTGCCGACGCCGGCCGCCGCCCCCGTCATCTTAAAAGAAGCCACACCGGACGCCGCCCTGCAACTGCTGGCGCTGCTGCAACGCGAAGCGCGCCTGATCGACTTCACCCAGGAAAACCTGGGCAGCCATGCCGATGCCGACATCGGCGCGGCTGCCCGCGTCGTGCATGAAGGCTGCGCCAAGGTCATGCGCGAATACTTCACCATCGACGCCGTGCGCCAGGAAGCCGAGGGCAGCCGCATCGTCCTGCAGGAAGGCTTTGACAGCGCCCAGGTACGCCTGACGGGCAACGTCGTCGGTTCCGCGCCGTTCACGGGCACCCTCAGCCACCGCGGCTGGCGCGCCTCCAGCGTGCGCCTGCCGAAACTCAGCGGGCAGCACGACGCTGCCATCCTGGCCCCGGCCGAGGTGGAACTGTGAGCGACGCGACGAACAACACCTCGAACACCCCGCGCTATGCCATCGGCATCGACCTGGGCACCACCCACAGCGCCCTGTCGTATGTGAACCTGCTTGACAGCGATGGCGAAAAGTCCAGCCATGGCGTGCTGAAAGTGCCGCAGCTGTCGGCGCCGGGCAGCGTCGAAGATCTTTCATTGCTGCCGTCGTTCGTCTACCTGCCGCACGCCGATGAAGTGGCGGCGGGCGACCTGGCCCTGCCCTGGGTCACCGAGGAAGCCGAAGCGCCGTTTGTCGTTGGCGAAATGGCCCGCAGCCGTGGCGCCACCACGCCGATTCGTTTGGTCTCCAGCGCGAAAAGCTGGCTATGCCACCCGGGCGTGGACCGCCGCGCGGCCATCCTGCCGAACGACGCGCCGGCCGAAGTGGCGCGCATTTCGCCCATCACGGCCGCCACGCGCTACCTGACGCACTTGCGCCAGGCCTGGGACAACGCCCACCCGCAAGCGCCGTTCGCGCAGCAGGAAATCACCGTGACGATTCCCGCCTCGTTCGATCCGGCCGCGCGCGAGCTGACGATGGAAGCGGCGCAGGCTGCCGGCTACACCTCGCTGACCCTGCTGGAAGAGCCGCAAGCGGCCCTGTACAGCTGGATACAGACCAGCGAAGGACGCTGGCGCAAGGAAGTCAAGCCGGGCGACATCATCCTGGTGGTCGACGTGGGCGGCGGCACCAGCGACTTTTCGCTGATCGCCGTGCTGGAACGCGACGGCGTGCTGGAACCGCACCGCGTGGCCGTCGGTGAACACATCCTGCTCGGTGGCGACAATATGGACCTGGCCCTGGCCTACCTGCTGGCCCGCAAGCTGGCCGCCAACGGCACCCAGCTCGACGCCTGGCAAATGCGCGCGCTCACTTACGGCTGCCGCAGCGCCAAGGAAAGCCTGCTGGCCGACAGCGGCATGGAAACGGCGCCCATCGTCGTGCCCAGCCGCGGTTCGAAACTGATCGGCGGCTCCATCCGCACGGAACTGACGCGCGCGGAAGTGTCCACCTTCATCCTCGACAGCTTCTTCCCGCAAGTGGAAGCGTCGAGCCGCCCTGCCGTGCGCACGCGCGCCGGCCTGACGCAACTGGGCTTGCCGTATGCGCAGGACGCGGCCATCACGCGCCACCTGGCAGCCTTCCTGGGCCGGCAGGTGGCGGCGACCAGCGAACTGGAAGGCTTTGCGGGCCGCCAGGCGGATGGCGCCAGCTTCTTGCACCCGACGGCCGTGCTGTTCAACGGCGGCGTCTTCAAGTCGGACTTGCTGGTGCAGCGCATCATGGCCACCGTCAACGACTGGCTGTACCTGGAAGGCGCGGAACCGGCGCGCATGCTGGCCGGGGCCGACCTGGACTTGGCCGTGGCACGCGGCGCCGCCTACTACAGCTACGTGCGGCGCGGCCATGGCGTGCGCATCCGCGGCGGCACGGCTAGTGCCTTCTATGTGGCCATCGAGTCTGCCATGCCCGCCATCCCCGGCATGGAACCGCCGATCCAGGCCCTGTGCGTGGCGCCGTTCGGCATGGAAGAAGGCAGCGAACTGGAACTGCCGGGCCAGCAATTCGGCCTGGTGGTGGGCGAGCCCGTGCACTTCCGCTTCTTCGCCTCGTCCACGCGGCGCAACGACCAGATCGGCGACCTGCTCGACTTCTGGGGCCCCGACGAATTGCAGGAGCTGAGCGAAATCCAGGCAACGCTGTCTGCCGAAGGCCGGTCGGCCGGCGACGTGGTGCAAGTCAAATTGCACGCGCGCGTGACGGAAGCGGGCACCCTGGAACTGCTGGCCGTCTCCCCTGACGGCGCCGAGCGCTGGAAAGTGGAATTCGACGTGCGCGGCACGCCGCAGCAATAAGCATGCGCAGCGTTGTGGGCAAGCCGGCCTTCCTGGTCGGCATCGACCTGGGCACCACCAACACGGTGGTGGCGTATGCGGCGGCTGGCGATGCGCAGGCAGGTATCAAGCTGTTCGCCATCGAGCAGCTGCTCGCTCCCGGCGAAGTGGGCGCACGCCCCTTGCTGCCTTCCTTGCGCTACCACCGCGCTGCCGGCGAACTGGCGGCGGGCGATTTGCAGCTGCCATGGCCACAAGTCGAGACGGCGGGAGAAGAACAGCCGGTGCTGGGCGCCCTGGCGCGCCAGCTCGGCGCGCAAGTGCCGGGCCGCCTCGTTTCCAGCGCGAAGAGCTGGCTGTCGCACGCGAACGTGGACCGCCAGGCGCCCATCCTGCCCTGGGGCGCAGACGCCAACGTGGCCAAGGTGTCGCCCGTGGCGGCCAGCGCCAGCTATCTCGCTTATGTACGCGCCGCGTGGAATCACCGCTTTCCCGACGCGCCCCTGGAAGCCCAGGAACTGGTGCTGACCATCCCCGCCTCGTTCGACGAGGGTGCGCGCGCACTCACCCTGGAAGCGGCCCGCATGGCGGGCTTGCCCACGCTACGATTGGTGGAAGAACCGCAGGCGGCCTTTTATGATTATCTGCAGCGCCGGCGCGAAACGCTGCGCCTTGACCTGGCGCAAACGCGCCGCATCCTGGTCTGCGACGTGGGCGGCGGCACCACCGATTTCAGCCTGATCGACGTCGCCTTCGATGACGATGGCCAACCGCAGCTCACGCGCAGCAGCGTGGGCAACCATCTGATCCTCGGCGGCGACAATATGGACCTGGCGTTGGCCCACTTGGTGGAAACGCGCATGGCGGCAGGCGTCGAGGGCGGCATGAAGCTATCCGCCGCGCGCCTGTCCCAGCTGATGGAGCGCTGCCGCGCCGCCAAGGAATTGCTGCTTTCCAGCGATGCACCCGACAAGGCCAGCGTCACCCTGCTGGGCGCCGGCTCGCGCCTGATAGGCGCCAGCCGTTCCGCCGACATCACGCGCGAGGAAGTGGCGGCCATGGTGGTCGACGGCTTCTTCCCAAAAGTGGAACTCAGCGAGGTGGCCAGGAAGGGCCGCGCCGGCATCGTCGAATTCGGCCTGCCCTACGCGCAGGACGCGGCCATCACGCGCCACCTTGCCAGTTTCCTGCAGCAGCATGAAGGGGCACTGCCCGACACCCTGCTGCTGAATGGCGGCGTGTTCCGCGCCGACGCGCTGGCGCGCCGCCTGGCCGATACGCTGGCGCACTGGCGCGGCGCGCCGCTCACCATTCTGCACAACGACAATCCCGACGTGGCCGTGGCGCGTGGCGCCGTGGCCTACGCGCTGGCGCGGCGTGGCCAGGCGCCGCGCATCGGTGGTGGCTCTGCGCGCAGCTACTTCCTCGTGCTGGGCGAGGCGGGCAAGGAGCACCGCGCTGTCTGCATCCTGCCCCGTGGCAGTGCCAGCGGCGAAGAAATCCGCCTGAGGCAGCGCCTGTTCGCCCTGCGCCTGGGCCGGCCCGTGCGCTTTCACTTGGCGTCCTCGATCGCGGAAACGGGCACGCCACCCAAGCTGGGCGACATCGTCGACCTGGACGCTGGCGAGTATCTGCGCCTGCCGCCGCTGGCCAGCGTGCTGCACGATAAACACGATGCCAATGACAAGCGCGAAATCACCGTGCAGCTGGCCACCGTGATGACGGAATTAGGCACCCTGGAAGTGCATTGCGTGGCCGAAGCCGATGCCGGCCAGCGCTGGCTGCTGGAATTCCAGCTGCGTGGCGAAGAAGAAGCACACGCCGACACGTCCAGCGTGTCGCCACGCGTCAAAGACGCCATCGAGAAGATCGAGCGCATCTTCGGCGGCAAGGCGCAAAAGGTCGACACCAAAGAAGTGCGCCAGCTGCGCCAGCACCTGGAACGGGGGCTGGGCGGACGCGAAAGCTGGGATACGCCGCTGTTGCGCCAGCTGTTCGACGCCCTCCTGCTGCGCGCCCGTGGCCGGCGCCGCTCCGCCGAGCATGAGCGGGTCTGGCTGAACCTGGCCGGCTACTGTTTGCGGCCCGGCTACGGCGATGCGCTCGATCCATGGCGCATCGAACAGCTATGGGCCCTGTTCGACACGGGCGTGCAGCATCACAAGGATAACCAGGTGTGCGCCGAATGGTGGACGCTGTGGCGCAGGGTGGCCGGCGGCTTGAGCACGCAGCAGCAACTGCGCCTGCTCGACGACTTCGCCTTCAATCTGCAAGCCGATGCGGTCCAACGCGGCAGCCGCCCTATCACCCTGATCAACGGCAGCGACGACGACATGCTGCGCCTGGGCGCGTCGCTCGAGCGCATCCCCGGCGCCTACAAGGCGGAAGTGGGCGCCTGGCTGATCAAGCGTCTGCAGAAGGCTGATAAAAAGGGCGAAGCGGCGGATACGAATACCCTGTGGGCGCTGGCCAGAGTCGGCGCCCGCCAGCCCTTCCACGGCAGCGCGCACGAAGTGGTCGACAGCGCCAGCGTGGCAGAATGGCTGCACCTGCTGCTGGCGCTGGACTGGAAAAAGACCGAGCCGGCCGCCTTCGCCGCCGCCCACCTGGCGCGCATGACGGGCGACCGCTCGCGCGACATCGCCGATGAGCTACGGGCCACCATCCTGGCGCGCCTGAAAGCCGTCGGCGTCCCGCCCCTGTGGCAGGCGATGGTCAGCGAAGTCACGCAGCTGGACGAAACAGCTACCCGGCGTATGCTGGGCGAGGCACTGCCGCCGGGATTGAAACTGATAGTCTGATCGGCTTCAAACGCAACCCGTCCTCCAGCCCTACACCAGCGCCACCACCAGCAGCAGTACCGCCAGCGGCGCCTGCACCAGCACGATGCCGGGATGCGTGCGGCGCAGCTGGGCCCAGACGGACAGGCCCGGCACTTCCTCGTGCGGATGGTGGGCTTCGTCGCGCAGCGACATCGCGTGCAGGAACATGCCGGCGATCAGGGGGCCGGGATTGACCCACCAGCCTTGCTCGAGCAAGCCGCGCGACAGGTAGATGGCCATCGCGCCGATGACGAAGGGCGAGGCCCACACCAGCACCAGCATCAAGCGGATGCCATAGAATTCAGCCAGGGTACCCATGCGGTGCAGGCGGCTGAAATCGTGGTCTTCCATGCGTTCGTCGATGGCCAGTTCGGCGCGGCCATACAGGGTCCACAAGCCGCCGAACAGGCAGCCCAGCAGCACGCCGATGACGATATCGGCTACGAACACCGCATATTTGTTGACGTCGGCCGTGCCGATACCCAGCGACGTGTGGGCGGCCGCGTGCAGGTGCAGGCTGGCCTGCTCGCCTTCGGCCGTCGTATAACGGTCGCGCACATCGTAGGTGCTGCCGATATACACGACGTTCTTGCGCAGCGTCCCGGCAGCCACGCCGGCCTGGCCATCGATCAGTGTCACACGTGTGCGCGTAGGGTCCAGGAATTGCGACGCCATGGCGGCCGGGTGAAATGGCGCGGTGACGGCATTCTGTTCGGCCGCCGCCCTGGCATCGCCATGGATGACGGGTTCGAAGGCCCAGCGCGCCAGCTGCTTTTCACTGTCCGTGCGCCGGGCCAGCTGGCACACACGGTCGGCCAGCGCCAGCCCTTGCTTTTGCTCGGACAAGAGGGCCGGCATGGGCTGGCGCTGCTCTTGCGCGTCGGCGCCATGCGCCAGCTCGAAGGCGACGGCCGCCAGCACGGGGCTTTTCAGCTCGATGCGCGTGACGGCGCCCATGCGTTCGCGGATCTGCTGGCTGGCAAAATGCAGGCCGGCCGCGCAGCGCGCGCGTATCCACGCCAGGTTCGCGTTACGCTCCGATTGCTCGGGCAGGATCAGCACCAGTTGCCGGCCATCGGCGACCAGTTGGTCGAGCAGGCGGTCCAGCGGCCGCTCGCCCGGCTTGTGCTGTTCATACACGGCCGGCGCCAGGTCGAGATCGATGGCCAGCACCCTGCTACCGCGCGCGGCGGCGCTGGCGATCACTTGCTCCAGGCGTGAACGCTCCAGCGGTTCGCGTTCATCGAAGACCTGTTCAAACGCAGGCTGGTCGATCTCGATGATGCCGGGCCGGTAGGCGGCGCCCGGATCCTTGTCCCGCTTCAGCAGCTGCCCCTGCTCCGCGCTGACACGCAGCATGGCCGCATCGAGCCATTCGAGCACATGAAAACCTTCCAGCAGCAGCATCAGCGCGGCGATCAGACTGGCGCCGATCACGTGGTGCAGCAGATGCGTGCCCGTCAACTTGAAGGCCGAGCCAAGCTGGAAGACGGGCCACAGCAAGCGCCGCCAGAACGGCGGGCGCGGTTGGTGTGACTGGCTGGTGTCCACGGTGCATCCCCCTTGCGTACGCTGCATGAATTATTATTAGAGCAACAATTGATGACGAAAGGATAGTGTATTGCAGTTGTGGCCGTTCCGCCGCACGGCTGGCTGTCCAGCTTGCGTGACTTACCGCATGGCTTGAGACGAATGTCTCACAGCCGCACCATGCTGCAGCGCAGGATGCGCGGGCCGGCGCTTCGTGCTAAAAACGAAGGCGACTAACAAAACACCATAAAAACCCGGATAACGAGACACTGGAGAGCACCATGCCCTACGTCCGCCAGACCAGCCATATGGACCGCGTGCGCGACTTGATCGCCGGCAGGATTGTCAATCCAGGTGCCGACACGGCCAGGCTGGCCTCATCGTACCGGCGCTCGCTGAACAACTACCGGCTCGATCCCGCCTGCACCACGGGACCGCGCATCCTGACGGGCGCCGAACTGCGCGCCGTCCAGCAATCCGAGGAAGGCTTCCTGCGCTCCACGGGCCAGTGCCTGCCGCGCCTGCACGCCATGGTGCGCGAAGCGGGCTACTGCGTCATCCTCGCCAATGCGCGCGGCGTGACCATCGACTACGTGGTCGACACAGACCAGCGCAAGGACTTCAAGAAGGCGGGTCTGTATCCGGGTTCGTGCTGGTCGGAAGAGGAGGAAGGCACCTGCGGCATCGCCTCCGTGCTGCTCGACCAGGAAGCCATCACGGTGCACAAGACCGATCATTTTCGCGCCGCGTTCACGGGCCTCACGTGCAGCGCCGCGCCCATTTTTTCACCGCACGGCGATTTGATCGGCGTGCTCGATGCGTCGGCACTGAACTCGCCCGACGCGCGCGACAGCCAGCGTCTGGTCAAGCAGCTGGTGCGGCAAGGCGCGACCCTGATCGAGGACGGTTTTTTTCTCAAGTCCTACAGCCATTGCTGCATCTTGCTGGCGCACCGCAACCGCCACTTCGTGGAAGTGCAGCCAGAGGCGCTGCTGGCCATCGATGAACATGGCAACGTCGTCGCCGCCAACCGCTGCGCGCGCGACGTCATCGGGGGCCTCGATAGCCTGCCGCGCCCCGTCTCCGAGGTGCTGGAGGTGCGCGCCGAGCGGCTGTTCGACGCGCGCGCGGGGCACAATCTGCTGTCCCTGCGCCTGGCGGGCGGCAGCACCTGGCTGCACGCCCGCGTGCGCGCACCGCTGCGCCAGGCCAGCGCCCGCCCGCGCGCCACGCGCAAGACGGCCATCGCGGACGACGTGCTGGAATACACGCCGCCGGAGCTGGCCGAACGCACGCGCATCGTGCAAGCCATGAACGCCGCCAAATGGCGCCCGCTGCAGGCAGCTGCCATGCTGGGCATCTCGCGCGCCACGCTGTACCGGCGCCTCAAGCAGCTGCACATCGTGGCGCCGCACCGCCAGTAGCCCATCCGAAAAGCTGAGATTTCCGTCTCAAATTCAGCCATGCTGCGCTGCAGGATGCGGCGCCAGAACGCCGGTGTTACAACATCGTCAGCGGCAACACAGCCGCATCCCATCATAAAGTCAGCAGACTTGGAGGAGACACGATGCAAACCGATAGCAACCCGCACGACCTGGCCGTGGCCGGCATCCTGGAGCAGCTCGAAGGTGCCCTGCGCGCCAGCGACAGCACGGGCGCCGCGCAACTGTTCGAACAAGACGGCTACTGGCGCGACCTAGTGCTGTTTACCTGGAACCTGAAAACCCTGGAAGGCCGCGAGCAGATCGCCGCCATGCTGGCCGCCCAACTGGGCGCCGTGCAGCCAGTTTCCCTCCGCATCGCCGACGGCGAGCACGCCAGCGTAGCCGGCGGCGTGCTGCAAAGCTGGATCACGGTGGAAACGAACGTGGCGCGCGGCGTGGGCTTCCTCCGCATCCGCGATGGCAATATCTGGACCCTGCTCACCACCATGAGCGAATTGAAAGGCTTTGAAGAAGCCAAGGGCGGGCGCCGTCCCATGGGCGCCGAGCATGGCGCACGCACGGACCGCAGCAGCTGGCTGGAAAACCGCGAGCAGGCGGCCAGGGAACTGGGCTACGCGCGCCAGCCCTATTGCGTCATCATCGGCGGCGGCCAGGGCGGCATCGCGCTGGGTGCGCGTTTGCGCCAGCTCAATGTCCCCACCATCATCATCGAGAAAAATGCGCGCCCCGGCGACAGCTGGCGCAAACGCTATAAATCGCTGTGCCTGCACGACCCCGTCTGGTACGACCACATGCCCTACATCCCCTTCCCGGACAACTGGCCCGTCTTCACGCCCAAGGACAAGGTCGGCGACTGGCTGGAAATGTACACCAAGGTGATGGAACTCAATTACTGGGGTTCGACATCATGCGAATCGGCCAGCTTCGACGCCACCACGGGTGAGTGGACGGTGCAGGTGCTGCGCGACGGCCAGGCCATCACCCTGAAGCCGAAGCAGCTGGTGCTGGCCACGGGCATGTCGGGCAAGCCGAACATGCCCAAGTTCCAAGGCATGGACGTGTTCCAAGGCGAGCAGCAACACTCGTCGCAGCATCCGGGGCCGGACGCTTACGTGGGCAAGAAAGTGGTGGTGGTCGGCGCGAACAATTCCGCGCACGATATCTGCGCCGCCCTGTGGGAAGCGGGCGTGGACGTGACCATGGTGCAGCGTTCGTCGACGCACATCGTCAAGTCCGACTCGCTGATGGACCTGGCGCTGGGCGACCTGTATTCGGAACGGGCGCTGGCGGCTGGCATGACGACGGCCAAGGCCGACCTCACGTTCGCCTCGATGCCATACAAGATCCTGGCCGATTTCCAGAAGCCCGTCTTCAAGGCCATCCGCGAGCGCGACGCGGATTTCTATGCGCGCCTGGAAGCACGGGGCTTCATGCTCGATTTCGGCGACGACGATTCCGGCCTGTTCATGAAGTACCTGCGCCGCGGCTCCGGCTACTACATCGACGTGGGCGCCTCCGAGCTGGTCGCCGATGGCAAGATCAAGCTGAAAAGCGGTGTCGGCGTGCAGGAGCTGAAAGCCCATTCCATCGTGCTGTCCGACGGCACGGAACTGCCGGCCGACCTGGTGGTCTACGCCACCGGCTACGGCTCCATGAATGGCTGGGCGGCCGACCTGATCTCGCCCGAGGTGGCAAACAAGGTGGGCAAGGTATGGGGACTGGGGTCCGCCACGACGAAGGACCCGGGTCCGTGGGAGGGCGAGCAGCGCAATATGTGGAAACCCACGCAGCAGCAAGCCTTGTGGTTCCACGGCGGTAACCTGCACCAGTCGCGCCACTACTCGCAATACCTGTCGCTGCAGCTGAAGGCGCGCATGGAGGGACTCGATACGCCCGTGTATGGACAGCAGCAGGTGCATCACCTTTCCTGAGCCACTGTGTAGAGACGAAAAAAATGGCGGCGGACTTCGGTCCGCCGCCATTTTTCATCCTGCAGCCAAGCATATTATTGTTTGATGGCTTCGATCGCGAACGTCAAGGTCACATCATCGCTGACGGCTGGCGCATATTTGCCGGCGTTGAATTCCGAGCGTTTGATCTTGGCCGTGGCGTTGGCGCCGCAAGCGTCTTTCTTCAGCATCGGGTGCGGTGCGCAGGCGAACGAGGTGACGGTCAGGGTGACTGGCTTGGTCACGCCTTTCAGGGTCAGGTTGCCGTCCACGGACGCCAGCTTGTCGCCGTCGAAATTGAACTTGGTCGATTTGTAGGTCGCGACCGGAAACTTGGCCGTATCGAGGAAATCTTCACCCTGGATGTGCGAGTTGAACAGGGTTGAACCCGTGTCGACGGACTTGGTGTCGATCAGCACTTCGACGGCGCCCGTCTTGGCGGCGCGGTCCAGCGTGACCTTGCCGGTGGTGTTATTGAAACGGCTTTGCTGCGTCGAGAAACCCATGTGGGTGTACTCGAAACGGGGGAAAGTGTGGCTACCATCGATGATATAGACTTCAGGAGCGGCGACGGCGGACAGCGAGAAGCCGGCGGCGGCGATAAAAGCGAGCAGTTTTTTCATTGTAAATTCCTGATTGGGAGTGGAGGATGTCAAAACCGCATGCAGCTGCAGGCGAACGGCGCATGCGGCTGATTGTCTGGCTTCAGTTGCAACAGATTATGCATGGCATGAAGATCGATGTAAAACGGAAAATATGCCTAGTTAGTATCGATAAAATCGATACTAAGGACCATACTGGCCGCGACAGCGCCTTCTGCTGCCGATTATTGTCTGCATTGCCAAAAATATCCAGCCTTATCCTGTGCCTCAGATAATACATCAAATGAGAATGATTCTTGTTATTATTCTGTGCGATGGTTATCATCGCGGCCCTGGCGGGCATGCAGCGCCGCCTTGATTCCTCCATAATAGCGCTGAAAACAGAGCAGAAAAACATGACGGCCACCCGCCACGCTATGAACACCATGCACGCGCACTCCACCACCAAGCAGCCCCGCAGCCAGGGCCTGCCAGCCGGCACCTTCGCCTGATGCAGGAGCCGCACACCCAGCCCCCGCTGCGCGAAGCGCACGGCATGCGCCTGCGTCGCTGGGCCTGGACCGCCGCCGGCGCCTTGATGGTGCTGCTGGCGATCATCGGCGCCATGCTGCCCGTCATGCCGACGACGATTTTCCTGATCCTCGCCCTGGCCTGCTTCAGCCGCGCCTCGCCACGCCTCGAGCACTGGCTGCTGCAGCATCCCCGCTTCGGCCCGTCGCTGCGCCAGTGGCGCGCACACCGTGCCGTCTCGCGGCGTGGCAAGGCCATGGCTTGCCTGGGCATGACCATCGGCTTTGTCGCCATGTGCCTGGGCCATCCGCCGTGGTGGGTCATCGCCATGGTGGGCGCGATGGAAATCGCCGTCCTCAGCTACCTGTTGCGCCGTCCCGAAGGCCCTGCCGCCACCGAGGCAGAATCTGCCCGCGAAGACGGTAATAGCGGGCAGTAGTCTGCCATTCCTGTGTCAAAAAAACGGCAATTCAGCCGAACTGCACCTAAAAACATCGGGTCGAGGCCACGGGGCGCGTCGAACTTTTCACCAAGATGCGGCTCTGCCACGCCTGTCCGCACGATTAAATTCGGCAAGAACTGCGCTTTCCCGCTTTTTCAACTAAAAAACAGTCGCATAGACATTATTTGCATATTCAAAGCAAGATTCTGTCGTAGGAGTAATAACAAGATCGGAGGTATACTACGTAACCGACGTAACAGGCCGGGCGATTTGGCCCCTGCAAGCAAGCCTGTCACGGTCCAAAAAAAAAAGGAAACACTGCATGACCACACCACACCGTACGCCGGTAATTCGCATCGACGGCGCGAACAAGACCTTCGCGCTGCCCAAGGGCGAACAATTCCACGCGGTCAAATCGGTCACGCTGGAAGTCTATCCCGGTGATATTTTCGGCCTGATCGGCAAGAGTGGCGCCGGCAAATCGACCTTGCTGCGCCTGATTAACCTGCTCGAGCGTCCCGACAGCGGCAGCATTACCGTGGCCGGGCGCGAACTGACCCGCCTGGGCAAGAGCGAATTGCGCGACGCGCGCCAGAACATCGGCATGATTTTCCAGCAATTCAATTTGCTGCAAAACGCCAGCGTCTTCGACAACGTCGCCTTCCCCTTGAAAATCCATGGCACGACCAAGGGCGAGCAAATCGCCGCCCGCGTCGAGGAATGCCTGGCGCTGGTGGGCTTGTCCGACAAGCTGCACAGCTATCCGGCGCAATTGTCCGGCGGGCAGAAACAGCGCGTGGCGATTGCCCGCGCCCTGGCCAGCCATCCCGACGTGCTGCTGTGCGACGAGCCGACGTCCGCCCTGGACGCGGAAACCACGCGCGCCCTGCTCGACACTTTGCGCGACATCAATGCGCGCCTGGGCGTGACCATCGTCATCGTCAGCCATGAGCTGTCGGTGCTGGGCGCCATCTGCAACCGCGTGGCCGTCGTGGAAAACGGCGCCATCGCCGAACAATTCGATTTGAGCGACACGGCCACCCCGCGCAAGACGGCGCTGGGACGCGAGCTGGCGTATTACGGCACCGAGGCGTTTGAAGCCACCGCATGGAAGGATGCAACACATGTTTGAAGAATCGATCAATAACGTCATCAATCTGCTGCCGGAAATCTGGGTGGCGCTGGGCCAGACCATGACGATGCTGGGCATCGGCTTGACGGCCGCCATCCTGATCGGCGGCCCGCTGGGCATAGTGCTGTTCCTCGTCTCGGAAGGCCAGTCGCTGGAAAACCGACCGCTGTCGACGATTTTGGGCTGGCTGGTGAATGCCGTGCGCAGTTTCCCCTTCATCATTTTGCTGGTCGCCCTGACGCCGTTTACGCACATCATCGCAGGCACCTCGATCGGCCCGCTGGCAGCTGCCGTGCCGCTGTCGTTTGCCGCCATTCCCTACCTGGCGCGCCTGGTGGAACAGAACCTGCGCGAAGTGCCGCGCGGCGTGATCGAGGCGGCGCATGCCATGGGCGCCTCGGAAATGCAGATCATTTTCCGCGTGCTGCTGGTCGAAGCGCGCTCCGGCCTGGTGCTGGCGCTGACCGTGCTGTCGATCAGCTTCCTGTCGTATTCGGCCGTGGCCGGCGTGGTGGGCGGCGGCGGCATCGGCGACCTGGCCATCCGCTACGGCTACTACCGCTTCGAGACGGACATCATGGTCGTCACCGTGGCCATCCTGATCGTGCTGGTGCAAACCATCCAGTTCGCCGGCACGCGCATCGCCAAGCGCCTCGACAAACGTTAATTCATATTCAGAAACAAGGACCTACATGAACCACCTTCGCCGCACCCTGCTCCTGGCCGCCGCCAGCCTGGCCTTCGCCACCGCCGCCCACGCCAAGGACCCGAAAGAACTCGTCATCGGCACCAGCTCCGGCCCGTATTCCGACCAGCTGAAGCTGGGCATCAAGCCGATCCTGGAAAAACAGGGCTACAAGGTCAAGATCGTCGAATTCAATGACTACGTGCAGCCAAACTACGCGCTGGCCGAAGGCTCGCTGGACGCCAACGTGTTCCAGCACATCGTCTACCTGACCAAGTTCGCCACCGATAACAAGCTGCCATTGAGCCCATTGATCACCGTGCCGACCATGCCGATCGGCCTGTACGGCGGCAAGCAAAAAACGCTGGCCGAAGTGAAGAACGGCGCCACCATCACCATGCCGAACGACCCGACCAACCAGGCGCGCGCGCTGGTCATGCTGGCCAAGATGGGCTGGATCAAGCTGAAACCGAACGTCGACCCGCTGCGCGCTTCCGAGCGCGACGTGCTGGAAAACCCGAAGAAGCTGAAACTGGTGCCGCTGGAAGCGGCGCAGCTGCCACGGTCGCTGGCGGACGCCGACTACGCCTTCGTCAACGGCAACTTCGCCCTGGCCGCCGGCATGAAGCTGACGTCGGCCCTGAGCGTGGAAAAAATCTCGGCCAGCTACATCAACCTGGTGGCCATCCGCACGGCCGACAAGGCCAAGCCATGGGTGAAAGACCTGGAAGCGGCCTACCGCTCGCGGGCCTTCCTCGACGCGACGAACAAATACCTGGCCGGCTACGAAAAAACGGACTACCAGCTGGCGCTGGAAAAGACGCTGAAAAAATAAGCGCAAGCAAAGCGCTGCACGCAAAAAGACGGCCAGGTTCACACCTGGCCGTCTTTTTTATTCTGCGCGCCACTCTGGCGCCATCACTGCTTAGAAGCGGTAACCGACACCGACGCCGATCAAGACAGGATCGATCTTGACTTCGCTGATCTTGGCGCCAGCGGCCAGTACGTCGCTGCGGATCTGTACTTTCTTGATGTCGAAGTTCAAGGACCAGTTTTTATCCAGCTTGTAATCGACACCGGCTTGCAGCGAGTAACCCCAGCTATCATGCTCGAGGCGGCCGGCGCCGTTCAGCAATTTCACGTCGGAGATATTCGTGTAGTTGATGCCTGCACCCACGTAAGGGCTGAACTGTTTTTCAGGCATGAAGTGGTATTGCAGCGACAGGGTCGGTGGCAAATGCTTGAACGTGCCGATCTTCGTACCGGACAAGGTGACGTCATGCTTTTGCGGGTAGGTCAGGATCAGCTCGGCAGCGATATTCGGGGTGAAGAAGTACGAAATATCGATTTCAGGAATCGTCTTGCTGCTGACGTGAATCAAGTCGGATGCGCCGACGCCACCCACAGGAGCAGATTTATTGGCCGGATCGATATGCACGGCGCGCGCACGGACCAGCCATGGGCTTTCCTGTGCCATGGCATTGCCGGCGAATGCGCCGATGGCGGCCAGGACGATTGCTGCTGCAGTTGCGGACGTTTTCATTATGTTTTCCTCTGTCGTTAAGTAACGCTGCGAAGTCTATGAGTGCAGTGCAACAAAAACTTTGATCCACATCAAATAGTGCTAGATGGCATCATTAGAGGGATTTTTTTCTTTATCCAGGTCAAGAAAATGCGGCATTGCAGCGTGACCACTCGCATTGCCCCGGTTTCTCCGGCGGCCAGCCCGCCGCGCCATGCGGACCCCAGTTGCCCGCCACGCAATCGCCACTTGCGCCAACGTCACTGGATTGCCTCCTGCCCGCACAGCATACTATGTCCGGTTCGCACATGAGAATAGTAATGATTATCATTTGCGATATAATGGCGTACCTCGCTCAGCGACTACAAAAAGGAATGGGAGACATGGATATATTGAGGGAACTGCGTGAATCGGGCTTGAAAGTGACCATCCCCCGCTTGCGGATTCTGCAGCTGTTTCAAGAAGGCACGATCAAGCACCTGAGTGCGGACGATGTCTACAAACTCTTGCTGACTGAAAAAATCGACGTGGGTCTGGCCACCATCTATCGCGTGCTGATGCAGTTTGCCGAAGCGGGCATCCTGTTTCGTCGGCATTTCGAATCGGGCCATGCCGTCTTCGAACTGAATGAAGGCCAGCACCACGACCACCTGGTGTGCACGGGTTGCGGCAAGGTCGATGAATTCGTCGATGAAGGTATCGAACTGCGCCAGAATGAAATCGCCACCGAGCGGGGCTTCGTGCTGCACGAGCACGCGCTGTCGCTATACGGCACCTGCGCCGAGTGCACGGCGAAGAAAATTCCGCCGCGCCGGGCCTGAAGGCGCCTGGGCCGCCTGGGCGCCAGTGCCTTGGGGTAAGATTCGCTCAAGCTTGAGAAAGGATCACCATGTACATCGGAGAAATCGCCCGCCTGGCGGGCACCTCGCCCAAGGCCTTGCGCCACTATGAAACGCTGGGCTTGCTGGGCGACGTGCGCCGTTCCGGCGCCTATCGCGTCTACACACAGCAAGACCTGGCGCAAGTCAGACTGATACGCCAGGCGCAGGCCCTGGGCTTCCGCCTGGCAGAACTACTGCCCATCCTGGCCGGCGACGATACGGACTGGGCCTCCTTGTCCCGGCACATCGCCGCCAAGCGCGCGCAAGTGCAGCAAGATATCGCCCGCCTGCGCCAGCTCGACGCGCAGCTGGCCGCTATCGACACGGAAATCGGTGACTGCCTGGCGCGCCAGCACCTTCCAGCGGCCGCTTGACTCTGCCACTAGGGGCAGGCTTTAGCATGCAAGCTGTTCTTTAATAGAAAGCCTGCATCATGAGCAAGACGACAACCAAGCGCATTTTAATCCTCCTGGGCCACCCGTCCAGCGACAGCTTTTGCGCCGCCCTGGCCGAGGGCTACGCCGCCACGGCCCGCAGCGCAGGCCACAGCGTGCGCGAACTGCGCCTGGGCCAGCTGGACTTCGACCCCATCCTGCACGAAGGCTACCGCCAGGTGCAGCCGCTGGAAGCGGACTTGCTGGCGGCGCAGGAAGCCATCAGCTGGGCCGAACACCTGGTGTTCGCCTACCCCATCTGGTGGGGCGGCGCGCCAGCCCTGCTGAAGGGCTTTGTCGACCGCGTCTTCCTGCCTGGCTACGCCTTCAAGTACCGTCCGGGCAAGGCTTTCCCCGCGCAGCTGCTGAAGGGCCGCACGGCGCAGCTGCTGGTGACGATGGATACGCCGCCGTGGTATTTCCGCTGGGTCTACCGCATGCCCGGCATCCACCAGCTGCGCAAGACGACGCTGGAATTTTGCGGTATCAAGCCCGTCAAGGTGGCCAGTTTCGGCCCCATCTTGAATTCCACCGAGCCGCAGCGCGCGCGCTGGCTGGCACAGGCGCAGGCGCTGGCCCGGCGCCTGTAAGTCCGGCAACGGCTTGCCATGCAGCCATCTTGCATACGGTTTTGACAAGCTGGTAATCAAGCCGTCATATTCCAGGGCTACCATGATGATATTGCCTGTTTGTCAGTCGCCTTGCCGTCGCGACAACAAAGGTCCGACCTCCATGTAAAGGTAGCCGCTGTGGAGTTCAACGCTTCTCGATTGCATCTTCCCCGTTATCGCACGTCCGTGGCGCTTGATCTGTGCATACCCACGGAATCGGTGCAGGCCGACGCCAGCAATTTCGCCGTGCTGGAACTGTTCACGGAACGGCGCGACATGATGAGCCTGCCCGTCACGGAACAGCAAAAGCCCATCGGCTTGATCAGCCGCAACATCTTCATGTCGCAGATGTCCAAGCCCTTCTACCACGAGGTGTACGGCAAGAAGAGTTGCATCGCCTTCATGGACAAGGAACCGCTGATCGTCGACGGCGCCATGAGCATCGAAGACCTCACCTTCCGCGCCGTGGACGCGGGCGAAAAGGCGCTGGCCGACGGCTTCATCATCACCGAGGATGGCGCGCTGGCCGGCGTGGGCTTCGGCTTGCAGCTGATGAACGTGGTGGCCACCATGCAGGCGGAAAAGAACCGGCAAATCATGCACAGCATCGATTACGCCAGCGTGATCCAGCGCGCCCTGCTGCGCACCTCGGATGCGGAATTGCGCGCCACCCTGCCCGACGCCCACCTGGAATGGCAACCGCGCGACGTGGTCGGCGGCGATTTTTACTTCTTCGAGCGCCACGCAGGCGGCTGGTTTGCCGCCATCGCCGATTGCACCGGCCACGGCGTGCCGGGTGCCTTCATGACCCTGATCGCCTCGTCGGCCCTGAGCCAGGCCTTGCGCGAACTGGGGCCGCGCGACCCGGCCGCCCTGATCGGCGCCGTCAGCCGCGCCATCAAGAACTTGCTGGGCCAGGATGCCGGCAGCGGCGAGGCCACCGGCCATGCCGGCTCGAACGACGGCATGGATTGCGCCTTTCTGTGCTACGACGAGGCCAGCGCCAGCCTGCGTTTCGCGGGGGCGAAACTGGCTCTGCACGTGGTGGCACCAGGCGAAGAGGCCGTGCGCGCCATCGATGGCGCGCGCATGGGCGTGGGCTATGTCGACACGCCGGCCAACTACTGCTGGCACAACGAAACGCTGGCCACACCCGCCGGCAGCCTGCTGTTCATCACCACCGACGGCTTGCTCGACCAGATCGGCGGCGCGCGCGACATCGCCTATGGCAAGCGGCGCATGCGCGAGCAGCTGCTGGCGCAGCGCGGCGCGCCCGCCGGTGACGTGGCGGCAGCGCTGCTGCAGGATAGCGCCGCCTGGCAGGGAGCGCAGCCGCGCCGCGACGACCTGACCTTTTTCTGTTTCCGCCTGTAGTTGGGCGCCATCGAGCCACCTTATCAACAAGAAACCGGGTCACCGGCTAGCCAGGAGCACGAACGTGCTGTACGAAGAATTCAACGAGTTTTGGAATGTGGCGCGCAAGCGCAACATCATCTTTTTTTACGTGGGCTATTTCTCGCAGCACGTGGTCAGCGCCATTTCCGAAACCGTCAAGGCGCGCCTCGATACGGCCGGCGCAGCCGGGCCCACGCGGCGGCGCATCTTTTCCTCGTTCATCGAGATGTCGCAAAACATCATGCATTATTCCGCCGACAGCCTGACGACCGATGCGCAGCTTGACCAGCAGATGCGGCGCGGCTCGTTTTGCATCGGCACGCGCGGCGACAGCTTTTTTCTGCTGTGCGCCAACCCCGTCTCGACCGACAACGTGGCGCAGATCCGCGCCCGCCTGGAGCCGCTGCACAGCATGACGATGGAAGAAATCCGCCTCGCCTACAAGAAGGCCCTGCGCGAGGAAGCGCCGGCCGACAGCAAGGGGGCGGGCCTGGGTTTTCTCACCATGGCGCGCGACGCCAGCGAGCCGCTCGAATTCGAATTCGTCCAGGATCCCCAGGAGCCGGGCCACACGATCTTCTGCATCAAAGCCATCATTTGAAAGAGCCGACTCAGGAAAGCATATGCAATTACCGTCACCACTGTTCATCGCCGCGACCCCGAGTTCGCCCGAAATCGACTTCCGTTTCGCGCAGCACACCCTGTCGATCAAGGGCGAGTCGTATCCGGAAAACGCGGCCGCCTTCTATGGCCCGCTGATCGCCGCCGTGCGTGCCTACCTGGACGCCTGCCGCGAGAGCGCCATCACCGTCAACGTCTCGCTGGCCTACTTCAACAGCTCCAGCACGAAGATGCTGTTTACCCTGTTCGACACCCTGAACCAGGCGGCCGTGGAGGGTAACCAGGTACGCCTGAACTGGTATCACGACGAGGATGACGACACCATCCTGGAATTCGGCCAGGAGCTGCAACAGGATTTCACCGCATTGGATTTCTGCGACCATCCCGTGCAGGGCAACTAGGCCATGCGCGCAGCCATCTCCGAGGCAGGACTGGAAGCCGACCTGTTCACCGTGGAAGCGGCGGCGCTAGCCGCCGCGCGGCGCATGCACGCCGACGTCCATGCCAGCGGCGAAGCGCAGCGCCGCGTGCTCGGTGAACTGATCAATCACTACGAACGGCTGATGCGCGAGACGCGGCGCCTGATCGGCCGCAGCGACCGCGCCGAGCGCGACATGCATTTGCTGAACCGCCAACTACAAGCCCTGGCCGGCCAGCTCGAATACCGCGCCACGCACGATCCGCTGACGGGTGCCCTGAATCGCGGCGCCGTGATCGAGCATGCCTCGCGCTGCCTGGCGCAGGGCGACATGGCCCTGATCGTGCTCGACATCGACCTGTTCAAGCAGGTCAACGACGATTTCGGCCACCCCGCCGGCGACGGCGTGATCCAGGCCGTGGTCGACTGCCTGAAGGGCTTATTAGGACAGGAAACGGCCATCGGCCGGGTCGGCGGCGAAGAGTTTTCCGTGGTCTGGCCCACCTCTTCGCGCGACGACGCGGCAACAGTGGCGCAGCGCATCTGCGAGAGCGTCGGCCGCCAGCGCCATTCGGCACCCATCACGCGTCCCATCACCGTCAGCGTGGGCCTGAGCTGGAACCGCGCCGGCACGGCCTTCGAGACGGCCTACAGCCATGCCGACCAGGCCCTGTACCAGGCCAAACGCGATGGACGCAACTGCGTGCGCCAGTGGCTGGAAAGCTGAAGCGGGGGGAGCTAGCGGCTACGCTCGCGCGCCATGCTGCCGTCGCGACGCATGGCGGCTGCGGCGCGTTGCATGGCCGCCACCTGCGCCTCGGGTACCTTGAGGTTACAGGCCAGGTAAGTCTGCACGCGATTAAAGGTCAGCAGCGGCTCCACTTTGCCCTCCCACTCCTTGCCGGCAAACGGCTTGCTGCCCACCGCCATGCCCACGGCCCACAGATCGATGCGCCCGAGCAACAGTTTTTGCGGATTGAGCCACTCCTGCGTCACGGGCGCCACGCTCAGGCCATGCTGGCGCAGGTAGTCGTCGCGCGCGTCGCCCAGCACCGTGCCGATCACCAGGCCGCGCGCATCGGCTAGCGTGCGCAGCGTCAGATGGCGTTCGGCCAGGCCATACAGTATCCACTCCGCTTCGTTGAGGGGGCCGATCCAGCGAAATTGCGCTTCGCGCTCTTGCGTGCGGCTGGTGGAAAAGATGCAGGTGTCAGCCTCGCGCAGCGCCTGCGCATACGCGCGCTTCCACGGCAGTAATTCGATACTGTAGGCAATACCGGCGCGCCCCATGATGTCGCGCACCTTCGTCGTTTCGCGCCCGATGACGACATTGCCTTCCATCATGCTCGATGGCGGCAAGTGCTCGCCAACGATGCGCAGGCCTGCCGCTGCGGCCAGCGCCGGCATCAGCAGCGCCACTGCCAGCAGCCATGCCATGCTTGCTTGTTTCATGCTTGCTTTCATCTGCTACAGGGGAGTCAAGCCGATGTTACCATCGGCCCGCGCCAGCATCGCTGCATATTATCAATTACAACATTTATTTTCCGCAACGTGGCAACAGGCCAACGCCGGGACGATCACCATGCAGGGAGAAGGGAAGAATAACTGGCGGAAAACAGTAGGAGTCGAACCTACGGGAGAACGTCTGACGCCCTCCACCGGGTTTGAAGCCCGGCCACATCACCGGATGCGTGTGCTTTCCGCGGTGCCTGAGCTAGCTGTTGGGCAAAGCTGCACTATAGGACCACAGCGCTTGCGGGCGCAATAGATGCCCATTGCCAACACGGCGAGTATAACCGACGCGGTCAAAGAATTCCAAGACCTGGATCGCCCGCTTGCGGCCCAGACCGCTGGCGTCGCGGAAGGTGGCGGCACCCACGGCGCCATTACCGGGCGGTAGACCTTCATCCTGTCCGGCTTTTTCGGCCAGACTGCGCACCAGTTGCGCCAGCTCGGCCAGCGCCGCCTGGTGATAAAACAGGTCGTGCACGACCTGGCTGATCTGCCCTGCCTTGGCAAGTTTGCGCAACAGCCGGCGCGTTTCGTCCTCGGCCAGGCCGGAGTCGCGCGCCAGGTCGCGCGTCCACGGCGGATCGAAGCGCCCCTGCAGCAAGGCTGCCAGCAAGGGCTCGGCCAGCGCATGCTCCTGCGGCGTCAGTTCCACGCTGTGCGTCGGCAGATGCAGACTGGCGCCGCGCGCCAGCACCCTGCCCTGCGCCAGCAAGCCTTCGACCAGGTGGCTCCACAAGGCGTCTTCCATCTCGGCGTCGACGATGCGCTTCAGGCGCCACAGTTCCGGCCCCGCTTCATCGGGCGCGCGCGCGTGGAAGACAGCCAGGGCGGCCAACACACACTGTACCAGTGCCGCCTGGGCCGCTGGCGCCAGCAACAGGGCATCGCCACCGCGCAGGGCGATGCGCCGCGTGTCGGGCGGCAACGCCAGGGCGTCTGCCGGCAACAGCGACAGACGCACCAGCAGCGACTCGCGCAAACCCAGCGGGCTTTGCGCCAGCAGGGCCGCATAGTCGCCCTGCGCGACAAAGGCCGCCAGGGCGTCCAGCCAGGCAAGCCTGGCCGGGCTGCGGCGCTTGCGCGCGGGGCCGAACGGGTCGAGCACCATGCCGCCGCCCACCGTTTGCGTCGCCTGCGCATTGCGCACGACGAAGCGGTCGCCGGGCACGGCGTGCATGGGCGTCTCGAACACCAGTTGCACCCTGCCCGTCTGCCCCGGCGACAAAGTCTCGCCATCGACCATGACGGCGCGCGCCAGCTGGTGCGCCGCGCCCAAATGCACGTGCAGCGGCGACCAGGCTTTCAGTTGCACGCCGGCGTCGGGCAGCAGGGTCAGTTCCACATCGAGGCGCTCCGAGCATTGCGCCAGTGTCGGCGCGACGATCCAGTTGCCCCGCTCGATGCGTTCGCGGTCGATGCCGGCCAGGTTCAGCGCCAGGCGCTGGCCCGCCATGCCCGTCTCGGCCGCGCGGTTCTGCGCATGGATGCTGCGCACGCGCGCCGGCGCGCCGCCGGGCGCCAGCTGCAGCATGTCACCCACCTGCGCGCGGCCCGCCAGCGCCGTACCGGTGACGATGGTGCCCTGCCCCGACAAGGTGAACACGCGGTCCACGCCCAGGCGAAACAAGCGCCGTTCATCGCGCTGCGGCAGGCTGCGCGACACCTGCGTCAGGTGCGCCAGCAAGGCTGCCACGCCGGCATCGTTGTCGCGGCTGGCGGCCGTGAGGAAGATGGGACTGCCCGCCAGCGGCGTGGCGGCCAGCAGCGCCTCGATCTCAAGCTCCACCTGCGCCACGCGGGCGCCGTCGGCGCGGTCGATCTTGGTCAGCGCCACGGCGCCCCGCGCCACGCCCAGCAGCTGCAAAATGGCCAGGTGTTCGCGCGTCTGCGGCATGATGCCATCGTCGGCCGCCACCACCAGCAGGGCAAAGTCGATGCCCGTCACGCCGGACGCCATGGTGCGGATGAATTTTTCGTGGCCCGGCACGTCGATTACGCCCAGCACCGTGCCGTCTGCCAGCGGCAGATAGGCGTAACCGAGTTCAATCGAAATGCCGCGCGCCTGCTCTTCCTTCAGGCGGTCGGTGTGCACGCCCGTCAGCGCGCGCGTGAGCGTCGTCTTGCCATGGTCGATATGGCCTGCCGTGCCGACGATCATGCGCTCAACTCGTCGAGCTGTGCGATGAAGGCTGTTTCGTGCGCCGCTTCCAGGCAGCGCAAGTCCAGCCACAAGGCATCTTGCCCGATGCGCCCGATCACGGGACACGACAAGGCGCGCAGGCGCTGCTCCAGGGCGCCCAATGGATTGCTCAGGCGCGAGCCGGGGGCGCTGCAGATGGCCAGGCCAAAGCTGGGCAACTCGTCGACGGGCAAGGCGCCGCTGCCGATCTGACTTTGCATCGCTTCGGCCGTGACCACATAAGCGGCACCGAGCACGCCCTGCAGCTGCGGCAGCAGGGTTTGCGCCTGCGCGCGCATGGCGCAAGCGGGGCGCGTCAGCAAACGCAAGGTGGTCAGGCGCTCGGCCAGCAATTCCGGCGCGCGGTACAGCTGCAGCACCGGGGCCAAAGCAGCCAAGGTCAGTTTACCCACGCGCAGCGCGCGTTTCAATGGGTTGCGCTTGATCTTCGCGATCAGGTCGGCGCGCCCGACGATGACGCCGCATTGCGGCCCGCCCAGCAATTTATCGCCGCTGAAGGTCACCAGGTCGGCGCCCGCTGCTATGGTTTCGCGCACCGTCGTTTCGTGCGGCAGCCCGTATTGCGCCAGATCAAGCAATGTACCGCTGCCCAGGTCCACCGCCGTCGGCACGCCGTGTTTTGCCGCCAGCGGCACCAGTTCGTCGAGTTCCACGCTTTTCGTGAAGCCCGTGATCGCGTAATTGCTGCAATGCACCTTCATCAACAGACTGGTGTGCTCATTGATGCCATTGGCGTAATCGGCCAGGTGCGTGCGGTTGGTGCTGCCCACTTCGCGCAGCACGGCGCCCGCGCGCGTCATCACGTCGGGGATGCGAAAGGCGCCGCCGATTTCCACCAGTTCCCCGCGCGAGACGATCACCTCTTTATTCTGCGCCAGGGTATTGAGCATCAGCAGCACGGCGGCCGCATTGTTGTTGACGATGGTGGCCGCTTCGGCTCCCGTCAATTCGCGCAGCAATTCCTCGACCAGGTCGTCGCGGTCGCCCCGCTTGCCCGTTTCCAGGTCGAATTCCAGGTTCATCGGCCACTGCAGCGCTTCCACCACGGCTTGCACGGCGGCGTCGGGCAGCAGTGCGCGGCCCAAATTCGTATGCAACACGGTGCCCGTCAGGTTGAACACGGCGCGCAGCTGCGGGCGCGCTTGCGCCTGCAGGCGTTCGGCCATGTGCGCGACGATGGCGGCAATCGAGGCCCCCTCTTCGCACACGGCTTCGGCCAGCAAGGCCGCGCGCAGTTCGGCCAGCAGCGTGCGCGCACAGGCCAGCGTCTGCACGCGGCCGTATTGCGCAATCAGGTCCAGGCAAACCGCGTCGCCCAGTATGCGATCTACCGATGGCAGGCGCACGGTTTGCCCGGTCGTCATGCTGGCTGTTCTTCCGCTGCGCCGTCGCTTTTTCCGAGCCACAGCAGCGGATTGCCGCTGGCGCGCTGGTAGCCCGCTTCGCCCACCAGCAGGTCGAGCATCAGGCTGGCCAGGTCGTCGGCCAGCGGTTCGACGTTGTAATCGTGTTCCTGGTTGAAGACCTTGCGGTAGGTATGGCAGTCGTCGCAGGTTTCCGCGCGCGCCACTTTTTTAGGATCATTCGCCTTGTTGGGCAATATGTCGTCCTTCGCCGTCACGGGGTCGAACGGCGCAGCCTCGGCCGCATCCAGGCCCTGGTAGGCGATCTTGCCATTCTGTTCGCAGGTCGAGCACTTCACGCGCACCATATGCCATTCGCTTTCGCAGATGCCGCAGTGCAGGTAGCGATAGCCCTGCGACTGGCCGCCGATACGGATCACGCTGGCGACAGGGTGCGAACCGCAGACGGGGCACAGAGTGCCCGTTTCCAGGTCCGGCACGCGCGCGGCGCGCAGTGCGCTAGCCGACACCGACCACAGGATTTGCAGCGCGGCCGCGACAAACGGCGCATGCATGGGATTGAGGTTGTCGCCGTTTTCATCGAGCACGGCATCGGCGCAGGCATCGAGCGCTGGCGCGTCGAGCGCGCGCAACTGGGCCAGCACCTGCGTCAGGCCGCCCGATAATGCCGGCTGACTGGCCGCCGTGGCCGCCAGTTCATCGAGCAGGCTGGCAAAGATGTCGCGCCAGACGGGCGGACGGGCGCCGCTGACGGGCAGCACGGGCATGCGGTGCTGGATGGCGCGGCGCAGCGCGTCGGGGTCGGCGGCAGGCACGGCGCCGGGTGCCAGTTTCCCCACCACGGCGGCCTGCGCATCGGCCAGCGCGGCCATCAGCACCAGGTAGCCCTGCATGCCCGCATCGACGGGGATGCCCTTGATCTTGCCTTGCGCCAATTCGCGCAAGCGCAAGGCGCGCGCCTTGAACAGGCTGTCAGGCTGCGCCAGCAGCAGGCGCGGAATCGCGTTGTGGTCCAGGCCTTCGATTTCGCCTGGCTGAAGAATGCGTTGTACCAATGGAGTTCCCATCAAAAAGGGGATGTAAAAGTATTTTAATCGATACAGTCATTGCAAGCCGAAAAGGAAAACCGGGGTCAGTCCCTTCGGGTCTGACCCCGGCATTTAGTGCACAGGTAAATCGAAAATAAATTACCTCTTCGTATTGCGAATGACCGCCTCAAACCACTTCGCATGGTGCTTGCGCGCCCATCCATAGGTGACGGTGCCGCGCACCATGGCACCGATCGAGCCCTTGACCCAGATCGCCGCGTAGATGTGCACGATGATGGCGCAGATGATGGCAAAAGCACAACCGGCGTGCAACAAGGCGGCAAAACGCACCACGTCGATCGGGAAGTAGAACGCGAAATACGCGCGCCAGATCACGATGCCCGACAACAACAATCCCAGCATGCAAGCGAGCAGGACAAAAAACAGGATCTTCTGGCCGGCATTGTATTTACCGATCTTGGGCAGCTTGTCTTCGCGGTTGTTGAGCACGTCGTCCATCTGTTTCAGCCACTGCTTGTCGCCGTCCTCGAACTGGTTGTGGCGCCAGAAGCGCAGCACCAGGATCGCGAACGAGACAAACATCACCAGGCCGGCAAACGGATGCAAAATGCGCGTCCATTGCCCGCCGCCGAACAGGTTCGCCAGCCAGGCCATCGAGGGATGGAACATGGCCAGGCCGGACAGGGCCAGCATGACGAAAGTGATGGCCGTGATCCAGTGATTCGTGCGCTCGTTCGGGTCGTAGCGCTGGATCAGCGGGTTGCCATCCTTGTCGTACCGTTTTCCATCATGCAGGTCATTGTGGCTCATGATGTTCCTCCCGGAGGCGCCCGGCCTCTTCCAGCGCTTCGCGCTCTTCGTCCTTGCTCACTTCGTTCGGACCGACCCGCGTGTAATGGAAGAAGCCTGCCAGCGCCGTGGCAGCCATGCCGGCCACTGCCAGCGGCTTGGACCAGCCCTTCCAGAAGCCCACCATCGGGCTGATGCGCGGGCGTTCCGGCAAGTTCGAATACAGCTTCGGCTTGTCGGCATGGTGCAGCACGTACATCACGTGCGTACCGCCCACGCCCAGCGGATCGTACAGGCCCGCGTTCTCGAAACCGCGCGATTTCAGGTCGACGATGCGCTCTTCCGCATGCAGCTTCATGTCTTCCTTGGTGCCGAAAACGATGGCGCCCGTCGGGCAGGTTTTCACGCAGGCCGGTTCCTGGCCCACGGCCACGCGGTCCGAGCAGAGCGTGCACTTGTAGGCGCGGTCGTCCTTTTTCGAAATGCGGGGCACGTCGAAAGGACAGCCGGCTACGCAATAGCCGCAGCCGATGCAGTTTTCCTGGTGGAAATCGACGATGCCGTTCGTGTATTGCACGATGGCGCCCGGCGCCGGACAGGCTTTCAAACAGCCCGGATCCTCGCAGTGCATGCAGCCGTCCTTGCGAATCAGCCACTCGAGGTTGCCGTCATTGTCTTCGTGTTCGGCAAAACGCATCACCGTCCACGATTGCGGCGTCAGGTCCGTGGGATTGTCATAGGTGCCATGGTTTTCGCCGACTTCATCGCGCAAGTCGTTCCATTCCATGCACGCCGTCTGGCAAGCCTTGCAGCCGATGCATTTCGACACATCGATCAGCTTGGCCACGGTGCCCGTTACCGGGCTGCGCGCCTGCGGCGGCGTCACCGTGGTCGCCGACAGGCGCCGGATATCTAAGGATTGCAGTGCCATTATCGAGCTCCCATCATGCTTTTTCCACCTTCACGAGGAAGGACTTGAATTCCGGCGTTTGCGAATTCGCATCCCCTACGCCTGGCGTCAGGGTATTAATCAGATACCCCGGCTTGGCCACGCCCGTAAAGCCCCAGTGCAGCGGCAGGCCCACGGTATGCACCGGCTTGCCCTCGATCATCAAAGCCTTGATGCGCTTGGTGACCACGGCCTTGGCGATGATATGCCCCCGTTTGGAACTGACGCGCACCCGGCCACCGGCAACGACGCCGATGCTCTTGGCCAGCTCTTCGCCGATTTCGACGAATTGCTCCGGCTGGATAATGGCATTCAGGCGTGCATGCTTGGTCCAGTAATGGAAATGCTCGGTCAGGCGATAACTGGTCGCCACATGCGGATATTGCTCATGCGTGCCGAACATTTTCCGGTCGTCAGCGAACACGCGCGCGGCCGGATTGCTGGTCGCCTGCGGGTTTTTCGGATGCATGGGGTTGTAGCCGAGCGGATTTTCGAACGGCTCGTAATGCTCGGGGAACGGACCTTCGGCCATGGCGCCGCGCGCAAAGAAGCGCGCCACGCCCTCGCCCAGCATGATGAACGGACCCATGCCATTTTCCGGTGGTTCGTCAACCTTGAAGTCGGGAATGTCGGCCCCGCTCCAGTGCGTGCCATTCCACTCGATCAGCTTGCGTGTCGGATCGAAAGGCTTGCCCTTCAAGTCGCACGAAGCGCGGTTGTACAGCACGCGGCGGTTGGCCGGCCATGCCCAGGCCCAGCCCAAGGTCTGGCCGATGCCCGTCGGATCGCTATTGTCGCGCCGTCCCATCTGGTTGCCCGCCTGCGTCCAGCTGCCGGTGAAGATCCAGCAACCGCTGGTGGTGGTACCATCGTCGCGCAATTGCGCAAACGAGGCCAGTTGCTCACCCTTTTTCACCAGCAACTTGGTGGGATCTTTCGGATCGTACAAGTCCGCCAGTGCCTTGCCGTTGTATTCCCGTGCGATCTCTTCCGGTTGCGGACTATGCGGCTGCGCATAATTCCACGTCAGGTTGAGAATCGGCTCGGGGAACTTGCCGCCCTCTTTCTGGTACAAGCTGCGCATGCGCAAGAACAGGCCCGCCATGATCTCCAGGTCGCTGCGCGCCTGGCCCGGTGGTTCGGCCGCCTGCCAGTGCCATTGCAAGACGCGCGAAGAGCTCACCAGCGAACCGCGTTCTTCGGCGAAGCAGCTGGTCGGCAAGCGGAACACTTCCGTCATGATCTTGGTGGGATCGACTTCATGGTATTGCCCGTGCGGCTTCCAGAATTCGCCCGTTTCCACGGCCAGCGGGTCCATGATGACGAGGAACTTCAGCTTGGCTAGCGCTTCCGTGACCTTCTGCTTGTTTGGTGCTGAGGCCAGCACATTGAAGCCCTGACAGATATAACCCGCCATCTTGCCTTGGTGCATGTTCTCGATGGCTTGCATCAAGTCATACGGCTTGTCGAGTTTCGGCAGGTAGTCGAACGCGTAATTGTTCTCGGCCGTGGCGAAATCACCCCACCACGTCTTCATGAAGCTGACGTGGAACTTGCGGTAATTGCTCCAGTAGCTGAGCTGGTTCGGCCGCAACGGCTTGGTGGCGCGCGCGGCAATGTAGGCATCGAAATCCTGCTCGCCTTCATTCGGCAGTGTCATGTAACCTGGCAACAGGTTCGACATCAGGCCCAGATCGGTCAAGCCCTGGATGTTAGAGTGGCCGCGCAAGGCGTTCATGCCGCCGCCCGCGATGCCCATATTGCCCAGCAGCAGCTGCACCATGGCGCCCGTGCGGATGGTTTGCGAGCCCGTCGAGTGGTGCGTCCAACCCAGCGCATACAAGATGGTGCCGGCGCGTCCCGGCACGGCGGTCGAAGCCAATGCTTCCGCCACCTTGTGGAATTTGTCAGGCGACACGCCGCACGTACGCTCGACCATTTCGGTCGTGTAACGTGCGTAGTGCTTCTTCATCATCTGGTAGACGCAGCGCGGGTGCTCCAGGGTCGGGTCGACCTTGGCATAACCATCGTCGCCGATCTCGTAATCCCAGGTGGCCTTGTTGGTGTACTTGTTCTTTTCCTTGTCGAAACCCGAGAACAGGCCGTCCTCGAACGCATAGTCTTCGCGCACGATGAAAGGCATGTCCGTGTAGTTGCGCACGTACTCATGCTGGATCTTGTCGTTCGTCAGCAGATAATTGATGATCGCGCCGAGGAAGACGATGTCCGTGCCGGTACGCGTGGCGCAGTAGTAATCTGCCACGGATGCGGTACGGGTAAAACGCGGATCGACAACGATCAGCTTGGCCTTGTTATGCGCCTTCGCTTCCGTGACCCACTTGAATCCGCAAGGATGTGCTTCTGCTGCATTGCCGCCCATGACCAGGATCACGTCGGCATTCTTGATATCGACCCAATGATTCGTCATCGCGCCACGGCCAAACGTCGGGGCAAGACCTGCCACCGTCGGTCCGTGTCATACACGCGCCTGATTATCAAAGGTCAGCATCCCCATGCTGCGCACTGTCTTGTGGGTCAGGTAACCGACCTCGTTGCTGCCGGCGGACGCGGCCAGCATGCCGGTGGAGAGCCAGCGGTTGACGGTCTTGCCGTCGGCATTCTTTTCGATCAGGTTGGCATCGCGGTCATCCTTCATCAGGCGCGCGATCTTGTCGAGCGCAACATCCCAGGAGATTGCTTGCCATTGCGTGCCGCCCGGTGCGCGGTATTCGGGCACTTTCAGGCGGTTCGGGCTGTGGATGAAGTCGACCAGACTGGCGCCCTTCGGGCACAGGGTGCCGCGGTTCACCGGGTGATCGGCATCGCCTTCCACGTGGATGATGCTGGAGACGGCATTTTTCGCGCCGTCGCCCAGTCCATACAGCAGGACGCCACATCCTACCGAACAGTAAGGACAGGTATTGCGTGTCTCGGTCGTGCGAGACAGCTTGTATTGCCGCACTTCCGCCATCGCCTGGCCCGGTGCGAAACCGAGCAGGGCGAGGCTGGAACCAGCAATGGTCGCGCCAGTTACCCGAAGGAACTGGCGCCTGGACATCTGAACCATATTCAGGCCTCTATGATGTGAGTAAATAAAAAGTCATACAACGTCGTGATGGTGTCATTCACCAAGATATAAGCACCATGCCTGTGCTGTATGAAAGTATTCTACCCCTCAATCCCAGACAAGGCTTGGTACACCGGGGAAAATTGCACATAGTCAACATTATTGATCGGTAGCGAACAATTCCTCCAAACAATGCCAGCCTGCCCGGCGCAGCTGTCCCCATGAAAAAACCCGCTCGAAAGCGGGTTGTATGGGAGTGGGGAAAATTACAGGCTGTAGCGCAAGGTCAGCGCCACGTTGCGCGGCGCGCCCGGCAAGCTCAGATTCGGGCTGGAACCGTGGCCCGAGACGATGTAGCGCGTGTCGCCGATATTGTTGACGTTCAACTGCACTTCATAGCGGCCCGTGCGGTACGCAGCCATGGCGTCGGCCGTCACGTAGCCGGGCAAGACCACCGTGTTGCCCGGATTGGCGAAACGGCTGCCGACGGCGTTTGCGCCGCCGCCCACGGTGAAGCCGTGGCCCAGGTCTTTCGTCAGCCACAGGTTGGCCGTGTTGCGCGCCGTCAAGGTGGCGCGCTTGCCCTTGATGGCGACGGCACTGGCCGTCGTCGTGCCCGGTACGTTGACGCTCTTGTCGACGGCGATGGAATCGGTGATCGTGGCGTCCAGGTAAGCATAGCCGGCCATCATTTTCCAGCCATCGTGCAAGTCCGCATTGAAGGTCAGCTCCAGGCCGTCCGTGCGCTGCGTGCCGACGGGCACGATGCGGTTCGTGATCGGGTCGCTGCTCTTGATATTGTCGCGCTCCAGGCGGAACAGCGACACGGTGGCATTCGCGCGGCCGCCCCACAAATCATACTTGGCGCCCACTTCCGTGTTGCGCGTGGTTTCCGGCGCCAGGTCGGCGTTATTCGCGGCCAGGGCGAAGTTCTCGCCGCTGGGCTGGAACGAACGGCTCCACGACGCGTAGTACGATTGCACGGCGCTCGGTTGCCAGACGAGGCCGGCGCGGGGGCTGAACGCCGAATCCGTGCGCGACAGGTCTGCCGTCGTCACGCCAAGCGCATTGGCCAGGCGCGATTGCTGCTTGTAGCGGTCATAGCGCAAGCCGGCCAGCGCCTTCCACTCGTCGCTGAAAGCGATGGCATCCTGCACGTAGGCGGCGGCCGTATCGTAGGTGCCGAACGTATCGCTGCGCGCGCCCAGCTTGCTGCGGTCGACCTGCGGCAGGACGGGATTGAAGATCGACACGTTCGTCGCCACCACGGTCGAAGCCCAGCTGTTGGCATCCTTGTTTTGCTTGCCGAACTCGGCACCATACAGCACTTCGTGGCGCAGGCTGCCGGTGACCAGTTTTTGCGTCAGTTCCGTCTGGTTGAACCAGCCGCTTTCATCGCGGTTCAGCTTGGTGTGGCCCAGGCTCATCGTGCCCTTGACTTCGTTGACGTTGCCGGAAATATTCGTGTTGTTGCGGTCCAGGTGGTAATCGTAATAGCGGAAGGCATTGCGCAGTGACAAGCTATCGCTGAACTTGTGCGTCAGGGTGGCGGCCGTGGAGACCACGCGCGACTGGCTGAAGTCCGCATCGCGGGCGTTGGCGGCGCCGTAGTAAGTGCCCGCATCGACAGCCACAGGGCGGCCCTGGTAGGACGGGATGCCGAAGTCCGTCAGACGGCGGTCTTCCAGGTAGTCGCCCTGCAGCAGCAGCTTGGTCGCGCCAGAGAGGCGGATGGCCACCGATGGCGCCAGCGCCGTGCGGTTGATGAACTGCTGCTCGCGGTAGCTGTCGGACAATTCACGCCCACCCGTGACACGCCAGTCCACCGTCTCGCCCACTCTGCCCACGTCGACTTCGCCGCGGCGCCCTTTTGTATTCGTCAAGCTCAGGGCCACGTCCGTGATATCCACACCCGGCTTCTTGGTGATGCGGTTCACCAGGCCACCCGAGGAACCGCGGCCGTACAGCACGGCGGCCGGACCCTTGATCACTTCCAGCCGCTCCACGTTCGACAGGTCGCGGAAATACAGGGCGTCGTCGCGGAAGCCGTCGACAAATTGATCGCCGATGGCCGTGAAGCCGCGGATGAACACCTGGTCGCGCTGGCCGTCGCCCGTGGACAAGCCCACGCCGGGGATGTTCTTCATGATGTCCTGGATCGACATGGCGTGCTGATCCTTGATGACGGCGGCCGGCACCACGTTGATACTCTGCGGTACATCGCGCAGGGCCATTTCCGTCTTGGTGCCGCTGGCGGAAGTGGCGGCGACATAGCCATCCTTGTCCTTCGATGCCGTCACGGTGACGGCGGGCAAGCTTTCCTGCGCCCAGGCCGCCAATGGCACGGCGCCGAAGGTCAAGGCGCCCAGTACGGCGAGAGTGATCGGTTTACATCCTGGCTTGCGCTGTTGCTGCATACAATTCCCTGGTCGAAGTTTTAATACGAATCATTATCATTAGTATTTTATCAGCCGACGCGGCGAAAAGTAAGGTGGAATGTAAGTGATAGTACTTATTGACCTAGTACTTGACGTAAAAATGCAACAGGAAACCAATATCAAAAAATAATTAAAATTGCTTTGAAAAACTATTTCTCTGCGTCAATGCTATACTTGCGGTTGCTGGTCAGCGGCTCTCCACGCCGCCACACCCCTTGCTTCACCTCCAACGCCGCGCACTGCGCGGCGCGCCGCAATGCATGCACGCGGCACCCGAAGACCCCGATCCCCTGCGCCTTGCGGCGCCTGTCCGCCCCTGCTGGCGGCGGCGATCATGACTATTAAATTGTTAGGAATTACATGAAAAACCTGAACATCGGCAGCCGCCTTGGCGTCGGCTTTGCTGTCGTATTGCTGTTGCTTGCCGCCTTGACCATCACCGCTCTCGTGCGCATGCAAACAGCCAGCGACCTGACTTACCGCCTCATCAATACCAGCATCAAGAACCAGCGCATGGTGGCCGAATGGTCGAAGATCATTGAACTCAATAGCGTGCGCGGCGTGGCCTCGTTTGAAATCACCGATCCTGTCGTGAGCGCCAAGATCGAGGACGACTTGAAAGTCGATGCGGACCGCTCCAGCAAGCTGCAGGACGACATCATCGCGTCCTTGCTTAACCCGGCCGTGATCGAGCAATTCAAGGTGGTGCACAAGGTGCGCACCGACTACGTGACGACGCGCGCACGCGCCTTCAAGATGAAGGCCGACGGCGACATGGCGGGCGCCAAAGTTGTCTTCGACAAGGAAGTGGCGCCGATCACCGTGGCTTACCTGGCCGAAGTGAAGCGTTTTGCCGGCATGCAGATCAAGGCCGCCGACGGCGTCGGCGCCAGCATCATCGAGGCTTACAGCAGCACCCGCATCTTCCTCATCACCATGGGCGTGCTGGCCGTGCTGATGGGCATCGGCTTTGCGTGGTGGATCACGCGTTCGATTACCGGCCCCATCCGCGACGCCGTGAAAGTGGCGGAAACCGTGGCAGCAGGCGACCTGAGCAGCATCATCACGGCGCAAGGCCGCGATGAAACGGGCCAGCTGATGCTTGCCCTGAAAACCATGAACGAAAGCCTGGTGGGCATCGTCGGCCAGGTGCGCAGCGGCACCGACACCATCGCCACGGCGTCTGCGGAAATTGCCGCCGGCAACCAGGACCTGTCGTCACGCACGGAACAGCAAGCCAGTTCGCTGGAAGAAACGGCTTCGTCGATGGAAGAGCTGACCAGTACCGTGAAGCAGAATGCGGACAACGCGCGCCAGGCGAATAAACTGGCGGGCGACGCGGCCGGCATCGCCAGCCGCGGCGGCGCCGTGGTGGCCGAAGTGGTGGCCACCATGGGCGAGATCAATACCTCGTCGAAGAAAATCGTCGATATTATCTCTGTCATCGACGGCATCGCCTTCCAGACCAACATCCTGGCCCTGAACGCGGCCGTGGAAGCGGCACGCGCCGGCGAACAGGGTCGCGGCTTTGCCGTGGTCGCCACGGAAGTGCGCAACCTGGCGCAGCGTTCGGCGGCGGCGGCCAAGGAAATCAAGGGCTTGATCGACGACTCCGTGCAAAAAGTCGATGTGGGCACGGACCTGGTCGACAAGGCCGGCAAGACGATGGAAGAAATCGTGCAAAGCATAGGCTTCGTCACGTCCATCATGAGCGAGATCAGCAACGCCAGCGAAGAGCAAAGCGCGGGCATCGAGCAAGTCAACCAGGCCATTTCCGAAATGGACCAGGTAACCCAGCAAAATGCAGCCCTGGTGGAAGAAGCCTCGGCAGCGGCCGAAGCCATGCAGGAACAGGCGAGCGAACTGGCGCAGGTGGTCAGCGTCTTCCGCCTGGACGCCAACGCGGCGGCCACCGACCGTTTCAGCATGAAAGCGGCGCAACGTAGCGCCCCGGCCGCGCCGGCAACTTCGGCCGCACCAGCCCGCAAGACCTCGTCCCCTGCCCTGCGCCTGCCCGTGACGCGCGCCAGCAGCAAGGCAGCAAGCCCTGCCGAAGGCGAGTGGGAAGAGTTTTAAATCTGCTTCTGCAAGCTGCGCGGCATCAAGCCTCGCGGCCTTGCGCTTTGGCGATCAGTGCCGCCAGTTCGCGCGGCACGGATTGCCCCAGAAATGCCAGCGCCAGCGCCTCCGGATCGATGGCGGCGTCCGCCGGCAAGCCATGCTCGAAGCCGCCCACCATATAGCGGCAGAAATGTGGCGACTCGGCCCGCGTTTCCACATACCAGCAGCCAGCATGACCCTGCACGAAGTATTCGCCGATAAAATAGCCGAGCATGGTTTTCACCCATTGCCAGCTCTCGTCGCGGATGACGATGGTGCGCATGGCCGCATCGATGTACGGCAGGTATTCGGCCGCGTTCGTCAACACTTCGTGGGCCGGCTGGATGCCCAGGCGCTCGACAAAATTCACCAGCGCCGCGCCCAGCGCGTCATAGTAGGCATCGAAGCCCGCCTGGCTTTGTTGCAACAACTGCTCTTGTTCGTCCGACAGCATCAACACTCCATCCACTAAAAATCCCGCCGCTCTCGCACGATTGCGCGGGACAGCCTCTCCATTATTTTACGCCGCGCTCACATCCACGCCTGCACGCTGCAGCAAGGCCTGGTTGCGGGCCGACAACTGCGTCACCTGCAGGTGCTTGCCGGCCTTTTCATAGCGCTCATACAAGGCTTCGATGGCGACGATGGCCGAGTGATCGGCCATGTGCAGATGCCGGCAATCGAGGATGATGCGGGCCGGGTCCGACGCAGACTGGAACAGTTCCTGGAAGTGCGTGGTGGAAGCAAAAAACAGGGTACCGTGCGGCAGGTAGACGCGCATGCCGTGGCTGCTGTCATCGATGTCGGCGCGCATTTCGCGGGCATGCTGCCAGGCAAAATTCAAGGCGGCGATGACTATGCCGCACAGCACGGCCGTCGCCAGGTCCGTGAATACCGTGATCACCGTCACGGCGACGATCACCAGCGCATCCTGCATCGGCACCTTGCCCAGCACGCGCAAGGAACCCCAGGCAAACGTCTGCTGCGCCACCACGAACATCACGCCGACCAGGGCGGCCAGCGGGATGCGCTCGATCAGAGGCGAGAGGAACAGGATGAACAGCAAGATCATCACGCCGGCCGTGACGCCCGACAGGCGCGAGCGCCCGCCCGAGCTCAGGTTGATCATGGTCTGGCCAATCATGGCGCAGCCGCCCATGCCGCCAAACAGGCCGGAGACGACATTCGATGCGCCGAGGGCGATGCATTCGCGATTCGGCTGACCCCGTGTTTCCGTGATCTCATCGGTAAGATTAAAGGTGAGCAAGGTTTCCAGCAAGCCCACCATGGCCATCAGCGCCGCATACGGGAAGATGATGTGCAAGGTGGCCATGTCCAGCGGCACGCTGGGCCAATGCAGGGCTGGCAAGCCGCCGGCGATATGCGCGAGATCGCCCAGGGTGCGCGTCGGCAGGTGCAAGCTATAGCTGAGCACGCCCACGCCCAGGATGGCCACCAGCGCCGGCGGCACGGCACGCGTGATGCGCGGCAGCACGTAAACGATGGCCATGGTCAGGGCCACCAGCGCGCCCATCACGAGCAAGGGCGTGCCTTGCAGCCAGGTCTCCCCTTGAGGCGTGGCCTGGCGAAAGTGCTCCAGTTGCGCCATGGCAATGATGATGGCCAGGCCATTCACAAAGCCCAACATCACGGGATGAGGCACCATGCGGATCAGCTTACCCAGACGCAAGATGCCAAACAGCGCCATCAAAATGCCACTGAGCACGACGGTGGCCAGCAGGTATTGCACGCCATGCTGCGCCACCAGCGCCACGATGACGACGGCCATGGAACCGGCGGCGCCGGAAATCATGCCGGGGCGCCCGCCAAAGATGGCCGTCAGTGCGCAAATGATGAAGGCGCCATACAGGCCCATCAGGGGATTGAGTTGCGCCACCAGGGCGAAGGCGATGCATTCGGGCACCAGCGCGAACGAGGTGGTCAGGCCAGCAAGAAAATTCTTTTGTATATTCGGGAACCATTCGGCCCGAAACGTCGTGTTGATCATTGAACTATCCAAGTTTACAACAGTGAAATAGCGCCTGAGGCGGCGCATCCAGGCGCAAGCAGACGACAGCTTCGCAAGGGAAGCCGGCATGTGGCGAACAGTTGGAAAGTCTATGACTACATCGGTATGGCGAAAAGGACAATAAACCGCGCGCCGGGCGCTGCTGCTGGGCCGGCCTGGATTATACAAGATCACCCGGGCAAACCTTTACTGCCGGAAGGACCCAGGCCGTAGGCAACTATCGGCCAATGGTGGAAACACTTGAATTGAAGCATGAAACCATCGATGGCAAGCCGCCATTGCTTCGAACAACGGTGCGCATTTAGCGTCTTTCTCGCCAGCCGGCGCCAACTGGAACCGCAGCAGTCCGGCCGGCCTGAAGGACGGCGCCGCACACAGGCTTGCACCGCGAAGTGCTGGCCGCACGGACCGCTACGTTTGCGTCCGGCCCCAGATCATCACATCCCAGGCTGAGCGAGCGCACCGAGATAAGCGCGCACCGTCGCTTCAATACGCGCCACCAGTTGTAGCGGATCAACGCTGCCACGGCGGCCGGCGGCGTCTGTCAGCGCGCTGATGATGGCCATCAGATCGGTCGCGGCCGGTTCCGGCGCCAGCATGCCCTTCGGGACGCCAGCGCGCACGAAGCCGGCCAGCGCCGCATGCATGGTCACGCCATTGCCAGATGCCGGCATGACCGCCGACAAACGATGCTGCTCAAAATCGAGCAGCGCCGCCAACGCAGGCCGGCGCAACTGGTGGCGCACCGCAATCTCGATCAACTGGTGCAACGCCAGGCATCGGTCATCCTGAGCCAGCGCCTGCATCGCCTCGCGCACCAACTCTGCTCTCTCGCGCTCGATCAGCGCCACCGTCACCGCATCCTTGGTGGGAAAATATTGATAGAGCGAGCCGATGCTGACGCCGGCGCGTACGGCGATGGCATTGGTGCTGTAACCGTCCAGTCCGGACTGCTCAAGAATGTGAGCCGCACCTTCGAGTATGACCTCGACGGTATGGGCGGAACGCGGCTGGGACGGCGCTTTGCGCGGCTTCAGGCGGCGCGCACTCGCCGCTTTGGATTGCGAGTTGTTCATGCGAGCTAATGCTCATATCATTTTCCTGCCACGTCAAGCGCAATTTCTGCGCTAGTGAACCAATACGGAAACATCCATGAACTCTTCAAACAATACAAGTGCCACCGCGTCCGGCGATGCCGAACTGCTGACGCTGGTCGTGAAAGCCGTGCAGTCGGCAGGCAAGGCCATCGAGGCCCGTTTCAACCCTGGCGCACGCCCTGAGCACCGGGGCGACATTGGCGAGATGATCGCCGCCAACGATGCCGTTGCGCTGGCCATCTTGCGCCCGGCCTTGGCTAAGGCCCATCCCATGGCGCGTTGGGCGGAGGATGAAGGCGGCAGCGGCTTGTTGCCTGACGGCGAATGGTGGGTCAGCGATCCGGTCGAGGGAGCGATCAACCATGTCCACGGTGTACCCGACTGGGGCGTGACGGCCACGCTGGTGCGCGACAACACGCCCGTGCTCACAGCAGTGCATTTACCCATGGGCGCAGACACTTATACGGCCTTGCGCGGCGGCGGCGCATGGCTGAATGGAAAACGGTTGCACATATCGCTGAAAACCGAACTGAACGCAGCCATGGTCGGGACCGGCCAGGCGGTGCCCGATGAAGGCCGCAGCATCTACCAGCGCATCGGCAAGTCGGTGAGCGCCATGCTGGAAGCGGCGCTGGTGGTAAGAGTTTCGGTGCCATCGACCTTGCAGCTGGTGCAGGTTGCTGCCGGCCGCCAAGATCTGTTCTGGCAATACAGCCAGGTGCGCTCAGGCTTGCTGGCCGGAGCGCTGCTGGTGGCCGAAGCGAACGGCAGTGTATCCGACCTGGACGGCAATCCGTGGCACTTGGGCAGCAGCGCCCTGCTCGCCGGCGCCCCAGCGCTGGTGGCAGCCGCTGTTGCCGTCATGTCCAGCATTGCCTGATTTCCACTCTTTCAAGGAACATCCATGAAACTTGCCATTTTTGGTGCCTCTGGCGCCACCGGCCGTCAGCTGCTGCAGCAGGCGCTCGACGCCGGCCACACGGTCTCGGTGTTGCTGCGCAGCGCAGACGCTTTAGCTATCAATCATGCGCGCCTTACGCGCATTGTTGGCCAACTGGGTCACCCCGCAACCATGCGGACTGTCGTGCAAGACGCCGAAGCGGTGATCAGCGTGCTGGGCGCTCGCAAGGGCGGCGCACAGAACATTTGCAGCGATGCCATGCGTCATATTTTACCGGCCATGCAGGCGACCGGAGCGCGCAGGCTGATTGCCCTGAGCGCCTATGGTGCATCGGAAACAGGCAACGCCTCATGGTTCATACGCTGCGTGCGCAAGATGATAGGTGCAAAAATGCGCGACAAGGACGAGATGGAAGCACTGGTGCGCGCCAGCGCTACCGACTGGACGCTGGTGCGCCCGCCCGCGCTGACGAACGGCACCTTGAGCGGCGTGTATCGTAGCGGCACCACTTTGAAACCGGGCATCATGGGACGGATATCCCGTGCCGACCTGGCTGCTTTCATATTGCGGACGGCTGAACAGGGAAATCATATCGATCAGGCGCCCATCGTCTGCACCTGAGTGCACATCGTCGCCCGTCGCAGAGAAAGCCCAAATGAAAATAGCCCACTCGAAAGTGGGCTATTTTTTTCATCTGGAGGCGAGGACGGGAATCGAACCCGTCTAAACGGCTTTGCAGGCCGCTGCATAACCTCTTTGCTACCTCGCCAGAGGAACTGCTTGGATGGGCCTTGCGGCACACCTTGAAAACTGGAGCGGGAGAAGAGTCTCGAACTCTCGACCTCAACCTTGGCAAGGTTGCGCTCTACCAACTGAGCTACTCCCGCATTGGAGCTTGCTTGCTGCTTAATCACGCTGCGTACTGCGGCGGATAAAAAAAGGAAGCCAACTTAGCTTCCCCTTAGAATTCTGGAGCGGGAGAAGAGGCTCGAACTCTCGACCTCAACCTTGGCAAGGTTGCGCTCTACCAACTGAGCTACTCCCGCATGGAGCTTTCATATACTGTTGTTACGCCAATTACCGTACTGCTTCGAGCTTTTACTGGAGCGGGAGAAGAGGCTCGAACTCTCGACCTCAACCTTGGCAAGGTTGCGCTCTACCAACTGAGCTACTCCCGCTTTGCAACATCATTCTACTTCTATTTACTGCGCCATTACTACCTTCGAGCACTGCTGAACCAGCATACACTGGAGCGGGAGAAGAGGCTCGAACTCTCGACCTCAACCTTGGCAAGGTTGCGCTCTACCAACTGAGCTACTCCCGCAGTGGACAACATTGTATCAGAAGCTCTATCACATCGCCAGTACTACTTTTTTGCTGCATTCGCTGTTTTTACCTATGACACGATCCAGAAAACTGGAGCGGGAGAAGAGGCTCGAACTCTCGACCTCAACCTTGGCAAGGTTGCGCTCTACCAACTGAGCTACTCCCGCGTCATCAACAACAGGCCAGCATTGTAAAGGATTTACAGAGGCTGTCAACGGGCAATATCTGGTGTTTTGCAAAATATTCCGCAGACAGCAGCCACCTGCTTATTCTTAGTGCAGATTTCCCGCTTTTTCCTTGATGAGCGGCCATGCCAGGCGCAAATAATAGAACATCGACCATACCGTCAGCACGCAGGCGATCCACAACAGGCGCTCGCCCCACACATGCGTGTCGATCGCGCCGAAGATCACTTCGTGGTACAGCAGCAAGGGAATGGCCGTCATTTGCGCGGCCGTCTTGATCTTGCCGATCGAGCTGACGGCCACCGATTTCGATGCGCCTATCTGTGCCATCCATTCGCGCAGCGCGGAAATGGTGATTTCGCGGCCGATGATGATAAAGGCCAGCACGGCATTGACTCTGTCCAGCTGCACCAGCACCAGCAAGGCGCCCGCCACCATCAGCTTGTCGGCGACCGGATCGAGGAAGGCGCCAAAGGCCGAGGTCTGGTTCCAGCGACGCGCGAGAAAACCATCGAACCAGTCAGTCACTGCAGCAACAATGAAGACCAGGGTGGCAACCAGGTTCTGGTCGCCATGCAGCAGCATCGACGGCGGCAAATAAAATACGCCAACGACGAGTGGAATCAGAGCCACGCGCAGCCAGGTCAAAAGGATGGGAATATTAAAAGGCATAAGGAAGCAATCGGCCGACGGGTAAATTGAACATGAAGAAAGCGTGAAGAAAACGCCACTAGTCTACATGGCCCGGGGGTATTAGCCTAGTCCGGTTGCCGCAGCACTGGAGCAGGCGATCCCTTCATTAATGCAACTGCTTGTAAATCTCTTCTGCCAGTTGCGTGGAAATCCCCTCCACCGACATCAGGTCCTCCACGCTGGCGTCGACCACGCCGCGCAAGCCGCCAAAGCGCGACAGCAGCTTCTGGCGGCGCTTGGCGCCTATGCCTTCTATCTCTTCCAGGCGCGAAGTCTGGCGCGTCTTGGCGCGCTTGGCGCGCATGCCGGTGATGGCGAAGCGGTGCGCCTCGTCGCGGATCTGCGCGATCAGCATCAACGCCGCCGATTCCTTGCCCAGTTCCTGCGCCGGACGACCATCGACGAACAGCAGGGTTTCCAGGCCCACCTTGCGCCCTTCCCCCTTGGCCACGCCGACAATCAAGCTGATATCGAGTCCCAGTTCGGCAAACACCTGGCGCGCCATTTCAATCTGTCCCTTGCCGCCGTCGATCAGCACCACGTCGGGCATCACGCCATCGCCATTCGCCACCTTTTCATAGCGGCGCATCAGCACCTGGCGCATGGCCGCGTAATCGTCGCCGGGCGTGATGTCGTTGATGTTGTAGCGCCGGTATTCGCCGTTCTGCATGGCATGGTGGTGGAATACCACGCACGAGGCCTGTGTCGCCTCGCCCTGCGTGTGGCTGATGTCGAAACACTCGACGCGCAGGCTGTCGAGGTCTTCCGTTTCCAGGCGCAGCGCCTCGGCCAGCGCGCGCGTGCGCGATTGCTGCGAACCCTGCTCCGACAACAATCGCGCCAGCGAAATCTCGGCGCCCTTTTGCGCCATCTCAAGCCATTGCCGGCGCTGCCCCTGCGGCTGGAAGATCAGGTTGATGCGGTGGCCGCACTGCTCCATCAGCGCCACCATCAGGGCCGGCTGGTCGAATTCGATATTCAGGATCAGGGTGCCGGGGATGAATTTTTCCGTGTAGTGCTGGGCCAAGAAAGCGGCCAGCACTTCCACCTCGATGGCTTCTTCGGCAATCGCCGCCGCATCGCTGAGCTGGCTGGGGAAGTAGGCGCGGTCGCCCAGGTGGCGCCCGCCGCGCACCATGGCCAGGTTGACGCAGGCGCGCCCGCCCTGCACCAGCACGGCGAGGATGTCGACGTCGGCGTCGCCCGTCGTTTCCATGCTTTGCTGGTGCAGCACGCGCGACAGCGAAGCGATCTGGTTGCGCACCACCACAGCCTGCTCGAACTTCAGCTCGGCGGCAAACGCATGCATCTTCTTTTCCAGGTCCGCCATCACTTCGCTCTGGCGCCCGCGCAAGAAGCGCGCCGCGTTCTCCACGTCGTTTTTATAGTCTTCCTTGCTGATCAGGTCCACGCACGGTGCGCTGCAGCGGCCAATCTGGTGCAGCAGGCAGGGACGCGTGCGGTTCGCGTACACGCTATCCTCGCAGGTGCGGATGAGAAACACCTTTTGCAGGATCTGCATCGATTCCTTGACGGCCCAGGAACTGGGAAACGGCCCGAAATACTGGTTTTTCTTGTCCACCGCGCCCCGGTAATACACCATGCGCGGCGCATCGCCGTTGGTAATTTTTAAATACGGATACGATTTGTCGTCGCGAAACAGGATGTTGTAGCGCGGTTGCAGCGCCTTGATCAGGTTGTTTTCCAGGATCAAGGCTTCGGCCTCGCTGTGCGTGACGGTGGTTTCCAGGCGCGCGATGCGCTCGACCATCATGGCAATGCGGGGACTGGCCAGGTTTTTCTGGAAGTAGCTAGAGACGCGCTTTTTCAGGTCGCGCGCCTTGCCGACATACAAGACCTTGTCGCTGGCATCGAAATAGCGGTACACGCCGGGTAAATTCGGCAGCTTGGCGACGGTGGCCAGCACTTGCGCGCGCGGGTCGGACGGCGTTTGCGTGGAATGGAGATCGGGGTTTGCTTCGGTCATTGCTGGCTCATTGCTCATTGCGCACTCATGGTTACGCTGCTTGCTCCACGATCACGAACGCGACCGCATACTCTTCTTCATCGCTGATGGTCACTTGCGCGCTCAGGCGGTTTTTCTCCATGAACTCCGCCAGCACGCCGCTGCAGACGATCATCGGCTTGCCACTGGGCTGATTCAGCATCTGCGCGGCGGGCCAGGTCATCGGCATGCGCAAGCCCAGGCCGATGGCCTTGGAAAACGCCTCTTTTGCCGCAAAGCGCGTGGCCAGGAAGCGCACGCCGCGCACGGCGTTTTTCACGCTACGGGCGCGGAATTTTTCCATCTCTTGCGGCCCCAGTATCTTTTGCGCGAAACGCTCGCCGTGGCGCGCCAGTGCCGCCTCGATGCGGGGAATCTTGCAGATATCGGTGCCGATGCCGTAGATCATGGGCTGGTCCTATTTCTCATGCTTTGCGGCCCAGGCGCGCAGCCACCATGGTGGCCTTCATTTCGCGCACGGCGTTTTCCCAGCCGACAAACACGGCGTGCGCGACGATGGCGTGGCCGATGTTCAGTTCGGTAATGTCAGGAATGGCGGCGATCGCCTGCACGTTGGTGTAATGCAAGCCGTGGCCTGCATTGACTTTCAAGCCGCGCCCCACGCCGAACAATACGCCCGCCTGGATGCGTTCCAGCTCGGCCAATTGCTCGGCGCCTGCCGTGTCGGCGTAGCGGCCCGTATGCAGCTCGATCACGGGCGCACCGAGTTCGGCAGCGGCGGCGATCTGCTGCTCGTCGGCATCGATGAACAGGCTCACGCGGATGCCCTCGCCTTGCAATTGTTGCACTGCCGCCTGCACTTCCTTGAAGTAGCGCACCACGTCCAGGCCCCCTTCGGTGGTCACTTCCGTGCGTTTTTCCGGTACCAGGCAGACATCTGCCGGGCGGATGCGGCAGGCGAAATCGATCATCTCGGCCGTCACGGCCGCTTCCAGGTTCATGCGCGTGAGCAATTGCGGCGCGATGGCGATCACGTCCGCATCCTTGATGTGGCGGCGGTCTTCGCGCAAATGCAGGGTGATGGCGTCGGCGCCCGCCTGTTCGGCCAGCAGGGCCGCGCGGACCGGGTCCGGATAGGCGGTGCCGCGCGCATTGCGCAAGGTGGCCACGTGGTCGATATTGACGCCCAGGTCGATGACGGGGCCGGAAGGCTGCAAAAAGCTCATAGTTGGTATCCGTAAAGTGCCGTAACGCTGCAATGTAAAGAGCAGCACTACAGCTGCATTAAATCGATCAGTATCTGGCGCGTGTTCAAGGTGGCGCCCCCCAGTTGATGGGCCAGCAAAAAGCGCATCAGCAGCTTGCTTTGCGCCTGCGTGGCCACATCAAGATAATCTTCGCGCTCCATGTCGAGCAGGGTCTTGCCCGTGATCTTAGGCCAGGCATCGCTGGCGCGCGCCGGGCGCGGCCCCCGTTCCGGGTCGACCACGTAGACCTGCCCCGCCTCGACCGCCTGGCGCGTGCCCGTGCAGCGCGTCAGGTCGGCCGCCACGCCCGTTTCCTTGAGCAGGGCGCGCTCGAACTTGCGCAGCACGATGGGCGGAGGCTCATTGTGCGCCAGTTGATTCAAGGTGGCAACGTAGTGGTCGAACAGGACGGGATGCGGGTCGTCGCGCGCCAGCAGTTTCACCAGCAATTCGTTCAAATAGAATCCGCACAGCAGGGCGGTCTTTTCCAGCGGCAACATGCCGCCCACCCATTCGGCGCCCGTCAAAATGCGCAATTCGGACTTACCCGTCCAGCCCGCTTGCAGCGGTTGAAACGTCTGCAGCACGCCGCGCAACTGGGAATGGGGCCGCTTGGCGCCCTTGGCGACGAGCGCGATGCGGCCGTACTCGCGCGTAAACACGTCGACGATGAGGCTGGTTTCTTTATGCGGGTAACTGTGCAGCACGAAGGCGGGCTGGCCCGTGATGCGGCCGTCGCGCGCGGGCGGACGGCTGCGCCGCGGCGCAGTCGGTGTGGCAAAGGCGGGAGTTGCGGCCGGCGGCGCGATGGCCACCGGCGCGGGAACAGCTGCGGAGACAGCAAATGAGGCTGGCGCGATGTCAGGCTGCGCTGGCGTGGTGGTGCTCATGCGTGTAGCGTCGCCCCCGGGTTGCGGATTACTCGTAGCCGTAGGCGCGCAAGCCCGCCTCGTTGTCGGCCCAGCCCGATTTGACCTTGACCCAGATTTCCAGGTACACGGGGCCGCCGAACAGTTTTTCCATGTCCAGGCGGGCCTGGGTGGAGACTTCCTTCAGGCGCGCGCCCTTGTTGCCGATGATCATGGACTTGTGCGTATCGCGCTCGACCAGGATGGCGGCGAACACGCGGCGCAAATCGCCTTCCTGCTCGAATTTTTCGATCAGCACGGTGCTCGTGTACGGCAATTCATCGCCTACGAAACGGAAGAGTTTTTCGCGCACGATTTCCGAGGCGAGGAATTTCTCGCTGCGGTCCGTGATGTCATCCGGGCCGAAGATCGGTTGGTTTTCCGGCAGGAAACGCTTGATCTCGTTCTGCAAGCCTTCCAGCTGGAAATGCAGCTTGGCGGATACAGGCACGATGGCGGAAAAGTCGCGCATGGCGCCGATCTTTTGCGCAAACGGCAACAATACAGCCTTATCCTTGACGCGATCGGATTTATTGATGACGAGGATGCATGGCACTTCCTTCGGCAGCAAATCCATCACTTGCTGGTCGGCCGGGCCGAACGTACCCGCCTCGATCACGTACAGGATGACATCCGAGGAAATCAGCGTGTTCGTCACGGTTTTATTCAGCGTCTTGTTCAGCGCGTTCGAATGGCGCGTCTGGAAACCTGGCGTGTCGACGTAGATGAATTGCGCGTCCGGCACCGTCTGGATGCCGGTGATGCGGTGGCGCGTGGTTTGCGCCTTGCGCGAAGTGATGCTGACCTTCGCGCCGATCAGCACGTTCATCAGGGTCGATTTGCCCACGTTGGGGCGGCCCACGATGGCGATATAGCCACAGCGGAAGTTGTCGGGCATTTTGGTGGCTGTCATGCTAGTGTCGATTCTGTTTAGTATGAGCGGCGTTCGCCGGAACAGCCGGGGCTGCCGCGTCGTCGCTCTGGATGGTGGCAATACCGGCCAGCTTGAGCTGGGCGGCGCGCGGTTTGGGCTTGCGGCTGGCGGCTGGCGACTTCGACAGCGCCTGCTCGGCCACGTCCAACGCCAGTTTGGCGGCGGCTTGCTCACCGGCGCGGCGGCTTCCGCCACGGCCGTAGACCTGGATATTCAATTTCGGCACCAGGCATTCGATCTCGAATTCCTGGCTGTGGGCGGCGCCGTGGGTAGCCACCACGTTGTATTGTGGCAGCGAAATTTTCTTGCTTTGCAAAAACTCCTGCAGCAGGGTCTTGGCATCCTTGCCCAGGGTTTGCGGATCGACTGAGTCGAGGATGGGAATGTAGAAGGCGCGGATCACCGTGCTGGCCGCGTCAAAGCCCGTATCGAGAAAAATCCCGCCCAGCAAGGCTTCCAGGGTATCGGCGAGGATGGACGGACGGCGGAAACCGCCTGACTTCAGTTCGCCTTCTCCCAGGCGCAAAAATTGCGACAGTTCCAGCTTTTGCGCGATTTCATACAGCGACTGCTGCTTGACCAGGTTGGCGCGCAAGCGCGACAGGTCGCCCTCGTCGATGGTCTTGAAGCGTTCGTACAGGATGGAGGCGACCACGCAGTTGAGAATGGAGTCGCCGAGGAATTCCAGCCGCTCATTATGCAAACTGCTGTGGCTACGATGCGTCAAGGCTTGCTGCAACAGGCCAGCATCCTGGAACGTATAGCCTAAACGGGTTTGCAATAGCTGAAGATTCATTGTTGTTTCTGTGTCATCTGAGTAATTCGGCTGGCCGCCGCGCGGGGAGTCGGCGCGGCAGCCATGGGTGGTCTCTGCAGACCTGGCCGGTTTAGTGTATGCCGCCCACGCGTTTCGGGTTGCTGAAGTTCATCCATACCAGGAAGGCCTTGCCGACGATGTTCTCGTTCGGCACGAAGCCCCAGTAGCGGCTGTCCGCGCTATTGTCGCGGTTATCGCCCATCATGAAGTAATTGCCTTGTGGCACCACACACGTAAAACCGTCTTCGTTGTAGTTGCACGCATCCTTATGCGGGAAATCCTTCACTTCGCGCAAGTTCAACGTTGGAGCAGGCTCGTCGTTGAGGATGCGGTGGCTCACGCCCGTCAGATTTTCTTCCAGCTGCTTGTGATACACAGTGCTTTCGTCATCGAGGTAGTCGTCCAGCGGGGTGTAGGCCACTTCCTTGCCGTTCACCGTCAAGCGCTTGTTTTCATAGGTGATTTTATCACCGGGCACGCCGATCACGCGCTTGATATAGTCTTGCGACATATCTTTCGGGTACTTGAACACCATCACGTCGCCGCGCTGCGGATCGTTGACTTCAATGATGCGCTTGTTGACGATCGGCAAACGAATGCCATAGGTGAACTTGTTGACCAGGATCAAATCGCCCACCAGCAAGGTCGGCACCATCGAGCTCGACGGGATCTTGAACGGCTCGTACAGAAACGAACGCAGGCAGAACACCAGGGCGATAACGGGGAAGAAGCTGCCCGAATACTCGACCCAGGTAGGCTGGCGCAACAAAGCTGCCTCGATGGTCGCGCGGCTGCCGCCCGCATCGGACTTGATGCCCTCGGCGGACAGCTTGGACTGGCGCGCATCGAATTCAGCCAGGGCGCGGTCGGCCGCCTTGCGGCGCTGCTTGGACAGATAAAACACATCCAGGCACCAGACCAGGCCCGTCAACACCATCAGCACGAACAGGATTAAAGCGAAATTTCCTAAAATCACTTGCAGGTTCATTATTAACCATCCACTTGTAAAATTGCCAGGAATGCCTCTTGCGGGATCTCCACGGAACCCACTTGCTTCATGCGTTTCTTACCCGCTTTTTGTTTTTCCAGCAATTTTTTCTTGCGGCTGATGTCGCCGCCATAGCATTTGGCCAGCACGTTCTTGCGCAAGGCTTTCACGTTCTCGCGCGAAATGATGTTGGCGCCAATGGTGGCCTGGATGGCCACATCGAACATCTGGCGCGGGATCAGTTCACGCATCTTGGCGGCCACCTGGCGGCCACGGTACTGGCTGTTCGAACGGTGGACGATGATGGCCAGCGCATCGACTTTTTCGCTGTTGATCAGCATGTCGACCTTGACCACGTCGGCCGCGCGGTATTCCTTGAACTCGTAATCCATCGAGGCATAGCCGCGCGACGTCGATTTCAGGCGATCGAAGAAGTCCAGCACGATCTCGGCCATCGGCATTTCATACACGAGCTTGACCTGGCGGCCGTGGTAGCTCATGTCCATCTGGATGCCGCGCTTGCCGATACACAGGGTAATCACGGAACCCACGTATTCCTGCGGCATATACAGATTGACCGTGACGATAGGCTCGCGCACTTCCTCGATGCGCGACGGATCGGGCATCTTCGATGGATTGTCGACGCTGATCATGGTGCCGTCGCGCTGTATCACTTCATACACCACGGTTGGCGCCGTGGTGATCAGGTCCATGTCGAATTCGCGCTCCAGGCGTTCCTGCACGATTTCCATGTGCAGCAAGCCCAGGAAGCCGCAGCGGAAGCCGAAGCCCAGCGCCTGCGACACTTCCGGCTCGTACATCAGGGCCGCGTCGTTCAGTTTCAGCTTTTCCAGCGAATCGCGCAGCGCGTCGTACTGGTTCGCTTCCACAGGGAACAGGCCGGCAAACACTTGCGGCTGCACTTCCTTGAAGCCAGGCAATGGCGCGGCGGCAGGACGGCTGACCAGGGTGACGGTATCGCCCACCTTGGCTGCCTTGAGTTCCTTGATGCCGGCGATGATGAAGCCCACCTGGCCAGCGGAGAGTTGCGGCAAGGATTGCGAACGGGGCGAGAACACGCCGATGTCTTCCACCAGTTGCACCGAATCGGTGGCCATCAGGCGGATCTTGTCTTTCGGTTTCAGGGTGCCGTTGACCACGCGCACCAGCATCACCACGCCCACATAGGCGTCATACCAGGAATCGACGATCAGCGCCTGCAGCGGCGCATCAGGGTCGCCCTTCGGTGGCGGCACCTTGACGATCAGTTGCTCTAGCACATCGAGCACGCCGAAGCCCGTCTTGGCCGAGCAATGCACGGCGTCGGCCGCGTCGATGCCGATCACGTCTTCGATCTCGGCAATGGCGTTCGGCGGGTCCGCGTTCGGCAAGTCGATCTTGTTCAGGACGGGCACCACTTCCACGCCCAGGTCCAGCGCCGTGTAGCAGTTGGCCACGGTTTGCGCTTCCACGCCTTGCGACGCGTCAACCACCAGCAGCGCGCCTTCGCAGGCGGACAGCGAGCGCGACACTTCATAGCTGAAGTCGACGTGACCTGGGGTATCGATCAGGTTCAGGTTGTAGATCTGGCCATTGCGCGCCTTGTAATGCAGGGCCGCCGTTTGCGCCTTGATGGTAATGCCGCGCTCGCGCTCCAGATCCATCGAATCGAGCACCTGCGCCTCCATCTCGCGGTCGGACAAGCCGCCGCACAATTGAATGATGCGGTCAGCCAGGGTCGATTTACCGTGGTCAATATGGGCGATGATGGAGAAGTTGCGTATGTTATTCATTAACTAATATATGTGCGAGTGACAACACTGCTTTAACAGGAATCAAGGGGATCATGCTCGGGCCAAACAGGGCCAAAACCGGCCGCCCCACTCATGATGAAAAAAGCGCTCCGAACAGGACATCTGCATGCCCAGGCGAGCGCTTTTGAAGCGACAGAAGCTGCTGCCTCGGACAGTAGCTTTTTCGACCTCCCCATTTTACCGGATTTCAGAGCGGAAAGCCCGTCTTTCAGAGGCAGGCACCGGGGCAAGGCGACATTTTCAGCCGTTTCCGGCACCGGAATGGTGCATCGCAGTGTCAATATTGACATTTAAGCTAGACCAGGCAGCGCCGCACAGCAGCCTCATCCAGAAAATAATGGCACAGCTCGGGTTGCTCCAGATCGCCAAACAACACCGGCACCAGCTCGTCGAAACGCGCCAGCAGCGAGGCATCGGGCGAGACATCGATATCGATCACATCCACTGTGAACGGTTTCCCAGGCGGCTGCAGCAGGAGCAAGGCGTCGAGCATATCCTGGCATAAATGGCAGTAACTGCGGGAATAAAGGGTAAAGTGCATGGGAAACTTGAATAAGCCCAGGAACGGCAACTGGGGCCGGACGGGGACGCCTAGCCCCTGAAGTCCGACCCCGGCTTTTGCGGGGTGCGGGTTGAAAAGTTATTTGGCCGATGGACGCAAAGAAACGAATTGTGCCGTGTCGCCACGGCGCACCAGCACGGCTGACGACTTCTTCGGATCGAGCTTGGCCACCAGGGCATGGAACTGCTTGGCATCTTTCACCGCAACGTTGTTCAATTGCAAGATCACATCGCCAGGCTGCAGGCCGGCCAGGGCCGCCACGCCATCCGCATCATCGACCAGCACGCCCGCGTCGATCTTCAATTCCTGTTTCTTCGCGGCAGGCACGTCGCTAACCTTCAGGCCCAGTGCATTCACGGCTTGCGCTTCCGGCTCCCTGGCACCCTTCTTCGCCGTTTTCTCGCCTTCCAGTTCGACGACGGTGACAGCAATATCTTGCTGCGCACCCTTGCGCCAGACAGTCACCGTGGACTTGCCGTTGACGGCGGCGCCGCCTACCAGGCGCGGCAGGTCGGACGAACGCTCGATCGCCGCGCCGTTGAATTTCAGGATAATGTCGCCCGGCTTGATGCCCGCCTTGTCGGCCGGACCGCCGGGCTCTACCATCGACACTTGCGCGCCCTTGGCACTCGGCAAGCCCAGCGATTCCGCCACGTCCTTGCTCACTTCGCCGATCTGCACGCCGATACGGCCGCGCACGACCTTGCCCGTCTTTTTCAGCTGCTCGCCCACGCGCATGGCTTCATCGATGGGCACGGCAAACGAAATGCCATTATAGGCACCGGACAGGGTGGCGATCTGCGAATTGATGCCGATCACTTCGCCGCGCATATTGATCAGCGGACCGCCCGAGTTGCCGGGGTTGACGGCCACGTCGCTCTGGATCAGGGGCAGGTAGTCGCCCGTGTCACGGGACTTGGCGGAAATAATGCCGGCCGTCACCGTATTTTCCAGGTTGAATGGCGAGCCGATGGCGATGACCCACTCGCCCACGCGTATCTTGTCCGAGTCGCCGATGGTCAGGCGCGGCAGGTTGCCACCCTCGATTTTCAGCAGGGCTACGTCGGTGCGCGCATCGGCACCGATCACCTTGGCCTTGAATTCGCGCTTGTCCGTCAAGGTCACGTACACCTCGTCGGCACCATCGACCACGTGGGCATTGCTCAGCACATAGCCATCCGCCGAAATGATGAAGCCGGAACCGACGCCGCGCTGCACTTCCTGCTCCTGCGGCACGGCACGGCGGCCGCCGCGCGGCGCCTGCTGGCGCGGCGTGGGCATGGCGCCACCAAAGAAGCGGCGCAGGAATTCCTGCATTTCCTGCTCATCCTGGCCACCCGCGCCGGGCGCCGTCATCTTCAGGCGCTCGGTGGTGCGGATATTCACCACGCCCGGGCCGACGGCGTCGACCAGGTCCGCGAAATCAGGCAGCTTCACGGCCGGCACGGCGGCGTGCGCCTGTGGCGCCAGGCCCAGCATGCTGGGAGCAAGGAAGACGCCAGCCGTACCGAACAATAAGGCGGAAAGCGTCTTCACTGAAAACGACTTGCTGGCGGCACATATGTTTTTTTTCATGGAAAGGATCTTTTCGAGTATATAAACCAGATCAGGCGAATGCCTGCGTGCATGGATTGGCCCCCATGACGGAATCCCAGGGGCACTACACCTGACAGCACGCATGGCAGCAACAATATATCGCAAAAGCAAGATATTGCCTGCACACAGTGTCAATCGTAGCGAAGTCCAGTGTCAAGGGGTCCAGGAGGAAGTTAAGCCTGGCATAAGATGCCGCAGCGCTAACGTTGCGCCAGCGGGCCAGCCTCCAGCGGTTCGGCGGCGCCCGGCTGCACGATGGCAGCAGACAGTGGCAGATGGGCAGCCGGCGCGTCCGGCGCCGCCTCGGCTGCCAGATGGCTGGCCAGGCGCGCGTCGAATTGGGCGCTCAGGGCATGGCCGCACTGCTCCGAGCGCAGCACGTCGCCGATCAGGCGATAGGCATCCCAGGCTTGCCGCCCCGATGGCGTATCGAGGGCGGCAAAAGCCAGTTCGAGTTCGCTTGCCGCCAGCTCGCCATCGGCCAGGGCGGAAATCGTCTCGTGCAATCGTGTATGCGTATCCATGATGGGTCCTGCCATTTCAAGAGGATAATTGCGAAAACCGGACGCAGCCATGCCAACCTCATGCTCACCAGATTACCAGCGCTTGTCAATCGGCATGTCCAACAACGGTTTCAATTTCTCCGCAATCACTTCGCGCGCGCGAAAAATGCGACTGCGCACAGTACCGATGGGGCATGCCATGATCTCCGATATCTCTTCATAGCTGAGGCCCTCAATCTCGCGCAGCACGATGGCCGTGCGCAACTCGATGGGCAGCACCTCCATGGCCGCATTGACGGTGGCCGCAATCTGCTTGCTGGCCAGCACTGATTCGGGCGTATTGTTGTCGCGCAATTTATTGCCATCCTCGAAGGACTCCGCCTGCTCCGCGTCGGCGTCGCTGGACGTGGCGGCACGCCGCCCTTGCGTGACCAGATAATTCTTGGCAGTATTGATGCCGATGCGATACAACCAGGTATAAAAAGCGGCATCGCCGCGAAAATGGCGCAGCGCCCGGTATGCCTTGATAAAGGTTTCCTGCACGACATCTTCGGCCTCCGCCGGGTCATGCACAAGGCGCGACACCAGGCGCATCAAGCGACGCTGATATTTCGATACCAGCACATCGAATGCCCGTTTGTCGCCAGCCTGCACCCGCTCGACCAGTAACTGATCATACTCGCGCTCTGTCGTCACGCCCAATGCCCCTGGTGGCATGCAGCGTGGGCGCCTGTATGGATATAGAGTTGGCCCGCTGCAAGAAGTTCAGTGTTCGCCCCATTTTTATTCTTCCCCACTGCGCGCCGCGATGGCCCGGCACGCCACGGCCAGCGGACGGAAGGCGACGCAGCTACTGCCACGCTGCACCAGCACCTGCGTGCGCCGCCCCGCAGCATCGCCCAGGCACAGCACCAGCAACGACGGCCACAGGGTCGAGCCCGGCAACAGGCGCAGCACAGACGGCACCAAGGACCCCGAGCCGGACGGCGCACCGCCATGCTCCAGATATACCGCCAGCCGCAACTGGCCGACCGGCGAAATATCAAGCACTTGCGGCTTTCTGCGCCTGCGCAGCAAAGCCAGCAAAAACACGCCGCCAGCCGCACTCGGCAGCGCACCGGGCCAGCCCAGCGCATAGCCGCCCACCAGTTGGCCGAGGCCGAGGCCGGGGCCGGGGCCGGGGCCAGACAGAGCCGCAGCGCGCCAGACGCCGCTCAAGGGCCAGGCAGCCAGCAAGGCGCATAGCCCCAGCACCGCTTGCAGCAGGCGCAAACAGACAGGCGCGCGAATGACAGCCGCTACCGCAATCGACATATTGCCAACTCAAAGGGAAAAACATCAGGCGCGCCGGCACCATGCCGGGCAAATTCAGGCGCCAACGAACGTTGGAGCCGAATCAGCGCTCACTACGGTTTGACCGTAGCGAGCGCTTGAAAGTTCCTACTTATTTCGCTTTACCGAAAATCAGCGTGCCATTCGTTCCGCCGAAGCCGAACGAATTCTTCACTGCATAATCGATCTTCATATCCCGCGCCGTGTTGGCACAGAAATCGAGATCGCAAGCAGGATCCTGGTTGAAGATGTTGATGGTCGGTGGCGACACCTGATGGTGCAATGCCAGGACCGTAAACACCGCTTCCAGACCGCCCGCGCCGCCCAGCAAATGGCCCGTCATCGACTTCGTCGAGTTGACGACCAGATGCTTGGCATGCTCGCCGAAGGTGCGTTTGATACCCATCACTTCCGCCATGTCGCCTTGCGGGGTCGACGTGCCGTGCGCGTTCAGGTACTGAATCTGATCCGGGTTCAAGCCTGCGTTGTTGAGCGCCGCGATCACCGATTTGCTGCCGCCGCTACCATCTTCCAGCGGCGAGGTCATGTGATAAGCATCTGCACTCATCCCGAAACCATGCACTTCAGCATAGATCTTGGCACCACGAGCCGCCGCTTGCTCGTACTCTTCCAGCACCATGACACCGGCGCCCTCGCCCAGCACGAAGCCGTCGCGGTCGGTATCCCACGGACGCGATGCCGTTGCCGGATCGTCGTTGCGGGTCGACAAGGCACGTGCCGAGGCGAAACCGCCCAGGCCCAGCGGCGACACGGTCGATTCAGCACCGCCGGCAATCATGACGTCGGCATCGCCGTACTCGATCATGCGCGCGGCAGCGCCTATGCTGTGCAAACCGGTGGTACACGCCGTTACGATCGCCAGATTCGGGCCCTTCAGACCATATTTGATCGAAAGGTTGCCAGAAATCATGTTAATGATCGAGGCAGGCACGAAAAAGGGCGAGATACGGCGCGGACCGCGCTTTTCGTACTCGGATTTGGTTTCCTCGATCAGCGGCAAGCCACCGATACCGGAACCGATGATCACGCCGATGCGCTCGGCGTTTTCCTCGGTCACTTCCAGACCGGAGTCCTGCATCGCCTGGATGCCTGCAGCCATGCCGTAATGGATAAAGGTATCCATGTGGCGGGCTTCCTTACCGGAGATGTACTCTTCGATATTGAAACCTTTGACTTCACCGGCAAAATGCGTGGTGAAGGGCAATGCATCAAACTTGGTAATCGTGGCAATGCCGGATTTACCTTCAATGATTGCGCCCCACGCCTCGGCAATAGTATTGCCGACAGGTGAAACACAGCCCAGGCCGGTTACAACAACACGACGGTTTTTAGAACGGCTCAAGCGATTCTCCTGAAGTCGGTCAGACAGGCTTAGGCCTTGACGTGTGCGGTGGCGTAGTCGATCGCCTGTTGCACGGTGGTGATTTTTTCAGCTTGTTCGTCAGGGATTTCCATTTCGAATTCGTCTTCCAGGGCCATGACCAGTTCCACGGTGTCCAGGGAATCGGCGCCGAGATCGTCGACGAAGGAGGATTCGATTTTGATGTCTGCTTCTGCAACGCCCAGTTGCTCAGCGACGATTTTCTTAACGCGTTGTTCGATATCCGACATGTTATGGCTCCAAAGTGTGTGTTACGGAAAGTGCGCGCATTTTATCAGGTTTGCGCGTCCGAATACTAATTTCGGCGTCTGCTGCTAATTCGACCGAAGCTGCTGCTAAAAGATGCGATTATAGACAAAAACGACCGTTGAATCATGCCACAAACGCCCGCCCCGTCTACCTTTCACATCAATTCATATACATTCCGCCGTTCACGTGCAGGGTCGTGCCCGTGATATACGCCGCTTGCGGCGAGGCCAAAAAGGCCACCGCCGCCGCCACGTCTTCCGGTTTGCCCAGGCGTGACAGGGGAATTTGCGTCAACAGGGCCGCGTGCTGCTCTGCGCTCAGCGACTTGGTCATGTCGGTATCGATGAAGCCCGGGGCGATGCAGTTCACCGTAATGTTGCGGCTGCCGATTTCGCGCGCCAGGGCGCGGCTCATGCCTTCCACGCCGGCCTTGGCCGCCGCGTAATTCATTTGCCCAGGATTGCCCGACGAAGCCACGACCGACGTAATGTTGATGATACGCCCAGTTTTGGCTTTCATCATGCCGCGCAACACGGCGCGCGACAGGCGGCCGACGGCCGACAGGTTGGTGGAAATCACGCTATCCCACTCTTCATCCTTCATGCGCATGGCCAGCTGGTCTTGCGTGATGCCCGCATTGTTGACCAGGATCGAGAGGCTGCCGTAGGTTTTCTGTACTTCATCGACGACGGCCGCGCAGCGCGCCGCATCGGTCACGTTCAGGACCAGACCCTTGCCTGCCACGCCTTCGGCGGCCAGGTAATCGGTGATGGCCTGCGCGCCGCTTTCCGAGGTGGCGGTGCCAACCACGGTGGCGCCCTGCCTGCCCAGTTCGGTGGCGATGGCGCGGCCGATGCCGCGCGAGGCGCCCGTGACCAACACGACTTGATTTGCTAAATTCATGAGTATCCTTAAAAGCAAGCGCGGCAGGCTGGCTGCCGCGATCTGATGTTTATTTGAGCTGCGTCAAAATGCGTTCCAGCGAGGCCTGGTCGACGATGGCGTCGCCCACCAGCACGGGATCGATGCGCTTGGCCAGGCCCATCAGGACCTTGCCCGGACCGCACTCGATCACTTGCGTGATGCCATCCAGAGCAAGCTTCTGCATGGTTTCCACCCAACGCACGGGGCTCGCTGCCTGGCGCACCAGCGCATCCTTGATGCCGGCGACATCGTTGACGATGGCCACGTCGACGTTATTGATCAGGGCGATCTGCGGCGCGGCGAACGTCAAGTCGGCCATGTAGTCGCGCAAGCGGTCCGAAGCCGGCTTCAGCAGCGACGAGTGGAATGGCGCCGAGACGGGCAGCTTCATGGCGCGCTTGGCGCCCTTGGCCTTGGCCAGTTCGCAGGCGCGCTCGACGGCCGCCGTATGGCCGGCGATGACCACTTGCGCAGGCGCATTGAAATTGACAGGCTCAACCACCAGGGCCGGGTTTTCTGCCACCGCTTCCGCACAGGCGGCGCGCACGTCGTCATCCGACAGGCCCAGCACGACGGCCATCGTGCCCTGCCCCACGGGCACGGCTTCCTGCATGGCTTGCGCGCGGAAACGCACGAGCGGCACGGCGTCCTTGAACGAGATGACGCCAGCGGCGACCAGCGCCGAGTATTCACCGAGACTGTGTCCGGCCACGACATTCGGCACGGGGCCGCCCGCTGCCAGCCAGGCGCGGTAAAAGGCCACGGCCGCCGTCAGCATCACAGGTTGCGTGTTGGTGGTCAGGTCCAGCTCTTCTTTCGGACCTTCGGCGATCAGCTTGCCCAGATCGAATTGCAGGGCGTCCGACGCTTCGGCCACGGTCTGGGCCACCACGGGGTTGCCGGCGAAACCGTCGAGCATCGCAATCGCTTGCGAGCCTTGGCCTGGGAAAACAAATGCAAATTGTGTCATGCTGACTCCGTTTTTTAATAGTGTTGCGAGATTACATGCGCGCCAGCACGGCGCCCCAGGTAAAGCCGCCGCCCACGCCTTCCATCATGACGTTGTCGCCCTTCTTGACGCGGCCGTCGCGCACGGCGAGGTCCAGCGCCAGCGGGATCGAAGCGGCCGAGGTGTTGCCATGCTGGTCCACAGTGACGACCATCTTTTCCAGTGGTAAGCCAAGTTTCTTGGCCGTGCTGTTCATGATGCGGATGTTCGCCTGGTGCGGGATCAGCCAGTCGATCTGGTCCGCCGTCATGTTGGCGTGTTGCAAGGCTTCGTGCGCCACTTTTTCCAGTACCGAGACGGCCAGCTTGAACACGGCCGGGCCATCCATGTACAGAAACGCGCTACCGGCCAGCGCGCCGCCGGCCACACTGCCCGGCACGCTGAGGATATGCGAGTGGCGGCCGTCCGCGTGCAGCTTGGTGGCCAGGATGCCTGGCTCGCTGGAGGCCGTCATGACGATGGCGCCTGCGCCGTCGCCAAACAACACGCAGGTGCCGCGGTCATCGAAATTGAGGATGCGCGAAAACACTTCCGCACCGATCACCAGCACGTTTTTATGCATGCCCGACTGGATGAAGCTATCGGCCGTGGCGACTGCATACACGAAGCCGCTGCAGACGGCTTGCACGTCAACGGCGGCGCAGTGATTCGTGATGCCCAGCTTGCTCTGCACGATGCAGGCCGTGCTGGGGAAGCTGCCGAAGAAATCGGGGGTCGAGCTGGCGACGATGATCAGGTCCAGGTCGTTGCCGCTCAGGCCCGCCATTTCCAGGGCCTTCTTGGCCGCTTCCACGCCCAGGTCCGAGGAGTTTTGCGACGGCGCCGCGTAATGGCGCGCGGAAATGCCGCTGCGCGAGACGATCCATTCATCCGACGTCTCGATGCCCTTGGCGGCGAGCTGTTCGGTCAAGTCCTGGTTGCTGACGCGCTTCTCCGGCAAGTAGCTGCCGGTGCCGATAATTTTGCTGTAAGTTTTGTTAAAAACAGTCATGCAAGTACCCGTCCACTAAATGGTAGAGCTTGTTGATGTAGGTTCGTCCGGTACTGGCGTGCGCGGCATCAGCTCGGCGATCATGCTGGCCAAGTGCGCTTGCACGTCATTTTTTGCCGCATCAAAGGCGCGGCGCAAGGCCCATTCAAACGAATAGGCGTCGGCGCTGCCATGACTCTTGAAGACGAGGCCACGCAAGCCCAGCAGGCTGGCGCCGTTGTAACGCGAAGGATTCAGGCGGTTGCCGATGGCTTTCAAGGCCCCGCGGGCGATCAGCGCGCCCAGCATGGTGATCGGGTTGCGCTTGAATTCGGAAGTGAGCACGTCCTTCATGAGGCGTGCCAGGCCTTCGATGGCTTTCAGGGTGACATTGCCGACAAAGCCGTCGCAGACGACAATATCGGTCGTGCCCTTGAAGATATCGTTGCCTTCCACGTTGCCGTAGAAGTTCAGCGCGCCACGCTCGTGGTCGGCCTGCAGCAGCTTCGAGGTGAGTTTCACCACTTCATTGCCCTTGATATCTTCCGTGCCCACGTTCAGCAAGCCGATCGTCGGGCGTGCTATGCCTTCCATGGCGGAAACGAGCACGGAGCCCATGATGGCGAACTGGTGCAAGTGATGCGGTTCGCAATCGACGTTGGCACCCAGGTCCAGCATGTAGGTGGGGCCGTTCTTTTGATTCGGCAAGATGCTGCAAATGGCCGGGCGATCGACGCCGGACATGGTTTTCAATACATAGCGCGACACGGCCATCAGGGCTGCCGTATTCCCGGCGGAAACGGAGGCTTGCGCCGCGCCGCTCTTGACCTGTTCGATGGCCACGCGCATGGAGGAATCCTTCTTGCGGCGCAGGGCCACTTCCAGGGGATCGTCCATGGTAACTTGTTCGGAGGCATGCAATACGGACAGGCGCGGGTGCGTGTCGGCTTTATGTTTCTTCAGTTCGGCACGGATCACGTCTTCCAATCCAACAAGGATCAGTTCGGCTTCAGGCTCATGTTTTACGAAGGAAATTGCTGCGGGGATAGTGACTGAGGGACCATGATCTCCGCCCATACAGTCGATAGAAATTTTGATTGTCATTTGTGTTGATTCAATACCGCTGCGGGCGTGCGGCAAGATGTGAATCGGACTGGAGCATATGCAGGGCGCAACATGTCATGCACAGACCTGGACAGCGTGATTCAAAATGACGGGTGTGCAAGATGAATTGCAGCCGATAAAAAAGAAGAAGCGGCGCCACGCCGAATAACCACGCAACACCGCTTTCATCTTACCCAACAAAAACGTCGATTACTCGTCGTTTTTGGTCTTCAACACTTTGCGGCCACGATAAAAGCCGTTAGGGCTGATATGGTGACGCAGATGTGTTTCGCCGGTAACTGGCTCGACGCTCAATTGCGGCGCGACCAGGAAGTCGTGCGAACGGTGCATGCCGCGCTTGGAAGGGGTTTTCTTGTTCTGTTGAACTGCCATGATGACTCCTAATACATAAGTTCTAAAATTTTAGCACAATCGATAGGCAAATACATGCGAATCGAGTATCCCAGCGGCAAAGACTACCCGAAAATAGCCCGGACCGACATCGTTTATTACACTACATTTCACTACACTTGCCATACTCGATTACCACACGCGTTTGACACGTTCTTTACAGGAAGCCTCGACAAGTTGTTGCGCTGCCCGCTCGCTACGGTTTTTGAGGCTTCCTTTTAACTACTTTATTCTGGCTTCAACTCTTTCAGGGCCGCAAACGGCGACTTTTTTTCAGTCTTGAGAGCATCGAGCTGCGCCGTATCGGGGCAGACCTCGTGTTTGGGTACCTGCGGCAGGGCCAGCAAGGCTTCATCTTCGATCAGGGCTGCGGCATCCATGCTGCGGCTGCCGACGATCACATCGATCTTTTCATCGTTGACGATTTCTTCGATCTCGTCCGCGTGCTCGTCATCCTTGCCCAGCATCAGCGTAGTCGTCGAATCAATTGCGTAAGCATACGGGGCCAGGCAACGCTGGCAAACCAGCTGAACGGTGCCGTTGACCGACAAGGTCAGTTGTTGGTAGCCCAGCTTGCTGGTGCCGCCGACGATCTTCCAGGAGATCTCGCCGGAAGCATCTGCACAATCCTTGGTCAACCGGGTCATTTCAGCGACAGGAGTTACACCCTCGCGGCTCCCGCTGATACGACAAAAATCAAAGGCGTCGATCACAAAAGCATTCATTGGTAGAAAATTTCCCCGGAAAACCTGCGATAATAACAGGGTTTTTAGTGCCGAGTCAAAGGCTATGCGTCTTTTTCGACGCACTGATTGGCCTATTTGTTAACACACCACCAATAGCGCCATGCCGCCCGGGGCCTCATTGACAGGTCCCGCACCCCGGAGTTTCACTGAAATCCCCATGACGCACATACTGACACCGACTAGCAAGGCCATGCCGGCCACCATCGATTACCGAATGATACCAACTTCCGCCCCATTGCGCTTGATTCTTGCATCGAGTTCGACCTACCGCAAGGAACTGCTGGATCGCCTGCGTCTGCCCTTCGAGGTGGCCGTGCCCGATTTCGACGAAAGCCCCCTGCCCGGCGAAAGCCCCAGCGCCACGGCCCTGCGCCTGGCCCAGGCCAAGGCGCAGGCCGTGCTCGACCGCTACCCTGGCAGCCTCGTCATCGGGTCCGACCAGGTCGCCACCCTGGATGGCGCGCAGATCGGCAAGCCGGGCAACCATGCCAGTGCCATGCTGCAACTGCAAACCATGCGCGGACGCCAGACCGTGTTCCATACGGCCCTGTGCCTGCTCGACGGGCGCCACTCGCCCGCCGTGGCGCAAGTGGAAGATATCCAGACCCTCGTCACCGTGCGCGACTTGCCCGATGCCGAGCTGGACGCCTACCTGCGCATCGAGCAACCGTATGATTGCGCCGGCAGCGCCAAGAACGAAGGCCTGGGCATCGTCCTGCTCGAATGCATCGACAGCGTTGACCCCACGGCCCTCACCGGCTTGCCGCTGATCGCCCTCACTGGCATGCTGCGCAAGGCGGGCGTGGCATTTTTCACCATTTAATTTACCCATAAGTAGAATATGACCGGCACCCTGTACCTGATCCCCAACCACCTTGGCCTGTCCGAAGGCGCAATCGATCCGCTGTCCCACATCATTCCCGAGCAGGTGCGGCAGATCACGTCGCAGCTCGATTATTTCGTCGCGGAAAACGCCAAGACGGCGCGCGCCTTCCTGAAATTGATCGGCAACCAGCATCCGCTGGCCAAGCCCTTGCAGGAAATCACCATTTCCGAACTCAACGTGAATACCCCGGCGCAAGCGCTGGCCGGCTTGCTGGCGCCCTTGCTGGCGGGACGCGATGCGGGTCTCGTCTCGGAGGCCGGCGTGCCCGCCGTGGCCGACCCCGGCGCCGACCTGGTGCGCCTGGCGCATCAGCACGGCATTCAAGTACGCCCACTGGTGGGCCCGTCGTCGATCCTGCTGGCCGTGATGGCCAGCGGCTTGAACGGCCAGAGTTTCGCCTTCAACGGCTACCTGCCCACCGATGCGGCTCTGCGCGCCAAGCGCATCAAGGAACTGGAAGTGCGTTCGCGCACGGAAAAGCAGACCCAGCTGTTCATCGAAACGCCCTACCGCAACGCCGCCATGCTCGAAGCGCTGGTAGCGCAATGCGCACCTGCCACGTTGATCTGCGTCGCCACCGACCTCAGCCTGGATACGGAAAGCGTGCAGACGTGGAATGGCGGGCAGTGGAAGAAACAATTGGCGGCAGGCAAGGCGCCCGACTTCCACAAGAAGCCGACCGTGTTCTTGTTGCTGGGACAGTAAACGACAAACGCCACGGACAATTATCCGTGGCGTTTTTGATTGCAGCCCTACTAGGACAAGTACGATTACACTCTTCTTGTTCCAGTATTTTTCTGGCCGCCCTTACCCGTTTCCAATACGAACTTCGCGCCATCGTCGCGACCCAATACCTTGACCAGGTACGGCATGACTTCGCGCAACATCGGCTCCAGGGTGTACGGCGGGTTCAAAATGAACATGCCACTGCTGTGCAAGCCGAAACCGTCCGGCGATGGCGTGTTGACGGTCAGGGTCACGTGCAGCCAGTCCGAGCTGGGCAATTGCTTGAGCTTGTCGGCGAACTGGCGCGATTCCATGCGCTGCAGCACCGGGTACCAGACGGCGTAGATGCCTGAAGGGAAGCGCACGAGGGCGTCGGCCAGGGTGTCCTTGACCTTGCGGTAATCCATCTTGTCTTCATACGGCGGGTCGATCAGCACCAGCGCGCGGCGCGAAGGCGGCGGCAGCAGCGCTTTCAAGCTCTGGAAGCCGTCCGCCTTGGTGATGAGCACGCGCTTGCCGCGCACGCTAGGACGCTCGCCCTGGGCCAGCGCATGCGCCTCGACCTTGCGGAAGTTGTCAGCCAGAATCTTGGCATCGGCAGGATGCAGTTCGAACAGGCGCAGACGGTCTTGCTCGCGACTGACCTTGTCGGCGCAGTACGGCGACCCCGGGTAGTAGCGCATCTTGCCGCTCGGATTCATTTCCTTGATCAGCTTCATGTACTCGGCCAGCGAGGCCGGCAAGTCCGTGCGGTCCCACAGGGGCGCGATGCCCGTTTCGTACTCGGCATTTTTCGCAGCATAACCACCGTCGAGCGCATACACGCCCGCGCCGGAGTGGGTATCGATATAACTATAGGCGGTATCTTTTTGATTCAGATATTGCAACAACTGAATCTGCACATAATGTTTCAACACATCGGCGTGATTACCCGCGTGAAAGGCGTGGCGGTAACTCAACATAAGCTGGCTAATTCCATAATAAAAATAAATAAAGGCGGGAGCGCTGACACCGGGCAGGGCATGAAAACAGACTGGAGGGGGTCAGGCTGCGGGGCCAGGAAACAGCATGGACCAGCGTCATCAGCGCGCAATAAGCAGCATTATCCACCAGAAAGGCGTATTACATCAAAAAACACAGCTAAACAAGCTCATGCATTCTCAGGATTGAAGGGGCCGGGCAAGGTAGAATACGCGCATCGGGCGCCCCGCGCCCATCCGCCTACTCATATATACCGCCATGCACAGCCTGACCCTCACGACCGATAACCGCGCCGACGTCGCGGCAGCCCTGGCCGGCCCGCACTGGACGGTGGCCTGCCTGTGTGCGCTGTGGTGCGGCACCTGTGGCAGCTACCGCGCCACGTTCGAGGAACTGGCCGCGCGCCATCCGGATACCGTCTTCATCTGGATCGACATCGAAGACCAGGCCGACGTGGTGGGCGACCTCGATATCGACAACTTTCCCACCCTGCTGATACAGCGCGATGACAACGTGGCCTTCTTCGGCACCGTGCTGCCCGACGGCGGCCTGGCGCACCGCATGGTGCAGGCGCAGCAGGCGCTCAGCGGGGATGAACTGGCGGCGCTGGCCGGCAGCACGCAGGAGCGACGCGACTGGCAGCGCGATTGCAATTTGCGTCAATTACTGGCCGCCACCCTGGCCTGAGCCACCTCAAGCGAGACGCAGCGGCAGGCTGCGCAGCCGTTTCCCCGTCAAGCTGAATACGGCGTTGGCCACGGCCGGCGCGATGGGCGGCGTGCCCGGTTCGCCCACGCCTTCGGGATGCTCGGCGCTGGCGATGATGATGCTTACCACCTCGGGCGTTTGCCCCATGCGCAGCACGGGATAGTCGTGGAAATTGCTCTGCTCCACTTTGCCATCTTTGAAGGTAATCTCGCCGCCCAGCGCCGCCGACAGGCCGAACAGCACGGCCGACTCCATCTGCTGGGCGATGATGTTCGGATTGACGGCGATGCCGCAATCGATGGCGCACACCACGCGCTGCACGCGGATCTCGCCATTTTCCACGGACACTTGCGCCACTTGCGCCACGATGCTGCCGAACGACTGGTGCAAGGCCACGCCATGCGCATGGCCGGGCGGAGGAGTGCCCGCCTTGGCCACCGCCGCATCGAGCACGGCCAGGTGACGCGGATGTTTCAATAACATGGCGCGGCGGAAAACGATGCCATCCTGCCCCGCCGCATGCGCCAGCTCATCGATAAAACTTTCCTTGAAGAATGCGTTGTGCGAATGCCCCACCGAGCGCCAGTAGCCGATGGGAACAACGCTATCGGCGATTACGTGGGCGATGCGCTGGTTGGCAATTTCATACGGCATGTCGAATTCGCCTTCGGCCGTGGTCTTGTCCGGCCCCGCGCCGGGCAAGCCAAAATTGCGCTGCAGAAACTGATGCGTGATGGAACCGCTGACGGATTTATTGTCCCAGGACGCGATGCGGCCGTGCTCATCGAGGCGTGCCGCAAAACGCGCCAGCGCGGCGGGACGGTACATATCGTGCTGTATGTCCTGCTCTCGCGTCCACACCAGCTGCACCGGTGCGCCGTCGCACTGCAGCGCAATGGCCACGGCTTGCGCCACCATGTCCACTTCCAGACGGCGGCCGAAACCGCCGCCGAGCAGCAGCACCTCGATGACCACGTCCTTCGCGTCGACGCCGGCCACTTTCGCCGCCACGTCGACGGCGATGCCGGGCGCCTGCGTCGAGACCCACAGCATCACCTTGCCATCTTTGACCTGCGCGGTGCAGTTGACGGGTTCCATGGCCGCGTGCGCCAGGAACGGCGCGCGGTATTCAGCCTTGACGCTGCGCAAAGCCTGCACAGCCTTGCCCTCCACCTCGCCGCTGGCGTGGTAGGCATGGCCCGCCTCGCTATCCAACAGGCGGGCAAACTCCGCATACACGCCGGCGCTGGACAGCTTCGCTTGCGGGTCAGCCTTCCACTGCGTCGGCAAGGCGGCCGCCGCCTGTTTGGCGTGCCACCAGGTGTCGGCCACCACGGCGGCACAAGAGACGCTGCGCTGAGCCAGCTGCGGCGTCAGGTCCAGCACTTTTATCACGCCCGGCAAGGCCAGGATGGGTGCTGCATCGAATGCGGCCAAGGTATCGCCCAGGCGCGGCGGCAAATGCAGGGCCGCGTACAGCATGCCGGGCGGGCGCGCATCGATGCCGAACCGCGCGCTGCCATTCACTTTGGACGGCGTGTCGCGGCGCGGCGCCGGCTGGCCGATCAGTTTGAAATCCTGGGGCAGTTTCAGCACGGGCGTGCCCGGGTCGATGGCGGCGGCGCGCTGCGCCAGGCTGGCGTAGCTGGCGCGCCGGCCATCGGGGTGGATCACGGTGCCATCCTGCGTGCGGCATTGCGCGGCCGGCACTTGCCACTGCGCGGCGGCAGCTTTCAGCAGCATGGCGCGCGCCGACGCCCCCGCCTCGCGCATGGGGCCCCAGCCATCCTTCACGCTGGACGAACCGCCCGTGACGATCACGCCCAGTTCGCGCGCCGCCTTGGCCACGGTCCACTGGGCCAGCGTCTTCAGGCGGCCCTGGTCGTCCGGGTGGAACGGCAGGCTATCCTTGAGCATGGCCACATTGCCGAAGATTTTATCCATGGGCCCCTGGATCAGCTTGACGCTGTTCAAAGGCACGTCGAGTTCCTCGGCCACCAGCATGGGCAAGGCCGTGTGCACGCCCTGCCCCATCTCGCTGCGCGGCATGGCCAGGATCACCATGCCATCCGCGCCGATGGCCAGCCAGCCATTCAGCGCCACGGCGCCATCCTGGAGCGGCAGCGGCGCGCTGCCGTGCAGGCGCTGGCGCGGCGGCAGCACGCCCCAGCCCAGCACCAGGGCGCCCACGCCGGCCACGCCGAGACCCAGGCCGCCGAGCAGGAAACGGCGGCGCGACGGGGAAGATTGTGCGGCCATGGGTTGTCCTTTAGAGTGGTGAGTGATCGATCCAGCGCTCCAGCATATCCTGTGCCAGTAGCGGACGGCTATAAAAATATCCTTGCGCCAGCTTGCAGCCATGGCGCAGCAGGAAGGCGGCCTGCTCTTGCGTCTCCACGCCTTCGGCAATCACCGACAAGTGCATGCTCTTGCCAAGCTGGATGATGGCAATCGCAATCGCTTCGTCGTTCACGTCCGTCGAGATATCCTTGATGAAGGAGCGGTCGATCTTCAGGGTCTGCACGGGCAACTGTTTCAGATACGCGAGCGAAGAATAACCGGTGCCAAAATCGTCGATGGCCAGGCCCACGCCGATGGCATGCAAATCATTGATGAAACCGAGGGCGTCGTCCGTGTTCATGATGACCGATTCCGTCACTTCCAGCTGCAAACGCTGCGGCTCCAGCCCCGTTTCCTGCAAGATATCGGCCACCATGCCGGCGATGCTGCCCCGCTCGAACTGTTTCACCGACAGGTTGACGGCCATCTTCGGCACGTGCAAGCCCTGCGCCTGCCAGCGCATCATCTGGCGGCACGCTTCGTCGAGCACCCATTTGCCCAGCTGGTTGATGAAACCGCTGTCTTCGGCTAGCGGGATGAAACGCACCGGCGGCACCAGGCCCAGTTCCGGGTGGTTCCAGCGCACCAGCGCCTCGACGCCGACCAGGCGGCCCGTGTCGATTTCCACCTGCGGCTGGTAATTCAGGAACACCTCGTTTTTCTCGATCGAGCGGCGCAAAAAGGTTTCCAGGCGCAGGCGCTCGACACCCTCGCCCGTCATCGACGGCGCATAGAAGCGGTAGCCATTGCGCCCGCGCGCCTTGGCCTGGTACATGGCCACGTCGGCATTGCGGATCAGCATGTTCAAGTCCAGCGCATCATCGGGATACAGGCTGATACCCACGCTGCAGGTGACGAACAATTCATGGCCGGCCACCGTAAACGGCTGGTCGAACATGGTCATCAGCTTTTCCGCCACCTGCGTGGCGCCGTATTCGCCGTCGATGCGCTCGAGCAGCACGATGAACTCGTCGCCGCCCAGGCGCGCCAGCGTGTCGCCTTCGCGCAGTCGGGTAGCCAGTTGGCTGGCCACCTTTTGCAGCAATTCATCGCCGACATGGTGGCCCAGGGTGTCGTTGACGTTCTTGAAGCGGTCCAGGTCGATGAACAACACGGCCAGTTGCTCCTGGTCGCGCGCGGCGCGCAGCAGGGCGTGCTGCAGGCGGTCGTGGAACAGCAGACGGTTCGGCAGCGTCGTCAACGGGTCGTGGTGGGCCATGTGGTCGAGCTTTTCCTGCGACTCCTTGATCAAGGTGATGTCGCTGAACACGCCCACGTAATGCATGGTGTCGGCGCGCGCGTCGCGCACGGCGCTGATGGTCAGCCATTCCAGGTAAATTTCACCGTTCTTGCGTTGGTGCCAGATTTCACCGCGCCAGAAACCGCTGGCCTTCAGTTCGTGCCACATGACCTCGTAAAACGCCGCGTCGTGGCGCGCCGAGCGGTTCAGCGATGAATGCCGGCCCACCGCCTCGGCCTCGGTATAGCCGGTGATCTGCGTAAAGGCGGGATTGACGGTGACGATGATGCCATGCGCGTCGACGACCATCACGCCATCGGCGATGTATTCCAGCACGGTGGCCGACAGGCGCAGCTTTTCTTCCGCTTCCTTGCGCGCCGTGATATCGGCATACACCCAGATGCTGCCTTCGTTGGGGCGCAGCGGATCGAGCGCGCAGCCGCTGACCAGCGCCCAGAACAGGCTCCCATCGCGGCGCTTGTATTGGCGCTCCTCGCTGAAATCGCCACCGCTCGCCAGCGCCGGATACTGGCGCTCGCCCGCTTCCTCGAAGTCATACGACGTCATGAACACGATGGCGGTCGAACTGCCCGTCATCTCGGCGTGGCCATAGCCAAACAGTTCCTCGCAACGGCGATTGACGGAAATGATGCGCCGGTGGCGCACGAACATCACGCCGAACATCACGTTGTCCAGTATCGCGCTTTGCTCCGTCAGCAGCGCCTCGATGCGCATCTCGTGGTGCTTGCGCTGGCTGATGTCGGCAATGATGCCGTCAACCCAGGTGACGCCCTGCTCGCCCGCCTGCGGCTGGCCATTCTCCGCCACCCAGCGCTCGATGCCGAAAGCGTCGATGATGCGGTATTCCAGTGCATACGGGCGCACCTCTAGCACCGCCTGGCGCACGCCGCGGCGGTGTTCGCGGCGGTCTTCCGGGCAGATCAGGTCAACCCAGGCATGCGTAGTGCCGCGCATGAACTGGCGCGCCGAATAGCCGGCGATGTCCTCGATGGCATCGCTGACAAAATCGATGGGGCCGTCGGGCCGATAGCGGAAGACGGCGCCCGGCACCTGCGTGACGATGCTGCGGAAACGCTCTTCGCGCTGACCCACATCTTCGAACAGCTGGCGGATGGCCGCGCGCATTTGCTCGAGCTGGGCCGTCAGGCGTCCCAGTTCGTCATTGCTGTGCGAGGCCAGCGGCGTATCGAAATCGCCGTGTGACAGGCGGTCGGAAAAGCCCGTCAGGCGGCGCAGAGGTTTCAACAGGCGGCGGTTCAGGAACAGCACGATCAGCGCCATCGACACGGCCAGCTGCGCGCCCAACACGAAAATGTAGGACATCTGCTTTTCGCGCAGCTCCTGCTGGCTGCGCGCATCGTCCATCTCGACGACGATGTGGCCGATGCGTTCGCCGCGCACGAGGATGTCGCGCTCGGCGCGATACAGATTACCCACGGGCCGCTGCGGCGCCTGCAGGCTGATGAATTCCGTATCACCCTGCCCCTGCACCTTCACCAGCAGCACGGCGCGGTCGCGCATCACCGACTCGACCAGCGAATGGGCCGATTCCGCATTCATGTTCCACAGCGATTCCTGCATGCCCAGCGCCAGGATGTCGGCATTGCGCTGCAAGGCTTCGTTCAGGCTGGTGCGCGCCGACTGGCGTTCATGCACGCCGACCAGCAGGTAGCTGCCGAAAATGGCGGGAACGACCAGGCCGCCAAACACCACCAGCAACAAGGCGCCATAGATCGACGAGCCGTACAGCACGCGCAGGCTGGCGCGCAGGCGCTGATAGGGCGAATTAAACATGCGGCAACAGGGCGATAGGGATCAGGCAGGCAATCATGGAACTTTACAGGGCAATCCGGGTGATAAGGCGGGAAGAAACTTTTTCAGGAGCAATTATGCATGGAAAAAGCGGGGGAAGTCACCAATAAACACGCGCCAGCGGCCACGTCATGCCATATAGACAGGGTTGAAAAACCACACGCGGGCTGGCGCGCCCGGCCAGCGCCAGCAGAAAAGCGCGCAGCTTGCTATCATCGCGCCACTTTACCTAGAGGAACCACCATGACCTTCTCCATCTACTCCGCTTCCATCCCCGTCTTCAAACAGATCCTGGGCAGCCTGGCCGCCATCCTGGACAAGGCCGAAACGCAGGCGCAAGACAAGAAAATCGACCCGAACGCCCTGCTGCAATTCCGCTTGTTCCCGGACATGCTGCCCTTCGTGCGCCAGATCCAGATCGCCACCGACTTCGCCAAGGGCTGCGGCGCGCGCCTGGCCGGCGTGGCCGTGCCACCGTATGAAGACAGCGAACAGAGCTTTGCAGAGTTGAAAGCGCGCATCGTGAAAACCATCGCCTTCCTGGAAAGCCTGCCGCAAGCGGACATAGCCGGCAGCGAAACGCGCGCCATCACCACCGGCAGCGGCGAAAAGACCAAGCACTTCACGGGCCAGACGTATCTGTTCCACTACGCGCTGCCGCACTTTTTCTTCCACGCGACGACGGCCTACGACATCCTGCGCCACAATGGCATCGAAGTGGGCAAGAAGGATTTCATCGGCAGCTATTAATCGTTACCCCCTAAAGTACCGGGGTCGGACCTTGAAGGTCCGACCCCGGCAGTTGCATTGGGTTACTTAAGTATTCCGGCGCGGATACCCTTGAGAAAGAATCCGCACCCATACCACTTCCTTCTCTTCATCCGTCATCGACACCCAGTGGGCCACTTCCACCACCGTGCGGCCGCAGCCGCGGCAGATTTCATCGAACGTCGTCGAGCAGACGGCCACGCAGGGCGTGTCTGGACGCGGCGGCAGTTCCTGTTCCGCCATCAGGACACCTTCGGCAAGCCGAGCTTTTCCCAGCCTTCGACACCCAGCGCTTCCAGGGTGGCGATATTCTTGTCAAAGATTTCCGACGCTTCCGGGAATGCCTCGACGGCGCGCTCTATGCTGTCTTCGCGCAGCAGGTGCAGGGTCGGGTAGGGCGAACGGTTGGTGTAATTGCTGATGTCGTCTTCGAACGTCTCGGCAAACTGGTAGTTCGGGTGGAAACTGGCCACTTGCAGTTCGCCGGCCAGGTGCATGTCTTCCACGGCCGCGTCGGCCACATCGAGAAACTCGTTGTAGTCGAGGAAATCGTTCAAGGTGTACGGATGGATCAGCAAGGTCGTGTCGATCTGCTCGGGGTCCGTGTCGGCCAGCGTTTGCAGCTCGTCCATCAGCATCGCCAGCAAATCTTCCGGATTGCCCGATTCGCACACCACGTAGCGGATCTGCTTCTTGACGTGCACGGCCTTGGCGAACGGGCACAGGTTCAGGCCGATCACGGCCTTTTCCAGCCAGGCAACGGTATTGGCGATGATGACGGCGTTATCGTCGTCGTGGCGCGGCGGGGTGTTCATATGCATGACTCTCTATTAATAAGGCGGCCGGCAGCTGAATGGCCGGCCAAAGCCAAATTGTACGCACTCTTTGCGCAGTCTCATACTGGACGGCTGCCAAGCTTGCGCCATCGTCGTCGCCATGTATGCTATAACAGCGGCCGAATCACGCATCGGGCAAATTAAATTTGCAATAATGACAGCATTTACGAATGGAGACCCAGTCGCTTCCCACTTATTGCTACTGATTGCCGCGTATTTCCTGTCATCATGCTGACATAATTCTTGACTCCTGCATGTGGATATACGTACACTCGCAGCTTGATCATGGGTCTGTCCGATGTTTCTCCGACGACAACAATGGAACACTATGCACGAAAACTCCTTTACATCTACCGTCCTGGCGGCGTTGGCCCTGGCGCTTGCGCCCGCCCTCAGCCAGGCGTACGAAGCCGGTGTTGAGAGCGATAACGCGCCAGTCGCCGCCGCCACCGCACCGGCCCTGATCCCGATGACCGCCCAGGTCACGGCGAAACTCCCCACCCTCGACAACCGCCTGCAAAAGACCGATCGTCTGCTGAAAAACCTCAGCGACAATTCCGATCCGCTGCGCGAAGCCGACGTCTGGGGCCGCATCCGCAGCGGCTATGCGATTCCCGACATCAACAACCAGCTGGTGGCCAACCACGTCAACTGGTATGCCACCCGCCCCGACTACATCGCCCGCACGACGGCGCGCGCCTCGCGCTATATCTTCCACGTGGTGCAGGAACTGGAAAAACGCGGCATGCCGACGGAACTGGCCTTGTTGCCGTTCATCGAGTCCGCCTTCAACCCGCAAGCGTTCTCCAGCGCCAATGCGGCCGGCATGTGGCAATTCGTGCCAGCCACGGGGCGTGATTTCAACCTCAAGCAAAATATGTTCAAGGACGAGCGCCGCGGCGTGCTGGCCTCGACCGACGCGGCCCTGACGTATCTGCAGCGCCTGTATGACATGTTTGGCGACTGGCAACTGGCATTGGCCGCCTATAACTGGGGCGAAGGCTCGGTGCAGCGCGCCATCAAGAAAAACCAGGCGCTGGGCAAGCCCACCGATTTCGAAAGCCTGGCCGACCTGATGCCGGCCGAAACGCGCAATTACGTGCCCAAGCTGCAAGCGGTGAAAAACATCATCGCCAATCCGGCCCAGTTCGGCCTGACCCTGCCCGTGGTCGACAACCAGCCCTATTTCACGGCCATCGACAAGACCAGCGACATCGACATCACCGTCGCCGCCCAGCTGGCCGAACTGTCGATGGATGAATTCAAGGCCTTGAATCCGCAATTTAACCGCCCCGTCATCATCGGCGGCGAAAAGACCAAGATTTTGTTGCCGCAGGAAAACGCCGCCAAGTTCACCACCAATCTGGCGCAATGGGGCCATGCCTTGTCGAGCTGGACCACGCACAAGATCACCAATGCGCGCGAACGCATCGAAACCCTGGCGTCGAAATTCGGCACCACGGCCGACGTGCTGCGTCAGGCCAACAACATTCCCCAACGCACCAGCCTGCGCGCCGGCTCCACCATCCTCGTGCCGAAAACCTCGGCCACGATGAACAAGGATATCACCCAAGAAATTGCCGATAGCGCCACCATGCTGCTGGAAGCGGACCGTCCGGAACGGGCCGCCAAAGCACTGCGCCGCGTCGCCAAGGGCGGCAAGGTGCAAACTGCGCCAATTTCTCTGGTGAAACCGCGCATCCAGCGCGGCGGCGGCAATAGCCGGGCAAAAGCGCGTCACTGATCGCCTGGTCCTTCTGAGACACACCACCGGCCGCCACAGCTTTGCTGTCGCGGCCGCTTGTACATACGCCCACCCCGTCCACCCACCCAGACAGGAGTCGTCATGGCTTTCTTGCAAGGCAAAAAAATCCTCATCACGGGCCTGCTGTCCAACCGCTCCATCGCCTATGGCATCGCCAAGGCTTGCCACCGCGAAGGCGCCACCCTCGCCTTCACCTATGTAGGCGAGCGCTTCAAGGAGCGCATCACGGAGTTTGCCGCCGAATTCGGCAGCGAACTGGTGTTTGACTGCGACGTTTCCAGCGATGAACAGATCAGCGCCATCTTCAGCGACCTGGCGCGCCACTGGGAACACCTCGACGGCCTCGTGCACGCCATCGGTTTCGCGCCGCGCGAAGCGATCGCCGGCGACTTCCTCGACGGCCTGTCGCGCGACAGCTTCCACATCGCGCACGACATTTCCGCCTACAGCTTCCCTGCCATGGCCAAGGCGGCCCTGCCCCTGCTGCATCCGGGTGCCTCGGTCCTGACCCTGAGCTACCTGGGCGCCGTGCGCGCCGTGCCCTACTACAACACCATGGGCCTGGCCAAGGCGTCGCTGGAAGCGTCCGTGCGCTACCTGGCCGAATCGCTGGGTCCGCGCGGCATCCGCGCCAACGGCATCTCGGCCGGCCCCATCAAGACCCTGGCCGCCTCCGGCATCAAGGATTTCAGCAAGCTCCTGGGCTTTGTGGCCGAGCACGCCCCGCTGCGGCGCAACGTTACCATTGAAGAAGTGGGCAACACGGCCGCCTTTTTGCTGTCCGACCTGGCCTCGGGTATCACGGGCGAGATTAGCTACGTCGATGGCGGCTTTTCGCAAGTGATGGCCGTTAATCCCGAAGTCGAGTGACAGGAATGTGGCGCAAGTGCGGGGCCTGTCCCGGCACACCCTGCATCAACGGATGAAGCAATACTGGCACAGGCGCCCCCGTTGCCCGACGACATCGCCACCATGCTTGCCGGACTGGCGGAAAGCTACGTAATCTTACTCATTCCACATAGGAAACATGTTCAAAACGTGGTAGGACTGGCGTTTCTTCCCATTTAGGCCGTGCAAAACGACGGCAAATACGGTATAGTGTCGTTGTGCGCTGCAATATGTTCGCTTGAAGCGATGGCAACACCGCAGTATGCAATTACAAACTTAGCAGCTTCGCAAGCCTTAGCGCATCCACAGGATGCCGCTTATAAAGCCCTCCCGCCTTGTGTGTCGCACCTGACACCGTCCCGGCGCAAAGCTTTTGTGCCGAAATTTCTTTCTAGTTGAGTCATTTCGTTTTGGTTGGCGTTGCTATTTTGCGTTCTGCTTTTTGCAAGAACGCTGATTTTTACGAAAGAAAAGAATGACATTTGAATCCTTAGGCCTGCATCCGTCCATCATCGCCGCTCTGACCGAATCGGGCTACACCGCGCCAACCGCGGTACAGTTGCAAGCGATTCCAGCCGCGATCGAAGGCCGTGACCTGCTGGTCTCGTCGCAGACCGGTTCGGGCAAGACCGCAGCTTTCATGCTGCCGTCGCTGCACAAACTGGCCATCGCCGAACAAAGCGCCGCCGGCAAGACGCCAAACCAGGAAATGCAAGCATCGCGCGCCCGTGGCGAGCGTCCACGTTTCAAGGCTGCCCAGCCAAAAATGCTGGTGCTGACGCCAACGCGCGAACTGGCACTGCAAGTCACCACCAATACCGACAAGTACAGCACCGGCATCCGCCGCATCAAGGCTGTGTCGATTCTGGGTGGCATGCCTTACCCTAAACAGATGCAATTGTTGGCCAAGAATCCTGAAATCCTGGTCGCCACCCCAGGCCGCCTGATCGACCACATGGACTCGGGCAAGATCGACTTCTCGCAACTGGAAATCCTGGTGCTGGACGAAGCCGACCGCATGCTGGACATGGGTTTCATCGACGACATCGAAAAAATCGTGGCCGCGACGCCAGAAGGCCGTCAAACCATGTTGTTCTCGGCAACGCTGGACGGCGTGGTCGGCAACATGGCCCGCCGCATCACGAAAAACCCGCTGGTCATCCAGATCGCCGGTTCGTCGAACAAGCATGAAAACATCACCCAGCGCGTCCACTTCGTCGACGATCTGTCGCACAAGAATCGCCTGCTGGACCACCTGCTGCGCGACGAAACGCTGGACCAGGCTGTTGTGTTTACCGCCACCAAGCGTGACGCCGACACCATCGCCGACCGCCTGAACATCGCCGGCTTCTCGGCTGCCGCCTTGCACGGCGACATGCATCAGGGCGCGCGTAACCGCACCCTGGACGGCATGCGCCGCGGCCAGGTCAAAGTGCTGGTCGCCACCGACGTTGCCGCCCGCGGTATCGACGTGCCAACGATCACCCACGTGTTCAACTACGATCTGCCGAAGTTCCCGGAAGACTACGTCCACCGCATCGGCCGTACCGGCCGCGCTGGCCGCAATGGCCTGGCCATCTCGCTGGTGAACCACGCTGAAGGCATGAATGTCAAACGCATCGAACGCTTCACCAAGCAATTGATCCCGGTCAATGTCATCGAAGGTTTCGAGCCTAAGAAAACGGCGTCGGCACCGCGTTCGAGCGCCCGTCCAGGCGGCTGGAAACCAGGCGACAACCGTGGCGGCGCGAAGCCAGCGCAACGCACGTTCAGCAAGCCAGGCGCACCACGCAAAGACGGCGCACCTAGCACGGGCGGCGGCTACAAGGGTTCCAACCCGCGCAGCACCGACGGCGCACGCCGCAGCTACGGCGACCGTTAATCACGGCGCAGGCGGTAGGCAATAAAAACGGCGACCAGATCACTCTGGTGGCCGTTTTTTTATGCCCGGTGCAGTTACTTCTTCGACACCTTCTGGCGCGACAGCTTGCGCAGCTTGGCTTGTTCGAAACGCACTTTCTGCTCCGGCGTTTCCAGCACCAGCGGCGGCACGGCCACCGGCTTGCGGTTGGCATCCACGGCCACCATCGTGAAATAGCAGCTGTTGGCGTGGCGCACCAGGCGCTGCTGAATGTTTTCCGTCACCACGCGGATGCCCACTTCCATCGAGGTCGTGCCCGTGTAATTGATCGAGGCGAGGAATGTCACCAGCTCACCCACGTGTATCGGCTGCAAGAACATCACCTGGTCCACGGACAGGGTCACCACATAGCTGCCCGAATAGCGGCTGGCGCAGGCGTAGGCGACGCTATCGAGATATTTCAGGATGGTGCCACCGTGCACGTTGCCGGAAAAGTTGGCCATATCAGGCGTCATCAAGACCGTCATCGTCAGTTCGTGGGCCGACCAGTTCATCGCGCTGTCCAAAGTGTTCTCCAAAGGGGAAATAAGAAAAAGAGTGGGGATGTGAAAACCGGCCCCAGGGGCCGGTGTAGACCTTACAGGCCCAGAGTGTCGATGTCGGCCAGCGAGTCGCGGCCCTTGTCGGAAATGTCGTGCCCCTCGCCTTCGGCGCGCGCCACGATGTGGGCTTTCTTGCCCAGGAAATAGGCCACCTCCGTGTCCAGCTTGGTCAGCGGATCGGCGGCGACGGCGCGCAAACCCGTGATGCAGCGGCGCAGGAACAGCAATTGTTGTGCTTTCTCGGTGATGGACAGGCGGCCATCACGGGCGTAGCTGAGCAGCTTCAGGCCGGACAGGCGCTTGGCATTGCGGGCAACGCAAGCACTGGGACGCTCGGTCTTGATACCGCGCGCCACTTGCTCCAGCGCGTCATATTCATCGGTTGTTAATTTCTCGTTCTTCATTACTTTTCCATAAAAGGCCAGGTGTTCGGCCCCCATGGTACGCGCCCCGCTGCGCATCGGCAACAGGCAACGTGATTGAGTCGCCGCCCGCCCCACGGACGGCGTGCTGAGAATGCACGTGGAGCGCGCTTATTTGTAGGTGCGCAGCAGCAGCCACGCCAGGCCGCAACCGGCCACGGCGCCCGCCAGGGCCAGCGCTGCGAGGTTTTTACTGGTGATCACAGGGCGCCGGCCCAGGTAGATTTTGTTATGCAAGGAATTGCCCATGATGGTCTCCTGTACAAGAATTTTTATGATGTCTTATTATAAGAACAGAATCGTGACGGCCGCATGACACACAGCAGTTAGCGCTTGATTTGTATCCACTCGGCAACGTTTATTGGCATTTTTGTTGTTTAAATGGCGTGGCGCTGGCGGCCATCGCGCAGTCCATTTCCGATTGGAAATAAACATGGCGCGCGCCTCCCCTCCCCGCCATGACGGGAGCGTCCTGCGCCATGGCCGTGGGCCGCGAACGACTCGCCACGCACCGCGACCCGGTCAATGCATTTTCACGGGCGGTGGTGGCGGCGTCGGCTCCTCGACCGGCACGGGGTCGATATGGGGCGGCTGTTCTGGCGGCGGCGTGAGGGGATCGCCTTCTGGTGGTGGCGGCATATCAGGTTCGGGCGTGCTGTGCGCACGCAGCGGGGCATGACGGGATTGTGCTTGCATGGTGACCTCCTTTACCCCACTGTAGCCGATACGGCCAAATCCTGGCGCCCGCAAGTGGCAAACAACTGCGGGAACTAAATGGCGTGACGCCACTCCAACCTGGCAGGTACCTCCTCATGCGAGTGCAAGCGATCCCCATGGCGCGCAAGAAAATACTCTTTATGGCCGAGGCAGTGACCCTGGCCCATGTCGGCCGCCCCCTGAGCCTGGCCCAAGGCTTGGACGAGGAAGAATATGAGGTGCATTTTGCCTGCGCCGATGGCTATGACTTTTGTTTCAAGCAAGCCCCCTTCCGGCGCTGGCGCATCGATAGTATTTCATCGCTGCAATTCCTGCACGCGCTGGCCCACGGCAAGCCCGTCTACACGGAAAGCACCCTGCACGCGTATGTGGAAGACGACTTGCGCCTGCTTAATGCCGTCCAGCCCGATCTGGTGATCGGCGACTTTCGCCTGTCGCTGTCGGTCAGCGCGCGCCTGCAGCACATTCCCTACATCACCATCAGCAATGCCTACTGGAGTCCCTACGTGCGCCAGCACTACACGGTACCCAGCCTGCCCCTGACAGGCATGCTGCCCATCTGGCTGGCCCACCCCCTGTTCCGCTTGATCCGCCCGCTGGCCTTCGCCTCGCATGCCGTGCCCCTGAACCGCGTGCGCCGCCGCCATGGCCTGCCATCGCTGGGCAGCGACCTGCGGCGCATCTATACGGATGCCGACCGCACCCTATACGCGGATATTCCGCAACTGTTCCCGCCGCAGGCCATGCCACCCACGCACGACTACCTGGGCGCCATCATCTGGGCGCCGCCGCTCGACTTACCGGACTGGTGGCAGCGTCCGGAACTGAGCACCGGACGGCCCATCATCTATGTCACCTTGGGTAGCTCCGGCCAGGGGCAATTGCTGCCGCGCGTGCTGCGCGCGCTGGCGCCCCTGCCCGTCATCGTGCTGGCGGCCACCGCCGGCACGATCCGCATCGATACCGTGCCGCCGAATGCCTTTGTCGCGCCATTCTTGCCCGGCGATGCCGCCGCGCGGCGCGCCAGCCTGGTGATCTGCAATGGCGGCAGCCCCACCAGCCAGCAGGCGCTGACGGCGGGCGTGCCCGTCATCGGCATTGCCAGCAACCTCGACCAATTCCTGAACATGCATGCCATCGTTGGCGCTGGCGCCGGACTCCTGCTGCGCGCCGACCGCTTCCGGGAAACCGCCTTGCGCCATGCGGCCACGCGCTTGCTGGACGATAGCCGGGCAAGGCTGGCCGCGCGGCAGCTGGCCGCCGCATTCCAGGCCTATGTGCCGGAAAAACGCTTGCAGGCAGGCATGCAGACCCTGTTCTCGCCATCTCCCCACGGCGACAGCCAGCCTTGAAGCCACGGCGTCGGTTTTTCTTACAGCGTGCCTGACGGCAGCTGCCAGGAGTCAACAAAATCCATCCAAGTTATTGATTCATAAAGGGATGCCAGCGTTGGCATGGAAGTCGCTTAGTAGTGGCCATGAGCACCTGCCCACAGGACTCAGGCAAGACATCCATCCATCCACGTGACGTGAGGTAACCCAAATGAAACTGTCCCAACTGAAGCTGATCCCGGCCGCAGCGGCGCTGGCCATGCTGTGCGCCGCCGGTAGCGCCCACGCAGGTGCTTATGGCTATTCCTACAACAACATCTTCGGCTTGACAATCAACAACCCGACCGGCGTGATCACCTTGGCAAACAGCACCACGATCTCGCGCAGCACGGCGACCCTCAATAACGTGAGCGTGATCAATGGCGGCGCGGGTTCAATCGATGCGCCCCGTTCCGCCGTCGGCGCCGTGACCAAGGGTGAAAACAACTTCACGCAACAAGGCCCGCTCGGCACGTTCTCGCGCGGCGACGCGCAGATCGTCAGCACGCAGTTCCCCTCGTTCCCGCCTGGCGCCACCTCGACCCAGGCCGTCAACGTGGCCGAAGCCCACCTGGATGGTCCGGGCACGGCCGACGCATCGGGCCGCAATGGATCGGCCACAGGGTTCTCGGTCAATTTCGTGGTTGGCTCACCAACGGCCACCCTGAGTTTCGATTTCCTGGCCTCGCCTTTCATGCAGGTATTTCTGAACAACGATGTCGGCCTGCAGTCGACCGCCACCGCCAACCTGGCGGTCACGTTCACCATCACCGACGCCGCCGGCGCCATCGTGTTCAACTGGGCGCCCGACGGCGTGATCGGTTCCGGCATCGTAGGCGGCACGGAATCGGCCGATGCGGCTAACCTGAACACCAACCTGGGGACCACCTACCTGACGCGTGGCAATCTGCTTACCTACGATCCCAGCGGTTGCGGCACGCCCACGGGCACAGGCGTGGGCACGACCTGCGGCGGCGCCTATGGCGCACTAACCAATACCCTGCTGGCCGGCAACTACACCTTGACCTTGAATGCCGTGGAGAGCGTGGACTTGGTCAAACAGGCGGCGACGCCAGAACCCGGCACCCTGGCCCTGCTGGGCCTGGGCCTGGCGGGCCTTGGCTATGCCAGCCGCCGGAAAATGGCCGCCGGATAGAGACAACGGAGACGTTGACAGGCGAGCGACGTTTCCTCGCCTTTTTTCTGTCGGTTTTCTTGACGACCACCACCACCCGGAGCATGAGCCAAGGACTCCACATGAGCGTATTTTCCCGCACACGCCTGCCGGCGACCATGCTGGCCCTGCTGCTGCTGGGCGCCAGCGCCGGCGCCGGCGCAAGCGCCTACGGCTATTCATACAACAACGTCTTCGGCTTGACGATCAGCAATCCCAGCGGCGCCATCACCGTGCTCAACAACGTCGATTTATCGCGCACCACCGCCACCCTCAACGGCCGCAGCGTCATCCGCGGCGGCAGCAACATCATTGATGCGCCGCAAGCGACCGTTGGCGCCGTCAGCAAGGGGGAAAATGATTTTTCACGGCAAGGCATGGGCGGCAGCGCCTACTCGCGCGGCGAAGCGCAGATCATCAGCTCGCAGATTCCCCCGTTTCCGCCAGGCTCGACCAGTACGAATACGGCCAACGCAGCCGAAGCCTTCCTGCCCGGCATGGGCAGCGCCGATGCCTCCGGACGGAATGGTTCCACCACGGCCATGGCCGTCAACCTTGTCGTCGGCGAACCGGGGGCGACCATTGCGTTTAATTTCCAAGCCGCGCCCTTCATGCAACTGTATCTCGATGCCACGGCCGGCAAGGGCTCCTCCGTCACGGCCAATATGACGCTCAGCTTTTCCATCATCGACGCCAGCGGCCAGATCGTGTTCAACTGGACACCTGACGGCCTCATCGGTTCCGGCATCCTGGGCGGCACAGAACTGGCCGATGGGGCCAACCTGAATACGGGCTATGCGCAAACACCGCTGACCAATGGCAGCCTGTTCACCTACGACCGCATCGGCTGCGGCGCGCCCACGGGCAACGGCACCGGCACGGGCTGCGACGGCAGCTTCAGCGCGCTGAGCGACAATCTGGTGGCGGGCAACTACACCCTGGTCCTGGACATCAAGAACAGCGTCGACCTCATCTTCGCTCCACAGACAACGCCGATACCGGCGCCAGGCACCCTGGCCTTGCTGGGACTGGGTTTGCTGGGACTGGCCCTCATTCGCCACCACTGCTAGCCACCCTTTTTTTCAACAGGCGCGCGGGAATCCCGCCCCAGATTTCGCCGGCGCCCACCACGCTATCCTTGGTTAGTACGGCGCCCACGGAAATGATGGCACCGTCGCCGATGCGCGCGCCGGCCATGATCACGGCGTGCGCGCCGATGGTCACGCCGTCGCCGATTTCCACGCGCTTCAACTCCAGCCGCTGGCCTTCGATCACGTGGGCGAACACCACCGCGTCATGGCCGACGATGGTATTGCTGCCGATCGTGGTCAAGGGGGGATCGAGCAGGGCTCCCGCGCTGTAGGTGTTGCGCCCGAGCCGGGCGCCCAGCGCCAGGTACACCAGGCGCAGCAGCGGCAAGGGCAAGAAATGCGTGCGGATCAAGGTATTGAACAGCAACAGGTAAAACAGGATGTTGACGTTGACAGCGAATTCCGCGCGCGAGCCGGGCGCGGCGGCGCCATCGCGCAGCGGCAGCAGGCGCAGGAAGAGGCGGTACACGGCGAACGCATACAGGTAACTGAACAGCACGGCGGCGCTCACCAGCGCCACGCCGCGGAAGTCCCCCAACGGCAACGCGCCCAGCAGCCAGGCCGTGCTGGCGATGCCCAGCGCCAGGATCAACGCCAGCAGACATAGAAAAAACAGGATCTCCCTGGGCTGTATCTCACGCATGCTCACTCCCCCCTGGCCGGCGCCACGATCAGGTCTTGCAGCGGCCGGCGCAAGGAGCGCGCCTGGGCCGCCGGGCCGGCGCCGATGCGGCCCAGGAACACGGCCCGCTCGAATACCACCGCACCCAGCACGGCCTGGCATTGCCGCGCCAGTTCCTGCGCCAGCGCCAGCATGCCGTCGGTGCGCGAAAAGGCCCGCCGTTCGCGCACATAACGGGCGAAGATCAGCGGCGTCAGTTCCGGCTGCAACTGCAGGCCCAGCTGCGTGGCCGTCAGCCAGAAGCGCTGCATGGCGCGGCCCGCCGCCACGTAATCGTCGATATGGCGCGGCGGCGCATCGGCCAGCAGTATGAAATGCGCAGCGCAATACAGGCCCGGCAGCAAGTCCATCTGCAGGCGCGGGGCGATGGTGCCCCCCAGCCAGGTATTGAAAAAATCCACGCGGCGCCAGCTGTGCATGACCCAGCGCATCAGGCGCGCCGTCATCGGGTCGACGCCCAGCGCCTGCTCCGGGATGCGGTCACTGCTGAAGCGCGCACCCCATTCGATCACGTCGCGGTGTACCTTGTGCGCTTCGGGCATGGTCAGGCGCAGCTTCGCATTGTCGAACATCAGGCGCGCGCAAGCCAGGCGCGCGCGCCAGCCTTCGAACCACTGCACACCGTAGCCAGGCGGCAGGCTGGCCGCCAGCGCCGCCTTTTCGCTGGCGCGCAGGTGGCGCGTGCTGAGCCGTCGCCGCTGCACGCTGCGCTGCGGCAGGAAGGCCGCCAGCGGGTCGGGCAGCATGCCGGGACTGGCAATAAAGTGCACGTCAAACGTGGGCAAGGTATCGGGCAAGCCGCCGTGCCGGTGCGCTTCCATGCGCAAGCCATGGCTGCTGGCCGCCAGTGCCATGCTTTCGAGCAAGGCGCCCAGCGATAGCTGGCTGGGATGGCCGTCGAGGTCGTACACGCAATGGCTGCGCGTATCGAAGCCATGCACGACGACATGGCGCTGCGCCACGACTTCAAAGCGCCACGGCTGCGTATTGTCGCCGCTGGGCGCCCAGCGCGCCTGGTCGAGAATGTTTTCCAGCACAGGATCGATCTGCGCGCTCAGCGGTGCTTGCGCCATCATGCCCCCTGCGCGGCGCGGCGCCGCTTGATGACGGCCATCGTCAGCCGTTGCAGCGGATGACGATGGCCACCGGGACGCCAGGTATGCACGAGCTTGTTGCGGTAGGCGTCGAAATGCATGCCGTGCGGCGCCGCCATGACCTTGCCGCGTTTCAAGAGTATTTTCAGCGCCTCGGTGGCGGCCGCGCCCGCGCACAGCTGGCAACCCATGATGGTCGATGGCCCGCGCCGCTCCTTCAGGTTGATGGCCGCCGGGTCGACCAGGTAAGGGCCATGCAAGCCGGCCGGCGCCAGCCCGACGAGAAAACGCAAAGCTTTTTCTTCTTCAGGCAAGTCGCCCCAGCCAAAATACTCTTCGAACGTCATGCCGCCCGGTATGAAACTGAGCACAGCCGTGCCCATGCCCAGCGGCGCGGCCGTGATGGCAGGGATGCCCAGGCGCGCGCAACTGGCGAAGGTGGACTGGCGCGCGGGAAAGGCAAAGAAATCCAGGCCGTCTACATACAGGTCGACACCGGCAAAAAACGCGGCCAGATTGCTGTCGTGTATGCCGTCAGGAAATTGTTTAATCTCCAGTTCGGGATTGATATCATGCGCCATCTGCGCCAGCACGGCCACCTTGGGCTGGCCCACGGTGGACATCATGGCGCCGGCCTGGCGATTGAAGTTGGCGATATCGAAAGTGTCGAAATCGGCGATGTGAAAAGCGCCGATGCCCAGCCGCGCCAGGGTCAGCAAATGCACGCCGCCCACGCCGCCCATGCCGGCAATGGCCACGCGCTTGCCGCGCAAGCTGTCCTGCTCCGCCTGCGTGACCCAGCCCAGGTTGCGGGAAAACGCCGCCTGATAGGAAAAACCATCTGTCATGCTTACCTCTTCTATGCGTCAGCTAAGGACCAAGAATAGTTTGACAGACGGTTGGGCGATAAGTTCCCGCTATGACGACGCCTTAGCGCGCCAGACGGCGCTGCGCTGCCGGTGCCGCGCGCGAGGGTGCCGCGGCCTGCCGCGCCACTGCGCCCACCTTGAACACGCTGACGATCTGCGCCAGCCCGGCCGCCTGCTCGTTCATCGCTTGCGCCGCCGCCGAAGCCTGCTCGACCAGGGCCGAGTTTTGCTGCGTCATGTTATCCATCTCGACGATGGCCTGGTTGATCTGCTCGATGCCGGCGCTCTGCTCGGCGCTGGCCGAGGAAATCTCGGCCACGATATCGGTCACATGCTGCACGCTGGAAACGACTTTTTCCATCGTCTCGCCCGCCAGCGCCACCAGTTTTTCACCGGCGCCCACTTGCTCGGCGGAACTGTCGATCAATTGCTTGATCTCCTTGGCAGCGGCAGCCGAGCGTTGCGCCAGATTGCGCACTTCACTGGCGACGACGGCAAAGCCACGGCCCTGCTCGCCCGCGCGCGACGCTTCCACGGCGGCATTCAAGGCCAGGATATTCGTCTGGAAGGCGATGCCGTCGATGACGGCAATGATGTCGCCGATCTTTTTCGACGAGGCATTGATGGCGCCCATGGTGTCGACCACCTGGCTCACCACGCCGCCCGCCTGCGTCGCCACTTGCGAGGCAGAAATAGCCAGCTGGTTGGCCTGGCGCGCATTGTCCGCATTCTGGCGCACGGTGGAGGTCATTTCTTCCATGGTCGAGGCCGTTTCTTCCAGGGATCCCGCCTGCTGCTCCGTGCGCGCCGACAGGTCGTGGTTGCCCGAAGCAATCTCGCCCGACGCCGTGGAAATGGCATCGGCATCGTTGCGCACCTGGCTCACCAGGTGCGCCAGGTTGTCGCGCATGGCCTTGATCGCCATCAACAGGCTGTCCGTATCGCCGGGGCGCGTGTCGATCTGCGTGGTCAGGTCGCCCTTGGCGATTTGCGCCACGATGGCCGCCGCATAGTCGGGTTCGCCACCGAGCTGGCCCAGGATGCGGCGCAGCATCAAGGCCGCCAGGGCGCCCACCACCAGCATCAGCGCGCCGCCGATGGCCAGCAGCACGCCGGCCTGAGCCCAGAACTTGTGGTTGATGTCATCGATGTAGGTGCCCGTGCCGATCAGCCAGTCCCACGGCGCAAATTTCACCACGGCATACATCTTCGCCACCGGGTCCTTCACGCCGGGACGCGTGCCATCCGCCTGCACCAGGCCGATGCGGCTGGTGGCCAGGGCCGCGCGATAGCGGTCGCCCGACTGCTGCATATTCTTTTGCGACACGCCGATGCGCGAGGCATTCGGGTGCACATACAGCAAGTCGGTACTGAAATCGCGCACAAAGTAATACATCTCGTCCTTGGCGAAGCTGCCGATGGCCAGCTTGGCCTGCTGCTGAGCCTGCTCACGCGTGAGCTTGCCCGACTGTTCCAGCGCATACGCCTTTTCCACCGAGGCATTGGCCAGCTCCACCAGCACCGTCAATTGCTCGACCCTCTCGGCCATCATGGTCTGGCGCAATGAATACAGGGAAAAAGAGGCGATGAGGACAATGCCCAGCAAAGTGCTGAAACACAATAAAAGAATGCGCGAACGGAGAGTCATGGCTACCTGGAAGTCAATAGAAAATTCAATTGCCCGATGGAAATCTTTTCAGAAAAGCAAAACGGACGGCGCTACCGGGCTGTGCCCGGCAGGCACCGCCCGCTGTAAGTCATTGTTGCAGGTCAGGCCAAGGCTTCCTTGGCCGCCTCTTCCGGCGTCAAGCCGTCGTAGAACTGGTCGGTAAACCACTCGACCTGCTCTTCGATATGGTCTTGCGCCTGCGCCATGGTGGCGCCGCCGGCCACCAGAAAGCCTTCAACCTCGATACACCAGTTGATCAATTCCAGGGTTTCCGGATCGAGTTCTTCTTTCTTAGCCATCGTGCATTCCTTGCTTGTTAAATTGCGATCAAATCCATCAGCAGCAGTTTAACAGCTTCGCCGCCCTGCTGCCCCTGCAATGCAACAATTAAGTTTACTTGGAGGCAACTTTTTTACGTTCCGGATACAACACCACCTGCACGTAGTTGTGCATGTCCAGGTAGCGCTGCGCCGCCTGCTTGACGGCTTGCGGCGTGATGGCCCGCACGCGCTGCGCGTAGCGCAGGATCTGCGCGGGATCGCGGCCCTGCGTCACCGAACCCATCAGTTGGTTCATCCAGTAGTTGTTTTCGCGCAAGGATTTCTGCTGGCGCGTAATCCAGTTCAGCTTGACCTTTTCCAGGTCGGCCACGGACGGCCCCTCGGCCTTCATCTTGTTGATTTCGGCAAAGGCGGCGGCGATCACCTTGTCCACGTTTTCCGGCCCCGTCGGCAAGTTCAGCGCCACCGAGTAATGGCCATACGGATGCTGGCCCATGGTGGTTTCAAAGCCGCCGCCATAGATCATGCTCATCTTTTCGCGCAGCACTTCGATGACTTTCAGGTTCAGCACCTCGCCCAGCGCCTGCAGGGTCAGTTTTTGCTCGTCCGAATACGCAGCGTCGCCATTGAAGGTGATGGAAATCGTGCTCTTCGGCTCGCTGCCCATGTAGATATCCTTCTTGACGATCCCTGCCACCGGGCGCATGCCCACGTCGCGGTAGGCGTGCGGCACCTCGGCCACGGGCAAGGTGCCCAGATAGCTGGCGATCAGCGGCTTGATCTTGTCGAGTTCGAAGCTGCCCGTGAAGATGAAGGTCATGTCGCGCGCGCTGGAAAAGCGCTGGCGGAAGATCTCCAGCGCGCGGTCCAGGCCCACCTTGTCGAAGTCGGCCGCGCGCGGCACGCCATCGACGCGCGGGTTGTCGCCAAACATGGCGTGCTGGATGGCATCGTAGAACACGGCTTCCGGCTGCGCCATGCTGTTTTTCGCCAGGTCCTGCTGCTTGCCGATGAAGGATTGGTACAGGCCCGCATCCTTGCGCACGTCATGGAAATACAAATACACCAGTTGCAGCATCGCTTCCACGTCGGCGCTGCTGGCCGAACCGCCAAAGCCTTCGCTCAGTTCGCCCAACGAAGCGCCCACATTGACCGTCTTGCCGGCCAGAACCTTTTGCAATTCCAGCGGCGCCATGTCCTTCAAGCCCATGCTGCCGACCACGGCGCTGGCATAGCGGGCGTTGTAGATATCGGCGTCGCCAAACAGCGACTGGCCGCCGAAACGCGTCGAGCCCATCAGCACCTGATCATTCTTGAAGTCCGTCGGTTTCAGCAGCACGCGCACGCCATTGCCCAGAGTCAGCTCCGTCACGCCGATGGCGCTATTCAACTTTTCAGCGACGACGCTGCCACCGGCCGGCGGGCCATCCATCAGCTTGCTGGCCAAGACTTTTTCCGTGCGCGGCGCGACTTTCTGCCGCTCGGCTTGCGCGACCGCGTCAAGCAACTGCTGCTGCGTCGGCACAGCGGAGGCCGTATCGCCCGCTTTCGGCTCGGCGCCCATGAAGACCACCAGTTTCTTTTGCTGGTCGGGGATGACCCTGGCGACCGTCTCATTGATTTCCTGCAAGGTCACCTGCGGCAAGAGTGCCTGCGCATACATCAGCTCGTTGGCGATGCCGGGAATGGCTTCCTGCTCCAGGAAGTTGCGCGAATACTCGGCCACAAAGCCCGACGAATCGGACTTGTCGCGCTCGCTGTATGCGCGCTCGTAATTGCGCAGCATGTTCTTGCGCGCCCGGTCCAGCTCATCCTGGCTGAAACCGAAGCGGCGCGCCCGCTCATCTTCCTGCACCAGCGCGTCGACGGCCGGCTGCACGCCGCCCTTGCCCAGCAAGGCATAGGCGCTGAACGATTCATAACCGCGCACCAGCTTGCCCATGCTGCTGCCGCCCTGGATGAAGGGCGGGTTCGCCTGTTGCGTCAATTCCTGCATGCGCGCGCTGAGCATCTGTCCATACAGGTTTTCAATCATCTGGCGGCGGTAATCGGCAATGCTGACGGGCTCCTGCGCGGCGCGGATCGGGTAGCGGATAAACACGGTGTCGTCGGGCGCTTCCTTGTCCGTGATCACCAGCGCTTCCGTCTGCGAGCGCTGCGGCACTTCCGCATACAGGCGCGGACGCGGTTTCGCGGGGTTTTTCAGCTTGCCGAAATGTTGCTGGATCAGCTTTTCAGCCTGTTTCGGCTCCACGTCACCGACCACCATCACGGCCATCAGGTCGGGACGGTACCAATCCTTGTAGAAACGCTTGATGGCTTCCGGCTTGAACGTTTTCAAGACCGATTCCTTGCCGATCGGCATGCGCTCCGCATAGCGCGAACCGTTCAGCAGCTTCGGATACAAGACCTTGTTCATGCGGTCGCTGGCGCCCTTGCCCAGACGCGCCTCTTCCAGCACGATGCCGCGCTCGCTGTTGATGTCGGCCGGATTGAATTTCAAGCCATGCGCCCAGTCTTCCAGCACGAGGAAACCCTTTTCCAGGTTGTCCTTTTTCGTCGTGGGAATCGGCAGCACGTACACGGTTTCATCAAAGCTCGTGTAAGCATTCAGGTCGGCGCCGAACTTCACGCCGATCGATTGCAAATAGGAAATGAGTTCGTTGCGTTTGAAATGCGTGGAGCCATTGAAGGCCATGTGTTCCGTGAAATGCGCCAGGCCTTGCTGGTCATCGTCTTCCAGGATGGAACCGGCTTTCACCACCAGCCGTAATTCCACTTTCTGGGCGGGACGGGCATTTTTCTTGATGTAATAGGTCAAGCCGTTCGGCAGTTTTCCGACGGTCACTTCTGGTGCCAGCGGCAGGGGATCGCTCAAACGGATTTCTGCCTGGGCCATGCAGGCGCACGCCAGCAAGACGGCGCCCGAGATCAGGCGTAATTTACTCAGCTTCATGTATTCTCAACGGTAAGATTCAGTAAGCGTACCTTACACTGAAATCGTCTTTCCGCCATTAAAAACAGCTTAGGAAAACCTGCGTTTCCCAGGCAACTTTGCCGAATGACAAACGCAACCTTGCCCCGCCATGCTTTTCATCTGTGCTAAAGTATTGTCGCCGGTCATGTGGACCGGCACAACAATACGTCTTCGGGGCGGGGTGCGATTCCCCACCGGCGGTAAGAACGGCAACGGTCAAGCCCGCGAGCGCCTGTCAAACGTCGTTTGACAGGGTCAGCAGATCTGGTGTGACTCCAGAGCCGACGGTATAGTCCGGATGAAAGAAGATGTGCAGTAAACGCGATGTCCCATCGACCTGTCGATGCGGCCAGTTGCGTCTATTCGCTTGCCCTGCAGCGTTTTTCGCCTATGCGAGGAGCGTTTCACCATGTTAGTCAACAGCTATACCCTGCTTTCCAACGACCTGGAAGGTCGTATCCAGTCCGCCCTGGCCGCCATGCGCGCCGGCATTCCCGTCATCCTGCTCGACGATTTCGACCGTGAAAACGAAGCCGACCTGATCCTGTCGGCCGAGAAAATCACGCACGAAACCATGGCGTTGCTGATCCGCGAATGCAGCGGCATCGTTTGCCTGTGCCTGCCCACGGACGTCGTCAGCACGCTGGCATTGCCGCCCATGTCGCCCGACAACGGCAGCCGCTACGGCACGCCATTCACGGTCTCCATCGAGGCACGCGACGGCGTCACGACGGGCGTCTCGGCCGCCGACCGCGTGACCACCATCCGCGCCGCCATCGCCCCGGACGCCAAGCCTTCCGACCTGGTGCGTCCCGGCCACGTCTTCCCCCTGCGCGCCGCGCCCGGTGGCGTGCTCGAGCGCCGTGGCCACACGGAAGGTTCCGTCGACCTGTCGCGCATGGCGGGCCTGAACCCGGCCGCCGTGCTGTGCGAACTGATGAATCCTGACGGCAGCATGATGCGCGGCGACGCTATCGAGCGCTTCGCCGAACTGCATGGCATGCCGATTCTCACCATCGAAGAACTGGTGGCGTGGCGCAGCACGCGCGAACAGTAAGCTTGCTTCAGGCGGCGGCTGCCGCCTTCGGAAAATGTACATGTTTGTACACGAGGCAGGCCACCAGGCCATACGCGGCGGTGATCGTCGCGTAGGCCAGCGGCAAGCGCAGCGACCAGTCCTGCAGCATGTGCAGGATGCTGCCGATCAGGGCCGCCGCCGCGCTGTTCGCATGCTGCTTGCCGGCCACCCGCATCACGCTGGCCGTCATGGCGGGAATGGCGGGAATGGCGATACCGATGGCCACGTTCATGAGGGCCGTGCCCAGCGCCAGCAAAGCGTACGGCGTGCCGCGGCGCAGTCTCATCAGCAGCGAGGCCATCACGGCGCCTACCGGCAAGCCTAGCAGCATCGGCGCCGCCAGACTGCTGCAGGAACAGGCTCAATAAAAACAGCTGGCCGAACACACAGAAATTGATCAAAAAACCCACGCCATTGGCCGCGGCAAAACTGCTGCTGTGAAACAGAGCGCGCGGGCCTGGGCGATATAGCCCCGCAGCTGGTGCGCATCTGGCCCGAGCGGGCGCAAGCCTATGACGTCTGGCTGCTCATGCATGCCGACCTGAACCGCTCCGCCCGCGTGCGGGCGGCGGCCGACGCCATCCTTGCCAGCGTGGCGGGCCCATAGCGGGCCACCCGCGCACGGTTGCACGGCCGGGGAATCGCTTGTATCGAACGCATCCAATGTTAAGATGCCATGATGACCCTCTCCGTCTCCCTCATCATCAGCCTGCGCCGCCTGCACCGGGCCACCATGGCCTGGCTGGTCAGCTGGTGGCGCATGCTGCATTTCGCCACCCTCGTGTTTTCGCTGGCCGTGTCGCCATCGAGCTATAACCGCGACAACCGCCCCATCCTGGCGCACCGCCTGGTGACGAATACGGCGCCCAACCTGGTGTGGTTCAGCGTCGCCTGCGCGCTGGTCAGCCTGGTGCTGATCCGCATCGTCGTCGTCAGCGCGCAAAGCTATGGCCTGTCGCGCTATGCGCTGGAAATGGTGGTGCGCGTGCTGGTGCTGGAACTGATACCGCTGACGGCCGCCCTCTTCGTGGCCCTGCGCCTGACACTGCCCGACGGCATTGCGTTTGCGCAAATGCGCTCTTCCGGCATGCTCGACACCATGCAGCGCCAGGGCGTCGACCTGTTGCGCCGCGAATACTTTCCGCGCGTCATGTCCGGCATCTTCGCCGTGTGGATGCTGGCCATCGTCAGCTGCGTCACCTCGCTGATCCTCGCCTACATCATCATCTACGGTTTTACACCGTGGGCGCTGCAAGGCTATACGCGCGTGGTGGGGCAAATCTTCAATCCGGCCGTGGCCCTGATCCTGCTGCTCAAAGTCATTTTCTTCAGCTTTGCCGTGGCCCTGATACCGCTGGCTTCCTCGTACTATCCGGAAGAGCCGCACGGCCGGCGCAACCGCCTGTGGGCCGCGCACGGCCTGTCCGAGATGCTGCGCCTGTTTTCCGTCATCCTGCTGATCGAAGTGGCTTCGCTGATGGGCAATTACTACTGATGCCCCGCCTGCCACCGCCAGCGATCCCGAACCACCCATACGAGAGCCAGAAGCCATGAGCCAGAGCCAACCACCGAATCCCGACCAGACCGACGTCACGGCGCCCGACGCTGTGCTGCCCGCGCCGCCGCCCGTGCGCCACGCTGAACTGAAGGCAGCCATCCTGCTCGTCTTCATGTTCGTGCTGGTGGTCGGCTCCGTCGTCTACCTGATGTATGCGCGCGGCGCCTTTGAGGCAACGCAAACCTTGGTGCTGACGACCGACGATTCGGACGGCGTGGGCGTGGGTGCCGACCTGACCTTTTCCGGCTTCCCCATAGGCCGCGTGCAGCGCATCGAGCTGGCGCCGGACGGCAAGGCCCGCGTCATCGTCGACGTGCCAAGGAAGGATGCGCACTGGCTGCGCAGCAGCTCCATCTTCACCCTGGAACGGGGCATCGTGGGCGGCGCCAAACTGCGCGCCTACAGCGGCATCCTGACGGATCCGCCGCTGCCCGACGACGCCACGCGCGACCTGCTGGTGGGCGACATGGCGGCGGAAATCCCCCGCCTGCTGGCCGCCGCCAAGGATTTGCTGAACAATGTGGCCAGCCTGACGGGCACCGATTCCGCCCTCGACGGCACCCTGCGCAATGTGCAGGCCGTGACGGGCAAGCTGAGCGGCCCGGGCGGCGCCATGGGCTTGCTGACGGGCGACGACAAGCAGTCGCGCCTGCTGGTCGAGCGGGCCAACGCGCTGTTACTCACGGCGGACCAGCTGGCGCGCCGCACCGATGGCCTGGTGGCCAATGCCGATACGCGCGTGTTTGGCGACAAGGGCGTCATGACGGATGCGCAGGCCACCATCGTGCAGCTGAACGCCCTGCTGGCCGACACGCGCGCCAGCCTGAAAAAGGTCGACGCCGTGCTGGTCGAGGCGCAGGCCGTAGGCGCCAACGCCAGGGCGGCGACCGCCGACCTGGGCCCGCTGCGCGCGGACGTGGAAAGCAATCTGCGCAAGGTCGAGCAGCTGGTCAATGAAATTAATCGCAAGTGGCCATTCAAGCGCAATCCGGAGATCAAACTGCCATGATAAATATCAAGATCCTCTTGCCTGCCCTGGTCATGACGGCGCTCGCCGCCTGCTCCAGCGGCCCGCCCGTGCCGGACTGGAAAATGAATGCGCAAAGTTCCGTCGAACGCTTTCAAGCGGCTTATTTGAGCGGCAACGCCCTGGTCGAACAGACTGAATTCCGGCGCGCCCGCAGCCAGGTGGCAGGCACGGGCAAGCTCGAACTGGTGGCGCGCATCGAACTGCTGCGCTGCGCCGCGCGCGTGGCCAGCCTGGCCTTCGAGGACTGTGCCGGCTTTGAGGCCCTGCGCGCCGACGCCAGTGCCGCCGAGCGCGCGTATGCGGCCTGGCTGGCTGGCCAGGCCCAGCCGGCCGACATCGCCCTGTTGCCGGAAGCGCAGCGGGCGGCCGCCAGCGCCAGCTCGGACGCGGCCGCCGCCGGCGCCGTGGCGGCCATCAAGGACCCGCTGTCGCAGCTGGTGGCGGCCGGCGTGCTGCTGCGCGCCAGCCGCGCCACGCCGTCGCTGCTCGATACAGCCGTGGCGACGGCATCGGACCAGGGCTGGCGCCGCCCGCTGCTGGCGTGGCTGGGCGTGCAACGCCTGCGCGCCGAACAGGCGGGCGACACGCAAGCGGCGCAACACATCGCGCGGCGCATGGCGATCGTCGAGCAGCCGCTGGCGCCTTGAGCGTGCCGATGACGGCCCAAACGACGCAGAATCAGGCATAATCGAGCCAGCATGATATTCATGCCGTGCAGGCAGCGAGGTAAGACCATGCAGTTTGAGGATTTCGACCTTTCCACTCCCGATGCCAGCCGGCATGCCGGGGCAGCGCCTGACGAGGATGCGTCCGCCGGCACGGCCGTGCGCCTGCAATATCTGCTCGACAATACGCCCTCCATCATCTATTGCACCGTGCCCAGCGGCGACTTCAAGATGACCTTTGTCAGCAACAATGCCTTGAATGTGCTGGGCTACCCGCCCGAAGACATGGTGGCCGACCCCAATTTCTGGTTCGACCACATCCACCCCGACGATGCGCCCGGCATCTTTTCCAGCCTGGCGCAGATTTTCGTCGAAGGCGCGCGCGCCTATGAATACCGTTTCCGCGTGCACGACGGCAGCTACCTGTGGATGCACGACAGCCTGCGCCTGGTGCGCGACGAGCATGGCGTGCCGTTCGAGGTGATCGGCTCGCTGACGGACATTACCGAACGCAAGCGCATGGAAGCGATGCTGCAGGCGCGCGGCGAAGAGCAGCAACTACTGATCAGCAAGCTGCAGGAAGCGCACGACCAGTTGTTGCAATCGGAAAAAATGGCTTCCATCGGCCAGTTGGCGGCCGGCATCGCGCATGAAATCAATAACCCGATCGGCTTCGTCAACTCCAACATGAGTTCGCTGCAAGGCTATGTCGGCACCCTGTTCGGCGTGATCGCCCAGTATGAAGCGGCGATGCAAGAGCCGCTCGACGGCCCGGCCCTGGCGGCGCGCGTGGCCCAGGTGCGTGCGCAGGCCGACCTGGCCTTCCTGCAGGACGACATGGTGGACCTGGTGCGCGAATCGATGGATGGCTTGAAACGCGTGCGCGACATCGTGCAGGCGCTGAAGGATTTTTCCCACGTGGGCGAGACGGACTGGCAAGTGGCCAGCCTGCATGCGGGCCTGGACAGCACCCTGAACATCGTCGCCAACGAATTGAAATACAAGGCGCGCATCGAGAAACAGTATGGCGAACTGCCGCCGATACTGTGCCTGGCCTCGCAGTTGAACCAGGTCTTCATGAACCTGCTCGTCAACGCGGGCCATGCCATCAGCGGCGAAGGCGTGATCAGCATCCGCACGGGCCGTGCAGACGGCTGGGTGTGGGTGGAAATCGGCGACACGGGCGCCGGCATCGCGCCCGAGCACTTGAACCGCATCTTCGAACCGTTCTTTACCACCAAGGCCGTGGGCAGCGGCACGGGCCTGGGCCTGTCGCTGTCGTACGGCATCGTCAACAAGCACGGCGGGCGCATCGAGGTGGCGTCCGAAGTGGGCCAGGGCACGCGCTTTACCGTGCACCTGCCCGTAGCACCGCCAGCGGCCCAGGCGGTGCCCTAGCCTTCCCGCCCTAGCATTCCTTCAAGGGCGCGTACACGCGGATGCTGAGGCGGCCGCCATTCTTGCCTTCGAAATCGAGCAGCTGGGCGATCACGCGGGCCGTCAGCACGTGTTCGGCCGCCAGCAGCATCAGGCCATCGCGGCTGATCAGGTCGCGCGACAGCACCATGCCCGGTTCCAGCTCGCCCGACAGCACGGTCAGGTCGCGCGCCGGCGGTTCCGTCTCCTCCATGATGCTGCGGAAAGCGGCCACCACGGCGGGGTCATAGCGCTTGCCGACGCTGTCGTAGATCAGGGTGCGGGCCTCTTCGGCGCGCAGGTTGCGCTGTACCATGGCACCGATCTGCAAGCCGTCATAGTCCGACGCCAATGCCAGGATGCGCGCGCCCAGCGGAATGGCCAGGCCCACCATGGCATCGGGAAAGCCGCCACCGTCGAAACGCTCCAGTTGCGAGCGCAGGATCACGGAGACGGCGCGCAGCTCGTCCAGCGCCATCAGCAACTGTTCCGCGCGCAGCGGATGCTTGCGGAACGCGGCCAGCTGCTCGCCCGTCCAGGCGCTGGCAGGCAATTCCAGCACATCGTCACTCAGGCTGAGCTTGCCGATATCCTTGAGCAGGGCCGCGATGAACACGTCGCGCGCCTCCTGCCCTTCCAGGCCCATCGCCTGGGCCAGCTTGCGCGCCAGGTCCGCCACCCGCCGCGCATGGCCGACCAGCTTGCCGCCGCGCATCTCGATCAGGTTGGAAAACACCTTGATGGTCGTCACGAACGTGGCCTTCAAGCGCTCATTGGCCGCCTGCACCTCGTCGTGCGACTGTTTCAGCTGCTGCGTGCGCGTGGCCACCTTTGCTTCCAGGCTGGCGTTAAGCGCCTGCAGTTGTACGTTCTGGCTGGCCGTCAGCGCTTCCAGACGCAGTTTTTCCTGTTCCAGCGCGCGCCGTTCCAGCGCATGGCGCACCACCAGCACGATATCGTTCTCATCCCAGGGCTTGGTTACGTAGCGGTAAATCTCGCCCTGGTTGATGGCGTCGAGGATGGACTGGATGTCGGCATAGCCCGTCAGCAGCAAGCGTATGGTGCCGGGCCAGCGCTGGCGCACCTGGGCCAGGAACTGCGCGCCATCCATGTGCGGCATGCGCATGTCGGAGATGACCAGGTCCACCGTCTCGCTCTCAAGCAGGGTCAGGCCCGCCGCGCCGCCGTCGGCCGTCAGCACGCGATAGCCGTGCGGGCGGAACAAACGCCGCAGCGACGACAGGATATTCGGTTCGTCGTCGACGCACAGGATGGTCGGCGGCACGGCCGCGGTGCTGGTGCTCATGTTGTCCTGTTCAGTCATGGTGCCACGGCCTGCGCCTGACACACGGGCAAGGTAATGCGGAAGGTGGTGCCGCGGCGGATGACGCTGCGCACGTCGATGCGGCCATGGTGTTTCTGCACCGTGGTGTAGGCCAGCGACAGGCCCAGCCCCGTGCCCTTGCCGACGGCCTTGGTGGTAAAGAAGGGGTCGAAGATGCGCGACAGGTGTTCGGGCGCGATGCCGCCGCCCGTGTCCTCGACCTCGATCCACACTTCCGTCGCATTGTCGCTGCCCGTGCGCAGGGTGATGCGACCGCGCGCCTCGCCCATGGCGTGGGCCGCATTGACGACCAGGTTCATGATCACCTGGTTCAGCTCGGAAGGCTGGCATTCGATGTCGGGAATGTCGCCATACTCGCGCACCACGTCGGCCTTGTACTTGACCTCGTTATTCACGATATTGAGCGTGGTATCGATGCCCTGGCGCAGGTCGGCCCAGACCCACTCCTGGTGCGCATCCGTGCGCGAAAAATCCTTCAGGTCCTGCACGATGCGGCGCACGCGTGAAATACCCTCCTTCGACTCGCCCATCAGCAGCGGGATGTCGGTGCGCAGGAAATCCAGGTCGATCTGTTCGCGCAACGCGCGCAGGCGCGCCGCCACCGCCGGGTCGGCGACGGCCGGCTCGGCTTCCTCGTAGGCGTCGAGCATGCTGAACAGGTCGTCCAGATAGCCTTCCAGGGTGCCGACATTCGAAAATACATAGCCGATGGGATTGTTGATCTCGTGTGCCACGCCGGCGGCCAGCTGGCCGATCGAGGCCAGCTTTTCCGACTGCAGCAGCTTTTGCTGGGCCAGCGACAGCTTGCTGTTCAATTCCGTCAGGGCCAGGTTACGCTCGCGCAACGCCATATCGGCGATCTGGCGCTGGCGGATATCGTCGGCCAGGCGCTCGTTCATGTCGGCCAGCTGGGCCGTGCGCTTGGCCACCAGGTGTTCCAGGTTGTCGTGCGCCTTGCGCAGCGCCAATTCCGCAAGGCGCCGCTCGCTCACGTCGCGCAGGGTTTCGATGGCGCCCACCAGGCGCCCTTGCCGGTCGCGCAGGGGCGCCGCCGTGAAGTGCAGCCAGTGGCCGGTGGGGCCGATATCGGCAAAGAAATCCTCGGCCTCGAAAGCGCCAGGGATCACGGGAGAGCGCTTCAGCTTGCCAAGATAGAGGTCATTTTCGCCGAGCGAGATATCGTCGGCCACCAGCAAATCGGCCAGGCAAGCGCGCGGCTGCGGATAGAACGCCTTCCAGTGGTCGCGCGTGCCGACCATCTCGGCGGCCGTAAAGCCCAGCAGCTGTTCGCAAGCGCTGTTCCAGTGCGTCACCACATGGTCCGTGTTGATGGCGAAAGTGGCCACGGGATGGCCATCGAAGAATGCCGATAGCGCGATGGAATCGGTCTGGCGGCGTTCCGGCGTGGCGGGCAGCGCCTGCCCTGCGTCTGTTTCCATGGCCTCTATCCTGTTCATGCCAGCATGATGCGCGACATTTCATCGAAGGTGTGTTCCGTTTGCCGCAGCAGCGCCAACCAGGCTTGCTCGTCCAGGGCAAGGCTGCGCCAGACTGCGGGCGACAGGGGCGGCACCAGCGCATTGTCGATACCGGCCAGGTCCAGCGCCAGGGCGACGGCGTTGGCCATATGCACGGCCAGCGGCAAGCTGCCCGCCTCCAGCCGGTCGATGGCGTGGTGGTCGGCCACCGCCTGCTGTATCGCCTCGGGAAACTTCCAGTAAGCGGCCAGGGCACTGCCCACTTGCGCGTGATCAATGCCGATCACGGCCAGTTCCGCGTCGGCCATCTGACAGTCATGCGCCTGGCGGTAGTTGCGCACGAGCGCGTGCTCGGCCGGGAAGCGCGTCACCAGCACCAGCGTGCCCAGGTCGTGCAGCAGGCCGGCCGTGAAGGCGGTCTCGGGATTGATGCGCAAATGCGGCGCCAGCAGGCGCGCGGCGATGGCCGTGGCCAGCGAATGGCGCCAGAAGGCCTGGAAATCGAAGCCGCCGTTCACCGGCGCGAAGCTGCCCGTCAGCGCGCAGGCCGTGACGACGGTGCGGATGCTGTGAAAGCCCAGCACGGAAACGGCTTGCGGAATGCTGGTGACCTTCGATTGCATGCCGTAGAACGAGGAATTGGCGATGCGCAAGGTCTTCGCCGCCAAAGCCTGGTCCAGCTCGATCTTTTGCGCCAGCACATGCACGTCCGTATCGTCCTGGTCCATGCTCGACAGCAGCTCCAGCACCACCACCGGCAGCGACGGCAATTCCTGTATCTGGCGGATGATATGTTCAAAACTGAGCCGTGTCATGCCCCGCTCCCTTGCCGGTAGCGCTGCAACAGCGACAGCAATTGCGCCCCTGCGGAGTCGGGCGGCGTGGTGCGGAACAGCACGGCCAGCCGTTCCAGGCGGCGTACCCGTTCCTGCTCGGCATGCGCTTGCGCAGCCGGGTCAGGCACTGCATCCATGACGATGTGGCAGCGTTCCACATTGCGCCGGCGCAAGGCCGTCAGGCTGGCCGCCGTCAGGGTGGCGCCCCGGGCCAGCAGCACGGCGCCGCTGGCGTCGCTCAGCGCCTGCGCCAGCACCATGCCTTCCTGCGCCTGTTCCATGGAAATCTCGCCTCCGCTTTCACTCATGCTTTCAATCATGTCCCCGCTCCATGACGACTCAGGGTGACCAGGCTGCCGCGCGAGCGCGAATGCAAGCCCATGGGATGGACCGCCACGGCATACGGCTGGCCGTCGATGGCGGCCAGGCGGTGCACGCCCTGCCCGTCGAACAGCTGCGGCAGCACCAGCGCGGCCTCGTTGCCCAGCAAGGCAGCGCCACGCTCGAACAGATTTTCCGCCGCCGCGTTGATGAAGGCGATCATGCCATCCTCGTCGAGCCCGATCACGGGCAAAGGTAAAAATTGCAGCAATTCGCGCGCGATGCCCAAGCTGACCTCGTCGCGGCTGATCTGGTGCTGCTGCTGGCGTAGCAGCGCCTGCATGGCCGCATTCGCGGCCGCCAGCGCCTGGTTGGCATCGCGCAGCTGGGCATTCAGGCGCACATTGTCGTCGTCGATGCCCTTCAGACGAAAGGCTTCGGCGATATGTTCGCGCAGTTGATGGTCTTCCCAGGGCTTGGTGAGGAATTTGAAGATGGCACCCTCGTTGACGGCATCCGTGACGGCCTGCAACTCGGTATAGCCCGACAGCATGATGCGTATGGTCTGCGGATACAGCAGCTTGGCCTTGCGCAGGAAGTCGGCGCCCAGCATGCCGGGCATGCGCTGGTCCGAAACGATCACGTCGACCGCATGGCTGGCCAGCACATCCAGCCCTTCCTGGCCGCTGTTGGCAGTGAGTATATGGTAGCCATCGCGCCGCAGCAGGCGCTTGAGGGAAGCGAGAATATTCGGCTCGTCATCGACCAGCAGCAAGGTGCGCTGCTGCACCGCAGGCTGCCGCACGGCATCCGCAGTCCCTGGCATACCATGCTCGTCGTGCACATCCATCGGACCATCCTCTCATCGCCACTGCGATATGGGAGCTTGCCTGGAGCGGGAATCTGCCGCGCGGCACAATCTTGCGCGGCAGCCAGCTTGCGCTGATGAAATTATACGACTAAATGTTCCTGCATGGCACTTATCCGCGCTGTGCCGGACAAGGCGTGTCGCGGTAAAACACAAAGCCGCCCAGACCGATGGCTTGCGTATCGGCCTTCACGGCGTACACCAGCGTGTTCCTGGCCGCCTCGACCCTCAGCAGATTCTTGTGCAACACCGTTTGCGCGTGCGCCAGTTCCAACGATGGCGTCGGCGCCAGTACCAGGCGCAGTTCGGACGTAGCGGCATCATACGTCCAGCGGCCCGGGTTGAAAAAAGCGAAGCCGCCGTCGAAACGCAGGCTGCCATCCTTGAACTGGGTCAGGCAAATGCCGGGAAATTCGCTGGGCGGGTTATACCAGGTGGCGGCCACGGCCGCATCGGCCGGCGCTTTGCCCGGCATCTGCATGCCGCTCGCGTCATGCTTCCCGCCCATGCCGGCGCAGCCGGCCAGCGCCAGCGCGCAAGCCAGTGCGCCCGCGCGTTTGATGAATCTCATGTGCATTCCCGCCCCCTTGCTTTGTAGAAACACAATCTTAGTCCGGGATGGCTGGCTGTTCAAGCGGCCAGCGCACATAAGGGGGATTTAATTTCCCTCGGCAGCTTTTGGCGCCAGGGCAGCCGCCTCGCGCAATTTATCCTTCTTGCTCTTGCGCGCGCCCTTCACGCCGCCGTTGACAGTATCGGTGACGGGATTCACGGGCGCGGACAATTCCGTCGGTTCGAAACCGGCCACCACTTCGCGCACGATGCGCAAATCGTTGCGGTTTTCGATCAGGCGGAAATGCGCTTCCGTATCGGCCGTCACAAAACTGATGGCCGTGCCACTTTCGCCGGCGCGGCCCGTGCGGCCGATGCGGTGCGTGTAGTCGACGGCCGAGCGGGGCAAGTCATAGTTGACAACGGCCGGCAAGCCGGCAATGTCGATGCCGCGCGCGGCCACGTCGGTGGCCACCAGCACCTGCAAACGCCCCGCCTTGAAATCGGCCAGCAGCTGGCTGCGCGTGCCCTGGCTGAATTCGCCGTGGAAGGCACCCACGTGCAGGCCCGCGCGCTGCAACTTGTCGGCCACGTGTTCGGCCGCGTACTTGGTGGCGACAAACACCAGCACCCTGTCCCACTGCTGCTGCAGGATCAGGTAGCGCAGCAGCTGCGTGCGGCGCGGCACGTCGACCGTGATGGCGCGCTGCACGATGTCGGGCTGGTCCTGCGGTTCGGACGCCACCTCGATGCGCACGGGTTCCTTGAGCAGGCTGTCGGCCAGCGCCTGCACGCTATCGGGGAAGGTGGCGGAAAAGAACAGGTTTTGCCGCTGCTTGGGCAGCAGCGCAAGGATGGCGTTGACTTCCTCGCTAAAGCCCATGTCGAGCAGGCGGTCGGCTTCGTCGAGCACGCACAGCGACACGCCGCCCAGTTTCACGGCATTTTGCCGCACCAGGTCCAGCAATCGGCCCGGCGTGGCGACGACGATATCGGCGCCGCCGCGCAAGTCCATCATCTGCGGATTGATCGAGACGCCGCCAAACAGCACGGAAATCTTCAATTTGACGGGCAGCGGCTTGGCCAGCGCGTGCACCGTCTGCCCCACCTGCGCCGCCAGCTCGCGCGTGGGCACGAGGATCAGCGCGCGCACCTGGCGCGGGCCGGAAGCGGGCGCCATCAGCGCCTGCAACAGCGGCAGCGCGTAGGCGGCCGTCTTGCCGGAACCCGTCTGGGCCGCGCCCAGCACGTCGCTGCCGCGCAGGATGGCGGGAATGGCGGCAGCCTGGATGGCCGTCGGCGCGGCATAGCCGGCCTTGTCAACGGCGCGGACCAGGGCGGGAATCAGACCCAGTGAGGAAAATGGCATAGCGGGCCTTCTTATATTCGTAAAGTGAGACCGGCCGCAATGTGCGGCCGGTCGGAATAGCGACAGTATAAAGCAGGCGCTTACTGCTTGGGCATTTGCAGCTTCGGATGGCCCGTTTCATCGTAGCCCGGCATGCCGTGGCGGATCGCGTGTGAAAAGTCCGCGTCGTCATTCGCGGCCCGCGCGCGCGCCGTGATGTGGCCGCCGTCACGCAACTGCTGGAAGCTCAAGCCGGGCACCAGGCCCTTGACGTCGAACAGATAACGGTCCAGGTAGCCCGAGGCCAGCAGGCGGTAGTCGAACGGCAGGCCCGGCACGATGCGGCGTACCATCTCGAAGACGATGGTGGTGCAGTTGGCCGTCAGGGTATTGTAGAACTGCGGCTTGGCCTTCAGCGCTTGCGCTTCGTCAAGGTAGGCCAGGAACAGCGAGCGCATGGCCGCTTTCGGCATCATCACGCGGTACAGATACATGTCCTCGCCGCGCGCATTCGTGCGCACGCGCAGGATGTCGCGCTCGTCGGCGGCGACCAGGCTCGTCTCGAAATGCTTGAAAAAGCCACCGATGGCGGAAAAGCGCTCGCCCTTTTCCTTGCGGATCTCGATGGAAAACGTCAAAAAACGTCCGTCGGCAAAGCCGAACGAGATCAGGGTATGCGCAATGTACGGCCCCGTCCAGTACGACAGCGCCGTGTCCACCGTGCGCAGCTCATCGAGGTCGTAGCTGCGCTGCTCCCACTTGACCGTGTAATCGTCGTCGCTGCGCCAGTCGAAATTGCGCACATTGTCCAGCGTAACCAAATTGCCCGTCACCGTGCCCGTGACATTGCGCGCCACGTCGTCGGCCCACACGCGCTGCTGTTTCGGCGTAATCAGGCTCCACCACAGGAGCAGCAGGATAAAACCGGCCGCATACGGCAGCAGCACGCGCAAATCGCCGCGCGTCCACCACAGCACCACGCTGGCCACGCCCAGCGCGCCCCACAGCAGCGCACCGATGGCTTGCGCCGCCGTGCCGCCGGACAGCTGGTACCACAGCGCCAGCGCGCCCCACAGTGCAGTCAACAGAAGAATCAGGGAAACGGCCATTTTGCCGAGGGTGGCCAGCACGGAGCGGGCACGCAGTGATAAGAAAGTCATGCCCTGATTATAAGGGCAAGTGAAGATGGGCAAGTATTTCGGACGTGCCATCCTATCTTGGGACAGGTCACGATGTTATTTCGATGGCATAATGATTTCTTTTGCAATCAATTCTGCCTGCGTATGCAACTCCATGGTTTTTCCATCCTCAAGGGTTTAACCAAAATATTGCTTGAAGGGCAAGAACTTGACCTGCACAACGATTACGAATTCACACAGATCGACTACCGCATCGCTGCACGGCAACTGCAGCTGCATTGGGTACGCAGTGCCGGCGACTGGGTCAGGCCATCCATGCCCCCGGCGCTGACACTGGTGTGCGCAGGCGTGCAGGTGCTGAAAATCCGGGAAGCCAGCGAAGATGAGCATGTTGACGGGGAGAAATGCCTGTCCTCCATCGGCTTCATGTGGAATGCCATGCGCGATGACATGGACGGCGTCGCATCGCATGAGGTGAGCCAAGGCTGCACGGATCTCGCGTTGATTTTCATGAGTGACCTGAGCATCAAGATTGCCGCCGCCGAGGCACGCATCCATCGCAGCAGAGCAACAACTATAACAAGCACAACAACATTCAGGTGACACTTTGCAGCATCAAACGCTCTACGCCCTCGCCGGCAGCCTCAACTCCCTCTTCATCGTCGTCAGCTTGTACGGCCTGTGGTCCCAACTGCAAAAAATCTGGCAGCGCAAGCACGATGCCAGGGTCGGCGCCGGCAAGACGACGGACATCCTGTCGCTCAACCAGTTCAGCGTCAGCTTCCTTGCGTATTGCGCGTTCTTTGTGTACGGCTATTCGATCACGCCGTTCAACCATTACATCGTCTGGCCCCGCTTGATCGCTTCGCTGATCGCGCTGGCCATCCTGTATGAAATCGACCGCGACCGGCGCAGCCTGGCATCGCGCAATGCACTGCTGGCCTGCACGCTGCTGCTGTGCGCGGGGGTGGCGGGGCTGGCGTTCGACCCCACCTTCACCGATGAAAAGCGCGTGATCTCGCAAAGCCTGATCGTCGCCGTCACCGTGCTGCTGGCGCAGGGCTATGCGCACCAGATCCGATTAATCTGGCGCTCAGGCAAGACGGGCGCCGTGTCGCTGAAAATGAGCCAGTTCATCCTGGCGATGGATATCAGCACCATCTTCTTTGCCTGCGTCATGGGGCTGAAAACCGGCTGGCCCCTGCTGCTACTCGCCTGCGTCAGCGCCACGACCAAGCTGATCATCATGTGGCTGTTCCGCTGGGAGAAGACCAGCGCCGCCGCGCGGATCAAACGGCAAGTGCCGGCCTGAGGCTAAGTAACAGTGCTCGCACTGCGTCGCTGCAGGCGCCTTGCACCGCATCCGGTTCTGTTCCTCATAAATTTACAATAATTTCCCGAGCATTACTTAGAATGGCGGGATCGCCACCATGTTGAAAGCGCCGCCATGCATGCTCCCATTCCTATCCTGCGCAGCTTCTCCGAAGCCAAGGCGCGTGAGTTCTACCTCGATTTCCTCGGTTTTACCCTGGACTGGGAACACCGCTTCGTGCCCACGGCGCCGCTGTACCTGCAGGTGACGCGGGGCAATCTCGTGCTGCACCTGAGCGAGCACTACGGCGACGCCACGCCCGGTGCGGCGCTGCTGATCCCCGTCGACAACATCGCCGCCCTGCACGCGGAGCTGCAGGGCAAGGATTACCCGTATGCGCGGCCCGGCATCCGCGACGAGGACTGGGGCCGCATCCTGGAAGTGGCGGACCCGTTCGGCAACCGGCTGCGCTTCTGGCAGCGCAGCGAATAACGCCTATTGTCCGCTCAGAGCGCGCTTTTATCAATTTTCTCGGCCAGCAGTTGCAGCCGGAAGCGGCCACGGCAGCCGAATCAGGTTAAACTACAATATTGCGATATGGCAATATTATGAAGGAGTAAGTTTTGCTAGTCATACTCGGATTTCTCGTCGTGCTGTTTTCCGTCTTCGGCGGCTTCGCCATGCAGGGCGGCCACCTGGCGGCCCTGTTCCAGCCGCTGGAATTGCTGATGATCGGCGGCGCCGCGCTGGGTACCTTCTTTGTCGGCAACGACGCCAAGGCCATCCGCGCCACGTTCGCCGCCCTGCCCACCCTGTTCCACGGTTCGCAATACACGAAGGCGCGCTATATGGAGCTGATGGGACTGATGTATGAAATCCTCAGCAATATCCGCAAGGAAGGCCTGATGTCGGTCGAGGACGATATCGACGATCCCTACCGCAGCGCCATCTTCGTGAAATACCCGTACACGCTCGGTGACGAGCACATCCTGGAATTCATCACCGATTATTTGCGCCTGATGGTGTCGGGCAATATGGACGCTTACCAGATCGAAAACCTGATGGATAACGAGATCGAGACGCACCATGAAGATGCGGAGATGCCGATCCAGACGATTTCGCAGCTGGCCGACGCCATGCCCGCCTTCGGCATCGTGGCCGCCGTGATGGGCGTGGTGCATACCATGGCCTCCGTCGGCTTGCCGCCGGCCGAGCTGGGCGTGCTGATCGCCCAGGCGCTGGTGGGCACCTTCATCGGCATTTTGCTGGCCTACGGCTTCATCGCGCCGCTGGCCAGCTTGCTGCGCCGCAAACACCATGAAACGGCGAAGATGTACCAGTGCGTGAAAGTGACCTTATTGGCCAGCCTGAACGGCTACGCGCCCGCGCTGGCCGTGGAATTCGGCCGCAAGGTCATTTCCGCCACAGAACGCCCCTCATTCAGCGAACTGGAAAACCACGTGCGCCAGGTGCGCACGAAGAACTGATCCGGCCTGTTTCGCTTGTTCGGCTTGTTCGGCGCCTCAGGCTTCCGGCGCCGTCCAGACCAAATTCCACAGGTGGCCATCGATATCGCCAGCGGCTTGTCGATCAGGGACTGGAAGAAGAGTTCGGCCGTCAGCATGGCATCGATGGCGCCGTCGACGATGTTCATGAACGCCGCATTCTTTCCGCTAAAGCGGTGATTGAAGGTAAAGCCGAGAGCGGCAAAGAAAGCCTTGGATTTGTCCAGGTCCTTCACGGGCAGGTTGAGGATGATCTGTTTGTTCATGGCGCCTCCTTGTGATTAAGGTGGAATCGGCAAGCGGTGCCTCATCCCTGCGAGGGGTGACGGCATACAAAATCGACATGCTGGCGAAAAAATAGTCCGTCTAATACATCAATAAAAGTGACGGCAAGACGACGTGATCGATGTCATGCACGCAAGACTGGCATGCTTTCCAACTCTTACTATTTGAGACAGCCTCCAGCCCGTCAAGACCTTACATCATCTGACAGCGGCTGTCAGCGCAAGTCTGCGCGACGATACCTGCTACGACAGCCCGCCTCTGGCTGCTTGCTGTCATCGGCAACTTCCGTCCCGAAGCGGACTTTGCAATATAACAATGATCGTCTGAACATCATTCGAGCTTTGAGTCTCGGTCGCAAGCGTATTTAGGGTGCTGCGCTGGAGCGAGGAAAGTATCGATGGCGGATACAATTTTGGCCTTCAATTGTTCACTACCAGCATCTTGCATATCCTTGTGGCGAGAGCCTTTGATGTGCACCATGCATGTACCGTAGTGGTCGCGCTCTTTCTTGTTTGGCAATACACCGGGGTCGGCAGTAGTGTCGCTGGCACGAATTGTCAGGACGTTGATATCTGCTGAGCGAGGCAACGCGACCCGACGGTTGTCGAGGCTGATAAGGCTCGATACGCGGCTCGGGTTGTCAGCGGCAAACTGAGCGGAACTGTCGCCACCAAGGGAGTGCCCGACGAGAAGCAAGTGTCGCCAATCGAACTGAGGATAGCGTACTGCGGTCCCGTCGATCACGGTGGAGATTGACCGTGAAGTTACGTGGGCCATCGCCCGTAGTTGCTTCGCAATCGGCGCGTCTTGATCTAACTCCATGCCGCCAGAGCTATCTTGCAACGCGACAACCAAGTAACCCATTCGGTTGAGATTTTGTGTGACGAATGAGTAATCTGAACCGGAAAGCCCATATCCTGGGCTAAGGATTGCAACTGGACATGGCTGCGCACGAGTGCACGCTTGCACATCAGGTGGAACGTGAATATTCACTGGTACGGCGGCAAAGGCCATAGGTGTGCAAAACATCAGTGCAAATATAGTAACGAGACGGCTCATCGAATCCTTTCTTGCTACCTTTGGAGGATGCTGAATCTGGGTTACTGACGATTATCTCTGAAGTCGAACAACGAACAATGAGAATGCGATGTAACGACTACATGACGAGTTAAGGCGTAGCCTCGCAACAGGTCTGCTTTTGGCCGATAGCGGACGGTCCGAATGATTCAGCACGCGAAATTATTGCCTTAATAGCAACAAAAAGGCTTAACCAGGCTCGCTGAGCCCTCTCGCTGCCATTTACTGGCCCGGCGCCGTCTCATCCGGGCAGCTGACCTCGTCCTCTGGCGTATATAGAGTCATCGGCACGCGCTGGCCGTCGACTTCCAGCTCGCGCACTTTCGGCGGCACCAGCTGGAACTCGCCCGCCTGCAGTTTATCGCGCAGGGGCTTGCAGCGCAGGGCATCCACGGGGATTTGCCCGCGCGCGGTCCAGCTGCCATCGTCCTTTTCCGCCAGCAATACCGACGAGGCGCGCGGGTCATTGCTGATCAGCAGCACGTCCTCTTTGCCATCGCCATCGAAATCCATCAGATACGCGTCGCACTGAGGCCCTGCCCGCTTCAAGCAGGCAGGCAGACGCCAGGCCGGGCTCACTTGTGTCCAGTCCTGGCGCAGGAAACTGTCCGGCAGCTTCGCCGTGGCCGGACGCAGGGTCAGGTTGATCGACACGTCGCTCAGCGCGCCCGTCTCGTCGAGGCGATTCTGGCGCTTGAGCATGGCCTCGGCGCGGGCCCGCACGATAGCCGCGTCGGCGCCCGTCGTGCGTTTGCTCAACTCCTGCAAGGCTGCCTGCCCATAGCGGGCGCCCTGGAAGCGCAGGTATTCGAAATCGAACTTGTCGACGCCGACCTTGCCGCTCTCCAGGCGCGCCATCTGGCTGGCCACGGAAATGCGCGCCGGGTCCGCCAGCGGCGAGAACAGGGCGAACAGTACCAGCAGGGTGACCCCGGCGGTGGCCACGTTGACGTTGGCGATCAGGTGCAGCCAGTCGCCATACTTGCCGGCCGCCCAGGCATAACCGGCGGCGTAGCAGGTGGCGACCAGCAGGCAAGCGGCAGCGATCAGGCGGTCGGCCGTCCAGCCATGCGACATCACGCGCAGGGTCAGCGCATAGATGGCGATGCCCACCACCCACGGCAGCAGCAGACAGGCCAGGCGCGTGCCCAGGCGGATGCCGCGCGCCACGCCATGGCCCACTTCGCCATTCTGGAAGGCGGCATTGATCAGCACCACCAGCACGCCGGCCATGCCCAGCAACACGGACGCCGCATGACGCGTGGCCCACAGGCGCTCGAAGCCGATGAATGGCAGGGTCAGCAGGAAACCGGAGACCAGCACGGCGGCGATCGGCATCAGCCACGACAGCAGCACCAGCAGCAAGGTGCGGATGCCGCGCACGATGGACGGGCGCACGTCCGTGATGTGGATGGCGAACGAAAAGGCGAAGCAGATGACGGGAATCACGAACCAGGCCTGGCCCAGCAATTTTTTCAGGAAACTCAATTTTATCAGCAGGAACAATTGCCCGCCCAGCCACAGCACCAGCCACAGGCCCAGCACGAACAGCAGGGAAAACAGCAGCTGGATGCCGAGCTTCCAGGCAATTTCAAAATACGTGGAGTAGCGGGCGATGCGCTGGCCGTCCTGGGCGCTGGCCAGTACCAGCGCGTGGGCGATATACAAGCCCACCACGCAAAAGCCGAACAGCTGGGCGGAAATCACGCGCAGCGGCGCGCCCGGCTTGTAGTTGCCCCAGATGACATGCTCGGCGCCGCGCGCCACGTCATGCCAGGCCAGCACGGCCAGCACGGCGGCAGCACCCGCCATCCACAGGCCGATGCGCTTGGCCGACATATGGCCCAGGCTGGAAACGAGCAAAATGGGCAGCAGCAAGCTGATCAGCATCAATGGCCCCAGCAGATAGGCTTCCGTGGCGGGCCACACCTTGTCTTGCGCCGTGCTGTACAGCCAGTACAGCAGCAAGCCTTGCAGCAGGCCCGTCACCAGGCGCGTCACCGCGATGCGCGGCGCTACCACCGGATCGAGCAAGGCCATGTTTTTTCCAGCGGCATTTTGCTGCATAGTCATTCCCTTAATATTCGTTTATTGCTGAAAAGCACGGCCATTATTACATTTCATTATAATCATCTCAACGACGATTCACGCCCGCGCCCCTTCCCTAACTGCGGCGCGACGCAATGGCAGGCTTTGCGCCAGGCCCCAGGCCAGTTCCGGCACGATGAACAGCCACAGCACGGGCTGGCCCGTCACCACCAAGGCCCACGCCATCCAGGTGGAAAACAGGGCGCGCGCCGCCGCGTCATAGCGGCCGAAGCGCGGCTGCGGGTCAAGAATGCGCAGCGCCGACCAGACCAGTACCACGCTGCCCAGCAAGCTGCTGATGAGCAGGTGAAACGGCACGAAGAGGGGCAGCGGCACGCCGCCCAGGCGCACGTTGAGGGCACTCAGTTGCTCGCGCAACAGCAGAAACGTCCACGGCGTGGCAAACGCGGCCGTCATGAGCACATCATAAATGGCGCTGGCGCGCACCAGGCGGCGAAAAGCGGAAACAGACAACATGGCAACTCCTGTCAGTGGAAAGTGTCCATGATCAAGGCTGGAGTACACTCCATGGTCAAGCATTTTATGAAAGAAACCACCATGCAAATCGGCGAGATGGCGCAGGCGACGGGCTTGAGCCGCGATACGCTGCGCTTCTATGAAAAGCGGGGCTTGCTGCGTGCGCGGCGCGGCGCGAACGGCTACCGCGACTACCCGCCCGAGGCGGCCGACTGGCTGCGCTACCTGCGCACGGCGCAGCAACTGGGCTTTACCCTGGCAGAAATCGAGGCCGACATGCCGCTGCTGGCCAGCGCCGGCGATCCCGCCACGGCGGAACTGCTGCGCGCGGCGCTGGCGCGCAAGCTGGGCGACATCGATGCGCGCATCGATGGATTGACGCAGTTGCGCGGCGAACTGGCGCGGCGGCTGGGGCCGCAGGCGGCGGCGTGTCCGTTAAGGGGAGAGGCCGATACAGCTCATTTAGCCTGAAGTAAAAAAACCGCCTGTGCATGGCAGCAGGCGGTTTTGACGTAGGGCAGAGCCGGAATTACCTGGCGGCCTTGCGGCGGCGCAGGAAACCCATCAGGCCCAGGCCAGCGAGCAGCATGGCGTAGGTTTCCGGTTCCGGCACGGCGGCCATCACGGACACGTTGTCGATCACGGCGCCCGAGTAATTGTCGAACGGCGTGCCAGCCTTGGCGGCGCTGGCAAACGACAGGGTCGCCAGGCCGGTGGTGGCGGCCGTGAAGCTCAGGGTATTGCAGTACAAGGTGTTCGACGCGGCGGCGGTCGAGTAGAAATCGCCTGCCACGCCGCCGAAATTGACAGCCACGCCCTGGCCTGCCGGGCCGCCGGAATTGCGCGCCATGTCAAAGCTTAGATTATACGTCTGGCCGGCAACGACACTGAAATTTTGCGACAGGAAACCCGGACCCGGCGTGCCCAGCATGTCGATGCTGTAGCCATCGATGGCATTGTAGGCATTGCGGATCAGGTCGACGGAACTGGCGCCCACGGTCCAGCCCGTGATGGCCGATGAACCGCTGTTGACGACTTTAAAACCGCTGTCGAAGATGTAGCCGGAAGCGAGCGTTTCAAAATTGCCATTCGTGATCAGATTGACTGTGCTGGCGCTGGCGGTACTTGCAGAAAACACGGCGACAACTGCTACGATGGTGGCGATTTTCATGAGCTGATTTCCTTGCCTTGTTGACATTAAAGTTACCTTAAGTGAAATCATATCTCAGCCATGATGAAAATCAAAGAACTTTGCAAAAATATATTTAATGTGGATAATTTGTAACGTTTTCAACCGTACAGGAGGGCGATGGCTCAATCGAGTTCCTGGCGCGCCACCAGGATGCCGTCCGCATCGGCGTAAATCCAGTCGCCCGGATGCACGGTTACGCCGCTAATCTGCACGCGCACGTCGCGCTGGCCCGTGCCCGCCTTGTTGCTCTTGCGCGGATGCGTGGCCAGCGCGCGCACGCCGATCTGGCAGACATTGATTTCCTCGCTGTCGCGGATGCAGCCATCGACGACGATGCCGCTCCAGCCGTTGTTTTGCGCCAGCACGCCCAGCTGGCCGCCCACCAGCGCGCGGCGCAGGCTGCCACCGCCATCGATCACCAGCACATGGCCCTGGCCCGGCGTTTCCAGGGTGCTGCGCACGAGCGCATTGTCTTCAAACACTTGCAAGGTGGTGGCAGGGGCGCTGAAGCGCACGCGCTGGCCGAAGGCGCGGTACACGGGCGGCAGCACGGCCAGGGTGCCATCGTCCAGCATGGCTGCATAGTCGTCGCACAGGTCGGTGGTGGCAAAGGTCATGGGGAGCTCCTTTCGTGACAGATGGCAACGATTCTATGCCTTTTGCAACGCTGCGGCACGTGTTTTCCCGCCCACGCCCACGGCCGTGGCGATGGCCAGCGCCTGAAACACGCCGATGAAGACGAACAACAGGGCTGGATGGTCGCCATCCATCAGCGCGCCAAAGAACAGCGGGCCCACGGCCAGGCCGCTGTCGAGGCCCGAATATACGACGCCATACACGCGCCCCGTGGCATTCTTGGGCGCTGCCGCGCGTATCATCAGGTCGCGCGACGGCCCCGCCACGCCGGACGTCAGGCCGATGGCGCCCATCAGTACCACAGCGCCCCAGGCCGGCACGACAGCCATGGCCAGCAGCACGGCCAGCAGGGCGGCGGCGGAAAAGGCGATCGCCACGTTACGGTCCGGCTGCTTGCTGCGCGCGCCCACCACCCCACCGGCCAGCATGCCCACGGCCGAGGCCAGCATATACGCCGTGTAGGCGCTGGTGGCCAGCGCCAGGCTCATGCCGTACAGCTTGACCAGGGCCATGCTGGCAAAGCTCTGGATGCCGCCCAGCGCGATGGCGGTAATGAAGAAGAAGGCAAAGCACATCCACACGGCCGGCAGGCGCAAAAAGTCCAGCGTGCCTTCGCCACCGGTGGCCTGGCCCGGCGCGGCCTGTTTGACAGGCTCGGGACGGATGGCGCGGCGGTTCAGGAACAGGATCAACAGCACGCCGAACGGCAGCACGGCCGCGCATTGCAGCGCGACCCGCCAGTCATAATGGGTGGCAACATACGTCATGAACAGGGGCGCCAGGGCCCAGCCGATATTGCCGCTGATGCCATGCACGGAAAAGCCGTAAGCCACGCGGGCCGCCGAGACACGCTGGTTGAGTATGGTGTAGTCGGCCGGATGGAACACGCTGTTGCCCATGCCGGCCAGCATGGCGCCCAGCATCAGCGCCGCATAGCTGTGCGCGGTGGACAGGGCCAGCGCCGACACGCCCAGCAAGAATATGCCGGAAAACAACACGGCGCGCGCGCCGAAGCGGTCGACGACAAAGCCGGCCAGCGCCTGCCCCACGCCCGAGACGATGAAAAACACCGTCATCAGCAGGCCCAGTTCCGCATACGACAGGTCGAAAGCGGGTTTCAGCCAGACGAACAGGGCCGCGAGGATCAGGTGGTAGAAGTGCGACACGCCATGCGCCAGCCCCACCAGGGTGATGACGCGTGCATCGCTGCGCAAGGTGGGAAGTTCGAATGCCGAGTTAGTTGTTATCATGTCATACCCTGTCTTATACTGATGAAGCTCAAGTGTATGCAAAATACCATCGTCTGCTTTCCGACAGAACGACATAATTTATCGAATTAAGGCCAAGCTGATGGGTGTACCTATTCTCCACCATACCCGCATGTGTCCGCCGCGGGAAGCGCCCAGCGCGACCATCCCCGTGACGATGATCGCGCGCGACCTGCAGCCCGATGAATTTTTATTACCGCACAGCCATCCCTGGGGCCAGGTCACCATGGCGCTCGAAGGCGTGCTGCGCATCACTGCCAATAATAGCAGCTGGGTGCTGCCGCCCATGCGCGCCATCTGGATCGCACCGAATGTGGAGCATGCCGTCACGATACTGGAAAAAACCCGCTTGCGCCCGCTGTGCATCCATGCCGCACGCGCGCCGTTTGCAGGACATGACTGCAAGGTGCTGGAAGTGTCGAGCCTGCTGCGCCAGCTGATCATGGCGCTGGAACAACTGGACCGGGGCCAGGAACCGGCGCGCGAGGCATTGCTGGCCGAACTGATACTCGATGAATTGAAACGCTCGGCCACGCACCCCATCCGCGTCCCCTTGCCTGCCGACAAGCGTCTGAAAACCCTGTGCGACAGCCTGATCGAGAAACCGGGCGGCACCCAGACCCTGGAACACTGGGCGCAGCTGGTCGGCGCCTCGGAGCGTACCCTGGCGCGGCTGTTCGAACGGGAATTGGGCATGAGTTTTGGCCAGTGGCGCCAGCAGGTGCGCCTGGCGCACGCGGCGCCGCTGATCGCGCGCGGCGTGCCGCTGTCGCAGGTGGCCGAAGAACTGGGCTACGCCAGCCAGTCGGCCTTTTCCGCCATGTTCAAGAAGACCTTTGGCAGTTCGCCATCGGCCTTCTTTGCGCAAGGCGACAGGGGCTAGGCAGCGCGCGAGCGCGCCGTGCCTCAAGCCATGAAGTCAAATAAAGAATTCTTGCCCGTATAACCCGGCAAGGCCGAGTTCGTGCCCATCTGTTCCTGCGCCGAATACGCTTTCACCAGCGCCTGCGCCTGGGCGGTCAGCGCCTTGGCCAGCACGGCTTTCTTGTTGGTCAGGGTGGTGATGTCCTTGCCCACCGATTGCACTTCTTTGCGGATGATGCTCGTTTCGCCCGTCAGTTCACCGATCTTGCTGGAAAACTGGTCCGCCACGCCCTTGCCGTTATTGGTGAACAGCTTGCTGACGGCATCCGGATCGGCCGCGATGGCGGCCTTGAGCTTTTTATCATCGAGCACCAGCTCACCGCTCTTGCCCAGGGTCACGCCAGCGCTGCCCAGGATGGAAGCGGGCACGCCCGTGCTGGCCGTGCGCAATACTTGCTCCATCTGCGAACGCACCTGGCCCAGGGCCGTGTCGGACTTCAAATCGCCCTGCTGCAGGCTTTGCAGCTTGCTGTTGAGCTCATTGTAGGCCGTGACGAAGCTGGCCACGTTGCTGGCGATCTGGCTGCTATCGTTGGCAATGACGAGGTCGGTCGTGCCTGTTTTCTTCAATTCGATGGTGGCGCCCTCGACGGCCGTCGTCAGGGTATTCGTGGCGCTCTTGATGTCCTTGCCGTCGACGGTGAGCAGCGCATCCTGTGCGGCGGCCGTTTGCTGCAGGCCCTTGCCCGAACCGGGCGCATAGCTCAGCAGGTTGCTGACCGCCGCATCGCCGGACACGCTGATGCGCATGCTGCTGTCGGCACCGCTCTTGCCGTTCAGGGCCAGAGAATAGCCATCCGGCCCCTTCACTACGCTGGCGTCGATGCCCTGCTGCTTCAGCGCGGCGGCGATGCCGTCGAGGCTATTGTTGCTGCTGTCGATGGTGAGCGAAATGATCTTGCCGCTGCCTGGGGTAAATTGCTTGCCGTCGGTCGCGCCCACTTCAATCTTGAGCAGCGCCGGCGCTCCTGTGCCGATCGCCGCGCTCGAGGATTTCTGTGCGCCGCTGAGCAGGGTCTGCCCCTGCGCCAATTGCTTGATGTTCATTTCGTGGCTGCCGCTGACAGCCTTGTCGGTGGTGGTGGCGCTCAGCACATCCTTGGTGCTGGATGTGGCCGCCGTGGCCAGGCCGCTGCCGGCCATGTTCTTGGCCACCGTCTGGAATTTCGCCAGCGCCGATTGCAACTGGCCCAGGCCCGAGAATTTGGCCTGGTCGCGCGCCAGGTTGGCATTGAGCTTGACGACGCCCGTGTTCTGCGACTGCATCTGGCGCTCCACCTTCGCATACACATCGGCCGAGATATTGCCCTGCGTCGTTTGCTGCGTGTTGTTGGTGTAGGCCCGGCTATTGATGGTCGAATTAAACATGGTAGGCATTCCCGTCAGGTGTAAGGTCATGGCACACGGTGCAGGTCTTGACCGCGCTGCGCTGGAAACGGACAGCAGGCGCGCGTGGCGCGGCAAGGTCCCTCTTCTGGTTGATCATTATGCAGTATTACCGGAATATCAAAACAGCGAGCAGAACAAGTTTTTTCTGACTGCAAACCAATATGCACCATTTTAGCGCAATCACTGCCTCCCGTCTTCGGGCCTGCCTCAGCGCATGAATTTTGAAATGGCGCTGCTGACGGCCATGTCCCGCTGCAAGAAAGTGAGTCCCACCTTGAAACCTGCACTGCTGAAAATGCAGTGCGAGACGCTCACGCGCGCCTCGATGATGTGCGCCGAGCCATCGTAAAACAACTCGAACAGCACCTTGCCCTGCTTGCCTGTCGGCACCGGTTCTGCGATGACGGCCGCCTTACCGCCCGGCCCCACATCGAGGGTGCGCGCCGCCACGGGCCCTGCGCCATCGATTACCAACATTGCCTTGGCACGCACTATTTTGCGTGCGCCCTGCCTTTGTTCAACTGACACTGTATTCCGCTTCTCTATCTATGCATTGTCGATGCGGATTCACGTGGGAATCCATCGGACAAATATTATAGTTCCAAACGGAAATTTTATTTGACTTGCCTCAAGCTTGGCATTTAAACCATACCAACCCTTACTCCAGATCGCGGAGTTTGTTGAATGCCTCGTCGATGCGCTCGACGCCGATGACCTTGAGGCCCTCGATGGCTTGCTTGGGCAAGTTGGACTTGGGCACCACGGCCAGGGTAAAGCCCAGCTTGGCCGCTTCGCGCAAACGCTCCTGGCCCCGTGGCGCGGGACGGATCTCGCCGGCCAGACCTACTTCACCAAACACCACGAGTCCCCGTGGCAAAGGCTTGTTGCGCATCGACGAATTAATCGCCAGCAACACGGCCAGGTCGGCCGCTGGCTCCGTGATCTTCACGCCGCCCACGGCATTGATGAACACATCCTGGTCGAAGGCGGCGATGCCCGCGTGGCGGTGCGCCACGGCCAGCAGCATGGCCAGGCGGTTCTGTTCCAGGCCGACGGACAGCCGGCGCGCATTCGGCAAGTGGCTGGTATCGACCAGGGCCTGGATTTCCACCAGCAAGGGACGCGTACCTTCCTGCGTCACCATCACGCAGGAACCCGGCACCTGGTTGTCGTGCTGCGACAGGAACAGGGCGGACGGGTTCGACACGCCCTTCAAGCCCTTTTCCGTCATGGCAAACACGCCCAGTTCGTTGACGGCGCCGAAACGGTTCTTGATGGCGCGCACCAGGCGGAAGCTGGAATGGGCGTCGCCCTCGAAATACAGCACCGTGTCGACGATGTGTTCGAGCACGCGGGGGCCGGCCAGCGCGCCCTCTTTCGTCACGTGGCCCACCAAAATGATGGTCACGCCCGTCTGCTTGGCCGCCCGCGTGAGTTGCGCCGCGCATTCGCGCACTTGCGCCACGGAACCGGGCGCCGAGCTGAGCGCATCCGAATACACGGTCTGGATCGAGTCGATGACCACCACTTCCGGCTTCAGGTCGGCCAGGGTGCCGAGGATTTTTTCCAGCTGTATCTCCGCCTGCAATTTGAGCTCCTTGGCGTCGATCAGCAGGCGCTTGGCGCGCAGGGCGATCTGCGCGCCCGATTCCTCGCCACTCACATACAGCACGCGCTTGTGGTGCGACATGTTGGCCAGCGCCTGCAGCAACAGGGTCGACTTGCCGATGCCGGGATCGCCACCGATCAGCACCACGCCGCCGGCCACCATGCCGCCGCCCAGCACGCGGTCGAATTCTTCGATGCCCGTGCCGAAGCGGGGCACGTCGATGGCGTCGATATCGTCGAGCGACAGCACGGGCGCCGTCTGCGCCAGCGACATGTGCTGCGGGTTCGAATAGCGATTGTTGCCGCCCGTCTCGGGCAGGGTCTCCACCATGGTATTCCACTGGTTGCACGCGGTGCATTGCCCCATCCATTTATTACTGATGGCGCCGCAATCGCTGCAGGTGTAGATGGTCTTGACTTTTGCCATGGTGTACTTTGCTCAGGTAAAATGAAACAGCTGGTTATATATACAGTATATACAAACCACGCTTCCGCGTCACCCTACGCTTCGTTCACCGGTACGCGGGGCGCCAGTGCGCACATCAGCTCGTAGCCGATGGTGCCGGCGGCCAGCGCCACCTCGTCGATCGGCATGCCCTGGCCCCACAAGGTGACCGAACTGCCGACTTTTGCACTCGGTACGTGGCTCAAGTCCACCATCAGCATGTCCATCGACACCCGCCCGATGAGCCCCGCGCGCACGCCATCGACCAGCACGGGCGTGCCTGCGGGCGCGTGGCGCGGGTAGCCATCCGCATAGCCGCAAGCCACCACGCCCACCTTGATATTGCCGGCCGCTGCGTAGCGACTGCCATAACCCACCACCTCACCGGCGGCGATATCCTGGATGCCGATAATGCTGCTGCGCAAGGACATGCTGGGCAGCAAGCCGAACGCCTGCGCCGAGGTGCCGCTGGGCGTGCCGCCATACAGCATGATGCCGGGGCGCACCCAGTCGCTGTCCAGATGGTGCAGCAGCAAGCCGGCCGAATTGCACAGACTGCGCGGCAAGGCCGGACCTTCGCCGGCGGCACCGATGCTGGCCGCCCCGGCCTCGAAGCGCAGCATCTGCTGGGCCAGCGACAAGCGCGTGGGCGCCGCCTCGTCCGCATTGGCGAAATGCGTCATCAGGGTGATCGTGCCGATATGCGGCATGGCGCGCAGGCGCGCATACGCGGCGGCGATGGCTTGCGGCGTAAAGCCAAGGCGGTTCATGCCCGTGTTCATCTTCAGGTGCACATCGATGGCGTGCGGCAGACGCGTCGTTGCCAGCATGGCGATCTGCTCTTCGCAATGCACGCTGCCATTCAAGCCGTATTGCGCCATGACAAGTAAATCGCTGGCGTCGAAAAAGCCTTCCAGCAGCAGGATCGGCTTGATCCAGCCCAGTTCGCGCAAGCGCACGGCGTAATCGACCTCGACCAGTGCCAGGCCATCGGCGCCCGCAAAGCCCCGCATGGCCCGCTCCAGGCCGTGGCCATAGGCATTCGCCTTGACGACGGCCCACACCTTGGCGCCGCGGGCGCAAGCACGCGCGCGCGCCAGATTCTGTTGCATGGCATCCAGATGGATGGTGGCGATGAGGGGCCTGGGCATATGCGTCGTTCACGGCGGGTGGGAAAGCCGTATTTTACCGGATGGGCACGATGCGGGACGGCAAGCCTGCCAGACGGACGGGTGCGAGGGTCGCGATAGTCACCCACGACAGTATGTATAAAATGCTCACATGTGATGTATTTTTATACGGCAGAAAAATTAGGCTTCGCTTAGGCACGACTATGCAAAACGACCCCGCCCAAACTTGGGGTTTGCCGTTTTTTCGTGGTATAAAGCAAGCCAGATATGATTTCAGGCAATCCAGAATGAATCGTGGTTTTTATACCATCATGGCGGCGCAGTTCTTTTCTTCGCTGGCAGATAACGCCCTCTTTTTTGTCGCCGTCGATTTATTGGTGTCCATGAAATCCCCGGCGTGGATCACGCCGCTGCTCAAATTGTCGTTCGTGCTGTTTTACGTGCTGTTAGCCGCTTTTGTCGGCGCCTTCGCGGATGCATTGCCGAAAGGCAAGGTCATGTTCATCGCCAACATGGTCAAGATCTTCGGCTGCGCCCTCGTCTTCTTCCACGTGCACCCGCTGCTGGCCTACGCCGTCGTGGGTTTTGGCGCGGCCGTGTATTCGCCCGCCAAGTACGGCATCCTGACGGAACTGCTGCCGCCGGAAAAACTCGTGGCGGCGAATGGCTGGATCGAAGGCTTGACCGTCACCTCCATCATCCTGGGCACCGTCATGGGCGGCGCACTGGTCAGCGGCCACGTGTCCGACCTGCTGCTATCGATCGATATCCCGCTGATCGACACGGGCATCACCAGCAAGACGGAAGCGGCCTTGTGCGTGGTGGTGGGCATCTACGTGATGGCGACCCTGGCCAACCTGAAGATTCCCGACACGGGTTGCGTGTATCCGCACCAGGAACGCAATCCTATCAAACTGATCACCGATTTTGCCAATTGCTATTCCATCCTGTGGAAAGACAAGCTGGGCCAGATCACCCTGGCCGTGACCACCCTGTTCTGGGGCGCTGGCGCCACCTTGCAACTGATCGTGCTGGAATGGGCCAAGCAGTCCTTGAACATGCCGTTCGACAAGGCAACCAGCCTGGTGGGCGTGGTCGCCATCGGCGTGGCCGTCGGCGCCGTGCTGTCGGCGCGCTTCATTCCGCTGCGCAAGTCGCTGACCGTCATTCCGCTGGGCATCGCCATGGGCGTCATCGTCATGATGATGACGCAAGTACACTCCGTGTGGATCGCCTACCCGCTGCTGATACTGATCGGCGCCCTGTCCGGCTTTTTCGTCGTGCCCATGAATGCCCTGCTGCAACACCGCGGCCACGTGCTGATGAGCGCGGGCCATTCCATCGCCGTACAGAACTTCAATGAAAACCTGTCGATTCTCACCATGCTGGCCGTGTATTCCATCATGATCCGTTTGCACCTGCCGCTCAATATCATCATCACCCTGTTCGGCCTGTTCGTCGCCGGCACCATGTACATGATCATGCGCAGGCACAAACTGAACCAGGCCGAGCACGACAATCTGTCCTTGATCGGCGAGCATAAACACTAAACCCAAGCAAGGGCTGGGGTCAGACGGGGACGCCGATTCCCTGAGGGGGAATGTATCCCAATGGGATACATTCCGATCGCAAAGCGACCGACCCCAGCATTACGCTGGCAGCGTACCTAACAGCCGCCGCGCGGCAGCCTGCTGTGTCCAGTCATGGGGCACGACAAAACCTCGCGTGCGCTCCACTTCCCAGCCGTCGACATTGTCCACCGTGGCCACCATTACCGGTTGCGCCAGATCAAACAACTGCGCGCGCAAGGCATCGAGGTCCAGTACTTCCACGCTTTGCCCCTTGAACGGCGCCAGCCATTGCAAGCGCGGCAGCACGATATAGCGCTGCTCCGGCAGCTGGGCTGGCGTGCACCAGAAGCCGTGTCCATGTTCTTGGGAAATACCGTCCATGCCGGGCACGGAGCCCGCCGCATAAAACAGCCAGCCCTTGACCAGCGCCTGCGCCGCGCGCACGGGGTGCACCAGCAGGCTTTGCGCGGCCGGATGGCGAGACAAGGCCAGTTGCTTGTCGAGAATCTTGCGCATCTTCAAGCCCAGGGTGTCAGCCAGGTTGGGGCCGATCAAGTGGTTGAAGACGCCGGGATCGGGCGCCCCTTCGAGCAGATAGAACTTGGTGGCAAATTCCCAGTGCAGCAAGCCATCTCCGTCACGCAGCAAAAAATCGAATTCGCCCACCGTGTCGTTGCGGTTCACCTGCACTTGCAAGCCATGCGCTTGCAATACGCCGCGCTGCTCAAAATAAAAGGCCAGCAGCTTTTCAGCGTACAGACCCAAGCGGGAATAGCATCGGGGACCGAGCGCCGCATCGAGCGGCGACGGGTCATCTTGCAGCGCCCCCAGCCAGGCCGCCACGGCCGGGGTGACGGGTTCCAGGCTGGCGATGCGCCCGCCCCAGTGGGCGCTGGCCGGGTCCAGCACGTCGGGCGAATCGAGCAGCCAGGCCAGCGCACGCACGCGGGGATGGGTCAAGCGTCCCCAGCGGCGCTCGAAACGGGCCTGGAAGGTGCCGACGTCCGTGTCAATCACCGTGCGCACTTTTCGCCAGACACAGGTCGGCCCAGGCGCGCGCCTTGGCCTTGCCCGTCTCGTCCTGCAGCAGCATTTCCGGGTGGAAGGTGGCGACAAGCGAGGCATTGCCCAGTTGGCGCACTGTACCGCGCACGGGTTTTTCACCGGGATGGATGCCGGCGGCGGCCATCGAACCCAAGGTGACGATGGTGCGCGGCTGCAGCAGGGCCAGTTCGCGCTCAAAATACGGGCGGCAGGCGGCGGACTCTGATTCGGTGGGCAAACGTTCCTGACCAGCCTCGTCGAGCGGACGGCATTTCAGCAAGTGCGTGATGTACACGTTGCTACCCCCATCGACAGCGATGGCTTTGAGCATATTGTCGAGCAATTTTCCCTGCTCACCCGGCAAGGCGCGCCCTTCGCGTTCTTCCAGGCGCGACGGGCTGCTGGCCAGCATCAGCCAAGCGCCCTGGCGGTCGCCACGGCCCATGACGACGCCCTTGCGCGTCTTGCACAAGTCGCAGCGCGCGCACTTGGCCACGGCGGCCGTCAAGCCATCCCAGTCGAGGGCGGCAATATCGGCATCGCTCAGCTGTTTGGCCGCTGGCGGTGGCGGCGCGTCGTCGAACCAGGCCGTGTCGTCCGACTCGACGGCGGCAGCAGTAGCAACTACGGGCGTAGCGGCAACGGCGACGGGCGCCTCGGCCTTTACCTCGGCAACTACCTCGGCAACTACCTCAACCACTGCTTCAGCGGCTTCGGCCACAGGCTCCGCCACGATGGCTTCCATCTCCACAGGGGCCTCGACAACGACTTCAACGGCCTCGGGCGCAGCCCCCTGGCGCAAACGCCACAGGGGACCGACGCCCATCTCATCGAGGAAAACGGCGCTGCGGCTCATAAGGTATAACGCATCACGATGGCGTCCTCACGTTGCGAGTTGCTGGCCGGATAGTATCCCTTGCGCCGGCCTATCTGTTCAAATCCATAGCGCTGGTAAATATCGAGCGCGCGCACATTCGACGGGCGTACTTCCAGCAGCATCGATTCCATGCCCAGCTGGCGCGCGCAGGCGCAGGACTGGTTCAGCAGGAAACGGCCCAGGCCCTGCCCCTGGATGGCGCCCTCGACGGCCACGTTCAGCAGGTGCGCCTCGTCGACGACCAGCATCAGCAAGAAGTAGCCAAGCAGGGTGCCGTCCACGTCGCGCAGCACCCAGGCCGGGTAACCGCTCTTGAGCGAATCGACAAAGTTGCCGTGCGTCCAGGGATGCGGATACACGCGCTGCTCCAGCGCCAGCACCTCCAACAGATCCGCCTCAGCCATCGGCTGATAATCGAGGCGCAGCAAGTCCCAGTCTGCCGCGCTATTCGTATCCTGGCCCGCTACGCTCATCGTGCCGACTCCGCAGCGGCCTTCGCTGCCTGCATGTCCTGGCGTTCCGCACTCGTGTAGGCGATCTTGTTGCGCAAATACAAAGGCTGCGCCTCGGCCGCCGTCACGAAATGGCCGGCCGCAAAGGCGATGCGCGCCAACTGCGCCACCTGCACGGCGTGCGGCATGATGGCGACGTCGGCCGTGGCGGCGCACGGCAGTGCGGCCAATGCCTCGGCATAGGCGCCAAAGCCGTTGCCGCAGCCGACGACGTCGCCTTGCGGCGCCACGCCGGCCGGCGCGCTCAGGGCCGGTGGCGCAATGATCTGCAAGCCATCCTGGTAATCATATTGCCCCCAGTACACTTCGCCCATGCGGGCGTCGAGCACACTCACGATGCGCTGCGCGCCATGCTGCTGGTGGCATGCCAGCGCCATCGCGTCGAGGGTCACGACGGGCACGACGGGCAGATTGGCGCCGTAGGCCAGGCCTTGCGCGATGCCGCAGGCCGTGCGCACGCCCGTAAACGAGCCGGGGCCGGAGCCGTAGGCGATGGCGTCCACGTCGGCCAGGGTCACGCCCGCTTCGGCCAGCAATTCCTGCACCATGGGCAAGATGGACTGGGAATGGGTGCGCACGCCCGACGAGGCGCGGGACAGGACGACATCGCCGCGCAACAAGGCGCAGGAGGCGAGTTCGGACGAGGTTTCAATAGCAAGCAAGGTGGGAAGTAAGATAGGCATGGCGTATTTTACCTTGCCGCGCCATGCTGCGGCACTCCCCGCTGCGGCATGCCGTGGGCAGCCGGGCAGCTCTCAGGCTGATGCGGCTTGCGGCGGCATGCCCTGCGGGCCCGCGAGGACGGCTATAATGAAAGACGCAGCTGATTATTTGACCGGCATCAAGTCTGCCGCGCCAGGTAGTCGCTTAGCCACATCGTCTTTCCACTCTTGCCCTGGTCCGTTCCGTGAATCCACTTCTTGCTAAACTGCAACCATATCCATTTGAAAAGCTGCGCCAGCTGTTTGCCGGCGTGACAGTCAACCCCGAGTATGCGCCCATCAGCCTGGGCATGGGCGAACCCAAGCACCCGACGCCAGCCTTCATCGAGCAAGCATTGGTCGACAATATCCACGGCCTGGCCAGCTATCCGACCACCATGGGCTCGGAAGCCTTGCGCAGCGCCATCGCCGGCTGGCTGGAGCGCCGCTACGGCATCCCCAAGCTCAATCCTGCCACGCAAATCCTGCCCGTGAACGGTTCGCGCGAAGCGCTGTTTGCGCTGGCGCAAACGGTGATCGATCCGTCGGCCGGTTCGCTCGTGATCAGCCCGAATCCGTTTTATCAGATCTATGAAGGTGCGGCCTACCTGGCAGGCGCCGAACCGTATTTCGTCAATTCCGACCCCACGCGCAATTTCGGCTGCGACTACGACGCGGTGCCCGCGTCCGTGTGGGAAAAGGTCAAGCTGCTGTTCCTGTGTTCGCCCGGCAACCCGACGGGCGCCGTCTTGAGCCTGACGGACTGGGAACATTTGTTCGCCCTGTCCGAGCGCTACGACTTCGTCATCGCCGCCGACGAATGTTATTCCGAGATTTACCATGGCGACACGCCCCCGCTGGGCGCGCTGCAAGCAGCGCACATGCTGGGCCTGTCCACCATCGAGCGCCCGTATGCGCGCCTGGTGGTGTTTTCCAGCCTGTCGAAGCGCTCGAACGTGCCGGGCATGCGCTCGGGCTTCGTCGCCGGCGACGCGGAAGTACTGAAAAAATTCCTGCTCTACCGAACCTACCACGGCGGCGCCATGAGCCCCGCCGTGCAGGCGGCCTCCGTCGCGGCCTGGAACGACGAAACCCATGTCGAGGAAAATCGCGCCAAGTACCGCGCCAAGTTCGACGCCATCACGCCGCTGCTGCAAGCGGTGATGGACGTGCAATTGCCGGACGCCGGCTTCTACCTGTGGGCCGACGTCAGCCGCACGGGCCTGTCCGACACCGAATTCGCGCAACGTCTGTACGCCGAATATAATGTCACGGTATTGCCTGGCAGCTACCTGGCGCGCGACGCGCACGGCATCAATCCGGGCCGCAACCGCATCCGCATGGCCCTGGTGGCCGAAACGGCCGAAGGGCTGGAGGCCGCATTGCGCATAGTAAAATTCTGCCAGCAGCTTTCCGCATCCGCATCAACTCACTAATCAATAAGACATCATCATGAGCCAACAACTGCAAACCATCATCGACCAGGCCTGGGAAAACCGCGCCGAGATCAATCCAGGCAACGGCGCGGCCGAACTGCGCGACGCCGTGTCCCACGTCATCAACGGCCTGGACAACGGCAGCATCCGCGTGGCGGAAAAAACCACGGGCGACTGGGTCGTCAACCAGTGGGTCAAGAAAGCCGTGCTGCTGTCGTTCCGCCTGGAAGACAACGTCGTCCTGCCATCGGATGGCACGATGCAGTTCTACGACAAGGTGCCAACCAAGTTCGCCAACTACACCGCCGAAGACTTCGCCAAGGGCGGTTTCCGCGTGGTGCCGCCAGCCGTTGCCCGCCGCGGCAGCTTCATCGCCAAGAACGTCGTGCTGATGCCGTCCTACGTCAACATCGGCGCCTACGTCGATGAAGGCGCCATGGTCGACACCTGGGCCACCGTCGGCTCCTGCGCCCAGATCGGCAAGAACGTCCACCTGTCCGGCGGCGTCGGCATCGGCGGCGTGCTGGAACCGATGCAAGCGAACCCGACCATCATCGAAGACAACTGCTTCATCGGCGCCCGCTCGGAAATCGTCGAAGGCGTGATCGTCGAAGAAAACTCGGTTATCTCGATGGGCGTGTACATCGGCCAGTCGACCAAGATCTACGACCGCGCCACGGGCGAAGTGACGTATGGCCGCGTGCCAGCCGGCTCCGTCGTGGTCTCGGGCAACCTGCCTTCGGAAGATGGCAAGTACTCGCTGTACTGCGCCGTCATCGTCAAGCGCGTGGATGCCAAAACCCGCGCCAAGACCGGTATCAACGAGTTGCTGCGCGGTATTTAATCACTGCGCCGCAAGGCGCACGTAACCCCTGAATGTCTCGCTTCGGCGGGACATTTTCATTTCAAAATCGCCACTTCAATCGTCCCGCTGCCCTCTTCCATCCTGTCCTATACTGGATGGCATGCATACTCCTCGCGTATTGATCGTCGGCGCCGGTCCTACCGGCCTCATGCTTGCCTTGCGCCTGGCACGCCATGGCGTAGCTTGCCGCATCATCGACAGGAACAGCGGTCCGGGCCAGGCGTCGCGGGCCATGGCCGTGCATGCGCGCACGCTGGAGTTTTACCAGCAACTGGGCTTTGCCGATGAACTCGTCAACCTTGGCATCAAGATCAATGCCATGCACATCCACGAAGGCGGCGAAGAACTGGTGACACTGGCGCTGGGCGAGATCGGCGAAGGCTTGAGCCCCTATCCTTTCGTGCTGAGCCTGCCCCAAGACGAACATGAACGCTTTCTCATCAGCAAGCTGGCGGCGGCCGGCGTGCACGTGGAATGGAACGTGACCCTGGACCTGTGGACGCAGGACGATAGCGAAGTGCAAGCCATCCTGCTCAACAATGACGAACGGCAATATTGTACGTTTGAGTATATCTGCGGCTGCGACGGCGCCCGCAGCAAGGTCCGCGAAATCGCTGGCTTTGCGTTCTCTGGCGGCACCTACGACCACCTGTACTACGTGGCCGATGCCCAAGTGGCCGGCAGCAATACAGATTTGCACGCCCACCTGGGCGCGAACGCGTTTGCCCTGATGCTGCCCGTGCGCACCAGCGGCATGCAGCGCCTGATCGGCATCCTGCCCGACCGCCCCGCCGGCGCGCCGGCGCCCGTCTTCGACGACGTGCGCGAACAGCTACAAGCCTTGCTGGGCATTCAAGTTGAACACGTGAACTGGTTTTCCACCTATAAAGTCCACCACCGGGTGGCGGCGCAGTTTCGCGAACGGCGCTGCTTCATCCTCGGCGACGCGGCCCATTTGCACAGCCCCGTGGGCGGCCAGGGCATGAACACCGGCCTGGGCGACGCCGTCAACCTGGCCTGGAAACTGGCGCAAAAGCTGCACGACCAGAGCAACGACGCCCTGCTCGACACCTATGAAAGCGAGCGCATCGTGTTTGCCCGCAAGCTCGTCGCCAGCACCGACCGCGCCTTCCAGGCCATCGTCGCACAGGGAATCGCCGGGCAATTCCTGCGCCGCTGGCTGGTGCCGCACGCGCTGCCCTTCCTCTCCGGCTTCGGGCGGGCGCGCCGTTTGCTGTTCCAGACCGTGTCGCAAATCGAGATCAGCTATGAAGACAGCGCCCTCTCTGCAGGCCACGCGCAATACCTGCGCGGCGGCGACCGCCTGCCGTGGTTCTCGGATGGCACGCAAGACAACTTTACGGCCCTGCGCAGCATGGCCTGGCAATTGCACATCTATGGCGAGCCGGCGCCCGAACTGCTGGCCGAGGCGCGCGTGCTGAAGCTGCCCGTGCATTGCTACACCTATAACGTGGCCGCCAAGCTGGCCGGCCTGGGCCGCGACGCTGCCTATCTGGTGCGCCCCGACGGCCATATCGCGCTGGCCCTGCACCTGCAGGAAAGCGGCGGCTTACGCGCCCTGGCTCTGCGCCTGGGCATGCATTTCGGCCCGGCAGAACCAGGCAAGACGGCGCCACGGCCGGTGTAGGGGCAGCACGGGGCCGTGTTGCAGCGCCGCATCGCCTGCCGCATCGCCTGTATAATGGCGGATAACATCACATTTTGTTCTGGCGCAAGCGCCGCGATCAAGCGAACCGCATTCATTCCCCCTTGGCCCTACCCATGACGACCATTACACTCTACGGTATCCCCAACTGCGATACCGTCAAAAAGGCCCGCACCTGGCTGGCCGCGCAGCAACGCGATGTCACTTTCCACGACTTCAAGAAGCAGGGGCTGGAACGCGCCACCGTCGAAGCATGGCTGCAGCAATTGCCGTGGGATGTGCTGGTCAACAGGAAAGGCACGACCTGGCGCGCCCTGTCCGATGAGCGCAAGGCATCGATCACGGATGCGGCCAGCGCTGTGGAACTGATGCTGGAAAACCCCTCCATCATCAAGCGCCCCGTGCTGGACAAGGATGGAAAGTTCAGCGTGGCGTTTTCGGATGCACAGTACGCAGCCATTTTCGGGCTGTAATTTTTACTTAGACAGAAGCACCCCGCTCTACACCATGACCACCTCCAACACCCTCGCCCTGACCGAAAAACTGATCGCCCTGTCTTCGGTCACGCCCGACGACAAGGGCTGCCAGCAGCACCTGATCGACATCCTCACGCCGCTGGGCTTTGTCTGCGAGACGATACAGTCGAACGACGTCACCAATTTATGGGCACGGCGTGGCACGACGTCCCCCGTGTTCGTCTTTGCCGGCCATACGGACGTGGTGCCCACCGGTCCCGTCGAGCAATGGCGCTCGCTGCCCTTCATCCCCACGCAGCGCGACGGCAAGCTGTATGGCCGTGGCGCGGCCGACATGAAGACTTCGATTGCCGCCATGGTGGTCGCTTGCGAGGAATTCATCGCCGCCACGCCCGGGCACACGGGTTCGATCGCCTTCCTGATTACCAGCGACGAGGAAGGCCCGGCCACGGACGGCACTGTCATCGTCTGCGAGCAACTGAAGGCGCGGGGCGAGCAGATCGATTATTGCCTGGTGGGCGAGCCGACCTCAAGCGCGCAGCTGGGCGACATGATCAAGAATGGCCGCCGCGGTTCGCTGTCGGGCCGGTTGACGATCAAGGGCGTGCAAGGCCATATCGCCTACCCGCACCTGGCAAAAAATCCCATTCACGAAGCGGCGCAGGCGCTGGCCGACCTGGTCGAGGAAAAGTGGGATGCGGGCAACGAGTATTACCTGCCGACGTCGTGGCAAATGTCCAACATCAACGCGGGCACGGGCGCCAACAACATGATTCCGGGCGACATGGTGATCGACTTTAACTTCCGCTTTTCCACGGCCAGCACGGCGCAAAACCTGCAGGAACGCGTGCACGCCATCCTCGACAGGCATGACTTGCAATACGATATGCAGTGGACCCTGAGCGGCCTGCCCTTCCTCACGCCGCGCGGCACCCTCTCCGATGCCCTGTCGTCCGCGATTCACGCGGAAACGGGCATTGTGACGCAGTTGTCGACCACGGGTGGCACCTCGGATGGCCGGTTTATCGCGCAGATCTGCCCCCAAGTGATAGAATTCGGGCCGCCCAATGCCAGTATTCACAAAATCGACGAGCACATCGAACTGCGCCACATCGATCCACTGAAGAATATTTACCGGCGCACGCTGGAGCATTTGCTGCCCGTCTGAACCAGAATACCGAGGCCCGTCACGGCGGGCCAGAACACCGTCTTTTCGAGAATGCCATGACCCCGAACCCGTTTTCCACGCCACGCGACCTGCTGCGCTACGCCGTTACCCGTTTTAATACCGCCAAGCTGTTTTTCGGCCACGGCAGCGCCGAAGCCTTCGACGAAGCGGCCTATCTGATCCTGCACACTTTGAAGTTGCCGCTCGACAAGCTCGAACCTTTCCTCGATGCCAAGCTGCTGCCGTCGGAAATCGCCAGCGTGATGACAGTCATCGACCGCCGCAGCATCGACCGCGTGCCAGCGGCCTACATCACCAAGGAAGGCTGGCTGGGCACGTACAACTTCTATGTCGACGAGCGCGTGATCGTGCCCCGCTCCTTCATCGCCGAGCTGATCCCTGAATACTTCTCGCCATGGGTGGCGGAACCGGAAGCCTTGGAAAACATCCTGGAACTGTGCACCGGTTCGGGCTGCCTATCCATCATGATGGCCGACGCCTTCCCGAACGCCGCAGTCGATGCCGTGGACATTTCCGCCGACGCGCTGGCCGTGGCCAAGCGCAACGTCGACACGTATAAATTGCAAGACCGCGTCAACTTGATCGAATCGGACCTGTACACCAACGTGCCGGCCAAGAAATACGACTTAATCATCAGCAACCCGCCGTACGTGAATTCCGCGTCGATGGGCGCCTTGCCCCAGGAATACCTGGCCGAACCGCAAATCGCCCTCGACGGCGGCAGCGACGGCATGGACCTGGTGCGCAAGATCATCGCCGGCGCGGCTGAACGCCTGACGGACGATGGCATCCTGATGATTGAAATCGGCAACGAACGCGCATACGCGGAAGCGGCTTTCGGCGAGCTGGGCCTGACCTGGCTGACGACGAGCGCCGGCGACGACATGGTATTCCTGCTGACGGCCGAGCAGTTGAAACTCGCCTAATTGACTATCGGGGTCAGACCCGCCGGGTCTGACCCCAGCCTCCACAAAGAAAAAAATGATACGTTTCCTACAAGTAAGCCTGATGCGCGGCATCAAACCGTTGCTCGAACAAGTCGATGTCACGCTCAACCCGGGCGACAAGATCGGCCTGATCGGCGCCAATGGCGCGGGCAAATCGAGCCTGTTCGCCATGATGCGTGGCGAATTGCACCCTGACCAGGGCGAGATCGATTTCCCGGCCAAGTGGCGCGTGGCTTACGTGGCGCAGGAAACGCCGCCGCTGGAGCGTGCCGCGCTCGACTACGCCATCGACGGCGACGCCACCTTGCGCAAACTGGAAGCGGAACTGGCGCATCTCGAGTCGCAAGCGGAAAGCACGGAAAACGGCATCGCCATCGGCAACATGTACAGCGCGCTGGCCGATGCCGACGCTTACACGGTGCAGTCGCGCGGCGAGCAATTGCTGCTGGGCCTGGGCTTTACGCTGGACCAGATGCAGCAACCTGTCGCCAGCTTCTCCGGCGGCTGGCGCATGCGCTTGAACCTCGCGCAAGCGCTGATGTGCCCGTCCGACCTGCTGCTGCTCGATGAACCGACCAATCACCTGGATCTGGACGCCATCATCTGGCTGGAAGACTGGCTCAAGCGCTACGCCGGCACCTTGCTGATCATTTCCCATGACCGCGACTTCCTCGATGAAGTGGTCAACGTCGTCGTGCATATCGACGAGCGCAAGCTGAAACGCTATTCGGGCAACTATTCGAGCTTCGAGCGCCAACGCGCGGCGCAGATGATCCTGGCCGCCGGCGCGCTGGAAAAGCAACAGCGCAAGCGTGCCCACCTGGAATCGTTCGTCAACCGCTTCAAGGCGCAAGCCTCAAAGGCCCGCCAGGCGCAAAGCCGCATGAAGGCGCTGGCGAAGATGGAAGAACTGGCGCCCTTGCGCGCCGCCGCCGAATTCTCGTTCGAGTTCCGCGAGCCGCTGTCGGCACCGAATCCTTTGATGGTGATGGAAGACGTCGATGCGGGCTACAAGATCGAAAACGAAGCGACGGGCGAAATCACGCATAAAACCATCGTCAACGGCATCAAGTTTTCCTTGCAGATCGGCCAGCGTATCGGCCTCTTGGGCCAGAATGGCGCCGGTAAATCGACCCTGATCAAGACCATCGCCGGCGAACTGATGCCTTTGAGCGGCGACGCCACCATGGGCAAGGGCCTCAACATCGGCTACTTCGCCCAGCACCAGGTGGAAATGCTGCGCCACGACGAATCGCCGCTGTGGCATCTGGCCAAGATCGCCCCCACCGTGCGCGAGCAGGAACTGCGCAACTTCCTGGGCGGCTTCAACTTCCCCGGCAACATGGTCACCGCCTCGATCGCACCATTCTCGGGCGGCGAAAAAGCCCGTTTGGCGCTGGCCCTGATCGTCTGGCAGCGTCCGAACTTGCTGCTGCTCGATGAACCGACCAACCACTTGGACCTGGAAACGCGCGAAGCGCTGACGGAAGCGCTGGCCCAGTTCGAAGGCACCCTGGTCGTCGTATCCCATGATCGCCATTTGCTGCGCGCCACCACGGACGAATTCATCATCGTTGCCGACGGCAAGCTGCAGCCATTCGACGGCGACCTGGACGACTACAAGGACTGGCTGTTCAAGACCAAGCTGGGCAAAGGCACCGACGTGCTGCCGGCCGCTGGCAAGGCCAACAAGACGGACTTCCCCGTGACTTCTTCCATACCTTCGCCGGTAGCGCCCCCCGCCCCCGCCGCACCCGTGCGCGACAAGCGCCAGGAAGCGGAAGACCGCCAGAAGGCAGCCGCCTTGCGCAAGCCGATCGAAAACAAGATCAAGCGCCAGGAAGAGCAGATCGCCAAGCGCAACGCGCAAAAGGCGGAAACGGAAGCCAAGCTGGGCGAACCGACCATCTACGACGCGGCCAACAAGGCCAAGCTGAAGCAATTGCTGGCCGACCAGACCTTCTTCACCAAGGACCTGGCGCAGCTGGAAGCGGAATGGCTCGATCTGCAGGATCAGCTGGAAAAACTTGGTTAATCAAGTGACGACAAAAGACGACCCACGGGTCGTCTTTTTTTAGGCCACCTGCATGGGGCTGGGGCTGCGGATCGCCATCAGGCGGTCGATGTCGACGAGGATCAATCTACGTCCCGCCAGCGTGCCCATACCCAGCAGATAATCGGCTTCCGCCTCGCCCAGGCCGGGCACGGCGGCGATGTCGGTGGGCGCCAGGCTGACGATATCGGTGATGCCATCGACCACCATGCCCATCACGCCATTGCTCAACTGCAGGATGATCACGTCGGTGGACGGGTCGGGCGCGCCCCGGGTGCTGCCAAACGCGGCGCGCATGTCGACGATGGGGATGATCACGCCGCGCGAGACAGCCACGCTGTGCAGCACTTCCCCTTCCGAGGAAAAGCGGTCGAGTTCCTTCAGCGGGCGCAATTCCCGCACGCAACGATAATCGAGGCCGTATTCCAGGCCGCCCAAGCGGAAGCTCAAGTACTGCGTCAGGTATTGCACGGTGCTACGTTCCGCCGTTGTTGCGGCGCCAGGCGTCGTCGTGGGCTGCATGATGATCCTTTCATCCGGTAAGCGCTGCCAGGATGCGCAGTGGCGCAACGTTGGCCCCATGCTAACCAGCATCGCCGCAGGCGGCGTTGAGAAACATCAATTTTCCAGGACGACATCATCGACCGGCCGGCCCAGCCTTGCGCCGGCGCAGCCATCTTCCCTTACAATACCCCCATCGTTTCCCCACAGGCAGGCCATGCAACACCTCGTCAATCCCGCTGAAGTTGAATTTTCCGCCATCCGCGCCCAGGGCCCGGGCGGGCAGAATGTCAACAAGGTGTCCAGCGCCATCCATTTGCGCTTTCCCATCGCCGCCTCGTCGCTGCCGGAAGCGTACAAGGAGCGGCTGCTGGCCTTGCGCGACAGCCGTATCAGCAAGGATGGCGTGCTGGTGCTCAAGGCGCAGCAATCGCGCAGCCAGGAACAGAACAAGGAAGAAGCCTTGCGGCGCTTGCAGGAAATCATCGACAGCGTGACCTTCCTGCCCGCCGTGCGGCGCGCCACCAAGCCCACGCGCAGCTCGCAGCGGCGCCGCCTCGACAGCAAGAGCACGCACAGCGTGCTCAAGCAATCACGTGGCAAGGTCACCGACTAAACGTTATGGTGGCGGCTGGTAAGTCCAGTCCAGGCTGCCACTGCTGTCCGCAAACACGCTCTGCGTGGCCGGCGTGGCGCTGCGCAACAGCGCCTTGATCTCTTTCGGCGGCCGGTCGTAGACCTTGGCCGGTCCGGATGGCACGACCATGGTGCGCACCGCCGTTTCGCCATCGACCAGACCCAGGCTGCAGCGCGATTGGCCGGCCGTCGCTTGCCGCTGCTGGCGCACTTGCTCCACCAGCGCCAGCATTTGCGCCTGCAGGATTTCCGACTGTTTCACCTCCACGCGCAGGCGCGCCACTTCCTTCAGCACGGGGCCGATGCGCGCGGCCAGCTTGTCGTATTGCAGTTGCTGCGCCGGCTGCAGCTGCAGCTCGCCGCGCCGCAGCTGGCCCGCCAGGGCCAGGTAGTTGTGCACCTCGGGCAATTGCGCAATGGCATCGATTTCCTGCTGACGCTTGTGCTGCGCCTGCAGGTACTGGGCCGCCTTCTCCAGGCTTTCCGCAATTTTCTGCTCCAGCGCGCTCAAATCGGGCACCAGCGGGAACAGCAGCATCTCCACCTGCTTGCGCGGACCGGCGCTGCCGATGCGGATGGTACGGGCCGCCACGGCGCAGCCTTCGGCCAGCTCGATGACGACTTCGTCGGCGATGATCTCGCAATTGCTGGCATGGTCGATCACCACGCGCGTGCCGGCGATGACGCAACTTTCCGCGCGCTTCACGTGCACTTCGCCGCTCAGCGCCTGCAGCACGGAACCGGAAGCCACGCCCTCGACGCGCACGTCGCCATGCTCGTTGAAGGCCGTGCCGCCTACCAGGTTGCGCTGCAACCATATTAATCCCCCCTGCGAGTGCAGATGGCCATACACGTCGCCATGGATGGTGATGTCGCTGCCGTCGAGCTGGCGCTGCTCCTGCACTTCGCCATATTCTTCATACGCGGCGCGCAGCTTCAGATTGCCCGTGGTGCGGCTGCTGACGCCTTCGCGGCTGACGATCTTGTTTTCGATGGACATCTTGCCGTGTTCATCGACATTCACATAGCCATCCTGGGTCGCCACGACGTAATCGCCATCGCTGAAGCGCTCGACCGCCGTGCCCGCACCTGCCACCGCCGCCGGGTCCAGCTCCAGCGGCGCGGGCGGCGGCAACAGCGTGCCGGCCAGGTCGTAGCCGGACAAGCCGGGCGCACCGGGCAGCAGCCGCAGCAGGCGCACGTGTTTCTTCACTTGCGGAAAACGGTTCTTGAAACTGAGCAAATCCAGGCGGCCATCGGAGCGTTCGCGCGGCGCGTCGTCGCGGTGCATGCCTTGCGACACTTCAAGCAGCCGGGCGTCGCGCCCCGGCTGCGGCGGCAGTGCACGCGCCACCGTGATGCGTTCGGCTTTGCCGCTGCCCAGAATGGCGCGCACGGCCGCGCCGTCGATGCCATAGTGCACGCCCTTGCACCACAGGTCGGCCACCAGCTCGTCAAACTCGCGGCGCGCCGGCACCTGGCCATCCGCGTCAGGCGACAGCGCTTCGAAGTAAAACTCGGCGCTGTCGCCATGGATCTTGACTTGCTTGTACAGCGCGCGGCGCTGGGGCGGGAATGGCGCCACGCGGGCGGCGATGCGCAGCAAGACATCGCCCTTGTGGGCGGTGCGGGGCGCGGGGGCATGGAACAGGGTCAGCAGGAACAAAGCGTAATCGAGACCCACCAGCAGTTGCCCCGACTGGAACAGCTGGTCGACGGCGGCGCGCAACTGTGCGGGCGCCAGGGACAGGTCGAGCCACACGCCCTCGTCGCGCTGGACCAGGCCGCGCGGCAAGCTGCCCGCTTGGGCAACATCAGGAACGGGTGTGTCGTCGTCGCTCACCACTTGCCTCCCCCAGCAACACATTCAGAGAATTGCCTCAGTGCCCTGGAACAATATCACGGGGCGTGGCGGCGTGCCTGACTCGGCAAAAATGTGCTTGCCAGATGCAAACAGGGCCATGTCTTGCGAAATGGCCCTGTCGGATGAAAAGTGTAATGGCTAGCGGCGCGGCGGGTTGGAATAGATGTCCTGGCCCACTTCATTGATCTGGCGGCGCAGGTCGCGGCGCTCGTCGGGCGTCATGCGGCCCGTGCGGCGCGAGGCGTCGGCGCCCTCGTTGGCGCGGCGCTGCTCTTCGGCGCGCGTGTCGAAACTGCGTGCGTCACGCTGTTCGCGCAGTCGCGTATCATTGCTATTGCTGCGTTGTACCTGTTCATAGCGCTGGGCCTGCACTTGCGGCTGGTCGTCACGGCGTGGCGGCGGCTGGTTTTGTGCCAGCGCCAGGCTGGCGGCAAACACGGAACAAACGGCAAATGCGCACAGCACAGTCGTACGTGCGGCAATAGCTGCGCTGGGAGCGTCGTGAATTTTTTTAGTAAAGATATTCATTGATTTCCTCTTCCGCGATGCCGTATAAACTTAAAGCTTAATTCCACTGTGGCCCCAGTGTATGATGCTTTACACGGTGCAGTAAGAGTAATTGGGTAAAGTTTGTAACACTTTGTAATGGGTCGCCATACCCCCTTGCCGACGCCGCGCGAGGCGTTACTATAGCAACTAATATAAGATAACACGACACCTTAAATGACCACAATTTCCACCTCCGGCAGCAACACGACTACGCAATCGATTCACGGCCACCAGGCAAAAATCATGGTGGTTGATGACGATGTGCGCCTGCGCGACCTGCTGCGCCGCTACCTGACTGAACAGGGTTTCAATGTCTTCACGGCAGAGAGCGCGACGGCCATGAACAAGCTGTGGCTGCGCGAACGCTACGACTTGCTGGTGCTCGATTTGATGCTGCCCGGCGAAGACGGCCTGTCGATCTGCCGCCGCCTGCGCGGCGCGGGTGACCAGACACCGATCATCATGCTGACGGCCAAGGGCGAAGACGTGGACCGCATCGTGGGTCTGGAAATGGGTGCCGACGACTACCTGCCGAAACCGTTCAACCCGCGCGAACTGGTGGCCCGCATCGGCGCCGTGCTGCGCCGCAAGGGTCCCGATGAAATCCCCGGCGCGCCGTCGGAAACGCCGCAAACCTTCGAATTCGGCGAATTCGTGCTGGACCTGGGCACGCGCACCCTGAAAAAGAGTGGCGAAACGGTGCCCCTGACAACAGGCGAATTTTCCGTGCTGAAAGTGTTTGCCCGCCATGCGCGCCAGCCGCTGTCGCGCGAGAAACTGATGGAACTGGCGCGTGGCCGCGAATACGAAGTATTCGACCGCAGCCTGGACGTGCAAATCTCGCGTCTGCGCAAGCTGATCGAACCCGATCCGTCTAGCCCGCTGTTCATCCAGACCGTGTGGGGCCTGGGCTACGTCTTCATCCCGGACGGACAGCCGCGCTGATCGCAGGCAAGGCATGATGAAGCTTGTTCCCGATATCAGCCTGGCGCGGCTGAAAAGCGGCCTGTTCTGGCGCACCTTTTTGCTGCTCGGCACCTTGACCACGGTCAGCATGATCACCTGGATCGGCATGATTTCCGTCATCCAGCGCGAGCCGCAGGCGCAGCAGATTTCCGCCCAGATCATTTCCGTCGTCACCATCACGCATGCGGCACTGACGCACTCGGCACCCGAGCTGCGGCGCGAGCTGCTGTTCGACCTCGTCAGCAACGAAGGCATCCGCATCTTCTCGCTGGAAGAGGACGACCGCATCGAGCCGCCGTCCGAGAATTACCTGATGCCCGACATCGAGGCGCTGGTGAAAGCCAAGCTGGGCAAGGACACGCGCTTTTCCGCGCGCGTCAACGGCGTGGCCGGTTTCTGGGTCAGCTTCAAGATCGACGACGATGAGTACTGGCTGATGCTGGACCGCGAGCGCCTGCGCGGCCTGACGGGCTTCCAGTGGCTGGGCTGGGCCAGCCTGGTATCGCTGCTGTCGCTGCTGGGCGCAGCCATCATTTCCAGCCTGATCAATTTACCGCTGTCGCGCTTGACGGCGGCCGCGCGCGACATCGCCAAGGGCAAGCAGCCGGCGCCGCTGCCGGAAAAAGGCCCGATCGAAATCATCGAGGCGAACCGCAGCTTCAACCAGATGGTCGATGATTTGAAGCAGGTGGAATCGGACCGCGCAGTGATTTTGGCCGGCATTTCGCACGATTTGCGCACGCCGCTGGCGCGCATGCAGCTGGAAGTGGAAATGGCCAACCTGTCGGACGAGGCGCGCCTGGGCATCCAGTCCGATATCGGGCAAATGGACGCCATCATCGGCCAGTTCCTCGACTACGCCAGGCCGACGGAAACGTCGACCTTCACGGACGTGGACTTGAGCGGCTTGCTCAGCGACATGACGCGCGAAGCGATGCGCCTGCCGGACGTGAAGATCAATGCCACCATCGCGGAAGGCGCGCATGCGATGGGCAATCTCACCGACCTGCGCCGCGTCATGAACAACCTGATCGAAAATGCGCGCCGCTATGGCAAGACGCCGGGCAGCGATGTGACGGAAATCGATATCGCCTGCCAGGCGCGCACCAGCCACGGCGTGAAAAAGGTGATTATCGAGGTGCAGGACCACGGCACGGGCGTGCCGGCGGAAAAGATCGAGCAACTGATGAAACCGTTCACACGCCTCGACACGGCGCGCGGGCAAGCCAACGGCGCCGGCCTGGGCCTGGCCATCGTCGACCGCGTGCTGCTGCGCCATGGCGCTGAATTACAAGTGCGCAACCGCGAAGGCGGCGGCCTGGCGTTTCAGATCAGCTTGCCGGCCATATGAAACTGAACGGCACAGAAGCGCCGTTCAGTGACGTTCAAGCTGGCGCCTGCTTTTGCACGAGCAATTTATTCATCAACAATTCCGTCGCCCCGTAGCCGTACAGCGAATCGCTTTCCATGCCCGGCGTATCGAAGGGTATCGATTCCTCACGGTTCAGCTTGGCAGGGTCGGCATCCGCATAGCTGGCGCGCCAGGCGCGCTGCAAGGATTCATTGCGGCGGATAAAGGCCGGCATGGGCCAGGCATCGCGTTCCCAATGGCTGCTGTCGCCCAGCAGGGGCCAGCGTTCGTTGAGCAGGGCCATGTCGCCCGTGCGCAGGCGGCGCACGGCCTGTTCCGGCCGCAAGCCTTCCAGTTCGTCCAGCGCAGGCAGGCTGTCGCGCTTCGGCCCGAACATGTACGCCAGCATGATGCGCCCGGAAGGCGCCCTGCGCGCTACCACGCCGACGGCATAGCCGCCGCCCGGCAAGGGCACGGCAAACCAGCTGCCTTCTCGGTATGGTAATGATCTCATCGTTGCAAACTCTCCCAAAAAACGTGTTCGGGGCACAGTCTACGCGATGCAAGGCGACAGTGGCGCATGGTACGCCACGACAACAAACCAATCGTTACGCTATTTTTTCATCATAGTGGTACTGCGCAACAATCGGCCCGGCCTTGAACAACGCTTCCTTCATGGCCGTGTCCAGTCGCGCATCGCGGCGGCGCATCCATTCGAGCAGCATGGCCGCTTCCTTGCGGCTGGTGTCGCCTGCATGCGCCAGCACGCGGCGCAGCTCCGGGTCCGTGCACGCCTCGAAGCGCTGGCTGTTCAAGTCCAGCGCCTGCAGTGCGGCGATGGTGGCGCCGATGGCGCGATGCATGTCGAGTGCCGTGGCCGGCAAGCCCGTTTCTTCCAGTGGGACGGTGGTCATGCGCATTCCTTTTCGCGTGGTGGTGATATCGGCTGCATTCTCCACCGCGCGGCCGAAAAGCTCAAGCGTCCACGACACGTTTCCACCCGTTCGGCCATAATCATGGCTCAGCAACAGCCTACACTTCAGCGCCAGGAGCCCCATGTTCAATTTCGACTTTTACAATCCGACGCAAATCCTCTTCGGCCAGGGCCAGATCGCCGCCATCGCCAGCCTGATCCCGCCGCAGGCGCGGGTCCTGATGACCTACGGCGGCGGCAGCATCAAGCGCAACGGCGTCTACGATGAAGTCAGGGCGGCGCTGGCCGGCCATACGGTGCTCGAATTTGCCGGCATCGAACCCAATCCCAGCTACGAAACCCTGATGCAAGCCGTGGCCATGGTGAAAAACGAGCGCATCGATTTCCTGCTGGCCGTCGGCGGCGGCTCCGTGGTCGATGGCACCAAATTCATCGCCGCCGCCGCCCTGCATGAAGGCGATGCCTGGGACATCCTGGCGCAAGGCGGCAAGATCGTCGAGGCCGCCCTGCCCTTCGGCACGGTGCTCACCTTGCCGGCCACGGGTTCCGAAATGAATGGCTCGGCCGTGATCACGCGCAAGGCCACGCAGGAAAAGCGCTCGTTCATGAGCCGCAAGGTGTATCCGAAGTTCTCCGTGCTGGACCCGTCGAAGACGTTTACCTTGCCGCTGCGCCAGGTAGGCAATGGCGTCGTCGATGCGTTTGCGCATGTCATGGAACAGTACCTGACCTACCCTGTGAACGCGTCGGTGCAGGACCGCTTCGCCGAAGGCATTTTGCTGACGCTGATCGAGGAAGGCCCGAAAGCCCTGTCGCACCCCGACGACTACGACGTGCGCGCCAACGTGATGTGGAGCGCCACCCTGGCCTTGAACGGCCTGATCGGCGTGGGCGTGCCGCAGGACTGGTCCACGCACGCCATCGGACACGAATTGACGGCCCTGTATGAACTTGATCACGCGCAAACCCTGGCCATCATCCTGCCCAGCATGCTGCGCGTGCGCAAGCAAGCCAAGCGCGCCAAGCTGCTGCAATACGCGGCCCGCGTGTGGGGCCTGGACGGCGGCGACGAAGATGGCCGCATCGAGGCGGCCATCGCGCGCACGGAATTCTTCTTCCGCCACATGGGCGTCAAGACGCGCCTGGCCGACTACGGCCTGAACCATGCCAGCGTGGATGCCGTCGTGGCCGCCCTGGAAGCGCACGGCATGACGGCCCTGGGCGAACAGCGCGACATCACGCCCGACGTCAGCCGCAAGGTGCTGGAATTGAGCTTATAGATTCAAGCCACACTGTTGTAAAACGGTCAGCCAGGTGGGACAGCTGGCCGTGCTTCATGCTAAGCTGTCATTTCGCTAGGGGTCCTGGAGCAGTCATCCGGGTGAGAGATACCCTTCGTACCTGATCTGGATAATGCCAGCGAAGGAAAGCGCAAAGTACCTCCCTCCTTTGATAGCTCCTGCGTTGGCGCCAGCCGAACAAGCAGCCTGCCGTATTCTTTCCCCAGAGACGGCTTGAACCACGAGCAATCTATGTCCACACCGAATTTATCTATTTCCGTTTTGACCCTGGCCATCCTGCACGCGTTTGCCGCGCCCGCCTCTGCCTCCGACGCAGCCGACCCGCAAGCCCAAAGCATGGCTGAAGTCGTCGTCACGGCCAGCAAGGCGCCGGCCGCCAAGCGCGCCTCCGTGGGCGGTTTTTCCGACGCGCCCCTGCTGCAGACGCCCGCGTCCGTCACCGTCATTGCGCAAAAAGACATGCAGGACTTGCAAATTCGCAATCTCAGCGATGCCGTCAAGCTCGACACCAGCATCAACGACGCCTACAACGCCGTCGGCTATGCGGAGCAATTTTCCATCCGCGGCTTCAAGCTCGACAACAATTCCAGCTACCGCAAGGATGGCGTGGCCATTCCCGGCGACACGCAAATTCCGCTGGAAAACAAGGAACGCATCGAAGTCCTGAAAGGCCTGGCCGGCTTGCAGGCGGGCGTCGCCGCGCCGGGCGGCGTGATCGACTTCATCGTCAAGCGCCCGACCGCCGCGCCGCTGCGCACCGTCACCGTGGAAACGCGCGAACGGGGCACCCTGTACGGTGCCATCGACCTGGGCGGCCGCCTGGAAGACACGCGCTTCGGTTACCGTGTCAACGTCGCGGCCGAGCGCCTGCGCTCCTACATCAAGGGTGCGGATGGCAACCGCAAGTTCATTTCCGGCGCCTTCGACTGGCAAATCTCGCCGCAAGCGCTGCTGCAAATCGATGCCGACTACCAGGACAAGGCGCAGGCGACGGCGCCCGGCTTCCAGCTGCTGAATAACACCACTTTGCCGACCGGCATCAGCGCCGACGCCATGCTCAACCTGCAGCCGTGGACGCGCCCCGTGGAAACCGTCACCAGCAATATCGGCCTGCGCTTCCAGTACGCGTTCAATGACGACTGGCACGCCACCCTGTCGGCCAACCAGCACTCGTTCAAGCGCGACGACTACACGGCCTTCCCGTATGGTTGCAGCGGACAAGACCTGTATCCGGGCTTTTGCGGCAATGGCGACTATGACGTGTATGACTACCGCAGCCTGGGCGAGACGAAAAAGCCGCTGAGCGCGCAAGCCATGATCCAGGGCAAGTTCGCCACCGGCTCGCTACGCCATGAATTCACGGCCGGCGTGTCGACCTTCCGCCGCAAGGACCGCGCCGGCCTCTACGTGTACGACTGGGTAGGCGTGAGCAACATCTACCGGCCGCAGATCGTCGGCACCTCGCCCGGCGTCACGGGCCCCGTGCGCCTGGTGCGCAAGGATACGGAAAACGCCGTCTTCGTGCAGGATATCGTCAGCCTGGCGCAAAACTGGAAGTTGCATGGCGGCTTGCGCCATATCAATGTCGACGGCTACCAGTATGTGCTCAAGGCCGACACGGAAATCCGCGCCAAGCACGACTTCCTGCTGCCCAACGTGGCGCTCGTCTACACCCCGCTCGACAATATCTCCGTATATGCGGCCTACTCGCAGGGCATGGAACATGGCGGCACGGCCGACCGCAAGGCGATGAATGCCAACGAAGAGCTGACACCGAGCCGCTCGAAGCAGATCGAATTGGGCGTGAAGATGGATGTGACGCCGGACTTCATGCTGGCGGCCAGCCTGTTCCATATCCGCAAGGGCCTGGAATTCCAGAACGCTGCCGGCTACTTCGTGCGTGAAGGCCAGGCGCAGCACCGTGGCCTGGAATTATCCGCGCAAGGCAAGGCGGGCCGCGACCTGAACCTGGGCGTCTCGCTGACGGCCCTGAACAGCCAGCAATCGAACACGGGCGAGGCATCGCTCGACGGCAAGCGCGTGCCCAACGTGCCCGCCTTCAAGGCGGCCGTGCATGCGGATTACGCCGTGCAACAGGTGGCGGGCTTGAGCGTCAACGGTAGCTGGGAATATGCGGGCAAGAAAGCATTTGAGTACAACAACACGACCTTCGTGCCGTCCTACAACGTGTTCAAATTGGGCGCTGCCTGGGCCACGCGCATCGCCGGTAAGACAGCCGTACTGCGCGCCGCCGTCAACAACGTGGCAGACAAGTTCTACTGGCGCGACGTGACGCCGGAATCGGATGGCTATCTGTACCCGGGCGCCAGCCGGACATTTAAACTGTCGGCGCAGTTCGATTTTTAATTGAGGGAAATGGCAGGCGCTGCAGCGAGCGCCTGCAGCAGCAAAGGCGCCGCCTGTTCCAGGCGCGCCTCCAGGTTGTCGCGCAACACGTGGTAGACGATGCCGCGCGCGTCGAGCTCGTCGAGCAGGTAGCGGTAGATCAGCTGGCGCACGGCTTCCGACTCGCGCTGCAAGCCGTCGGCCACCCACGGGCTGTCGGGCGCCGTCACCAGGGTCACGTCGTAGTGCGTGGCATCGGCCAGCGCCGCCAGCTGCGCGTCCGCGCCATCAAAATAATGGCGGCTGTAGACGGCCGTCATCAAGGGCGTGGTATCGCAAAACAGATAGTTCCGGGCTTGCGCGGCGGCTGCCGCTTCGCGTTCGACTTGCATGCGCGCAATACCATACTGGTCGGCCGCGACGGGCACCCTGCCCTGCGTTGCCACGAATTCGCGCAAGTATTCCGGTACCCAGACGCTGCCGTAGCGCTCGGCCAGGGCGGCCGCCAGGGTCGACTTGCCCGACGATTCCGCGCCCAGGATGGCCACGCGCACGCAAGGCGCCATCACTTGAGGACCATGGCGTCGGGCGCGGCCGGTGCCGACTTTTTCCACGCCAGCAAGCCGATGATGGCCATCACGACGAAGAAGCCATACAGCACGGCCGTCAGGGTCAGGCCCTTGTGCAGGTACAGCCAGACATACAGCACGTCGACGACGATCCAGGCGATCCAGTTTTCCAGCTTCTTGCGCGACAACAAGAATTGCCCCACCAGGCTGCCTGCCGTGAGGAAACCATCCGCATGGGGCACGTCCGTGTCCGTCGTCGTCAGCAGCCCGGCAATCAGCAGGAAACCGATCAGCCAGCCCGCGGCGCAGGCCAGCCAGCCGCGGCCATCGAGGCGCGTGACGGGCAGGGTCTTGCCGCCGCGGGCTGGGTGCAGCCACTGATACCAGCCCCAGAACGAGACGCTGATGAACAGCAGTTGCAAGGCCATGTCGCCATACAGGCGCGACTCGAAAAACACGAAACCGTAGGCAGCCGAGGAAATGATGGCGAACAGCCACGCCCAGTGATTCTGGCGGATGTTCAGCGCAACGGTTGTCAGTGCCAGGACAAAGGAAATCAGTTCAAGCGGCGTGGTGGCAAAACCCAGCAGGAGAAGCGTATCGTTCATGGGAATCGTGATGAGGCTGGTGGCGCAGTATGCAATACCGGCCATGAATAAGCAAGATTGCCCGCGCCGTCACGCCCCTTTCTCCTCAGGCAAAGCCCCCCTTGACGGCGCGCGCCAGCGAACGCTGCACGATCAGCTTGTGGAAAGGCCGGATCAGCAGGATGTAGGCGCGTCCCACCCTATTGTGGCAATGCACGACGCTGGCCACGGTGACGCTGCCGAAATGTTCCTGCCCCGCGTCGCGCTGGCGCAGCACCGAGATGCGGAAATCGAGATGGCTGTCATCCTCGCCCACGATGATTTCATCGTCGCTGACGGCAAAGATGCGGAAGATGCCGATGCGCTTGCCTGGCCTGGCCTCCATCTGCTTTGCCGTCCGGATGCCGAAGCGCGCCACGATGGCGTCACGCAGCAGCATCAACTTGCGCGCCCAGCCCGGCTGGCTGCCCAGCAGCTGGCGCGCCAGGCTTTCCATGTCCAGCTCGCCGGCGCGCGCGTTCGGCAGCTCGACGGCATACGCGTCGGCCAGGTTGCTGCCCGGATACAAGGGGGCGATGCTGGCGCCCGGCGGCAAGGCCACGGCGCGGACGGCGAGGTTCATCTCTTGCATGTGCTCTCCATGTGTTCAGTGATAACATGACCATCATACACGACAATGTGAACAGCGATAACATAGAATGACAACAACGAGTAACTATCATCACGGCAACTTGCGCGACACCCTGGTCGCCACCGCCATCGCGCAACTGGCGCAGCAGCACGACGCCGCCCTCTCGCTGCGTGAACTGGCGCGCACGGTGGGCGTGTCGATCGCCGCCGTCTACCGCCACTTCCCCAGCAAGGAAGCCCTGCTGGCCGAGGTGGCGGCGGCCGGCTTCGCCAGCCTGATCGTCAAATGGGAGGCAGAACTGCCGCCGCCGGGCAGCCTGCCCGCCGAGCAGCGTTTTCAGCTGCTGGGCCAGCAATACATCGAATTCGCCCTGGCCGCGCCGGCCCACTACCGGCTGATGTTCGAGCACCAGGACGTGCGCCAGTTCCCCGCCCTGCAGGAAGCGGCGCAAGCGTGCTTCCAGTATGTGCTGCAGACGGCCGGCGCGGCCGTGCGCGAAGCGGGCCTCGATGCGCGCTGGGACAAGGCCGCCGCCAGCGCCGGCTGGTCGCTGGGGCACGGCTACGTGATGCTGCTGCTGAGCGGGCGCCTGGCCATGGCGGACAGCGGCGACGAGCTATCGCCAGCGATGGTGCCGCGCTTTTTTCAGTTGCCGGTGGCGGCCTTGCGGCAGGCGCATCAGCCAGCGGGAGAAAAGCAATAAAATGAATCAGTGACCAGCAGCACAGGTGCAGATTGCACGTCCGTCCTCCCCTCATTCAGAGCAGACGCTACCGTCCAAAACTGACGATTTACACACCATGCGGCCGGCAATGGCGGCGGAAGCTCACGCAAGGAGGCCTTGGCGCACTTGCTCGAGCAGGCGCTCCTCTTCGTCCGTATCGGCATCGACTTGCGTGACCACGGTCCAGAACGGCGTGCACGTCTTGATGTGCTCGAAAGCATGGCTCGTTTCCAGCCGCACCATCGTTTTCCTCAGGCTGTGCAGATAGCCCTCCTCGATGGCGCAGAGCAATTCATCATCGGCAGCGTCAATCAGCTCGCGCAACGCATCTTCGATCCTTGCGTGGCCCTCCTCCCACAGTTGGCCAATTTCCGGCACGTCGGCTTCCATGCACTCGTTCGACCAGTCCGGAGGATAGTCATCGCGCTGCCGGTTATCGGGATCGATGTCAAAGCTCAACGAAATGGACGGAAGCGATACGGCATTGAAGGCAAAGGCTGAAAATGCCTGATCCTTGAAAGCGGACGCGCCCAGCAGCGCCAGCGAGGCGCTGGCCAGCCTGAACCAGGTTGCTTCAACGTCATAGACCGTTTCAAACGCGTGCCAATCCGGCGGCATATCGGGAGTATCGGGCATGGGGGCCTGTCGTAAAAGAATAGCGGTGGATAGTGGAGGAATTATACGTGGCACTTCCCGCGCGACAGACGGCAGCATGTGTGCAGTACGCGCATGGGCGTCAGGGGACGGTTTATCTCTGTGGCAGACTGAATGACTTGCTGTACTTGCTCATGATCTGTTTGATCTCGCCGCTAGCCGAGAGCTTATCGAGCGCCTCTTTCAGTGCCCGAGTCGTTTCCGGCTTTGCGGTTTTCTTGGAAATAAACAAAATGAAATCGTTGCTGCCCAGGACGAGCGGAACGCCTATGTCTTCCGGTTTCACGCCGCCCATGTACGCGCCGTAAAACAGGCCCATACTCGATCCCACCCCCGCGTCCAAACGTCGCATCGCCAAGATCTTTGCCATGGTGACATAGTCATTGACGGGATACTTCTGGATCGCCTTGTCGGTGTCGAATTGCTCCACATATTTGCTGGTGCGTACCACGCCGACGGTCTTCCCGTGCAATTCGCTCAGCTTGCTGTAGTTCTTGCCGGATGGGTCCACGAGGATGACAGGCATGGACACGACGACGCCTGCCGGCACTGCGCCGCGCGTCATTTGATCGTTGCCGAAGCGTATGATCACATCGGCGCTCCCGTTTTCAATATCGGCGCCGGTTCTGGGATAAGGGATAACGGACAAGGGACAAGGGACAAGGGAATTGGTGTAGCGCAAGCCTGCAACTTCCGCGATGCGATTGCCGATTTCGTACATCATGCCGGTGGGCTGGCCGTCGCTCCCCATGAATCCCCATGGCGGGCCGAGAATGGTGGCAATCTTGAGCGGTTCGCCGAGCGCCTGGCCAGGCAGCGCCAGCAAGATAGCGAGCATTGCAAACAGCCTGACAACTTTCATTTTCATCACTTTTTTAGATGCGTGGATTCAATTGATCCCGCGCATAGTGTATGCCCGATTGGCCTGGATGCACTGCATGACGATCAATTTTCCATCAGCTTTGTGCTGCTGGAAGGGACATATCCATCAAATGCCACGTCACCTCGTCGTCAGGCAAATCGAGCAGCCAGTCGCGGCGCGGTTGCGGGAACGGCGCGCCCTGGGTCAGCCAAGCCTGGCGCCAGTATTGGTTGACGATGGCCTGCAGCGGATGGTCCGCCGCTACCCACGGTTGCCAGACGCCGCTGACCGGACAGGCTTGCCCGCGAGCACAGCTCAACCATGGCTCGGGCCGCGCCACATCGCGCAGCAAACCGCGCGCCGCGCGCGGTTCCACGGCGCCTTGGTTGTGCCGTATCGTCAGGCACTGTTCCCACGTCACGGGGCCATAACGGCTCTTGCCAGCGGCAACCAGCACGCTGAAATGGCGGAACTCTTCGCCTTTGCGCAGCAGCCGGGCCGGCTCCGTCAAGCCCTGCCCTTGGGCGGGTTGCCAATACGCCGAAAATGGCGCGGTCGGCGCATCGCTGTGCAAGCCGGCAGGGCGCAGGGCATAGTCGGCGGCCAGGAAATACGGCTCCCGGGAAAGTGCGGCGGCGCCCGGTTTCGGGATGGACGGCGGCGGACGAACGCCCATGGCGGCGTCAAGCAGGCTCTTTCGTTGACCATCCCACGGCGGCAGATCGGCCGGTGGCAATGGCAAGATTTTATCGAGGTTGGGAAAGCGGCGATTGGGGTTGAAACCGAGGGCACGACTAAGTACGCCGTAACGTTCCGCTCGCGCCTTATCAATATACGGAACCAGCATATTTGCAAGATCAAACGGATCGCCGAATTCAATCGTGAGTTTGTTTGCGCATTTCTCGCAGCCCAGCCTTACTCCGGTATGTAATACTTGCAAAGCACGTTCTTTGGTTTCAGTTGTTCTTTCCCCATCAGACGTGCCGTCAGGCGTTCTTAATACAACATATAAATAAGATAAATCATATGCGGATGGGCCATATCCCTGCCCCAGCGTGCACTCCATCATCTTGATTGCCACAGGAATATTACCCCACATTTCGGCACCAGGATAATCTTTTCCTGCGGTTAGTTTTTCTCCTAAAAAATCCATCGCTTGAGGATTACCCATCTGTGCTGCCTTTTGCCAGAAGGCATAGGCACGCGTGATGTCGCCGTTGACACCCGTGCCATTCGCGTAATACGTCCCCATCCGGTCATATGCCGCCGGAATCCCGAGCCGCATCGCCTTTTCAACCAGTTGCACCGCTTCTTCCTCTCCATGCAAGGGATCGCGCCCTTCCACATACAAGCTGGCCAGATTGAGCATCGCCTTCCAGTGCAACCGCTCTGCCGCTTGACGCGTCAGATCAACGATTTTTTTGTAATCGCGGTCTTCCACGAAAATTTCAGGGTCTTCCATGGCGCGCGCTTCGAGGAACCAGTCCTCCGCTTGCGCATCGATGGGCGGTACTTTGCTCGCCTCGGTTTCGCAAATGAAATCAGGAACATGGGGATTGAAAAGTGGCAGGCTTTGGTTGCGTGGCAGGACTTCTTTCGTGTCGTTTGGCATTTTGCAGGCAAGCAGGCAGCACAAGAAGATAAGCGACGCCAGGCGTCCTTGAGGTGTACTGTCAATAGCGGACACTCTTGTTTCAAGCCGCCCGTGTCTGTTTGCTGAATTTTTCAGCGAACAACGCGGGCGGAACATTGCCGAGGCGCGAGTGGCGCCGCTGGCGGTTGTAAAAG
>NZ_PEBS01000030.1 GCF_002869965.1 Janthinobacterium sp. ROICE36
CGGCTGTGAAGGGCTTGGGTCATGGCGCTGGCGGTGAGGTGACAGGAATCAACAGTGTACTCAACAGGCGCCTGGCTTTGAAGTAGGGCAAGCTGCGAATAGGAATATGATCACCCAATTCTAAACATGTAAGTATTCTTGAGAAATTTAATATGTGCATTGCTGACGTGTTGTATTTTCTGTTGGGGCGTGATTTGATTTCCGATGCCGAGCTCTGGTAATAAATGTGCGTTTCATTTAAAATGGATATCCGAATTTTGCGTTGCACGATGTTGATTTATTGGCAATTTTCAGTGCCGGGTTTGTTTTTCTTCCATAATGGAATGCTTAACCCAACACAAGGATTCGTTGATCTTTCTTGTAAAGGCAGTGCGTGCGAGCCTCTCGCACGGTAGTGTCTGGAGTGCGATTGACGGCGCGAGTTGCATGGCAGCGCATGCGTAGCACAGCCGATTTGCATCCAGCTTGGGGCGCATGTGTGCCTGGTGTGGTGTCGCCAGCCGGTGCGGCTTTGACAGTGCACAGTCCCCATGATCGTGGTGCGATCAAAGAAAATTGATTTCGCAAATGATTGTCAATGCGTAAGCAATTGCCTATGCATGGCGATGGGTCGCCCGCCCGTGGCAGTGCCAGCCTGGCCTGTCTTCGTTCATTGCTTGCTGATACGGGGCAATGTGTGGTGTGACCACTTTATGCCAGCATTGATGTATGGTATGCCGGGAAGTCGGGGTGCTGCTGCGCCTTAGCGTTGCTGCCCATTGTTTAGTGCCTTTGGTAAACCGAGAGTTGAAGATGATTCCTTTAGTAAAAGTTGGCTTCCCTGACAAGCAGGTTCTGATGCCTGCGCTTGAGCAAGTGCTGTATAGCGGCCAAGTTGGGGAGGGAGAGCCGGTCTACGAGTTTGAGCGGCGTTTCGCCGAGCATTTTGGTTTGCCTTTTGCATTGGGGATGAGCAGCGGTACCGCCGCATTGCACGCGGCATTGCATCTGGTTGGCGTAAGGCCAGGCGATGAGGTCATTTCGACCAGCATGACGGCGGAGCCAACGAATGTCGTTATCCTGCAAATGGGCGCGGTGCCCGTGTTTGCCGATGTCGATGCGCTTTCCGGCAACCTTGATCCCGCCGCCATCGAGGCAGGCATTACCAGCAAGACCAAGGCTATCCTGATTGTGCACTATGCCGGGATGCCGGTGCGACTGGCCGAGATCGCTGCCATTGCGCGTCGTCACGGCATTGCGTTGATCGAAGATTGTGCGCATGCCATGGGTGCGCGCTACGATGGCGCGGCAATTGGCACCATTGGCGACTTTGCCATTTTCTCGTTGCAAGCCATCAAGCACATGACGACCGTTGACGGTGGCATGTTGACCATGCGCGATGCGTCGCTGATCCGGGAAGCAAAGAAATTCCGCTGGTTCGGATTGGAAAAGGGCGTGCCGCGTACCGAAGTCGACATCACGTCCATCGGTTATAAATACAATATGAATAATGTGACGGCCACGTTTGGGCTGGCGCAACTGCAAGACATTGATGCCCGTGTACTGAACCCGCACAAGGAAAACGGCCGTTATTTTGACCGTGCTATCGGCGCCATCCCGGGTCTTGCCGTGGCCGCGTTCGATGCGCTGGCCGAGCCCAGCTACTGGCTGTACACCGTCTTGTCGGACGACTCCGCCGATGTCGAGCGCCGGCTTGCCGCCATCGGGGTATCGGCATCGAAGCTGCATCGTCCGAACCACTTGCACAGCATTTTCAAGGAACTGGCCGGTCCCCTGCCGCAGCTGGATACCTATTATCGCCGCATGGTGCATATTCCGTGCGGCTGGTGGCTGGGTGCGGAAGATCGCGAGCGCATTGTCGATGCCTTGAAAAAAGGGTGATGTCCATGTCCGTACTGCCTTTGTTTGGCGTGGTAAATACGCCCGAGATGGAAGCGGCGGCCCTGGCCGTATTGCGCTCGGGCCGCATTGCGTCCGGCCCGCACGTTGCGGCATTCGAGGCTGGCTTGGGGGAATTGCTGGGCCAGCCGCATGTCGTGACCACCGTGGACATGACCAGTGCGCTGCACCTGGCCTTGTATCTGGCAGGCGTACGCCCGGGGGATGATGTGCTGACCACGGCTTTCGCCTGCATGTCGACCAATTCGGCCATTGCCGGATGTGGCGGGCGCCCCGTCTGGGTGGATGTGGCACCCGCATCGGCCTGTATGGACGTGGCCGATTTTGAGCGTGCCATCACGCCAGCCACGCGCGCCGTGATTCTGTATCACCTGGCCGGCTATCCGGGCCCGGCGCAGGCGATCGCTGAAATTTGCCGCCAGCGCGGCATTGTTTTGATTGAAGACTGCGACAACGCCTTGCTGGCGACAATTGATGGAGAGCAGGTGGGTACGTTCGGTGATTTCGCGGTGTTTTCTTTTTATCCTAACCGGCAAATCAATACCACCGAGGGGGGCGCGCTGGCGTGCCGTGATCCCGACGATGCTGTGCGTGCGCGCAAGCTGCGTCGTTTCGGTATCGATGCCGGCAGTTTTCGCACTGCGGCAGGTGAAATCAATCCGCAGTCCGATATTCCCGTCATCGGCTGGTCGATGGCCATGAATAATTTGTGCGCGGCGCTGGGCTCTGTACAATTGCAGGGAGTCACGCAGCGCATGGCACAAACGCGCCTGCATGCACAGCAGATCAAAGATGGGCTGGCCTCCTGTGCCGGCTTGACCCTGTTGACGCCGAGCGTCGGAGCGTTGCCATCATATTGGGCCGTATTAATTGCAGTTGAGCAACGTGACCTTGTCCTGGAAGCGCTGAAAGCGCGCGGCGTAGCAGCGTCAATATTGCATCAACGTAATGATATTTATTCCGGGTTTGTGGCTTGTCGCCGTGAATTGCCGAATACCGACATATTACAACGTAACATAATCGCCCTGCCGTGTGGCTGGTGGCTTTCCGCGCAGGACATCGAGCAACTGATCGCTGCAGTGGAGAGCGCGCTGCACGAGTCTGCCGGTCAAGCCTGACGGCAGCGCCATTTTTAATTCTACCTTTACCTGGACTGACATGTTTGATAATAAAGTTTTAATGATTACTGGCGGCACTGGATCCTTTGGTAATACCGTGTTGAACAGATTCTTAAACACGAATGTCAAAGAGATTATTGTTTTTAGCCGCGACGAAAAGAAGCAGGAAGACATGCGGATCGCGTTGAACAACGATAAGGTCAAATTTCATATTGGCGATACGCGCGATTACCAGAGTGTCGCGCAGGCGATGGCTGGCGTAGATTATGTTTTCCACGCGGCGGCACTCAAACAGGTACCGTCATGCGAGTTTTATCCCATGGAAGCGGTGCGGACCAATGTGCTGGGTACGGAAAATGTCCTGAATGCAGCGATTGCCAACAACGTTCAAAAAGTCATTTTGCTGAGTACGGACAAGGCAGTGTATCCAATTAATGCGATGGGTATCTCCAAGGCCATGGCCGAAAAAGTGCTGGTCGCCAAGTCGCGCATGGTGCGCCCAGGTGGCCCGGTGATGTGCGCCACGCGTTACGGCAATGTGATGGCATCGCGCGGTTCGGTGATTCCGCTGTTTATTGAAAAGCTCAAGGCTGGCGTACCGCTGACGGTGACCGATCCGGAAATGACCCGTTTTCTGATGTCGCTGGAAGATTCGGTTGACCTGGTAATTCATGCTTTCGAGCATGGACAGCAAGGCGATATTTTTGTGCAGAAGGCGCCTGCCAGCACCATCGAAGTATTGGCGCAGGCTATACAGGAACTGTTTTCCAGCAATGTGCCCGTCAAGGTGATCGGTACCAGGCATGGTGAAAAGCTGTACGAGTCGCTGGTGTCGCGCGAAGAGATCGCCAAGGCAGAGGACATGGGCGATTATTATCGCGTGCCGGCCGATAACCGCGACTTGAACTACGATAAATTCATCTTGGACGGACAGCCCGAAGTGAATCAGGCGCAGGACTACACCTCGCATAATACGCAGCGCCTTGATGTCGAAGGCGTCAAGAAATTGCTGCTGTCCCTTGATTATGTGCAACAGGAATTGAAAAATAGCTGATAAGCAGCGGAAATGGTACGGCATCGATGACCGATGCCGAACATATTGCTTTAAGAATTATAATAAAAATGAAATCTTCCATCTTGCTGCACCATTCCCCGGATATTCATGATTAAGCGGAATATCACTGCCAATATCGTGGGACGTGCATGGGGCTTCATTTCAGTGTATCTGTTTGTGCCCCTGTATCTGCACATGCTGGGGGCGGAAGCGTATGGCCTGGTAGGGTTTTATTCCACGCTGCTCGGTGTCATGGCGTTTGCCGACATGGGTTTTTCCGCCACCTTGAATCGCGAAATGGCGCGCCTGTCAGCGAGTGCGAATGCCGCGCAGGAGCGGCGCGACCTGTTGCGCACCTACGAATTGAGCTACCTGGTGATTTGCTGTGTGATCGCTGTGGCGCTGTGGCTGGGCGCACCATTGATTACCGAGCATTGGCTGCAGGCCGGCACTTTGCGTTCCGACGATATCACGCTGGCGATCCGGCTGATGGGCGTGGCCATTGCGTTCCAGTTGCCATCAGGACTGTATATCGGTGGTTTGATGGGCTTGCAGCAACAAGTGCGTGCTAACTTCTTGCAGATCGCCTGGAGCGCCTACCGGGGCTTTGGCACCCTGTTGGTGCTGTGGCTGTTTTCGCCTACGATCGTCACCTTTGCTGTCTGGCAACTGGTGGCGAATGCGATTTATTGCCTTACAGTACGGCATGGCTTGTGGCATGCGCTGAGAACCGATGGCGTGCGCGCTGTCGGCTTTTTCCGTAAGCAAGTGTTTCATAATACCTGGCGCTATGCGTCAGGGATGGCGGGTATGGCGCTGCTGTCGATTTTGCTGACCCAAATTGATAAGTTGACGGTTAGCAAGATGTTGTCGCTTGAAATGCTGGGCTTTTATACGCTGGCAGGAACGCTGGCATCGGTCCCGTTGATATTGGCAAGTCCAATCGCCTCGGCAATTTTCCCCCGCTTTACAGAATTGGTCGCACGCAATGAGCCCGAGCAACTCATTGCCTTGTATCACCGGACCTGCCAGTTTGTTGCCATCGTGACCGTGCCTGGCTGCCTGGTGGTGGCGCTGTTTTCGCATGATGTGATTTATTTATGGACAGGTTCCGCAGCTAGTGCCCAGGCCGCTGCTATCGCCGCCTCGCTGTTGCTCGGCGGACAAGTATTGCAAGCGCTGACCGTCGTGCCCTATTACCTGGCCCTGGCGCATGGCAATATTCGCTTGAATTTGCAGGTCGGCATGGTGTCCGTGGTCGTCGTGACGCCGATGATGATTTACCTCGTGCTGCACCACGGTTTGGCCGGGGCTGGCTTGTCATGGCTGATCATGAATCTGTGCACGATGCCGCCGTATATGTATTTCTTGCATCGCCATTTTTTGCCGGGTCAGTTTGGACGGTGGTTCCGGGAAAGCCTGGCATTGCCGGTCCTGGCCAGCTTGCCATGCCTGATGTTGGGTTACTGGTGCCTCTCTACCATCGATGGCCGGTGGCTGCGCTTGTTGCTCATCGCTGTGACGGCAGTGCTGTCTATTGGATGCAGCGCGTTGTGCGCACCAGATATCCGGCGTTGGCTGGCTAACACCAAATTTTCCCGACGGCTGCAGCATTAAAGCAGCATCTGATTGCATTGTTGATACACCACCCATTTGTTTATACATCATACTTATAATGCCTCTTCTGTCTGCAATCATTCCTACGCATAATCGTCAACGCTATGCGATCAATGCGATTACCACTATTCTGACAAACTTTCCGGACACGGAAGTCGTTGTGTCGGATACCAGCGATACCATGCAAATCGCTGAAGAATTGGGGCATTGGATCGAATCGGGACGGCTGATTTATCACCATCCGCAACGTCCCATGGATGTGGTCAGCAATTTTCAGAATGGACTGCGCCTGGCAACTGGCGATTATCTGATCTTCCTCGGCGATGACGATTGCCTGGGACCCGGTGCAGAAGAGCTGGCGCGCTGGGCGCGCGATACGCAGGTCGAAGCGGCCGCTTGTTCCCTGGGTGCGGCTTATTTTTGGCCGGACTTCAAGTCCCTGTATTTTGGGGCTGACTTTACGGCCAAGCTGACGGTGCAGCCATTTGCCGCCACTATTTCCCGGCTCGACGGACCGCAGGTGCTGCAGCAGGCGTTGAAAAATCTGGGAACGGGCGTCATGTCCATGCCACGCGCCTATCTGGGCATGATGTCGCGTGCGCTCGCCGGACGTATCGAGCAAAAATATGGTGCGCTTTTTGGCGGAGTCAGCCCTGATATTTATAGCGCGGCGCTGATTGCCGAGGAGTCGCGCAGCAGCGTGCAGATCGACTTTCCCTTTATTATCGCGGGTAGTTCGGGGGGCAGCACCTCGGGACAAAGTGCGGAAGGTGGGCACAAGGGGGGCTTGCGCGACAATGCGCACATCGGCGCCTTCAGCAATCTGGTGTGGGATCCGTTGATCCCTGAGTTCTACAGCGTGCCAACGGTGTGGTCTTACTCGTTCAAGGCGGCGATCGATAAGATCGGCAAAGCCGATTATCGTCCCAATCTGCCCCGCCTGTATGCCAAGTGCTGTCTGCATCACCCTAAATATTGGCGTGAAACGAAGGCTTCCCTGTGCGCCTATGTCAAGCGCGAACGTTATAGCCCTGCCTGTTTATCGTTCGTATGGGAACTGTTGCGCGAGTTTTCACGCCGTGCCTATCGTTTTATGCAGATCAAATTCAAACCGGCAATTAACCGCCAGGCCTATGCCAAGCAAGAGCTGACGAATATTGGCGAGGCATATGCGCATTTGTTGACGCATGTGCAACCGAGTCTGAGCCAGTTGCAATCCGCCATGAAAGAGTTCAAGCGCTGAGATGTTGCCGAAGTGCGTAGCCGGGCCCTTCGGTGCCGTGCACGCAGCGCTGCAGGTGTTGCGTTTTTGTAGCGCAAGTTCGGCACCGCCCGTTTGAAAAAAGAAAAATGCCAATCGGTCAAGTTTATATACTCGTTTTCCTGCCTGTCTTGATACTCGGGATGTTTACCCAGGATAAGTCGCGTCTGTCATTTCAGATTGCGATGTGCTGCCTGATCACTTTGTGCGCCTTTGCCTTCCGTTCGCCGGAATTCGGCACGGATTCCTCGACATACCTGAACTATTTCTTGACGGCTTGCCAGGGAGGCGGCGGGGCCATCGAAGCCGATGACTATTCCTTTTATGTGATGGACTTCTTTTTCTCGATGGCGCCCGGGGTATTGTGCAACCGGTATGCTTTCGCAAGCATCTGGATTCTCTTCATTGTGTTACCGATTTTGTTTATGAAGGGCAATATTCGGGTCAAGTTCTTCATGCTGTTCTTCCTGGTTGTTTCCCCGGTTGGCACCGAGTTCTTTACCAATGCATTCAGGCAATCCGCATCGGCCATCCTGTTTTGCGTGGCTGTCTCGCGCGGAATGAAACACAAGTCTGGCCTGCTCTTCCTGGTCCTGTCGCTGCTGTTGCACAAAAGTTCATTGCTATTGCTGGCAATTTATCTGTTGTCCTGCTGTGACATGCGGCGCCTGCTCCAAGGCGGTTTGGTGGCCTTGCTCTGCCTGTTTATTGTGCCAGCGGACAGCGTCCTGTATGCGCCGGTCAACGGTTTTATCTACGAGGTCACGAAATATCTGGCGCATGATAACGATGAAATTTTGGCGCGGATCAGTATCTATGCCAGTTTTTTCTGCCTGTATGCGTTCATGCGTCATTTGAACAAGCGCGACTATATTGACCTGAAGCCCTATGCGAGCTTCCTGCGGCTGCTGTTTATCGCCAGCGTCCTGCTATTCCCCCTGCCGTACTTCAGCTATCGCTTTGTGTATTCGATTTATCCGATCTTTGTGTGGTGCTTTGCCTATGAGCTTGAGCGCAGCCGAGCCTTGGAGATGTACCCGCGCGTGTACTGCTATGTGCTCGCGTCATTTGGCCTGACCATCGCTTTCCTGCTTGGTTCGTCTTCCATTAATTCGGTAAGCTTCTTTTAAATTATGACTATCGGAAAAACATTTGGCATTACCGTGGTCATTCCCGCATATGCGCGCTATGACGCTTTGCTTGATGCCATTGAGTCGGTCACGACCACCGCAATTGAACAGGTTGAGATCGTGGTCGTCGACGACTGCTCGCCCAATCTACTGCTGGCCGAGAAGTTGCCTGTTTGCAATTCCTCGGGTGTGCCGGTACGGGTTTACCGCCTGGCGAAAAACAGTGGTCCCCAATCGGCACGCAACCTGGGCGTGCGACGCGCGCGCTTCAGCTTCGTGGCGTTTTTGGACTCCGATGACCGGTTTTCTCCAGAGAAAATTGATTTCCTGCTTGGCTACCTGAAGCAGGGTAGGTGCGACATTGTTTATCATCCCGTCGATACGCCGACCAATATCAATGCCATCAATGCGCGCTGGTATACGGGGCGCCTGCGTCATTTGCCGTTCAAGTATCTGCTGGCGGCGCTCAATCCCGTGTATACCCCTTGCCTGGCAGTGCGGCGTAACCTGGGCCTGGGCGTGCCGTTGATGCGCTATTGCGAAGATTATGCGTATCTGCTCAATATTAATGCGCGGGCCAAGGCCGTGCATTTCGTTCCTTTGCCGATGACGACGCTGTCGCGCGCGCCTGGCAGCACGGGCGGCCTGTCTTCTGCACTGTTCAAGATGCGTATGAATGAATTCCGCGCAAAGAAAGTGATGCTGCGCCATTGGCGCTTTTATGGCATCGGCTGCCTATTGATTTCCGTCGCATTCGGTTGCTTGAGAATATTGTCCGATGTGCTGAAGCTAAGGTATTTCCGGAAATAATTACCTGTATTGCCTATCGGATCGTCTTGCTGCAGTCAGTGTGCAGCGTATCCGGGAGAGGGCATTTGTGTTGAATGACAAGTTTAAAATGAAGGTTGGTAAATGAAGATTGCAATTATTGGAACGGTGGGCTTGCCGGCAAAATACGGTGGATGGGAAACGCTGACCGAGCACCTGACGGATAATCTGTGCGACAAGTTTGATATCACCGTATACTGCAGTGGTAAAAAATATGCCGAGCACCCGCCAACGTACAAGGGCGTCCAGCTGAAATATGTCAATCTGGACGCGAATGGTGTGCAGAGTATTCCATACGATATCGTTTCCATGCTGTCCGCACTACGCTTTGCGGACGTGCTTGTGATCCTCGGGGTTTCAGGCTGTATTTTCTTGCCTGTTATTAAGTTGCTGAGCAAGAAGAAAATCATCGTCAATATCGATGGCATGGAGTGGCGCCGCGCCAAATGGGGGCGTTTCGCCAAATGGTTCTTGAAGCTTTCCGAAGCGACGGCGGTGCGTTTTGCCGATGTGACGATTGCCGACAACAAGGCGATTCAGCAATATGTCAGCGCGCAATATGGCCGTCCCAGCGAATTGATTGCGTATGGTGCCGACCATGTGACGCAGCAGCCCATCAGCGGCGAAGTATTGCAGCGCTTTCCCTTCTTGCGGCATGATTATGCCTTCAAGGTATGCCGCATCGAGCCGGAAAATAATGTGCAATTGATCATCGATGTCTTTGCTTCGCAGACGCGCATGCCCCTGGTTATTGTCGGTAATTGGGCCAATAGCGCATATGGGCAGGAGCTGAAGCAAAAATATGCGCAGGTGGCGCATGTGCACTTGCTTGATCCGATTTATGACCAGAGCATCCTGAACCAGTTGCGCAGCAATTGCCGCATGTATGTGCATGGCCACAGCGCCGGTGGAACGAATCCTTCGCTAGTGGAAGCGATGTACCTGGGCTTGCCCATTCTGGCATTTGGCGTGAGTTATAACCGGGAAACAACGCAAAATCAGGCCCGTTACTTCGACGATGAAGCCGGTTTGCTGGCCATCCTCAATACCGTGCAGCCAGATGAGCTGCAAGCAATTGGGCGCACCATGAAGCGGATCGCCGAAGAAAATTATACGTGGAGCACAATTTCGGCTAAGTATGCCGCCTTGTTTGACACGCCGCGCCAGGTGCGCTAATGGCAGGATAAGCCGCTCATGCGGCGGACAGGATGCCGGCCCGGTGTCCTGCCCGATGTTTTTGATTAGGAATGTATTGTGGTGTTATTGACTGGAGCGACCGGATTTGTCGGCGCCGCATTGATTGAACGGCTGGCCCGCATGGGCGATGGACGTATTCGTGCCTGCACGCGCGATGCCGGTGCCGTGTTTCCTGATACGGTGGAAACGTTTGTCATTGACGATCTGTCCAGCCAGACATGCTGGGATCATGCTTTCGACTCGGTGAATGTCGTCGTGCATGCTGCGGCGCGCGTGCATGTGATGAACGAGACGGCGGCCGATCCCTTGCAGGAATTTCGCCGTGTAAATGTCGATGGCACTCTGCACCTGGCACGTTGCGCCGCCCGCGCGGGCGTACGGCGTTTTGTGTTTATCAGTTCCATCAAGGTGAATGGCGAAGCGACGCTGCCTGGACAGGCATTCTCTGAAAGTGATGTTCCTGCACCGTCGGATCCGTATGGTATTTCCAAGCTGGAAGCCGAGCAGGGATTGTTTGCGCTGGCCCAGGAAACCGGCATGCAGGTGGTGGTGGTGCGGCCGCCGCTGGTGTATGGGCCTGGCGTCGGGGCCAATTTCCTCAGCATGATGCGCTGGCTGCGGCGCGGCGTGCCGCTACCGCTGGGAGCGATCAAGAATCGGCGCAGCCTGGTCGCGCTGGACAATTTGGCTGACCTGGTAGCCGTGTGCGCGGAACACCCGGCGGCGGCCAATCAGGTCTGGCTGGCGGCCGATGGCGAAGACTTGTCGACGAGCCAGCTGCTGCGCCGTATGGGTCTGGCGCTGGGCAAGCCCGCGCGGCTGTTGCCGGTGCCGGCATGGATGCTGGGTGCGGCATGCGCCATGATTGGCAAGCGCGGCTTCGCGCAGCGCTTGTGCGGGTCTTTGCAGGTGGATATTTCTAAGGCGCGACAGTTGCTCGGCTGGGTGCCGCCGTTGAGTGTGGATGAAGGTTTGCGTCGTGCGGCGCGGGGAAATTAAATGAAACGTTTGTTTGATGTAAGTGTTGCCTTGCTGGCCGTTGCCGTGCTGTCCATACCGTTGCTGGTGGTGGCCGTACTGGTCAAACTGACCTCGTCCGGTCCCATCGTGTATTGGTCGGACCGGGTGGGGCGCCACAACCGTATCTTCCGGATGCCAAAATTTCGCACCATGCGTGTTGATACCCCTGCGGTCGCGACCCATTTGCTGGCCGATCCCAAGCGCTTCCTGACGCCGGTCGGCCCGTTCTTGCGTAAATCCAGCCTGGATGAGTTGCCGCAGCTGTGGAGCATCCTTGTCGGTGACATGAGTTTTGTCGGCCCGCGTCCCGCCCTGTTCAATCAGGATGATTTGATTGCCTTGCGTACCGAGTATGGAGTAGACCAGGTATTGCCTGGCTTGACCGGCTGGGCGCAAATCAACGGCCGCGATGAATTGCCGATACCGGACAAAGTTCGCCTGGATGCCGAATATCTGCAGCGCCAGTCGTTTTTCCTCGACTTGAAAATTATCTTCCTGACCTTCCTGAAAGTGGTGCGTCGCGATGGCATCACGCATTGATGCCCAGGTTGCGCCTGCATATTGAGATTGGTAAGAATTGATGACTCCTTTATCGAATTTCCCGCGCTTGCAAAAGCAGCTGATCGCCGCATCTGCGGACATGTTCTTTTTGCCACTGACATTTTGCGTGGCGATACTGCTGCGTTTTGACGGTGTCAGTCTCGCTGCATTCCACCCGTACTTCTGGCTGATTATCCTGGCGCCACTGATCTCCATTCCGATCTTTATCAAGCTGGGACTTTATCGTGCGGTGATCCGTTTTATCGACTACAAGATAGTCTACGTGGTGGTGCTGGGCGTGACGCTGTCGGTGGCAGTCATGCTGGCCTTTGCGGCCTTCTCGACGCATATGATCGGCCTGTCGCGCGGAGTCTTTGGCATTTACTGGGTCAGTGCGATCATGTATGTGACTGCCAGCCGTTTCATGGCGCGCGGCTATTTCGCGCGGGTATCGGGCGTGACCGGTGGCATTCCTGTCGCCATCTATGGCGCCGGTGCTTCCGGCAGCCAGTTGGCACAGACGCTGAGCTATGGCACCGAGTACCGTCCGATAGCACTGATCGATGAGAAAAAAGAGTTGCACGGCGCAATCATCGCCGGCATTCGCGTGTATGCCCCCGAAGATTTGCCGGAACTTGTGGTGGACAAGGGCATCACCAAGATCCTGGTGGCCCTGCCATCCTTGACGCGTGCGCAGCAGCGCCGTATTCTCGACAAGCTGGAGCCCCTGAAGATCAAGACACTGGTGACCCCGCCGATCAAGAGCCTGATCAGCGGTCTGGTTCGCTTGCAAGACTTGCGCGAGATCGAGATCGAAGATTTGCTGGGCCGTGACGCAGTCGAGCCTGACCATGACTTGATGGCCATGTGTATCACTGGAAAGACCGTCATGGTCACGGGCGCCGGCGGCTCCATCGGTTCCGAATTGTGCCGCCAAATTCTGCGGCAGCGGCCTGCGCGCCTGATCCTGCTTGAGATGTCGGAATTTGCCCTGTATACCATCGAACAGGAATTGCAGGGCTTGCGCAAGGCGCAGCATAGCGAACTCGAGCTGTTGCCATTCCTGGGTTCCGTCCTGGAAACCGAGAAATGTGAAAAGATTCTGCGCACGTTCAAGGTGGAAACGGTGTATCACGCAGCTGCATACAAGCATGTGCCGTTGGTGGAACACAACCCGATCGAGGGAATACGCAACAATGCCTTGGGCACCTTGAGCATGGCGCGCGCTGCCATTGCCGCCGGGGTGAAACGCTTTGTGCTGATTTCCACCGACAAGGCCGTGCGGCCAACCAATGTCATGGGTTCGACCAAGCGCCTAGCGGAATTGATCTTGCAGGCATTTTCACGCGAACAGGACAAGACGCGTTTCTGCATGGTGCGCTTTGGTAATGTCCTGGGCTCATCCGGTTCGGTCGTCCCCTTATTCCGCAAACAGATCATGGCAGGCGGCCCCATCACCATTACCCATCCGGAAATCACCCGTTACTTCATGACCATTCCGGAAGCCGCACAACTGGTGCTGCAAGCGGGCGCCATGGGCGAAGGGGGCGACGTCTTCGTGCTCGACATGGGCGATCCGGTGAAGATCGTCGATCTGGCCAAACGCATGGTGCATCTGAGCGGCCTGGAAGTGCGCAGCGAACAGACGCCGAATGGCACCATTGACATCCATCATGTGGGCTTGCGTCCCGGCGAAAAATTGTATGAAGAACTGCTGATCGGCGATAACGTTGAAGGTACTGATCATCCCCTGATCATGCGTGCCCAGGAAGCCGAATTGCCCTGGCCGCAGCTGGAGTTACTGCTCGATGAGTTGACGCAAGCATGCGCACGGTTTGATCATGAAGCGGTGCGCGCCTTGCTGCTGCAGGCGGTAACAGAATATGCACCTCAGTGCGGTATTGAAGATTTGATCTGGTGCGCCCGTGGCGATGCTGCGGCGTCGTAGCCTTGAACAATCAGGTACAGCCTGTGCGCCTCTTGCCTTGCGGTACCGGTGGATTGATATATTTACTTTCTAAAGAAGAAACATGGAAAATTTGAATCAGCTTGACAAGCACAATGGCGAGAATGTTGTTAATTATGTCAAATCATTGCGTGACGCGCGCAAGTGGATTGGCACCGCTACGATAGCGGCCATGGCCATCGCCGTGTCCGGAGCCTTGTATCTGGGGCAGTATCGTAGCGAAGGCTTCTTGCAGTTTGGCGGTCCGATACCCTTGCCATTGGAGACGCTGGGCAAGGATGCGAAAAAGGACAAGGAAGGTAATCCGGGTATCGTATTGGCTGATTACAAACGCTATGCCGCTGCTTTCAGTACCAGCGAGCGCTTTGACGCTTTTGTGCAGGCGAACAAGCTGCAGGCAGTCGACGGCATCGGGGGACTGCGCAAGGCCATGGCCAGCGGTGATGGATTTAACAAGATGGTGGAGCCGATTTTCTCCTTCACCAAGATGGACGCCAAGGAGCTGATGGAGCAACCCAAGGACGGCGGCAATAATGTGATTGGTTTGCGTATTTCCTATGCAGCAGGCAATGCCGAGAGTGCCCAGCGCATGGTGGGCTTGTTGGGGCGCTATACCATCGACAGCATCATCTACTCCGATTATTCCGATGGGCTGCGTTTCAACCACATTGAATTATCGGCCAAGATCACCAAGCTTGATAACGATATCATCGGCATGAATGAGCGGCTGGAGATGTATCAGCGCAAGGGTGTCGTGCTCAAGAAGATCGTGAACAATTATCCGGAAGCGGCGAACAAGTCGGCAACCTCGGTGATTTCAGTCACGGAAGACAGTGCCCGTTATTTGTCCCCCATTACCCATCTGATGTCCGGCGAAGTAGAAGCCTTGAGCACCAGCGAAACCATCATCCGCCTCAAGCGTGAGCAGGCACAGAGTATTCTATTGCGCGAATACTACGACCAGGCCAAGAGCCTGATCGATACCAACCAATCGGGCGAAGCGCTGCTGCGCGGCCTCGAAGCGGTGAAGGAAGGCGTCTTCAAGACCAAGAACCTGAACGATGAAGTGGTCAAGGAGGTGTATAACATGCTTACGATTGATAACCAGCGCTCCATCAATTTGTATCTGGAAAAAAGCCGCTTCATCGCTGGTCCTACCTTGCCGGAGAAACGCAATATCCGCTTGTCCGCAGTATTGCTGTTAAGTCTGCTATTCGGTTTCTTCCTGTCCTCGGCGATCGTATTGCTGCGTAAATGGTGGGCGCTGAATATGGATGGCGCCCGTTCTTGAGTGGAACAGGGCAGTCGCGAGGTGCCTGGAAGCTGTGTTGGCAGATCAATGCATCGGCTGATGGCAGCTGTTGCACGCGGCGAGCGCATTGATCTGTGTCGCGTGGCTCGCCACGCTTCCGTTCCTTCTTGCTCGTTCTCTCCATACGCTGCCCGCAGACGCGACCCTCTGACGCGATAGGCAGCTTGATACGCATCGGGCAGCTGGCGCGAATGCCGTCTGCAGCTTCTTTTCACTGTTCATTTTGGAGCGGATTAACTGATGGAATCGTCGAAAATGGTTCATACAGAGGGCGTGACAATCACACTCTCCACGGTGGCATCCGAGGCCTTGAAAGCATTGTTTTGGGGCGTTTTTTTCCAAAGCAAGAACCGTGGAGTGACGCTACAGCGTCATTTTCCCTGGTTGTCGGCGGCGTCGAAAGGCGTGATTTTTGCAGAAGCGCGTATCGGCACGGTGACCATCGGCGGACTGGTATTGCGGGAAAAGCAGTACCAGCTGGGTGAGCGCACGCTACGTATCGCGATGATCGGCCTCGTCTGCGTGGCACAAGGGGAACGCGGCAAGGGTATCGCCAACAGCATGCTGGAGGTTATTATTGCCCATGCGAGAGAACAGCAGTTCGATTACCTGACGCTGTGGACCAGCCAGTATTCAGTGTATGAAAAGCACGGTTTCCAGGTGGCTGACCGCTGGATGTATGGTTGGGTCAGGGGCGCCGAGGATGACGATCGGAAAGATCAGCCACCATTCGAGCCCGATAGCAAACTTGTGCCCGACAACAGCTTGCCCTTGCCGCCGTTTGCGCGCGCCGTATATTGCTATAGCGATCCGGTGTGCTCGATGGTCGTGCTGGAGGATGCCCATGGCGCCATTGTCACGGCATACGACGGCTTGCCTGCTGCCGCCGCCTCGGCGATGGTGCGCCATCTCCCCTCTTGCTGGCGCCTGAACGTGCTTGCGCAGGATGCGATATTGCAAGCATTGCAGCGCCATGGAAAGACGCTCGAGCTGGCCCCCGTTCGGCTTCAGATGTGGCTCCCACTGCGCGATTTCCTGCCCGTGGAGCAGCTACTCGATCACGTGACGTTCCCGGTGCTGGATAGAATTTGACGCAATCCTGCTGCTCGATAATACTTGAAAGCTTTTGTTTTTAAGTAAGCATATTGTTATGTGGGCGTTCTCAAAAACCAAGTGCAACACCTTTGCTGTAAGGTGCCGCCATGGCGAGAAATTACAAACATTTGACTACCCAGGAGCGCGCCGTCGTCATGACCATGCGCGACGACCTGTGCTCCATTCGATCCATTGCTAAACGCCTTTGTCGTTCGGCCAGCACGATTGGCCGCGAAATCAAACGTACCGCCGACACTGGCCTCTACGATGCCAACCGGGCACATCTGCAATGTCTGACACGCCGGACAACGCCTCGGCGCCTGCCGAAACTACACGCCGATAGCATCTTGCTTGAAGTCGTCCGGCATCAGCTCAAACTGCTCTGGTCGCCTCAGAAAATAGCGCGCAAACTGCGGCTCCTATGGCCCAACACCCCTGAGAAGACCGTGTCCCACGAGACCATCTACAACGCCATCTATTTGCATCCGCGCGGCGAACTCAAGCGCGAACTGATCGCCTGTCTGCGCCACCACAACCAAGTGCGCAAGCCGCGCAGCCGAGGCACCGACCGACGCGGCCAGATCCCGGACATGCAGAGCATCCACATACGCCCTCCAGAGATCGAGGACCGCATCATCCCAGGCCACTGGGAGGGCGACCTCATCAAGGGCGCCGGTAATCGCTCATCGGTGGGTACGCTGGTCGAGCGCACCACCGGCTTCGTGGTGCGGGCCAAGATGGATAACGCTACAACCAAGGCCGTCGTCCACAGCTTCTTCGCAGTGCTCAACCGCGAGCCAGCGGCGATGCGAAAAACCATGACCTACGACCAGGGACGCGAGATGCACGGACACAAAATACTCACTGAGCGTACCGGTGTCCAGATCTATTTCGCCGACCCGCATAGCCCTTGGCAGCGGGGATCAAACGAGAATACCAATGGCCTGCTGCGCCAGTACATGCCCAAGGGTTCCGACCTGTCGATCTACTCCCAAGACGAACTCGATGCCATTGCGCTCTCGCTCAATTCGCGCCCGCGCGCCAGGCTCGGATTTGAATCTCCTCTGGTCGTTTATACTCAGCAAATAGCCCCACCCAGCCAGGTGACGATAGGTCATGATGGCTGGTTGTATCTGGGGGACCAATATGAACAGACGCTGACGCTGACGGTGACTCGGCGCGGCAGCATACCTGCCGATGTCGAAGCGGCGAGGAAAATTGCGCTGGCCACCGCAGGCTGGGAGCAATGGCTGGCATCGCAAGGCGTGCAGGCCTTCTACATCGTCCTGGGGCCGAACAAGGATAGCGTGTATGGCGAATGGCACCTGGCTGGGCGCAAGCGCTCGAGCCATCGGCTACCGATACCCTCATCGCTGGCATGAAGCCAGGCCAGTATGTCGATGTGCGGCCTGCCATGCTGAAAGCCAGGACAGAATTTTCGCAAGCCCTTTACTACAAGACCGACACCCATTGGAACCGGCTTGGTGGATGGGTTGCCATGCGAGCGCTCGGCGACGAGCTGGCACACACTGCACCGGGACTGCATACGCTCTCCGGACAACAGGTGCAGCCCGGTACTGCCAGTCAGCGCAACGGGGGCGATCTGGCCAACTTCCTTAAGCTGAGCGAGACCTTGCATGACAGCGAGATTCCTGTCGAGATTGATATCGGGCGTCCAGTGGAGACCGCGAAATATGACTTTGATACAGGCCGTCTGCTGGAATCGGGCGGGAATCCGGAAGTGGGCGCGCCACGTGCGCCGGTGCTTGTCAAATCACCCAATGCGCTGAATCGAAAGAAAGTGCTGTGGCTGCGAGATTCTTTCGGTACTGCCATGTCGCCCTATATGGCAGCGACGTTCAGTGAAACCTTGCAGATTCATTATGGGGTGAGCGATGCCGCCATGGTGGTGAAGCTGGTGCAGAAGTATCAGCCCGATTATGTGTTTTTCACCGTTGTCGAGCGCAATGCGAGAGCACCCCGCTTCGAACAGGCGCCGCCCCTGCATGTGACGGCCAAGCCGGCCAATTTCGTGGCCATGGCGCGTGGCACGGAGTCCTCGGCAAATGACCTTGCAGCAGTGCCTGCTTCCCGGGCTTACCGGGTCACCGGTGGCGATGCTTTCCTTACTTTCAAGCTCGCACCGGCAGTACGCGCCGCCGAGGCGTCCAGAGTGACGTTTAATCTGGGCTGTGACGACAAGTCCGTGGCGGTGCCGGTACAACTGTTGTGGCATGCCGCGGACGGCCATCCGAGTGAAGCGCTCAGCGTACGTTTCATGGCTACGCCAGGCAGTAATTCCATCGATCTGGCGACGTTGCCGGCATGGCAGCCAACGGCCACGATCACCGCGGTGCGCATCGATCTCGACTCTCCCGACGCTTGCTCTATGCTGACGATCGATGCGGTGGAGCTTGGCCGCTAGTGTTTGGCCAGGCCAGCGTGCGCGCCGGCGCGCGCCGCCAGCCAGATGATGATGGACAGGCTGGTGGCGATGATGCACCAGTAAATATAGCGGAAATCGGCTGACGGTACGCTCGCCAGATAGCCCAGGAAGTAGCCGAGCGCAGAGGCGTTCAATGCCAGTATCTGGGTCTTTTCCAGCGATGGAGGCATGCGCCAGCCAAGCACCATCATGGCGATTGCCAACAGAAGCCAGGAATACGGTTTGAAGAGTTCTGCCAGCGGCGTGACTTGGCAGCCTTCGACATAGGCTTGCATCAGGTGCGCCAGTTTCGGATTGTCCAGTTTGATTCCCAATTCATTGCCCATGATGCCTGGGTGCCAGGCATAGTAGGGTTCCAGCGTAGGCGAGCGCAGGAAATACAGGAATGCTCCGCCCTTGATCTGCAGGTACGGCAGAGGATGCTCGAGGATGGTCTTTTTCCATAAGGCATGGGCCTCCGTATGCGGCATGCCGGCAAACAGGCTGCCGCTAGGGTCGTAACCTTTGCGTACAAAGCACATCGCCCGTTCATATTGGATAGGCATGGGTGAGCAAGCGGCATTATCTTCAGGCTTTACCCAAGGCATCAAGTTTTCGCCCGTCATGAAGGCGATCTTGGCCACTTCATCCCCCATCGTTAGTGTTTCAAAGTGTTTTCTCTCCGCATGCAGGACGTTGTAGCTGAGAACCGATGTGGCCAGGGGCAGGGTGGCGGACAGCAGCACGCTCAAGATCGCCACTTGTACGACGGATCGTGTCGGCCAGAAGTAGCGCAGTGCATAATAGATGAGGGGCACGATGGCCAGGATCGCATTGTGCCTGACAGCGGACGCATAGAAAATGAAGGGGATGCCCAGGGCGGCCACGCGCCAGTTCTTCGTTTTCGTGTACAGCAGTCCCGTCGCCACGAGCAGGGCGAAGGCCATGCCCACGTCTTTCCACAGCACCCCGGCAAAGTTGACGACCCATGGCAGCAGGCACATGGCGGGAATCAGCAGAGCCCAGCCACGCTGTGGCATATTGCCGTACCATATCAGGATGCCTGCCGCCAACAAGGCGAGGTGCAGCATCAGCAGGCTTTGCGGGCCAGAAACCAGATACATGCACAGATGCCACACATAGGACATGATGGCGGGATTGCTATCCGTATAATACTGATTCAGTGCCGTCTTGTATTGCACCATGGAATCATATGACATGAAGCCGGGGGCAAAGCAGAACCAGATGACAGCCAGGACGATGGTTGTCAGGGCAATGGCCAAGGGAGTGAAAACCTGATTTTTCATGGGTAACTTCAAATTCGAGCAAGAGAATGGACCCGCACCGTGAGTGGCGGTAACAGTGTGCTTATGCCTTCGTTGCAACAAGGATGCCGACGATGATCAGCGCGACACCGATCATGTATTGGGTCTGGAAACGCTCACCAAAGAGAAAATGGCTGCCGATCGGCACCAGCACGAAGGCCAGCGCCATCAGCGGGTAGATCCGGCCCAGTTCGACGCGCTGCAATACCCAGACCCAGGCCAGCGTCGTCAACCCATAGAGGAAGATTGCCGCCGACAGTGCTGCCAGGGTTTTGACGGAAAAAAAGCTGCCGCTTTGCAGCAATCCATTGGCACTGATTTTAAACAGGATTTGTCCGGCTGCAATGCCAAGCACACATAACAGGGCCACGATGTAAGTCATACTTTATCTCCATAGAGTTGCTGGGACGCGCTGCCCGGTGCGCCGTATCCATCGCACGGACACAGTTTTCTGCCATTGCCTGCGTTTTCTCTGTCAGGCGATGCATCTAGCCTTCACTTCCTGCCACGCCGAATGCGATGGAATGGTTTTTTAGGGATCGAGCTGATATCGTGTCCGAGAAAGGCCAGTATTAATTGCAGGCCGATAATCACCGGCAAGCCTGACAGCATGACTGTTCCTGCCGAAGCGGGCATAGCGTCATGTACGGAATGCAGCCATTGTGTCGCACCAAACACGCACCCGAAGGCAAGCATCAGAACACCGATGGGCAGTTCAATGGAGGCAATGGACAGGTCCCGCAAATAATAGTTGTAGAAAATACGTTTGAAGAAATTGCGCATATGTTTGGCAAAAAATTCAAGCACAACTTGGGAAACCTTCAGATTGCTGACTTCATCGCCGTATTTTGCATCCATGGGGATATCGGCGACGACTGCGCGCAATGTATTGAGGCGAAACAAGATATCAGTTTCAAAAAAATAACGCCGGCTGATTTTTTGCATCGGCAGGTGGCGTACCACCTCGCAGTGGATGGCGGTATAGCCGTTTGTCGGATCGAAGATGTCCCAATAGCCGGAAGAGATCTTGCTCATGAAAGACAGGATTGCATTGCCAAAAAGACGCACCTTGGGCATGCTGCGCACGCTTTCCAGATCGTAGAAGCGGTTACCCTTGGTGTAGTCGGCTTCGCCAGCGACAATCGGAGCGATAAAGTCGGGAATGCATGCGGGATCCATCTGGCCATCGCCATCGACCTTGACGATGATATCCATGCCATCGTCCAGTGCGGCGCGATAGCCAGTCATGACGGCGCCGCCGACGCCCTGGTTTTCGGCGTGGCGTAGCACGACCACGCGTTGGTCGCGGCAGTGCCGCTCCACTAGGTCGCCGGAGCGGTCCGGGCAGCAATCGTCGACGACGTAAATACGGCTCACCTCTGCGCCAATCTGAGCGATGACAGAAAGGATGTGCCTATCTACTTTGTAACTGGGTATGACGACCGCGATGGCCAAGCACTGTTTTGTCATTTTTTTATTACTTGTCTTTACTATGCATGGTGGCGTTTCCCGGAAGCGGGCAATAGCGTGAATTATGACATGCGCAGTTGGCACGCCTCTGGCGCGCTGGCGGGAGTGACGCTGTTGCGCGCCACCTAGCGCGCATGGGCAAGGCAGGGGGCTAGTTCTTGTTGCCGTAGCAATGCGGGCAAGACACCTCATACACATATTCCGGCGCCAGTTGCTGGCGCGGCGTGACGACTGCGCGGCAGACGAAACATTGCACGGTTTCCGTCGGTTCCAGTTTCGGGTTCAGGGCCGTGCGGTAGTCGAAGACGAAGCAGTCGCCCGTATAGTGCTCGCCGCCCACTTCCTCGAAATATTTCAGGATGCCGCCGTCGAGCTGGTACACGCTGTCGTAGCCGATTTCCTTCATGTGGATGGCGGCCTTTTCGCAGCGGATGCCGCCCGTGCAGAAGGTGACGACGGTCTTGCCTTCCAGTTCATCCTTGTGCGCGGCGGCAACGGCCGGGAATTCTGTAAATTTGTCGATACGGTAATCCAACGTGTTGTTGAACGTCCCCACGTCCACTTCAAAGGCATTGCGCGTTTCCATCATGACCACGGGTTTGCCCGCGTCGTCGACGCCGGCATCGAGCCAGCGCTTGAGCGTATGCGCGTCGACGGATGGGGCGCGGCCCAGTTCCGGCTTGATCAGCGGCATGCGCATGGTGATGATTTCTTTTTTCAGCTTGACCAGCATGCGCTTGTGCGATTGCTCATTCGACAAGCTTTCCTTCCATTCCAGATCGGCCAAACGCTCGTCGCTGCGGACCCAGGCGAGGAAGCTGTCGATATGTTCGCGCGTGCCCGACAGGAACAGATTGATGCCTTCCGGCGTCAGCAGGATCGTGCCCTTCAGCGCCAGCGCCAGGCATTGCTCTTGATACAAGGGACGCATGGCTTCCGTATCGGCTAGCGTAATGAATTTATACGCTGCGATATTGACAAAAGTACTGGCGGCGGCGGAAACGGCGGGTGTGGCTTGCGTGATGGCTTGCATGATGGCGATCGGCTTAGACTGAACAGCCGATATTATAAGCCCGAGAGGCCAGGTAGGATACCCGGTGCACACCCGCGACGCGGTAGAATAGACCCCATTGAATTTTGCACGAAACGGTACACAGGATGGAAATGGTTATGCAAGAGGCCGGCACTCCGGCAGGTTCACAGCAAGCGATGCAGCCCGGTCCTGCCTTCGTCCATTTGCGCGTGCACTCGGAGTACTCGATCGTCGATGGTTTGGTGCGCATCGACGATGTCGTCAAGGCTGCGGCGAAGGACAAGCAGGTGGCGCTGGCCGTCACCGACCTGTCGAACCTGTTTGGCATGGTCAAGTTCTACAAGGAAGCGCGCGGCAAGGGCATCAAGCCCATCGTCGGCGTCGACGTGTGGATCACGAATGACGACAACCGCGAAAAGCCGTCACGTTTGCTGTTGCTGGCGAAGAACCGCATGGGCTATTTGCAACTGTGCGAACTGCTGTCGATGGCCTGGCTGACCAACCAATACAAAGGACGCGCCGAACTGCGCGTCGAGTGGCTGCAGGCGCTGGCGACGAATACCTACGAGCTGTACCCGGGCGAAAGCGCGGCGAATGGCTTGATCGTGCTGTCCGGCGCGCATTTCGGCGATGTCGGCATCGCCATCGAAAATGGCAATTTGGCGCTGGCCGAGCGCAACGCGCAGCGCTGGGCCGAGATTTTCCCTGGCCATTTTTATATTGAAATCCAGCGCGGCGGCCAGGCCAACCAGGAAGCGCAGGTGCGCCATGCGGTGGCCCTGGCAGCCAAGCTGGGTCTGCCCGTGGTGGCCACGCATCCCGTGCAATTCATTTCTCCTGAAGAATTTATCGCCCACGAAGCCCGCACCTGTATCGCCGAAGGCGAAATGCTGGCCAACGCCAAGCGGGTGAAACGTTTCAATGACAGCCAGCGCTTCCTGTCGCAGGCCGACATGGCGCAATTGTTTGCCGACCTGCCGGCCGCGCTGGCCAATTCCGTGGAAATCGCCAAGCGCTGCAACTTGACCTTGACGTTGGGCAAGCCGCAACTGCCGAATTTCCCCACGCCGCCCGGCATGACGATCGACGAGTTCCTCGTTGCCGAATCGCAGGCCGGCCTGGAAAAGCGGCTATTACAGCTGTATCCCGATCCCGAGCGCCGTGAAAAGGAGCGCCCGCGCTACGAGTCGCGTCTGAAGTTCGAGACGGACACGATTTGCAACATGAAGTTCCCCGGCTACTTCCTGATCGTGGCCGAGTTTATCCAGTGGGCCAAGGAAAACGGCGTGCCCGTCGGCCCGGGGCGCGGTTCCGGTGCCGGTTCGCTGGTGGCGTATTCGCTGCTCATTACCGACCTTGATCCATTGCAGTACAACCTGCTGTTCGAGCGCTTTCTGAATCCTGAACGCGTCTCGATGCCCGACTTCGATATCGACTTTTGTCAGGAAGGGCGCGACCGCGTCATCCAGCACGTCAAGGATTTGTATGGCAAGGAGGCGGTCTCGCAGATCGCCACCTTCGGTACCATGGCGGCCAAGGGCGCGATCCGCGACGTGGGCCGGGTGATGGATTTCGGCTACAACTTCTGCGACGGTATTTCCAAGCTGATTCCGTTCAAGCCGGGCAAGCCCGTGTCGATCGCCGACGCCATCGAGGAAGAGCCGCTGCTCAAGGAGCGCCTGGAAAACGAGGAAGAGGTCAAGCAATTGCTGGAGCTGGCGCAGCAAGTGGAAGGCATCACGCGCAATATCGGCATGCACGCGGGGGGCGTATTGATTGCCCCGGGCAAGCTGACAGACTTTTGCCCTCTGTACACGCAGGGCGGCGACTCGGGCGTCGTGTCGCAGTACGACAAGGATGACGTGGAAGCCGTCGGCCTGGTGAAGTTCGACTTTTTGGGTTTGACCACGCTGACCATCCTCGACCGCGCCGTGCGCTACATCAAGCAGCTCGATCCCGCGCAAGCCGATTTTGACCTGGCCACCTTGCCGCTGAACGACAAGCCATCGTACGACTTGTTGACCAAGGCCAAGACCGTGGCCGTGTTCCAGCTCGAGTCGCGCGGCATGCAGGGCATGCTGAAAGATGCGCGTCCCGACCGCTTCGAAGACATTATCGCGCTCGTGGCCCTGTACCGTCCCGGCCCGATGGACCTGATTCCCGACTTCTGCAAGCGCAAGCACGGCGAACGCTTCGATTATCCCGATCCGCGCACGGAAGCGATTCTGTCCGAAACCTACGGCATCATGGTGTATCAGGAGCAGGTGATGCAGATGGCGCAGATCGTCGGCGGCTACTCGCTGGGCGGCGCCGACATGCTGCGCCGCGCCATGGGCAAGAAGAAGGCCGAAGAGATGGCCGAGCACCGCGAGATCTTCCGCGCGGGTGCGGCCAAGGATGGCTTGACGGCGGCCAAGGCCGACGAGATCTTCGACTTGATGGAAAAGTTCGCCGGCTACGGTTTCAACAAATCGCACGCCGCCGCCTACGCCTTGCTGTCGTACCACACAGCTTACTTGAAGGCGCACCACACGGCTGCCTTCATGGCCGCCAACTTGTCGCTGGCCATGGACGACACGGACAAGATCAAGATCCTGGTGGAAGACGCGCTGGACATCTGCAAGCTGACCTTGTTGCCGCCGGATATCAATGAATCGGACTACCGCTTCACGCCGAGCGGCGCAGCGCCGTCCGTGAGTGGCAAGAAAGTCACGCAGATCCGTTACGGCCTGGGCGCCGTGAAGGGCTCGGGCCAGAACGCCATCGAAGCGATCATTGCCGCGCGCGAGGCCGGTGGGCCCTTCACCAGCCTGTTCGACTTCTGCAAGCGCGTGGATAAAAAGCAGATCAACCGCCGCACCATCGAGTCCTTGATACGCAGCGGCGCCTTCGACTGCCTGAAGGTCGACCGCGCCATCCTGCTCGCATCCGTGGCGTTCGCCATGGAATGCGCCGACCAGGCTGCCAAGGCGGCGAATCAGGTGAGCCTGTTCGGCGGCGACGACAGCGACATGGTGGCGCCGCCCGAGTACGTCAAGGTGCCCGTGTGGACCGATAAACAGCGATTGACGGAAGAAAAGATCGCGCTGGGCTTCTACCTGTCCGGCCATCTGTTCGATTCGTATGCGCCCGAGGCACGCCGTTTCGCGCGCACGAAATTGTCCGAATTGTCGCCATCGCGCGAACCGCGCATGATGGCCGGCGTCATCACGGGCTTGCGCACGCAGATGACGCAGCGCGGCAAGATCCTCATCGTCACCCTGGACGACAAGAGCGGCACGGTGGAAGTGACGGTGTATGGCGAATTGTTCGATGCCAACCGGAAAATCTTCAAGGAAGATGAATTCCTGGCCGTCGTGGGCAAGGTGTCGGAAGACCGCTTTTCGGGCGGCTTGCGCATCACGGCCGAGAGCGCCTTCGATATCATCGCCGCGCGCGTGCAGTATGGCCGCCAGCTGGGCCTGACGTTGCCGGCCACCCTGGACGCCAAGCGCATCCGTGACGTAATCATGCCGTACCGGGCCGAGACGGGCTTGCCGATCGCTGCGCGGGTCAGCCCGCAAGGCGTCAGTTGCGTGCTGCAGTTTGGGGATGAGTGGAAAGTGGCGCCATCGGATGAATTGCAGATGGCGCTGGAGCAAATGCTGGGTGCGCAAGAGGTGGCGGTCGAATACTGACCGGCACCGCCCGGCGCATACAATAAAGCCAAACCGCAGACATGCTGGTTTGGCTTTTTTCGTTTACATGTCTTTCAGGCCCGTGATCGCATAGCCCTTGGCGGCGATCTGCTGGTGCGGCTGTTCGATATGGTAGTCGGGCAAGGCCTGGGCATCGTCGGCCACTTCGCTGGCGCGTACTTCGAGTTGCCAGTCGGTATTGGTCACTTCTTCAGGAATGATCTTTCCTTCCGGCACGGCGAGGTAGGAAAAAATGCCGTCGTGCTCGGCCCGGCGGTAGATGTCTACACGCATGAATGCCTCCTAGTAAGCGTTGGGGGAACCGGTACACCGCAGTGCATACCGATAGTGCTAGCGTAACAGGATTACGTCGCGCACGGGTTGACGCGTGTGGCGCAAGCGGGAGGGCGGTGTGGCTAGTGACGGAGAGTCACGACGCGGGGGCGGGGCATCGTGCTGTGGACAGGGCCGTTCAGGCGGCAGCGGAAACGTAGTCGTCGTCGTCGAGGCCGACTGATTGCCGTACATCGTTGGCCGCTGCCGCAGCGCCTGCCGTGGGGACCTGCACCGTGCTGCGATGGGCGTGGAAACCGCTACGCAGGCTGGCGATCATGGCCAGCGTCAGTTCGTGGCGTTTGCGTGCTTCCGAGCGTTTTTTTGAAGGAATTTCTTGCAGCGCAGGCAAGGGAAGGTCTTCGCACGCCAACTCAAAATCGCCATCCTGGCGCGCTTGCGCTCCCAGTTCTTGCCATAAGGCATTGTAGTCGGCGAACAAACGGCCTTTCTTGGCAGAGTGGTGCACGGCGCGGTTGATATTGCCGACAAGTAGCATTTTGCGGCAGCCGTGTTCGTGTCCCAACTGGCGTACCAGGCGCACCATCAGCGTCTTGGGACGCATGCCGTGCAGGTCGCGCGTTGCCTCGCGCACGCGGTGCGCGCTTTCCTGGCCTTTCGGGCCTTGCACGCAGCCGACGCTCACGCCCAAGGTGGCGCGCAGGGGACAACCGAAGAAAGAAAAGGCGATCGAATAGAGTACGTCGTCGTCATGCATCAGTTGCAGCACTATCTCGCCTTCGCGGTCCATGGGGTGCAGCGAACACAGTTGCAGGTGGTAAGGCGCGCCCGATTTTCCCGGTACCGTGCCGAGGCGCACGGGGCCGCGGGCCGCTTGGCTCATCAGCTTGCCCCAGCCTTGCTGCAAGATGAAGTGGTAGTGCTCGATCAGCAATTCCACGCGCTGGCGGCAATTCAGTGTAAGGGTCACATAAGGCCGGTAGACCTTGTGGATCATGTGCGGATAAGCTTGTATCAGCTCATGAAAAACCGGATGCGAGTTCAGCAGTTGTAGCCAGAGGCGGGTTTGGCGCTGTTGCACGCGGGCGCGCAGATGCAGCTTGAACATTTCGCGCCAGCGGCGCATGCCGCTTGGCATCGCCATCAAGCCGTCAGACAGGGTAATAGTTGGCATCATCGTGCGCATGTCCATGATAAAGAGAGAACGTCCAAGCCGTTTTGGCTCAGACGGGTACCGGGCTGCTGACGCCCTCGTGGTTTGCCAGCAAGATGGTGGTGCTGCGGGTGCTACGCGCCAGCCGGGCGGCCAGTCCGCCCGAAAAATGACGGGGCCAGCCGCTGTGCCTGTGCGCGGGCAAGATAACTTCGTGGCAACCCAGCAGTTCAGCCGTGTCGAGTATCGTGAACAGCAACTCGCCGGCAAAAATATGGGTGCTGAAGGCGAGATGAGAACGGCTCAGGTAGAGTCCCGCCTCGTGCATCATCTGCTGCGTAGCCAGGTCCAGCACATGGCAGTCGCTGGCGCTATGCTGCGGCAAGCCATCGGCCTGGTAAGGCAGCGCCGGTGTCACGTGCAGCAGGCTGACGCGAACCTTGATGCCCCATTCCTGCAAGCGCCTGGCGTAGCGCGCACCGTAGATGATGTCGCTGGCGCGTTTGACTGGCAAGAGCAGCTGCAGGGTATCCTGCTCCGGCTTGCCGCCCGTGTATTCGCCCTCGGCGCTGTCGTGGGCGCGGTGGGGTTGCGGGGCAGGGCGCGATGCATGCATGGAAGCGATGGCCATAGTCGAAAAACCATGTCATGTTATCCATGCCCTCACCCCCTGTAAATTGGCGAAACAGCGTACGGGTTCCCCTTATGCCGCCCCGGTTTTAATAGCGGTAGGTGACATACACGGCGCCGATCGGGGATGTCTTGCGCTGCACGATGGGGCTCTTGGCCGCGTCGCCCATGCGGTGCTCGACGCCGACCAGGGTATTGATACCCCAGCGTGCATCGAAGCGGTGCTCCCAGTTGACGGTGGCCTGCGCTTCATAGAAACCACCCTTGGGCGTGTATTGCTTGAACGAAGTATTTGCGGCCTGGGTGGCCGTCACGCCATACATGGTCTGTACGTACTTGCGCTCGCCCCAGCCCAGCTGGCCGCCTATGTTCACGCTGTCTTGCTGCGCCCCCTTGGCATCGGCGCGGCCGTAGATCTGGCCTGTCGCGCCGAAATGCACGTTCGCGCCATTTTCGCGATTCGACAGGGGAATGTCGCTCGACACGCTCAGCGACAGGCCCGGCAATGGCGAATAACCCGCGCTCAGCAGGGCGCTGGCGTTGCCCTTGACTTCACCCATGCCCTTCAGATAATCGCTGCCGCCGAAACCGTTGATACCCGTGCGCTTGTGGTCTTCGCGTTTGCCGCGGTAGCCCAGTGCGGCGCTATAGCTGAGGGGGCCGGCCTGGCCGCCATAGCCGATACCGCGCGAAGTGCTGATGAACAGGCCATTGGCCATGGCGTAATCGAGGATGATCAGCGGCGAGGCCGACAATTTTTCGGAGCCGGAATAGCTGGACACGGCAGCGACGCCGCCGCCGATGGTGAAGACATTTTCCGCCGCCGGGTCCGCCGCTGCAGCTGCCAGGGGGTTCAAGCTCAGGCCGCAGGCCAGTGCCAGCGAGGTCAACAAGGTTGTAGGTGCGTGCATGGAGTGTTCCGTCAGGTAGAGAACCGAGTCCGGATTGGCTCGATTGACAGCCGACAGTATCCATCCTTGCCATGAAGGAAAAATGAGCCTTTTATTAAGATTGCATGAAGATGGCTTCTTTACCCATTCTTCAGCTTGCGGTGGTTTAATACTCATCATGAAGATACTGCTGATTGAAGACGATATGGACCTGGGCAATGGCGTGCGGATCGCCTTGCGCGACCAGGGCATGCAAGTGGTCTGGGTGCGCAGCCTGGAGGATGCGGCGCGCAGCATCGAGCACGACAGTTGTGAGCTGGTGCTGCTGGACCTGGGCTTGCCGGACGGCGATGGCCTCGATTTGCTGGCCCGGCTGCGCGCGGCCCGCTTGCCGGTGCTGATCCTCAGCGCCCGCGACACGCTGGAACAGCGCTTGCGGGGTTTGGACGGCGGCGCCGACGATTACCTGGTGAAGCCCTTCGTGCTGGCCGAGCTGCTGTCGCGTGTGCGTGCCCTGGCGCGCCGCAGCTATGGCTTCGATGGCGACACCATCGAATTGCGCGGCCTGCTGCTGCAAGTGCCCACGCGCCGTGTCAGCGTACATGGCCGGCCGGTGGAGCTGACCGCCAGTGAATACGCCTTGCTGAAGACCTTGCTGATGCGCGCCAACAGAGTCATCACGCGCCGCGTGCTGGAAGAACATATCCTGCCCGGCGGGCTGGCCAATGCCAGCAATACCCTGGATGTGCATATGGGGAATCTGCGCCGCAAAATAGGCGAAGGCTATATCCGTACCGTGCGCGGCGTTGGCTATGTTATCGACCAGCAAGGCGAAACCTCCACCCCGCCGGGGGGCGGCGCATGATGGGGCGTTTCTGGGCCATGCTGCGCCGGCCTACGCTGGTGCGCCGCCTGATGCTGGCACAAATGCTGATGCTGACCGTGCTGTGGAGCCTGGCGGTCGCGTATGTGCTGATCGAGGGCACGGGCGAAGCGAGCAATGTCAGCCGGGGCGTCTTGCACGCCATTATCAGCGTGGCCGATAACCTGGCCGAGCAGCCGCAGCGACAGGAGCAAAGCTTGCGCGCGATCGACGAAGCCTTGCGCGAAGAGTTTGAAATGGGGAAAGTGCCGGAGCTGGCGCCGCGCATCCTTGTCTGGCGTGAGGGCGCGCTGGTCTACAAGTCCCCCGCAGCGCCCAGCGGTATCCGCAGCGCCGGTCCCGAGCAGATGGAAGTGGTCTACATCAAGGGACAGGCCTGGCGCAGCCGCAGCCTGACCGAGGGTGTCACGCGCGTGACGGTGCTGGAGGTGGGCGGCCCCTGGCAGTTTTTTATCACGATCAATTCACATGGCTATTACCTGCTGCCCCTGCTGATCAGCCTGCCGTTCTTGCTGGTGCCGGCCTGGCTGTCGATCCGCCTTGCGATGCTCCCGTGGCGCAAGGTGGCGCAGGAGGTAGCGGCGCGCGGGCCGCAGGATTTGCGTCCGCTGGCGTTCAAGCCGCCGCATGGCGAACTGGCGGGACTGGTCGACAATATCAACGCCCTGCTGCAGCGGGTCGATGCCAGTGCGGCGCGTGAACGCAGCTTCATCGCCGACGCTACGCATGAGCTGCGTACGCCGCTGGCGGCCATGCGCGTGAATGTCGAGGCCTTGCAGGGCCAGGCGCATGACGCACGCCAGCAAGAGCTGCTGGACGGTATCTTGAACAGTGGCAACCGTGCCGCGCGCCTGGTGGGCCAGCTGCTGCAGCTGACGCGCAGTGAAGTGCAGGCCGGTGCTGGCGAGTTGCCGCGGCGGCAGGCGCTCGATGCCTTGCTGCAAGACCGGCTGGCGGCGCTGTCCGGCCTGGCTCAGGCGGGCGATATCGAGCTCGAGTTGCAAGCCAGCGTATCGCTCAGCGTGCCCGGACAGCGCGAGAGCCTGGTGTCGCTGATCGACAACCTGGTGGAAAACGCCATCAAGTACAGCCCGCGCGGCAGCAGCGTGACAGTGTCGCTGCATGCGGAGCGGGGCCAGGCCGTGTTGCATGTGGCCGATCAGGGGCAGGGCATCGCGCCGGCGCTGTATGCGCGCGTGTTCGACCGCTTTTTCCGCGCGCCGCAGCAGCCGCAGCCGGGCAGTGGCCTGGGCTTGTCCATCGTCGCTTCCGTCGTGCGCCAGCATGCTGGCACGATTCAGTTGCATAGCGGCAATGGCGGCCTGGGCTTGCTGGTGGAAGTCAGGTTGCCGTTGGCCGAGGCCTGAGTGCGCTGGCGGGCTTTCTGATATGGCATGACGATGTGCGCTTGTAACGCAAGATGGCATGGCGTGGCGCACGCCTGCGATGCATAATGCAGAACAGTCAAAAAACACCGTTATGCACCCATTCCTGTCCCGCTACCTGCCGTATCCCGCCTTTGTCGGCCTGTATTTGCTGTTTGACTGGGCGACCTATATCAACCCGATGTACGGGTTGAACATCACCCCCTGGAATCCCGATCCCGCGCTGGGCCTGGTGTTTTGGCTGATCCACGGCCGCAAGGCGGCGCTGCCGTGGTTTATCGCCTTGCTGGCAGGTGAGGTGCTGGTGCGCGGCATGCCGGCAGGTCTGCCCCTGACCTTGCTCTGTTCGGCCTGGCTGGTGCTCGGCTATGGAGGTATCGGCGCAGTCTTGCGCCGCAATTTCAGCAGCAGCGATATCTTCGATAACCGGCGCCGCCTGGGTACCTGGGTCGCCGTGGTGCTGTCGGGCACCATTCTCAATGCGCTCGGCTATATTTCTTTGCTATCGCTGACGGGGCGCATCCCTGCCGGCGAATGGGGGACGGCAGTATGGCGTTTCGGCATCGGCGATACAGTAGGCATGCTGGTGTCGATGCCGCTGATCTGGGTGCTGTTCAGCGAGCGCGGGCGGGAGCGCCTGCATGCTGCCGTCTGGCGCTGGGAAACCCTGGCGTATCTGGCCCTGGCCAGCTTCGTGCTGTGGAGCCTCTTCGGCTCTATCGTGCGATCCGAATACAAGCATTTCTATTTCCTGTTTCTCCCCGTGATCTGGGCCGCCTCGCGCCAGGGCTTGCATGGCGCCGTGCTGGCCGTGTTTGTATTGCAACTTTGCATCATTACCCTGGTGAAATGGACGCATGCGGTCGATATCCAGTTTTATGAATTGCAACTACTCGATGCCGTGCTGGCGCTGGTGGGATTTTTTATCGGCATCGTCGTCGATGAAATGCGCCAGGTGGCCGACGAACTGAAGCACACGATGCGCCTGGCGGCCGCCGGCGAGATGGCGGCCGCGCTTGCCCATGAGCTGAACCAGCCGCTGACAGCCTTGTCGACGTATGGCAAGGCGTGTGAATACTTGCTGGAGCGGGGCGAGACTGGCGCCTTGCTGCAGGGCGCAGTGGGACATATGATCGTCGAATCGGGACGCGCCGCAGACGTGGTGCGCCGCCTGCGCGACTTTTTCCGCACGGGTGCGATGCAGCTCGAAGCGGTGGAGGCGAGCGCCTTGATCGAGGGCATGGCGCGCCAGTTCACGCCGCTGTTCCATGAACATGGCATCGAGCTGGTGCTGGCGCCGCCGTCGCCGCTGGCCGTCAACGCCGATCGCCTGCAGATCGAGCTGGTGCTGCGTAACTTGCTGGCCAATGCGCAGGATGCGGTGATGGGCCAGCGGCGCGGCCAGCGCCGCATCACGGTGTCGGTCGAGCGGCTCGAAGGCGGGCGGCTGCGCCTGTCCGTGGAAGATAGCGGCCCCGGTATTTCCAATAGCCTGGCGGCACGCCTGTTCGAACCGTTTGTCTCGACCAAGGCCAGCGGCCTGGGGCTGGGACTCGTACTCAGCCGCAGCATCGTCGAAGCGCATGGCGGCCAGCTCTGGGCCGAAGTGGGTAAGCATGGTATTTTTCGTTTTATCCTGCCCCTGGCGCGCGCCAGTGCGGCCGCTACAGGAGAGCATGGTGACAAGTAATTTGACGGTGTTTATCGTGGACGACGATCCCGCCGTGCGCGATGCGCTGGGTTTGCTGTTGGGCATACGCGGCTACCGCACTGCCCTGTTTTCCTGCGGCGAGGATTTCCTGCACAGCTGGCGGCCCGAGTGGGCCGGCTGTCTGTTGATCGATATCCGCATGTCGGGCATGGATGGCCTGAGCCTGCAGCGCCGCTTGCTGGAACTCGAGTGCATGTTGCCCGTCATCATTATCACGGGGCACGGCGATGTCGCCCTGGCACGCCAGGCATTCAAGGCACAGGCCAGCGATTTCCTGGAAAAACCATTTGATCACGACAAGTTGTTGGCAGCCATCGATGAAGCGTTCTCGCGCGAGGCGCATGCGCGCGGCCAATTGCAGCGGCAAGCGGCGGGGCTAGCCTTGCTGCGCGCCTTGACGCCGCGCGAGCGGGAAGTGATGCACCTGGTGGTGACGGGTCAGCACAACCGCGATATCGCACCGCTGCTGGGTATTTCCGTGCGCACGGTGGAAGTGCACAAGGCGCGCCTGATGGACAAGCTGGGCGTCGATAATGTGGCCGACCTGGTGCGCATCAGCATGCTGGGCACCGGCTAACCGTTAAAGAGCTCTAGGCGATGGTTTTCAATACCTGATCGACTGAAATCGCCTTGACCCAGTCGCTGCGCCGCGCCACCGTGATGACGGTGCTGTTGGCGCTGTCGAAGGGGGCCCATTCGGGATTTTTCTTGCGCATCAATGCCACCACGGGCACATGCACGGCGTTCGCCAGATGCATGATCGACGTTTCCACCGAAATAATCAGCTCGCATTGCGACAGCATGGCCGGCAGCTGGAAAAAGTTGTCGATGGCACTGAAGGCTTGCGTGCGCGGCAAGTTGTGCGCCTGCACGACGGCATCCACCTTGGCCAGTTCCTGCGGCATGGCATTGATCAGGAAGCAGGCGTTGCGCCATTCGGGCATCGTTTGCATGCGTGCGATCAGCTCGGCAATGCGCTCCAGCGGCCAGCTGCGCTTGTGCGATTTGGCAAATGGATTCAGGAGTACGAGCGGACCCTGGCGCGGGGCAAAGTCCAAGGCGCTCAGCTGTTCCTGTGCCTGTTGCAACGCCAGTGCGGGAATGTGCACGAAGGGATAGCGTTCTGCCACGGGAATGTCGAGCCCCGTCAATTGATGGAACCAGTCCGCATACACGCTGCTGATATGGTGCTCGCCGGCATCCTGACCCGCATACGAGGCCAGGACGGCATCGATCTTGCGGTAGGCCAGGTAATGCCAGGGGCGCAAGGGGCTGAATGGCTTGCGCGTGCCGATCACCAGCCCGTGCGGACTGATCGCGCGGGCAAGGTCCGCATATTGCTGCGGCCGTACGTGGGCCAATGACACGACGACAGGATAGTGTTCCGCTTTGGCTTCGCGCAGTGACTCTTCGTACAGCGCCGGGCTGTAGGTCTTGCGATACACCTTGGAGAACAGGCCCGACTGTTCGACCCAGTCGTACAGTGAATAGGTGCGCAAGCCTTCCCATTGCCTGGCGTCGGACGTGCGCCGCACTTCATCGACCCACAAGTGGATCTGCATATGGGGATAGGCCGCGGCAAAGGCGCGGAAACCGTTTTGCAGGTAGGTAAAGTCTCCCAGCGCCAGATGGGCGATGAAAAGAATTTTGTCCGACTTTTGTAGAAGTTCGGCGGGAATCAAAGGCGTCATGTATCAGTACGATTTCAGGTATTCATTCGATGGTGTCAAAGCACTTGCTGGGAAAATTGCAGGCGATGCAGATTGGCATACGCGCCGTTGGCATCCAATAATTGCTGGTGAGTGCCGGTTTCCATTATTTTCCCATGTGACAATACCACGATACGGTCCGCACGTTCAATTGTTGATAGCCGATGAGCAATAACCAATGTAGTTTTACCTTGCATCAGGTGCTCCAGTGCCGCTTGTACGGCCCGTTCCGCCTCCGTATCCAGTGCCGACGTGGCTTCATCGAGGATCAGGATGGGCGCATCCTTGTAGATCGCGCGGGCGATGGCCACGCGTTGGCGCTGGCCGCCGGACAGGCGCGAGCCGTTGTCGCCCAGGCGCGTTTCCAGGCCGTCGGGCAAGCCGTCGATCACGTCAGACAGGAAGGCGGCGGCGGCCGCCGCTTCGACGCGCTGCCGGTCAGGGGCTGCATCGCCATACGCAATATTGGCGGCCAGGGTATCGTCGAACAGCACCACCTGCTGGCTGACCATGGCGATCTGGCTGCGCAGGCTGGTGAGGGCGATGGCATCGATATTCTGCCCATCGAGCAAGATTTCACCACTGCTGGCAGAGTAAAAGCCGGGTAGCAGACTGACCAGGGTCGATTTGCCGCCGCCGGACATGCCGACAAAGGCGACCGTCTGTCCTGGCGCGATGCTTAGATCGATGTGTCGCAGGGCTGCTTCCTGATGCCCAGGGTAGGCAAAGCTCACGTCCTTGAATTCGATGCGGCCTTTGCTGCGGGCAGCGAGCGGCTGGCCGCCCGTGCGTTCCGGTGTCTTGTCGATCAGCTGGAAGACTTCCTCGGCGGCGGCCATGCCGCGCTGCAGGGGGCCGTTGACTTCGGCTAGTTGCTTCAAGGGCGTCAGCAGCATCAGCATGGCCGTGATGAAGGAAACAAAACCACCGACCGTGATCTGGCCCTGCTCCGACTGGAACAGGGCCATCACGATGACCAGGGCCACGGCGGCGGCCGTGATCACCTGCGTGATGGGCACGGTGGCGGAAAAGGTGGTGGTCATGCGCATGCTGTAGCGGCGCAATTGTTCGGCGCGCTCTTCGAAGCGGGCCTTTTCGTAGTCCTGGCCACCGAAGATCTTGATCACTTGCTGCGCGCGCGTGGTTTCCTCGATGACCTGGGTCAGCTCGGCATTCACGGCCAGCGAGTCGCGGTTGAGTTTTTTCAGGCGCTTGCCCGTGGTACGCACGACGATGGTCAGCACGGGCAGCAGCACCAGGGTCACCAGGGTCAGTGCCCAGTTCAGGTACAGCAGCCACGCCAGCAGGCCCAGCACCGTCAGCGAGGAGCGCACGATCGAGGTAAACACCTTGGTCACCATTTCAATGATCTGCTGCACTTCGAACATGATGGAATTGATGACTTTGCCCACCGTGTGCGTGTTGTAGAAGTCGATGGGCAAGTTGAGCATGCTGGCAAACATCCTGCGCCGCAACTCGTTAAGGATGCGCGTGGAGACATAGCTCATCAGGTAGCTGCTGGCAAATGTCGAGGTGCCGCGTATGGCAAAGATGCCGATGACGATCAGCGGCACCAGCCAGAAGGAAAAACTCACCTTGCCGCCAAAGCCATTGTCGAGCAGTAACTTGAGCGCATACGGCAACAGTGGTTCCGTGGCTGCCGTGACGACCATCGCCAGCAAGGCCAGGGCCAGGTGTTTCTTATAGGGCGCGTGCAGCGCGGTGAGGCGCTTCAGGTCGGGCGTGAGCATCGGTATGGTTCCTTGCAGGGGACAGCAAAAACGGTCAGGCGGAAAACGAGCTCAGGCAATGCGTTCTTGCTGGCGCAGCATGGACCACAATATCACCATCGGGAAAACCAGCATGATGATGCCGATATTGAGAGTAAGCGAATTCGTCGTCAAGCCGAATGTGATATAGCAGGAAAGCAGGATGACACCGGCCAGCGCGTAGGGTTGTGCCGTTTGTCCATGTCCAGCCTCCCGCAGGGACTGGCTGAACAAGCGCAGTGGGAGGAAAAACAGCACCAGCAATGCTAACAGGCCCAGCATGCCGCGCTTGACTAGCGAATCGATATAGTCGTTGTGCGCATTCGTGAAATCGCGCGCCACGGCATTCATCTTGCCTTCGGCTGCCAGCTCTTGCTTTTGCGCCAGATAGCCATTGCGGCCTATGCCCAGCAACAGGTTTTCGTCCGACATGCGCAGTGCGGAACGCCACATTTCCACGCGTTGGCCAACGGAAGAGTATATGTTGCCGGAATCGTTGAAACTGTTGAGCTCGTTGATGGCGGCGACGCTGCGCTCCCGCACCGGTGAGTTGGGGAGGGCATACACCAGGGCTCCCAATACAACAAAGGCGGCTGCGACACTGAAAAGATAACGCTTGCCGTGTTTTTTAGCCTGATGCAGGGCGATGATGCAAACACAGATCGGCAATGCCAGCCAGCCGCCACGGCTACCGCTGATGATCGAACCTGCCACTCCCGCGACGCAGCCGCACAGCATCAGCACTGTCCACAGGCGCTGGCGCGATTGAGCGCGTGCCCACGCGACGCCGCACAGCGAGAGCATGCCCAGCAGCATGCTCACATTGCCATAATGGATGGCGTTGCTCGTGGCCGCTTGGGGGCGGCCCATATCACTGGCAAAGAATTGCCAAAAAGCCAGTGCGGCACCGCTGATGGCGCCAATCGCAACACCGCTCCACCATGCCTCAGGCCGCGGCGGATACGCGAGCAGCAGCAGCAGCACGGGCGCGGCCAGCAGTGCACGCAGCGGAATGTCGAGTTCGCGCGCTGGATCGGCGTGATAAAGCATGTTGGCAGTAAAAATGAAGAAGTACAGCAACAGAGTGCCGAGCAGCAGATAATCCCGGCGTTGCAGGTTCAGGCGGGGGCGTTTCCATAGTAACCAACTGCTGGCCAGCAGGAGAACCAGTGCACCAAGGGAATATCCGCTGGTGACAGCCAGCGCCAATGCCAAAAAAAGAAAAACAGAAACAGAAGTCAGGCCGAGCATGAAAATCCTTGGTAACGCACGTCGTCGCCATTCTGGCAACTGTAGCAACATAAAGTAGGCGTCATTGTAATCGAAGGCTGCGGCAAAAACGCCCCTGGAAATTTTCGATTTGATAACTATATGGGCGGTCTCAGGGGGGGGGATGAAAAAAACCATGGTTTTTAGCCATGGTTTTTTTGTAAGCAATGGTAACTTGCTGTTATTTTGCTAATTCAGCAAGGCCTGTCATGCGACTCAGGCGATGACTGGCACGCGGGTGGCCACGCCGGTGGCGATGGCCGCTTGCGACACGGCAGGCGCGACCCAGCTGCGCAGACGCTCGTCGAACGGCGACGGTATCAGTTGCAGCGGCGTCAGCGCGCTGCTCTCATGACCCGGTAACGGCTCCTTGGCCAGCGCGGCGATGGCGCGCACGCAGGCCAGCTTCATTTCTTCGTTGATGGTGGTGGCACCCACGTCGAGCGCGCCACGGAAGATGTACGGGAAGCACAGCACGTTGTTGATCTGGTTAGGGTAGTCCGAGCGGCCCGTGGCCACAATGGCGTCGTCGCGCACGGCATGGACTTTTTCCGGGGCGATTTCCGGATGCGGGTTGGCCAGGGCGAAGATCAGCGGCTTGGCGGCCATCGATTCGACCATCTGCGCGCTGACCACGCCACCCTTCGAGACGCCGATGAAGATGTCGGCACCGACCATGGCGTCGGCCAGGTCGCGGTCGCTCGTGTCGTTCGCGTAGCGCGCCTTGTTCTCTTCCATGCTGGCATCGCGGCCCGGGTAGATCACGCCCTGGCTGTCGCATACCTTCAGCAGCGACTTGTTCAGGCCCAGCGAGACGAGCAGGTCCAGGCAGGCGATCGAGGCCGCGCCGGCGCCCGAGACGGCCACTTTCACGTTGCCGATGTCCTTGCCCACCAGTTCCAGGCCGTTCAGGATGCCGGCCGCGACGATGATGGCCGTGCCGTGCTGATCGTCGTGGAAGACGGGAATGTTCATGCGCTTGCGCAATTGCTGCTCGATATAGAAGCAGTCGGGCGCCTTGATGTCTTCCAGGTTGATGCCGCCGAAGGTCGGCTCCATGCGCACCACGGTGTCGATGAACAGGTCGGGATCGTTCTCGGCCAGTTCGATGTCGAACACGTCGACGTCGGCAAATTGCTTGAACAGGCAAGCTTTGCCTTCCATCACCGGTTTGCTGGCCAGCGGGCCGATATCGCCCAGGCCCAGCACGGCTGTGCCATTCGTGATCACGGCTACCAGGTTGCTGCGCGAGGTGTAGATGCCGGCCGTGCGCGGCTCTTCCACGATGGCTTCGCAGGCGAAGGCCACGCCCGGCGAGTACGCCAGGGTCAGGGCGCGGGCATCGCCCAGCGGTTTGGTTGGCGTGACGGAAATCTTGCCTGCGCGGGGTTCGGCGTGATAGGCGAGGGCGGCTTCTTTCAGGTTGAAGGTTTCGCCATTCTGGTCGGCGTGCTTGCTGTGGGAAGTAGACATAAGAATTCTGGGAAGGGCATACAGGGCCCGAGTGGTCAATCCGGGCCATGTTATGCAAGCGTTTGCACGCTGTCAAGGCTCGTTTGATGCGAAGTCCATCAAAACCGCTTTGGACAATGGCATTATTTCATTGCAAGCGTTTGCTCGGTTTTTGACGGAAAGAGGAATTTTTACGATAAAATCACTGTATTGCGATCCGGGAAGCCCATGACAAACAAGAACCCCACCTTAAGCGACGTTGCACGGGCCAGCGGTGTGCACTTTTCCACCGTCTCGCGCGTGATGAATCCGGAAACGCGGCAAATGGTCAGCGCCGAGGTGGCCGCGCGCGTGCTGGCCGAAGCGGGCCGGCTCGGCTATCGGCCCAACCGCGCCGCCTCCACCCTCGTCACGCGCAAGTCGCGCATCATCGGCGTGGTCTTGCCCGACATCACCAACGCTGTGTTTCCACCGATACTGCTGGGTATCGAAGAAGGCTTGCGCAAACATGGCTACCTGGCCATCGTCGCCAACGTGGGCGCCGACGAGGAAGAGCAGTTGTTCGTCATCAATCGTCTGCTGGGGCAGCAAGTCGATGGCCTGATCCTGGCCACGGCACGGCGCAACGATCCCGTCATCAAGATGTGCATCGGCCAGAATGTGCCCGTCGTCACCGTCAACCGCAGCGACGAGACGGGCGTCGCTTCCTGCGTCGTCAGCGACGACGTGGTCGGCATGCGCCTCGCCGTCGAGCACTTGCTGGCACTGGGGCACCGCCATATCGCGCACATTGCGGGACCGGAAAACCTCTCCACGGGCCACGTGCGCCGCCTCGGTTTCCTGGCCGCCATCCAGGCCAGCGAACTCGATCCCTCGCAAGCCTTCGTCTTTGAAAGCAGCGGCTATTCGCGCGAATGCGGCAAGGCCGCCCTGCTGGCGCTGCTGCACCAGTCGCCGCAGACGACGGCCGTGGTGACGGGCAGCGACCTGGTGGCCCTCGGCTGCTACGACGCCATCCGCGAACTGGGCTTGAGCTGCCCCGAGGATATCTCCGTGGTGGGCCACAACGACATGCCGTACATGGACATGATCCGTCCGCCCCTGACCACCATCCGCATCCGCCACCATGGCATCGGCACGGAAGCGGCGCGGCTGATCCTGCAAACCATAGCCTCGCCCGATTCCGCAGTGCTCGACGTGCGCCTGAAACCCGAGCTGGTGGTGCGCGAATCGACGGCGGCGCCCAGAGTTTGAGGTGGCGGCAGAGCCGCAAGGTGGTACACTGGCGGCCCTCCTCGATTTCCTTGCCCTCATCGCCATGACCAAAACCACCACGCCTTCCCCGAAACGCCGCGAAGAGGGCGTTGCCAAGCTGACCGTCAATCCTTTCCTCGATGCCGAGTTTTACGCGCGCATGCGCGATTACACGGAGCGCGATGCGGCCATCATCAAGGAATTGAAAGCGATCGCCGAGATCCGTGCCGGCAACAAGCAGCCCGATCCCCGCCTGGCGCCGTCGCTGGCCGCCCTGCGCAACACCGTCAAGAAGGGCTTGAGCTTCGGCGACATGCTCGACCGCATGGCCGCAGGCAAGGAAAAAGGCCTGTGGGAGCCCTGGATGACGACATTCGGCATTGAAATTCGCGCCGTCAGCTATGCGCCTACTGGCCCGCGCAACGCCTGCCTGGTGCTGGACCTGGCCGCGAATGCGCCCGCGCACGCGGTGTTCGCCAAGGCTGGCATCCAGAACTGGCGCAGCCTGGCGGCCGATGACTGCTCCGTCGTGCGCTCGGAAAAGGCGACGGAAACGTCGCCCCTGAAAGTGTATGCCGTGTTTTACCTGGACCCGTTGCCAGCCTGAAGCAGCAGCACCATCGCCAGCACGATCAGCATCACGCCCGACAGCCGTTCCAGCGACGGCAGTGCGCGCGCAAAGCGCTGCCGCAGGGCGGTGCTGCCGATGGCCAGCGCCACCGCCATATCCCACGCCAGCACGGCAACGACCATCCATGCGCCATACGCTGCCATCACAGCGGGACTCGTCTGCCTGCCTGCCAGCACGGTGGCCAGGCTGACATAGAACAGCGCATTCTTCGGATTCAGGATGGCGGAGACAAACCCCATCACGATACCGCCGCGCCAGCGCGCCTTGCCAGTGGCGGGCTTTGCATCCAGGCGGCTCTTGCCCGCATGGCGCAAGAACAAGCAGCCCAGGTACAGCAGATAGGCGCATCCCGCCAGCCGCACCACCATGAATGCTGTACTGCCCGCTTGCAGCACCGATAGTCCGCCAAACGCCGCCACGATAAACACCGCATTGGCCACGGTAATGCCCACGCACGTGCCGGCGGCGCCGCGCCAGCCGTGGGCCAGCGAGGTGCGCGCGATCAGGAAAAAATCGGGGCCGGGCGACAGTAGGGAAAGAAAATGGGCGGCGGCGATGAAGAGGAAATCGTGCATGGAGTTCGGCTCCGGTAATGGCGATGCGCGAGTATGCAGGGGCCGGCGAGAGCCTGTATTGAAGAAAATTGCAGGCGCTTCAGCTGTCCTGGCCGCGATAGCGCCCCGGCGTGATGCCCGCATGCGCCTTGAAGACGCGCTGCAGATGGCTCTGGTCGGCAAAGCCCAGCTCATGCGCCAGCTGCGCCAACGCCGTCCCTGCCTGCAAGCCGCTGCGCGCGCGGTTGACGTGCGCGTTCAACTGGAACGCATGCGGCGTCATGCCCGTGGTGGCGCGAAAGGCGCGGATCAATTGATAAGGGCTCAGGCCTGCCGCCTCTGCCAGTTGCCGCAGGCTGGCCGAAGGCTGCGCCTGCAGCGCTTCGAGCACTGGCGCCAACTGCTGCGGCAGCGGCTTGCGTTCCGACGGCAGCAGATCCGCACGGGCGCCGGTGCAAGCGCCCAGGAACGCCAGCAGCGCCGCATCCTTCTCCGCCGCGCTGGCCGTTGAAAACAGCAGCGCATTCATGGCGCAAAACTGCGCGTACAGCGGCGAGCAATGCAACACCGCCGCCGTGTCGCCATCGAGCGCCGGCGCGTGCGCTTGCAGCCACTGCGCATCGAGATGCAGCATCTGGTAGCTCCAGGGGGTGCCAGGCAGGGGATTGCAGGCGTGCACGCAGCCGGCCGGCACCAGCACCAGGCTGCCAATGCCGAGTGCGACCTTGCCGTCTTTGCTGCCCGTAAAGATGCTGCCGCCCGCATCGACGGCGCCGATGGAAAACGTGGGATGGCTGTCGGGCTTGTAGCACGCCCGGCTGTGGCAGGCGCGCCGGCTCTCCACGTGGGGCAGAAACGGGTCGCGCCAGAAGGCGGTGGTGCCCGGCATGGCTACATCAAAATCACGTCGTATTGCTCCTGGTGGTAGGCGTTCTCCACCTGCAGCGAAATTTTCTTGCCAATGAAATCACCGAGCATGGCCAGGTGCTGCGACTCTTCTTCAAGGAACAGATCCACGACTTCCTGCGAGGCGAGGATGCGAAATTCGCGCGGGTTGAATTGTTTTGCCTCGCGCAGCAGTTCGCGCAGGATTTCATAGCAGATCGTGCGCGAGGTCTTGACTTGACCCTTGCCGGCGCAGGCGAGGCACGGTTCGCACAGGATGTGAGCCAGCGACTCGCGCGTGCGCTTGCGCGTCATTTCCACCAGGCCCAGCGGCGAGAAATTGCTCACCCACACCTTGGTACGGTCGCGCGACAAGGTGCGTTTCAGCTCGGCCAGCACGGCGTTGCGGTGCTCGGCGTTGTCCATGTCGATGAAGTCGAGGATGATGATGCCGCCCAGGTTGCGCAGGCGCAGCTGGCGCGCGATGGCGTGCGCCGCTTCCAGGTTGGTCTTGAAGATGGTGTCGGCAAAATTGCGTCCGCCCACAAAGCCGCCCGTATTGACGTCGATGGTGGTCATCGCTTCCGTCTGGTCGACGATCAAGTAGCCGCCCGATTTCAGGTCGACTCTGCGGCCCAGCGCGCGCAGGATTTCTTCTTCCACGCCGTACAGGTCGAACAGGGGGCGCTCGCCCGTGTAGTGCTGCAGGCGCGTCAGTTCGCTGGGTGTGTAGATTTCCGCGAATTCGCGCAATTTCACATAGTTTTCGCGCGAGTCGACCTGGATGGTGGCCGTTTCATCGCCGACGAAGTCGCGCAGCACGCGCTGCGCCAGGCTCAAGTCCTGGTGCAGCAGGCTGGTGGCGGGACGCGTGCGCGCGCCGTGCGTGATGGTGCTCCAGGTCTTGCGCAGGTAGTCGACGTCCGCCTTCAGGTCCGCGTCGGAGGCGTCTTCGGCCATGGTGCGCACGATGTAACCACCCTTTTCATCGGGCGGCAGCAGGCTTTGCAGGCGCACGCGCAGCTGTTCGCGCTCTGCCTCCTTTTCGATTTTCTGCGAAATGCCGATGTGCTTGTCTTGCGGCAGGTAGACCAGCATGCGCCCGGCGATGGAAATCTGCGTCGACAGGCGCGCACCCTTGGTGCCGATCGGGTCCTTGATCACCTGCACCGTCAGCACCTGGCCGTCGAACAGGATTTTTTCGATCGGTGCCGGTGTCGCGTTCTGGCCATCGTGGCCGCGCGCTTCCCAGATGTCGGCCACGTGCAGAAAGGCGGCACGCTCCAGGCCGATGTCGATGAAGGCCGACTGCATACCTGGCAACACCCGCACCACCTTGCCGGAATACACATTGCCGGCCAGGCCGCGCGTGAGCGTGCGCTCGATGTGCAATTCCTGCACGGCGCCCTGCAAGATGAGGGCGACGCGCGTTTCTTGCGGCGTGATATTGATCAGGATGTCTTCGTTCATGGAGGCGCGGTAGTGGAGGCAACGAATGACATCATACCCGGGATCAGGGCAGGGGCAAACCTGCTAGCCTTAGCAACTGTGCAGTTTCGTACAGGGGCAGGCCCATGATGCCGGAATGGCTGCCTTCGATATGCTCGACGAACAGCGCGGCGCTGCCCTGGATGCCGTAGCCGCCGGCCTTGTCGTACGGCTCCGGCGTGGCGCAATACGCAGCGATGGCGGCGGGCGTCAGTACGCCGAAGCGCACTTGCGACACCTGCGTGCGTTGCTCGGCGAAGTTCTTGTAGTGTACGGCGATCGAGGTGAGTACCTGGTGTGTGCGGCCAGACAGCTGCTGCAGCATGGCCACGGCCTCAAGGCGGTCGGCCGGTTTGCCGAGGATGATGCCATCGATGGTGACGGTAGTGTCGGCCGCCAGCACGGGGCGCGGGGTCAGGTGGCGGCGGCGAACTAGGTCCCAGGCAAAGGCGGCTTTTTCATTCGACACGCGGGCGACATAGTCGAGCGCCGACTCGCCGGGGAGGACTTCCTCGGTGACGTCGGCGCCGCGCGGGCCGTCGCTGCGCAGCAGCAGCAATTCGAAATCGATGCCGATCTGACGCAGCAGCTCGCGCCGGCGCGGGCTTTTGGAAGCAAGGTAGATCTTGTGATCAGCCGTTTTCATGGGGAATTCAGACGCGGTGGTAGGGGTGGTTTTGCGTGATCGACCAGGCACGGTACAACTGCTCGGCGAGGATAACACGCACCACGCCGTGCGGCAGGGTCATGCTGGAAATGCGCAGCATGCCTTCGGTACGCGCCTTGAGTTGCGGATCGAGGCCGTCGGCGCCGCCGATCAAAAAGGCGGTGTCGCGGCCATCCTGCTGCCACGCCATCAATTGCTGCGACAGGCCTGCGCTGGTCAGGTCCTTGCCGCGTTCGTCGAGGGCGATGATGCGCACGCCCTTGGGCAGGACGGCTTCGATGCGTTCGCGTTCCAGCGCCATCGCCGTAGCGGCGGTCTTGCTGCCGGAACGCTCCACCGGCTTGATTTCTTTCAGCACGATGCGCAATTCCGGTGGCATGCGCTTCGCGTATTCCGCGAAGCCCGTCTCTATCCAGGCCGGCATTTTATGGCCGACCGCAGCGATGATGAGCTGCATCGAGGCTTACGCTTCGACTTTTTTGATACGCTTGATCACGGTTTTTGCCGGTGCAGCATCGGCTGCCGGTTTGGCCGCGCGCGGGGTGCGCACTTTTTTCTCTGGCAGCGCTTTCAGGGCTTTCACGGCAGCTGCTTCGGTCTTGGTCGGTGCGATTTTCACGGTTTTGCCGACAGCTTTCGAGGCGGCTTTTTTCGCCGGGGCTTTCTTCGCAGCGGTGGCTGCCGTGGCTTTCTTCGCCGGTGCTTTCTTTTCGATCACGGGCGAAACTTCAACCTTGGCCTTGCTGGCCGCCAGATGGCCGCTGATTTTCTTCGGCTCGTCGTCGCTGACTTTTTTCGGCGCGCGCTTGGCGGCACCGAGCTTGATCGGGGTGTCGCCCCAGATTTCTTCCAGGCGGTAGTAGGCGCGGATAGGCGCTTGCATGATGTGGACGATCATGTCGCCCAGATCGACCAGTACCCATTCACCCGTTTCCTCGCCTTCCATGCCGATGATTTGGCCGCCGGCGTCCTTGACCTTGTCGCGCACCGAGGCGGCCAGCGCCTTGGTTTGACGGTTCGAGGTACCGGAGACGATCGCGATGCGGTCGAACAGGCTGGTCAGGTGACTCGTTTCGAAGACGGCGATGTCTTGGCCTTTGACGTCTTCAAGGGCGTCAACGACGAGGGTTTGCAGTTTTTTGATGTCCATTTAGCTTTTGTATAAATTATGTTGTTCAATATAGTCTAGCACTAGCGGGGAAACAAGCGAGTTTGCCCAATTCCCCCGTTGTAATGCCGCACGTATTTCGGTGGCGGAGATATCCACCGCGAAGTCCTGTGCCAGATAAGTCAGACCGTGCGGCGTGTTGCGGATGCTTTCCAGAGACCCCAGGCGGCGCGAAAATTCGTCGGCGACCACTTGCGGTACTGCTGTGTCATTCAGCGCGAAGCCGGGGCGGGCCGCGACGCAGATATGCGCGTATTCAAATAATTGCAGCCATTCGCGCCATGTCGAGAGGCGCTGCAACTGGTCGGCACCCATCAGGAAAACGATGGAAGCGCGCGGTCCCAGTTCTGCGCGTACCTGGCGCAAGGTATCGATGGTGTAGCTGGCCTGGCCATGTTCGCTGCGCTCGATTTCCTGGCGGTCGATCATCACGGGCAGGGGCAGGCCGGCAAACGCCAGACTGGCCATTTCGGCGCGCTGCTGCCCGGTGGCGCCCAGATTGCCCTTTTGCCAGGGCGCGCCTGCCGGAATCACGCGCAGCTCATCGGCGTGCAGCAAGCTGGAGAAATGCGTGCCCAGCGCGACATGCCCCGTATGTACCGGATCGTAGCTGCCGCCCAGCAGCGTCACGCATGCCGTGCTACCTTCGCTCACGCTTGCAGCCAGTCGCGATGCACGAGGAAGTCAGTATACAACGCCGCTTCGGGGCTGCCCGCTTCCGGGTGCCAGTCGTAGCGCCACTTGACCACGGGCGGCATCGACATCAGGATCGCCTCGGTGCGCCCGCCCGACTGCAGGCCGAACAGGGTGCCACGGTCGAACACCAGGTTGAACTCGACATAACGTCCGCGCCGGTAGCACTGGAAATCGCGTTCGCGTTCGCCGTAGGGTGTGTCCTTGCGGCGCGCCAGGATCGGCACATAGGCGTCGATGAAGGCGTCGCCGGCGCTGCGCAGCATGGCGAAGCTGTCGTCAAAGCCCAGGGCACTGAAGTCGTCGAAGAAAATCCCGCCCGCGCCGCGCGCTTCGCGCCGGTGCTTCAGGTAGAAATAATCGTCGCACCACTGCTTGAACTTCGGATGCAGTTCGGCGCCAAACGGCGCCAGCGCATCATGGCACACCTGGTGAAAGTGCTTGACGTCGCCCGCGTCGCCATAATATGGCGTCAAATCCATGCCGCCGCCGAACCACCATACAGGTTCGCCATTGGCATTGACGGTGCTGAAAAAACGCACATTCATGTGCACCGTGGGCGCATACGGGTTGCGCGGATGCAGCACCAGTGACACGCCCATCGCTTCCCACGCCTTGCCACCGAGTTCAGGGCGCGCGGCTGCGGCCGATGGCGGCAGTGCAGTGCCGGTGACGTGCGAAAAATTCACGCCGCCACGCTCGAACACATTGCCCTCCTCGATCAGCCGCGAAATGCCGCCACCGCCCTCGGGGCGTTGCCAGGCATCGGTCAGGAAAGGCTTGCCGTCCTGCGCTTCGAGCGCCTGCACGATACGGCTTTGCACATCGAGCAAATAAGCCTTGACGGCCGAAGGAGAGGGAGTTGACGACATCGCGTGGGCCGACGAGGCCGAAATAAAAAAGTAAGGACGGATTGTACCCTGTTACGCGTTTTTGTGATAGGGCGGCGCTGGCGCTGTGCGTTTGTGTTGTGATTCAGCGCGCCGGCGGCGCGGCGTCGTCCTGCACTACGGTGATTGACAGGTCCGGCCCGGCGCCGGGCAGGCGCGCACTCTCCACGGCCTGCACGGCGCGCTGCTGCAGGTCGCGCCGCTCGACGCCCTGCTCAGCGACGGGGGCTGCGGCGGGAGCGGACATCTGCCTGGAGACGATGGCGCGGGCCGCAAAGGCCAGTACCAGCAGTAGCAGCGCGGCCATCACCCACGTTGCCGGACGCGCATAGGCGGGGCGCTCCCGGCGTGCCTGGCGCGCGGCGCCGTCGACGATGATGCGGGCCAGCTCCGAGCCGTGCTGGCGCGTGCGCAGTAGTTCGAATTGCTGCGCCGACAAGGTGCCTTGCCTGAGCATCTCGCGCAGGGCGGCAATCGGCGAGGCGAGCAGGCGGTCGGCGGGCAAGCTGGCGTGGGCGGCGTCGCGCTGCCACTGGTCGATCACATCCTCGTCGTACAGGGTGTCGATGGCCAGGCGGTTGACCTGGCGCAGCGCGTCCGCGGCCAGTTGCTGGCGTTCGAGCAGGTCCGCGCCGCCATGCTGGCGCGGCAGGTCCTGTATGCGCTGCAGGAAGTCGTCCTGTGGCAGCAGGTCAGTGCGCAGCAGCCATGCCAGCGCCTCGGCGGCACTCGCGTCGGCCGCCAGTCGTGGCATGTCGATGTCGTCTTCCTCGTCCAGGGCGAGGATATCCAGTTCGTCGATGGCGTCGTCGAGTTCATTGTCCGTGATCAGGCGCAGTTGGCGCAGTTCGGCGAGTGCAGGATGGGGGTGACTGGTCATGGGCTGCAGCTTTGTCTGAAAGGCAAAATCTTAGCGCAAACGCCATTTTCCCGGCGCGCCTATGCAAACGGGGCCGGGGCGGATGCATTCCGCGCCGGCCCCGCCGTTTGCCGCCAAGGGGCGTGCTTAGTGCTTAGTGCTTCAGGCCGCGCCAGCCGATGTCGCGGCGGTATTGCGCGCCGTCGAAATGGATTTTTTCCACGCTTTCATACGCCTGCTTCTGCGCCATCTTGATGCTGTCGCCCAGGCCCACCACGCACAGCACGCGGCCGCCGTTGGTGACCAGGCGCTCGCCTTCGATGCGGGTGCCCGCATGGAAGGTGACGGAGTCGACCGTTTCGGCCGGGATGTCGCCGATCGGCGTACCCTTGACGGGATCGTCCGGGTAGCCGGCGGCAGCCATCACGACGCCGACGGCCGTGCGGCGGTCCCATTCCAGCTCCACTGCGTCGAGCGTGCCGTTGACCGCGTGTTCCATGACGGTGACCAGGTCGGTTTTCAGGCGCGTCATGATGGGTTGCGTTTCCGGGTCACCCATGCGGCAGTTGAATTCCAGGGTCTTCGGCGTGCCCTTGTCGTCGATCATCAGGCCGGCGTACAGGAAGCCCGTAAACGTGATGCCGTCCTTGGCCATGCCCTGGATGGTTGGATTGATGATTTCGCGCATGACGCGCGCATGCATGGCCGGCGTGACGATGGGTGCCGGCGAATACGCGCCCATGCCGCCCGTGTTCGGGCCCTGGTCGTGGTCCTTCAGGCGCTTGTGGTCCTGGCTGGTAGCCAGCGGCAGGATGTTCTTGCCGTCGCACATGACGATGAAGCTCGCTTCTTCGCCGGCGAGGAATTCCTCGATGACGATGCGCGCGCCGGCGTCGCCGAACTGGTTATCGGCAAGCATCATGTCGACCGCCAGATGCGCTTCTTCCAGGGTCATGGCAACGACCACGCCCTTGCCGGCGGCCAGGCCGTCGGCTTTGATGACGATGGGCGCGCCCATGGCATCGATGTAGGCATGCGCGGGCGCGACGTCGGAAAACGTCTGGTAAGCAGCAGTCGGAATGCCGTGGCGCTGCATGAAGGCCTTGGCGAAGTCCTTCGACGATTCCAGCTGCGCCGCCTCTTTCGTCGGGCCGAAAATTTTCAGGCCGCGCGAGCGGAACAGGTTGACGATGCCCGCTGCCAGCGGCACTTCCGGACCGACCACCGTCAGGCCGATGTGTTCCTGCTGAACGAAGTCGGCCAGCAATTGCGGGTCGCTGATGTCGAGATTGACCAGGCGCGCATCGCGCGCGGTGCCGCCATTGCCCGGCGCGACATACACCATCTGTATGCGTTCGGACTGGGCCAGTTTCCAGGCCAGGGCGTGTTCGCGGCCGCCAGAGCCGACTACCAGAATTTTCATAGGGACCGTTCGTTCAGTGTGGGTTGCAGGGCGGCGGTGCCGCCCTTGAGTGCAGAGTGATTAATTCTCTAGATTAATTCTCTATTAACGCGTTAGTGAAGACTTCCTGGACGTCGTCCAGCAGCTCCAGCGCATCGATCAGCTTTTGCATCTTGATGGCGTCGTCGCCCGCGTACACGGTTTCCGTCGCCGGCTTCATGATGACTTCGGCCACTTCGGCCTTGAAGCCGGCCGCTTCCAGCGCTTCCTTGACGGTGGCGAAATCGTGCACGGGGGTCAGCACTTCGAAGCCGCCTTCCTCGTCGGCGATGACGTCTTCGGCGCCCGCTTCCAGGGCCGCTTCCATCAGCTTGTCTTCATCGGTGCCCGGCGCGAACAGCAATTGGCCGCAATGCTGGAACATGAAGGCGACGGAGCCTTCGTTGCCCATGTTGCCGCCATTCTTGTTGAAGGCGTTGCGCACTTCGGCCACCGTGCGCACCTTGTTGTCGGTCATGCATTCGACGATGACGGCCGCGCCGCCCACGCCGTAGCCTTCGTAGCGCACTTCTTCGTAGTTGGCGCCATCGACGCCGCCGCTGCCGCGGTTGATCGCGCGCTGGACGTTGTCTTTCGGCATGTTCGCGTCAGCCGCCTTGTCGACCGCCAGGCGCAGGCGCGGATTGGTGATGGCGTCGGCGCCGCCCATGCGGGCCGCGACCGTGATTTCCTTGATCAGGCGCGTCCAGATTTTGCCGCGCTTGGCATCGGTGGCAGCCTTTTTATGCTTGATATTGGCCCATTTGCTATGTCCTGCCATGTCGAATCTTCCTTAGACGAGGTGTTCAATTGTGGCCGACATTTTAGCATATCGGCCCCCGGCCAAGCGGCATGGCCCCGTCATCAGGATGACACAAACTGTTGCTAAAGTGACGCGCTTTCACCATATCGAGGGCACGACATCATGGCAAGTCAAATGGATAGACGGCAATTTCTGAAATTGGGCAGTTTTATAACTGTCTCTGTCGCCACTGTCGGCCTCGCCGCCTGCGGCAGCACCGATTACAGCGATCCTGGCGTGCCCCTGGCGTCGGGCAGCGACTGGAAATTCCCGCAAAGCGTGGCCTCGGGCGATCCGCGCGCCGACAGCGCCATGCTGTGGACACGCGTCGTGCCCGCCAGTTTTGACGCCGTCGCCCCCGCCGTGGCCGGCAAGTCGGACGTGGCCGTGCGCCTGATCGTCAACGTGGCGGACAATACGTCCGCCCTGGGCAGCAACACGGCCCTGGCCGGCACCCCCATCGTCGACGCCAAGTTGCCCTTGAAGGCCGATTTCGACAATACGCTGCGCCACAAGGTGACGGGCTTGCAGCCGGGCCAGGTGTATTTTTACCAATTCATCGCCGGCGACGTGCGCTCGAACGTGGGCCGCTTCAAGACGGCGCCCGCCGCCACGGCCGACGTGTCGCAGTTGCAGTTCGCCTACCTGACGTGCCAGGACTGGAGCATCAACCACTGGGGCGCGCTGTCGCACATCGCCGCCAACGAGGCGCTCGACTTCATCGTTCACCTGGGCGACTACATCTATGAAACGGTGGGCGAGGCCTTCCAGAGCGGCGCCGTGGAAAGCCGCCACGACCGCTTGATTCTGCCGGACGGCACGTACAAGAGCGGCAACGCCGGCGCCAAGTACGCGACCACGCTGGCCGACTACCGCTACCTGTACAAGAAATACCGCACCGATACGCGCCTGCAGGCCGTGCACGAGCGCTTCGCCTTCATCGCCATCTGGGACGATCACGAATTCACGGACGACGCTTGGCAGGATGCCTCCACCTATGAAGGCATCGTGGCGACGGACGGTAGCGATTTGCACCAGCCGGCGCGCCGGCGCAGCGCCAACCAGGCCTGGTTCGAATACATGCCGGCCGACGTTACCTTCGATGCCGCCGCGACGACGTTCCAGAACATCCAGATTTACCGCGATTTCCAGTTCGGCAAACTGATGCAACTGGTGATGACGGACGAGCGCCTGTACCGCGCCGACCACGCGATTGCCGAGGCTACCATCAATCCCGCCACGGGCAAGCCGCTGGGCAGCATCGGCAGCCGCTACCTGGTGCCGCAAGCGCTGTTCGACAGCGTGGAAGGGCAGAAAATGGCCGCCGCCACGAAAGCCGGCGCCGACCCGCTGGCCGCCGTGGGCATGCTGGGCACGACCCAGCGCGACTGGTGGAAGGGCAAGATGAAGGCGGCCACGTCCACCTGGAAGCTGTGGGGCAATGAAGTATCCCTGTTGCGCATGGGCCTCAATGGCACGGATGCGATAGCCACACTGCTGGCCCTGAGCGCCATGTCGAACCTGGGCCAGGCCATCGCCAACACCCTGCCTTTGGTCGGTGGCAGCGTGCCGCTGGCCTGCGCCATCGTGGCCGCCTCGACGACGGGCGCGTCATCGACCGTGGCGCAAACGGCGGCCATGGCAATTGCCGGCGCCGCAGCGAACGCCGGCGCGCAGGGCGCCGCAGCCGTGGGCGCCGGCTTGAGCGCGGCCCAGGCCGGCATCACGTTGGCCGCCTACAACAGCGCTTCGCCGGCCGCCGCCGCGCAAATGATCGCCTTTGGCTGGATCAAGCCCGACGTGCAAGCCAAGGGCGCCGCATCGGGCTTTGTCGCCGCTTCGGGACAGCAAGCGGCACTGACGCCATTCTTCACGCGCTTCCTGCTCAATTGCGACCAGTGGGATGGCTACAACAGAGAGCGCAAGAATCTGATGGCGCACCTGAAGACGAATGCCATCGGCAACGTGGTGGCGCTGACCGGCGATATCCATTCCTTCTTTGCCGGCACCGTCAGCGATGACTTCGATGCGGCCGGCGGCGGCACGCCCGTCATGGTGGACCTGGTGTCGGCCGGCATCAGCTCGGATTCCTTCTTCAGCTACCTGAAGTCGGCCGCCGGCGCCATGGGCGACATTGGCACCCTCGTCAGCTATCCGCTGGCCATTCCCGTCACGGGCCTGGGCATGGTCAACCTGGACATCAACTTGCTCGACTACACCATGGGCAAGGCCGCGCCCACCCTCGACAGCCTGCTGGAGCAATTGCGCGTGCAGTTGCGCGGCGCGCTGGCCGCCAAGGGTGTGCCGGAAGCGCAACTGGATACGACAGTCGCTGGCGTGCAGGCTGGCTTGAAAGCGAGCACTGATTTCAGCGCGACCCTGCTGGGCCTGGCGCAGCAATTGTCCGGCCTGGGCAACAATCCGTGGATCAAGCATCTGAACACGGATGCCCAGGGCTACACGGTGGTCACCTTGACCCCGGGCAAGCTGGTGGCGCAGTTCAAGCAAGTAAATAAACTGATCGGCACGGCAGCACCAAGCAACGTGATTGCGCGGGTGACGACGGCCACGGTGGCGGCCGGCACGGTGGCGGTGGTGGTGGCGTAAATGTAAGTCCAAAGTAAGGGCCGGGGTCAGACCCGTCGGGTCTGATCCCCAACTTTTGCCTTACAATCTGGGCATGAGCTCCAGTTCCCCGCAAGCGTCCCCTGCATCGATTCCCCGTTCCGTCTACCTCGGTGGCCTGGCCATCGCCGTGGGCGGGGCGGTGCTGTTTTCCACCAAGGCCATCGTCGCCAAGCTGCTGTACCGCTACCAGATCGATGCCGTCACCCTGATCGCCTTCAGGATGATTTTCTCGCTGCCCGTGTTCGCCGTCATCGCCTGGTGGCAGATGCGCACGGAGCCACCGTTGTCGACCAGCGACCGCTGGCGCCTGGTCGGGCTGGGTCTCGTCGGCTACTACCTGTCCAGCTATCTGGACTTCCTGGGGCTGCAATATATTTCCGTGGGACTGGAACGCCTGATTCTGTTTCTCACGCCCACTTTCGTGCTGCTGATCACCACCGTGTATTTCAAGCAGACCATCAGCCGCTTGCAGTGGCTGGCCTTGCTCACCTCGTATTGCGGCATCGTGCTGGTGTTCGTGCACGACTTGCAGGGCGGCGCCAGCAATGTGGCGCTCGGTTCGACCCTGGTGCTGGGCTCGGCCTGTTCGTATGCCGTGTATCTGCTGGGCTCGGGCGAACTGGTGAAACGCATCGGCTCGATGCGGCTCGTTTCCTACGCGATGTGCGTGGCCAGCTTTGCCTGCATTGCCCAGTTTTTCATTTTGCGCCCCGTCGAACTGCTGATACAGCCCATGCCCGTGTATGGTTTGTCTTTATTGAATGGCATCTTTTGCACGGTGATGCCCGTCTTCATGACGATGATCGCCGTCGAACGCATCGGCGCGCCCGTCGCTTCGCAAGCGGGCATGATCGGCCCTGTGTCTACCCTGTTCCTGGGCGCAATGATTCTCGATGAACCGATCACCAACTGGCAACTGGCTGGCACCAGCCTGGTATTGGCCGGTATTTACTTGCTGTCGAAAAAGAAATAATTCCTCCACCCACTGAATTGGTCTTCACCATGAAAACACGCATCGCCCTGATTGCCCACGATAAGAAAAAAGATGACATGATTACCCTGGCGGGCGAATACCTGGACTTTCTCAAGGGCTGCGAACTGTCGGCCACGGGTACCACGGGCGGCCGCCTGATCAACGAGCTGGGCTTGCAAGTGGAGCGCAAGCATTCCGGCCCGTTCGGTGGCGACTTGCAGATCGGCTCCCTGCTGGTGGAAGGCTTGATCGATTGCGTGATTTTCCTGCGCGACCCGATGACGCCGCAGCCGCACGAGCCGGACATCAACGCCCTGGTGCGCGCCTGCGACGTGCACAACGTGGCGTGCGCGACGAATCTGTCGTCGGCGCACCTGGTGCTGTCGCAGCTGCAGGCGCTGGCCCGTGCGGCTGCCTGACGTTTCCCCCGATTCTTCTTCAAGGAGCATATTGTGAGCGCAACGATTACCACCAAAGCCATCCGCGTACAGCGCGTGGGCGGCCCGGAAGTGATGGAATATGTGGATGTGGAGCTGCCACCGCCCGGCCCCGGCGAGGCGCGTGTGAAACACGAGGCGATCGGCCTCAATTTCATCGATGTGTATTTCCGCACGGGGCTGTATCCGCAGCCGCTGCCAAATGGCCTCGGTGTCGAGGGCGCGGGCATCGTCGAGGCGGTGGGCGAGGGTGTCACGGAAGTCAAGGTGGGCGACCGCGTGGCCTACGCGGCGCGCATCAATGGCGCGTATGCGCAGCAGCGCAACTTGCCGGCGGCCCTGCTGCTGGCGCTGCCCGAGCGCATCGGTTTCGATACGGCCGCCGCCATGATGCTGCAAGGCTTGACGGTGCAATACCTGTTCCACCGCACGGTGGCCCTGAAGGCGGGCGATACCATCCTGTTTCACGCGGCGGCGGGCGGCGTGGGCCTGATCGCCTGCCAGTGGGCCAAGGTGCTGGGCGTAAACCTGATTGGCACGGCCGGCTCCGATGAAAAGGTCGCGCTGGCCAAGGCGCACGGCGCGGCCCACGTGATCAACTACAACACGGAAAACTTCGTCGAGCGCGTGCGCGAGATCACGGGCGGCAAGGGCGTTTCCGTGGTCTACGATTCCATTGGCAAGGATACATTTACGGGCTCGCTCGACTGCCTGGCGCCGCTGGGCATGATGGTCAGTTTCGGCAATGCCTCCGGCCCCGTGCCGGCGTTTACCCTGTCCGAGCTGGCCTCGCGCGGTTCGCTCTTCATCACGCGTCCGGCCCTGTTCAGCTATGCCTCAAACCGCGCCAACCTGGAAGAGATGGCGGCCTCGCTGTTCGGCGTCGTCAGCAGCGGCGAAGTCAAAATCGAGATCAACCAGCGCTACGGCCTTGCCCATGTCGCCCAGGCGCATGCGGACCTGGAAGGGCGCAAGACTAGCGGCTCGACCATCATCGTGCCATGAGCGGCAGCGATGACGGCACGCCGAAGTTCGGCCGCCTGCTGATTGTGTTGGTATTGGCAGTGGCCCTGATCGGCGTGCTCACTTTTGCCGCCGAGGCATATTATTCCTGAATGAAAAAAAACCGGCTTGCGCATTGCTGCACCAGCCGGTTTTTTGAATTGTCACGCCATTACTCTATTTTGACTTCCACCTTGCGCGGCACGCCGCTCTGGCCGGGGAAGTCGGCAAAGGCGCTCGCTACCATGGCCGGCATCACTTGCGAGGTGGCGCGCTTGTTGCTGCTCGATTGCACGGTCACGTCGTACAGTTTCTTGCCGCTGCGGTCATTGATCGTCACGTGCAATTCGCGTTCGTATTTATGGCGCACGCTTTCTTCCACGTCCATCGGGCCATACCAGTAGGGGTTATAGCCAAAGCGGCCATAGCCTGGCCACGCGCCATAGCGATAGCCGTAGCGGCCAGGCCAGTAGCCGGGGCCATACCAGAATGGATCGCTAGCCTGCAGCACGCGCTCAGGATAGTCGACTGTCGAAAAATGCATCGCCACGCGCAAATTGGCTGCCGCAGGGCCGGAAGCTTCGCCGATGCCGTGTTTTGCCAGTTCGGCGCGCACCAGGTTCTGGTAATTGCGGTATTCCAGCGTGTCGTTTTCCGCCACTGGCGCTTCAAAGACATACGATTTGTCCTGCAATTGCGCAGGCCATTCATGGAAGACGGTCACGTCGCTGCGTACGGTGGTGGCGCATCCGGTCAGCAACACGGTCAATGCGGCCATCATGATGTTGAGATATCGTTTCATTGCATGATCTCCTGATAGTAGATGCAATTCATCGTCTAGTATTATAAGAATAGTTCTATTTGTTTCCATGCATTATTACAGAATGTTACCTGGTATGTCGGCGTGTAAGGGAATCTGACATTCCTGCGCTGAATCGCGACTATCGGGGGCAGGTGTTGGTAAAATAGGCTTTTGCTTCCGCTCCCACCCATTCCCTATGCGCACAGACAGCCCTCAGACGATTTACCGCAAAGATTACACGCCGCCCAGCTTTCTGGTCGACAGCGTCGAACTTGGTTTCGATCTTGATCCCGCCCGCACAGTGGTGGCGAGCCGGATCCGCATGCGCCACAACCCGGCCAGCACCAGTCGCAGCATCGAGTTGCACGGCGAACACATCGAACTGGTGCAAGTGTGCCTGAATGGCAAGCTGCTGAAACCGTCGCAGTACAAGTTGACGGCCGGCATGCTGACCATTCCCAAGGCACCGGACGAGGTGCTGCTCGATATCGAGACCGTGCTGGCGCCGCAGGACAATACCTCGCTGTCAGGCCTGTACGTGTCGAATCATAACTTCTTCACGCAGTGCGAAGCGGAAGGCTTCCGCCGCATCACCTTCTTCCCGGACCGCCCGGACGTGATGGCCAGGTACACCGTCATGCTGCGCGCCGACAAGGACAAGTATCCGGTGCTGTTGTCGAACGGCAACCTGATCGAAGAGGGCGACCTCGGTGACGGCCGCCATTACGCCAAGTGGGAAGACCCATTCAAGAAGCCGTCCTATCTGTTCGCCCTGGTGGCGGCGCGCCTGGTGTGCCAGGAAGAGCGCTACACGCTCAAGTCCGGCCGCGAAGTGTTGCTGCAGGTGTGGGTGGAAGAGGGCAACCTGGATAAAACCGATTACGCCATGCAGTCGCTGAAAAACTCGATCCGCTGGGACGAGGAACGCTTCGGCCTGGAACTGGACCTGGACCGCTTCATGATCGTCGCCGTGGGCGACTTCAACATGGGCGCCATGGAAAACAAGGGTTTGAATATTTTCAACACCAAGTATGTGCTGGCCAATTCGCGCGTGGCGACCGACGTCGATTACGCGGGCATCGAAGCGGTGGTGGGCCACGAGTACTTCCATAACTGGACCGGCAACCGCGTGACCTGCCGCGACTGGTTCCAGCTGTCGCTGAAAGAAGGTCTCACGGTGTTCCGCGACCAGGAATTCTCGGCCGACATGATCGGCACGGACACGGGCCGCGCCGTCACCCGCATCGACCAGGTACGCACCCTGCGCCAGGCGCAGTTCCCCGAAGACGCGGGCCCGATGGCGCATCCCGTGCGTCCCGATTCCTTCGTCGAAATCAATAACTTTTACACCGTCACCATCTACGAAAAAGGCGCCGAAGTGGTGCGCATGGTTCAGACCCTGGTGGGCCGCGACGGCTTCCGCAAGGGCATGGACCTGTACTTTGAACGTCACGATGGCCAGGCCGTGCAGTGCGACGACTTCCGCGCCGCCATGGCGGACGCGAATGGGCGCGATTTGACGCAATTCGAGCGCTGGTACAGCCAGGCCGGCACGCCCATCGTCACCGCTTCCACGCGCTACGACGCCGCCAGCCAGACGTTTGAACTGACGCTGGCGCAAAGCTGTCCCGCCACGCCGGGTCAGCCGAAAAAACTGCCATTTCACATTCCCGTCACCGTCGGCTTGCTGGCGGCCGACGGCAGCGACCTGCCGTTGCATGTCGATGGCGTGGCAGCCAACGGCGCCACCAGCGTGGTGCTGGAGCTGACCGAAGCATCGCAAACCTTCCGCTTCACGCAGGTGGGGGAAGTGCCCGTGCCATCGCTGCTGCGCGACTTTTCCGCCCCCGTGGTGCTGGAATACGACTATACCGATGCGCAGTTGCTGCACCTGTTCCGTCATGACAGCGATCCGGTGAACCGCTGGGAAGCGGGCCAGCGCCTGGCCATGGAGCGCCTGCGGAAACTGACCGGCGCCGTCGCCGCAGGCGAAGCGTTGGCGCTGGACGACACCTTCATCGAAGCGCAGCGCGCCTTGCTGGCCGACGACGCGCTCGACCCTGCCTTCCGCGAACTGGCCCTGATCCTGCCATCGGAAACCATCATTGCCGAGCGCATGGCGCAAGTCGACCCGCAAGCCATTCATGCGGCGCGCCAGTTCATGCGCCGCACCATCGCGGCCGCCTTGAAACCCGAATTGCTGGCGCAATACCACGCCAACCAGACGCCGGGCGAGTACAGCCCCGACGCCCTGTCGGCCGGCAAGCGGGCGCTGAAAAACCTGGCCCTGTCCTATTTGCTGATCGCACCGGGCGCGCAAGAACTGGCGCTGGCGCAGCAGCAGTTCGACAGCGCCGGCAACATGACGGACCGCGCAGCTGCACTGGCGGCCCTGATACATTCGGGTTCCACCGCACACGCACAGGCCGCGCTGACCAGCTTCTATGCCGACTTCGAGAACGAAGCGCTGGTGGTCGACAAATGGTTCGCCATGCAGGCGGCCGCGCCAGCGACCGATGTGCAAGCCGTGCGCCAGCTGATGCAGCACCCGGCGTTCACCTTGAAAAATCCGAACCGCGCGCGCAGCCTGATCTTCAATTTCACCAACGGTAATCCATCGCAGTTCCATGCGGCAGACGGCAGCGGCTACGCTTTCTGGGCCGAGCAAGTCATCGCGCTCGACGCCCTGAACCCGCAAGTGGCCGCCCGCCTGGCGCGCTCCATGGACCGCTGGCGCCGTTACGTGCCCGCGCTGCAAAGCCACATGCGCGACGCGCTGGAAAAAGTCGCCGGCCAGGCCAACCTGTCGAATGACGTGATGGAAGTGGTCAGCAAGGCTTTAGCAAACTAGCACGGCAAATCATCACCAAAACAGAGGGAATTCATGAAACGCATCAGTCTTACGCAATACCTGGTTGAAGAGCAGCGCTCCAACAACAGCATTCCGGCCGAACTGCGCTTGCTGATCGAAGTCGTCGCGCGCGCCTGCAAGACCATCAGCCACGCTGTCGGCAAGGGCGCCCTCGGTGAAGTGCTGGGCACGGCCGACACGGAAAACGTGCAGGGCGAAGTGCAGAAAAAGCTCGACATCATCTCCAACGAGATATTGCTCGAAGCGAATGAATGGGGCGGCCACCTGGCGGCCATGGCGTCGGAAGAGATGGAATCGATCCACCCGATCCCGAACCGCTATCCGAAGGGCGAATACATGCTGCTGTTCGATCCACTCGATGGCTCGTCGAACATCGACGTCAACGTCTCGATCGGCACCATTTTCTCCGTGCTGAAAGCGCCGGAAGGCATGGGGCAGCCGACGGAGCAGGATTTCATGCAGGCGGGCAGCAAGCAAGTGGCCGCCGGCTACGCCGTGTACGGTCCGCAAACCATGTTGGTGCTGACCTTTGGCAATGGCGTGAACTGCTTCACCCTGGACCGGGAAATGGGGTCGTGGGTCCTCACGCAAAGCAATATGCAGATTCCGTCGACGACCAGGGAGTTTGCCATCAATATGTCGAATGCGCGCCATTGGCATCCGCCCGTGAAGCGCTATGTCGACGAACTGCTGGCTGGCGACACGGGTCCGCGCGGCAGCAACTTCAACATGCGCTGGATCGCCTCGATGGTGGCCGACGTGCACCGCATCCTGAACCGTGGCGGCATCTTCATGTACCCGGCCGACCTGCGCGACACCTCGATGCCGGGCAAGCTGCGCCTGATGTATGAAGCGAACCCGATGGCCTTCATCGTCGAACAGGCTGGCGGCGCGGCCACCGACGGCCAGCAGCGCATCATGGACATCGCCCCGCACAAGCTGCACCAGCGCGTGCCCGTGTTCCTCGGCTCGAAAGACGAAGTGGCCCGCGTGACGGCCTACCACGCGGAATAAAAGCCGCACTTTTCCGCGATTTTCAGCAGCCCGCAGCCGGGCCGCTAAAAAAATGCAAAAAAGTTCGCGTTGACACTAGCAAATTTTGTGCATTGTTTGTAGAATGTGGGTCTTCGCCGTTGTAGCTCAGTTGGTAGAGCAGCACATTCGTAATGTGAAGGTCGCCAGTTCGATTCCGGCCAACGGCACCAAGTATTCGTAGTAAATCAAAGGGTTACACGCTTCGGCTTGTAGCCCTTTTTCGTTTTCGGCTTGTTATTCTCTTGCATGTAGGGCCTGTGTAGGATTTGCGAGGGCGTGTAGGAGTTCTGTTTCATGGTCGCCACGGTCGCGGAAAAGAGGCGGCCTTCCATGGCGTGCGCGCTCAGGCCCGCAGTTCCTTCCCGACCGATGAAGCCGTCAGCAAGTTGTTCTATCTTGCGCTCAACAACATTAGCAAGAAGTGGACGATGCCAATACGGGACTGGAAAGCGGCACTGAACCGCTTCGCCATCCAGTTTGAAGACCGGGTACCGCAGACTTAAACGAAAAACCGTTTACACAGAATTCAGTACACCCCCTACAATGTCAAGAGGGCAAATTCAAGCAGCAAAGCTCAGACTCCATCCCAACGCCTTCCGTTGCTGAGTTAGTATGTCGCCGCGTTGAGGTGAGTATTATATATTTGGGATCTCCAAAGTTGGTGTCACACTACAGGCTCAACCGTCAAGGTCGCTGCAGCGAGCATGATCGCTCGCAACTGGCTCAGACCGCCCTGGTATCTACGTTCGACGATCTCACTGTGCAACACGCTCATCTGTGTCCAGTTCGGCTGCGCCGCCATCTGCCGCTCCCGCAGATCGGCCTCGCATGGTGCCAGCTTGCTTGGCCGCTTTACCTTGCGTTCGTATTTCGGCACCGCCTTCAACGCCAGGTGCCGCCGTAACGTGTTCACCGCATAGTCCATCTTGGCGGCGATCCGCCGTATGGTCAATCCATGCTTGCACAATAACTGAATTTCCACACCTCGTTGGGTTTCAAGGCCGTCCCGCAAAGCAGCCATTTTCTCAAATAGGTGTATTATTTTTCAATCACTGCTGTGTATCAGTTTACAACCGCTGATGACACCGAAATCTGAAGCTGAGTGGAAGCGTTCTGCGATGCCCCCGAAGCACGCCCTATAATGATCTCAACTCGCCTACGGATTTAATCGAGATTCAGATTGTCTGATTATGTCTGAAGCCATCTCGCGATGGATGAAGGTGAACTAGGTATTTTTTTCGGAGCCAGTTCACTTAGCGCTGGCACTGGCTTTGCCGTTTCGCGAACTTGGGTTGTGCTCACAGCCCCGACCAGGTGGGTCGCTTCGGAAGTACGTGGAGTAGCCACCGTCGCTTCTTCCCGCCCACTTCGGGACCTCAGCCATGTCGAGATGGCGTGGATCTGCTGTTCGACGTCACCTGCTGGATGACCTATCTCAGCGATGTATCGCTCCAAGGCCAGCCGCACTAGCTTGCCTCGTTCGCGCACTGGCGTCATCGCCAACAGCGTGTGAACGTCCGGAGCCTCCTGAAAAGTCAGGCTGATGCGAACGGTGATCTCGGTACCGATTTTCGGCGGCTTATCCACTGGTGTCGACATGGCAGATCCCTGGATCAGGACTGCAGCAGTGACAGCAGGCCGAGACGGCAGAAGCCTTCTGCGACCATCATCCGCGGTTCGTCGCTGGTGACAGCATTGGGATATCGGTGTTTGAGTCCATCAAGAAGCATTTCAGCACCTCCACCGCCAATGATGATGCCGTCCAATACGGCCGCTTTTTGGCCAAACACCCGGTTGGCCTCATCCATGACGACGGCTTCGAAGCCTGCTTTCGCCTGATTGAGCAAGGAAGAGACGTCGACGCGCTGCCCAAAGTGTTTGATGCTTCCGCTGCGCACTGCCGCATCGACCACGTCCAGTGATGTTGGCAGCTTGGCCTGCGCCAGCGCGCTGGACATACCGTCGTAGACCAAGTGCATGCCTGCGCACGATATGGCCGCGTACTCCATCATGGAGCCGCGATCGCACAGCGCGAAGTCGGTTGTGTAGTGGCCGATTTCGATGACGCCCCAGGCCTCGCTGTCGAGATCTCGCTGCGGGTGGAGGCAACCGTTATTTTGAATCGAGAGCCACTGAAGCGGTGCATCCGCCTGGCTCTGCACCATCACCCTGAGCGTTTGGCCGGGCAGAAGGCGTGGGGTAAGCAAAGCCACGATGCGGTCGCGGAGCGTGTCGCGCTGCGGCCCTACAAACTTGGCCGGTAAGCCCATCACCAGATGCACCCTTGCCGATGGATTTCCGAACGCCTGTATGGCTTTGCGCCATGCACCCAGCACCAGTGCATCGTGCTGGGGACTCTCGATCCAATCCGCGTTTTGTCCCGTGTACACTTCTGAGCGGCCTTGCCGCAACGCGATGTCGCCGAAGAAATACCTGCGTCCATCCACCTCGACAGTCTCGAGTTCAGCTTTTTGTCGTGTTTGCTCGTTCGTGAGCGTGATCGCAGGGATCACGACAGTGGGGATCTGAAACGAATGACGCTCGTCTGGCGATGCCAGCGAGGCTGCGCGTATTTTGAACATTGAGTGGCCGCCATCGATTGCGATTGAGATGTTTTCCATTTAGAACTCCAAGTGTCAGTGAAAGATTTAATGTAAAGCGCAAGCCGGCGTGCGCAAGTCAGGTTTTGATCGTGACCATGAGCCGCGACAGGGACCAGGAAGCAGTCCGTGTCGAATATCGAGGTTCGAAAATGCGCCGTCATTAGCTATCACCGGGTGCGGAAATCGAGACAAGCGGCGCTGTTAAGAATGTTTCGAGGGTGTAAATAATTTTGTGTAAACGGTCATTTGGCAGGACACTGCCGCCACCAAGGAGAAACAATGACCGTTGTAAAGCGTAACAAGCGGGCCAAGCCCGACCCGGAACTGCTCAAACTGGCCGACAGCTTGCTGGCCAACTACCAGAAGCCCGAGGAT
>NZ_PEBS01000031.1 GCF_002869965.1 Janthinobacterium sp. ROICE36
ACAAACCACGTTCACTTTCGCCGCTTACAACCTGACGCGCATGGCGACGATCTTTGGCTGGCGTTTATCGGCGGTGGTTGGATAACTCCGTCCATAGAGTACGGAAAGCGCTAAAAAATGTCAAAAAACGGCCTGAAAAGTGGCTGAAAACTGCTTTTTAGGAAAAATGCGGCTTCCAGCCCGAAAAATTCGCATGTCTGGCGACAAAATCCGAAGGACTGGGGTCCTTTTTCAACACCCTGTTAACCGTTTTACATCTGGCGGAACAGATGGGCATATAAGGGACTGACGCGCAGTTGCGCCGGATGCTGGCGCAGGGTCAGCGACAGCTTGCCCGCGTCGTCGCGCACGGCCGTGGCGATGGCGCTGGCATTGACGATGGTGCCCCGGTGGATTTGCCAGAATTGTTGCGGGTCCAACTGGGGCAGCAACTCCTTCAGGCTCGTGCGTATCAGCGCTTCGCTGTCCTGGCAGACGACGTTGATGTATTTGTCCAGCGCTTCGAAATACACGACGTCGGCCAGCGCGATCATGCGCACGCTGTTGCCGACTGCCGCCCGTATCATTTGCAGGCGCGGCGCGGGTGGCAGCATGGCTTGCAGTTGGCTCAGCAGGCGGGCCAGGTTGTCGTCGCTGGCGGACGCTGTTTGCGTCGCCGCCATGGGGGCCAGCGTGGTGCTTGCCGCTGGTGCTGCCGTTACTGTAGCGCTTGTACCGCTGCCGCCGGCGTTGTCGCGCAAGCGCTGCTGCAGGCGTTCCACCGTCTTCCCCAGGCGCGCATCGTTGACGGGTTTTAAAACGTAGTCGGCGGCCGCATGTTCGAAGGCGGCCAGCGCGTATTCGTCATAGGCCGTGACAAACACGATGTAGGGGAAAGGCACGCCGTCGGGCCACTGTTCTGCCATCTCCTCGGCCGCTTCCAGGCCCGTCTTGCCTGGCATCTTGATGTCGAGAAATAGTATGTCGGGCTGCAGCGCCAGGCCTTGTTGCAAGGCTTGCACGCCGTTCGGGCAGGTGGCGACGATGTCGAGTTCCGGCCATAGCCGCTGCAAGGCGTGTGCGAGGGCGGCGGCAAGGATGGGTTCATCTTCGGCGATCAGGGCGCGTGGCGCGCGCAGGGTGTGTTGGCTCATGCGAGGGGGCTCGTGATGGTGGGTGGAAGGGGGAGTGTCAGGCGGGCGATCACGCCTGCCGGATGGTTGGCGGCCAGCGACAGGCTGGCGCAATCGCCATGCATGCCGTGCAGGCGTTCGCGGATATTCGCCACGCCCAGGTGCGTGCCCTTGCTCTGGCCCGGATGCGCGAGGCCCAGGCCATCGTCGCTGACGGTGAGCAGCAGCATGCCGCCGTCCATGCAGGCCTGCACATGGATATGGCCGCCTTCGATCTTCGGTTCCAGGCCGTGCTGGATGGCGTTTTCCACCAGCGGTTGCAGCAGCATGGGCGGCACCTTGATTTGGCGCAAGGCCTCGGGCAAGTCCAGTGTAAAGCGCAGGCGCGCGCCCATGCGGATGGACATCAGGCCCAGGTAGGCTTGCATCAGGGAGAACTCCTGTCCCAGGGTGGTGGACCCGGCGCGCGAGGAGGAAAGGGTGGCGCGCAAATACTGGATCAATTGATCGAGCAGCAACTGGGCACGGTCGGGGTCGAAGCTGATCAGGCCCTGCAGGTTGGCCAGGGTATTGAACAGCATGTGCGGTTCGATCTGCGCCTGCAGCAGTTGCAGTTGCGCTTGCATGGCCTGGCGCGCTACGGATTCGGCGCGGGCCTTTTCCTGGGCTGCTTCCATTTGCAGGCGAGCAATTTTTTCTCGGCTGGAGAAAAACAGCACGGCGCCGCCAGTGGCCAGCAGGGTGAACACGAGCGTGCCCATCATTTGCGTAGGCAGCATGTTCTCGATGCCGCCCACCTCCACGCCCGTCAGCCAGCTGAACAGGCCCAGGCCCAGCATTTGCGCCGCAGGCACGGAAATCAGGATGATGAGCATGAAGGGCAGGAATTTCGGGCGGTGGCCTTCGCCCCACAGGGTCAGGCGCATGCCGTCGATCAGCAGGAAGGCGATCGTGCCGATGCACATCGAGGCGACCAGGTTTTGTCCGAAATGGCTGCCCGGATTGAGGATGAAGGTGATGACCAGTGCGCAGATCACGTTCAACGCCAGCGCATAGCGCGCGTCGTGCAGCATGCGGTAGTAGGGCGAGCGGCGCTTGGCGGGGGCGTTGGCGGAGGGAGCGTCGGATTTCATGTCAGTGTCTGCTGGTAGCGATGGGGCATTGTGTGCCAGCGCAGGCCAGGGCGCAACAGGACTGCGACGAAACGGGGTAGTCGCGCCGCCATTCGCAGCGGCGCGTCGCGAAACGGGGCCGCTTTACTTTTCAGGACGGGCGCGGGATAGTATGGCAAAACAGTCTTGAAACGCTAGATTTGCAACAAAGGAAATCCCCATGTGGCCCTATCCACGCACCCTGGCGCACCGCGGCGGCGGCACCCTGGCGCCTGAAAATACCTTGGCCGCCCTGCGCTGCGGCCTGGCGTACGGCTACCGCGCCGTGGAATTCGACGTCATGCTGGCGGCCGACGGCGTACTCGTCGTCGTGCACGACCCCGAGCTGGGGCGCACGGTGGCCGGCAGCGGCGCCATCCATGACTACACGGCCGCGCAGTTGGGGGCCATGGAGGCGGGCGCCTGGTTCGGCCCCACTTTCGCGGGCGAAGGCGTGCCCACGTTTGACGCCGTGGTGGCGTATTGCAAGGCGCAGCGCATCTGGATGAATATTGAAATCAAGCCGGCGCCCGGCTTTGAGCTGGCCACGGGCGAGGCGGTGGCGAGCGCCACGCGCGCGCACTTTTCAGAGGAAATTGCTGCAGGAGAATTATTGCCGCTGCTATCGTCGTTCAGCATTGTTGCATTGGAAGCGGCGCGTCAGGCGGCGCCGGCACTGGCGCGCGGTTGGCTGGTCGAAGCCATACCATCCGATTGGGCGCAAAAGGCGAAGGAACTGGGCGTGCTGGCGCTCCATTGCGACCACCAGCAGCTGACGCACGCGCTGGCGCTGGCCATCAAAGAAGAGGGATTGGGATTGTTTTGCTACACCGTCAACACGCCCGAACGGGCCAGCGAGTTGCTGGCCTGGGGCGTGGACGGCTTTTGCACGGATCGGATCGACCTGATCACGCCGTCCTGAAGATTAAAACGTGACGCGCATTCCCACAGTCAAGTTGCGCCCCATCAACGGCGCCGCATTCTTGATGAATGAAGTGTGGCTGTACGCCAGTGCATTCGTCAGATTGTTCGCCTTGAGGTAGAACTGGGCTGGCGTCGTGCCGATGCGCGTGTCGTAGTTGGCGGAGAGGTTCAGCATATGGTAGCCCGGGGTTGTCGTTTCAAACGCGGCGACCTTGTCTTGCTTGCCCACGCGGTAGAACTCGGCCACGCCGCTCCACGCCTGCCAGTTGGCGTCAACCTTCACGCCGACGCGCTGGGCGGGGATGCGGGGCAGATTGTTATTGTTACCTGCGCCGCCGTCGGCCAGCTTGGCCCGCACATAGTCGCCGAATACGCTGGCGCCGAACATGGGGTTCAGTTGCTGGCGCACTTGCCCTTCCACGCCCGTAAACGTGGCGTCGCGCTGGGCGTACTGGATCAGCTGGAAGCCTTCGTGGCTGTCCAGCGTGCTGCCGAAGATGTAGTTGTCCACCTTGTTGCGGTAGGCGCTGGCCGAGAACGTCGTGGCGCCCGCATATTTGCGCAAGGTCAAGTCGATATTGTTTGACGTTTCCTTGCCCAGGTTTTGATTGCCCAGTTCATATGTGGCCGTGGCCATGTGCACGCCGTGCGCATACAGTTCCTCGGCGCTGGGCAAACGGTGCGTGCGGGAGATGGTCGAGCCCAGCGAATACTGGGGCGCGAATTTCCACACGGCGCCCAGCGACACGGACGTGCCCTTGGCGCTGCGGTCTTGCAAGGTGGCGCTGTCGACGGTGATGTCTTGCCATTCGTGGCGCAAGCCCGCCTCGAAGCGCCATTGGTCGAGCTTGTATTCCTCGACCAGGAAAGCCGCGTGTTTCTTCGTTACCGTGGGCGCCACGTAGGCTTCCTCGCCCAGGGCCGAGAAATCGCGCTTCGACGTTTGCAGGCCGACCACGCCGCGCCAGCCGTAGACGGGATGGTGTTCCATTTCCAGGCGCGCATCGTGGCCCTTGTTCTTGAACGTGGTGGCGATTTCCGAGCCTTCGATTTCATTGTGCTTGTAATCGGTGAACGCGGCGCGCAGGCGCAACTTGGCGAAGCCGGGCACGGGATCGCGCAATTCGCCGCGCACATCCCAGCGCTCGCTCTTCAGTTTCACGTAGGGAACGGCACCGTCTTCGTGGTCATGCTCTTCGCCATGATCGTCTTCCCCCGCACCATGGTCGTGGCCTTCGTGGCCGCCGCAATGCAGGTGCGTGCCGTGCGGGTGGCAGCTTTCGAATTCGTGGTTGTGGCCAGGCAAGCCGTATTGCGCATGCTGGCTGGTGAAGGCCAGGCCCAGGAAGCCGCGTTGACCCACCCACGACACGCCCACGCTGCCCGTGTCCGTCTTGTTGTAGCTGCCGGCCACTTTGGCACCGCCTTCCCAGCCGCTGCCGACCTTGTATTCTTTTGCGTCGCGCTTGACGCCTTCCGCGTGGAAGGCGATGTTGCCGGAGCCGCCAGTGACTTCAAAGGCGCCCGCCTTTTCGCGCGCGTTTGAATTGGCGCGCACTTCCGCGCTGCCTTCAAGGCCTTTCGCCGGCACGCGCGTGGGGATTTTCTTGTCGATCACATTGACGACGCCGCCGACGGCGCCGCCGCCGTAGGCCAGCGCGGACGGGCCGCGCAAGACTTCAATCTGTTCCGACAGCATCGGTTCGGCCGCCACGGCATGGTCGGGGCTGATGGTCGAGGCATCCTGCACTTCGGCGCCATCGGACAGCACTTTGACACGCGGGCCATCCATGCCGCGGATGATGGGACGGCTGGCGCCGGCGCCGAAATGGCTGGATGTGATGCCGGGCTGGCCGGCCAGGGTTTCACCCAGGGTCGCAGCCCTTGCCAGCACCAGTGCCTCGCCTTCCAGCACGGTGACGGGCGTGCTCATGTCGTCGCTGCCCAGCGCCAGGGCGCTGGCCGAGACGGTCACGGCCGGCAAGTTAGCCGTCTGCTGCGCCAGTGCGCTGGCCGGGGTGGCAAAGGCCAGCATGATGGCCAGTGCGAGGGGAGTTGGTTGTTGAGGACGGACGGACATGGGCAAGAATTCCTTTATCGGCTATCGGTGTTGGCGGGGTTTGGGCAGGCTGTTGCCGGATGGGGTGACTGCCAGAAGATGATAATGATAACCCATTATCATTACTGTGTGACAGTTTTTCCGGGCGGTGGAAGAAGGCGGATGGTGTATTCTGTCGGCTATGGAACGCACAACACGTCAAAAAACCGCTATTCAAGCCGCCATCGAGTCGGCCCAGCGCCCGCTGTCGGCGCAGGAAATCCTCGTACAGGCCAGTTTGCAGGTGACGCAGCTGGGCATTGCCACCGTTTACCGCAACTTGAAGTCCTTGGTGCTGGAAGAAAAGGTGCACGTGGTGACCTTGCCGGGCGAAAACCCGCGCTATGAGTCGAACACGGCCGCCAATCACCACCACCATCATTTCCAGTGCACCACGTGCCAGCGCGTGTTTGACGTGCATGATTGCCCGGGCGACTTGAAGCGCATGGCGCCGCAAGGCTTTGTTGTCGAGCGCCACGAGCTGACCCTGTACGGCCGCTGCGCCGACTGCAATGCGGTAGCCGGCGCCACTGGGGCAGTTGCCACCGCTGTGCACGCCTGCGCCAGCGGCCACGACCCGGCCTGAGCGGTCCGGCCGTCCGTGTTGGCACGGACGCAACAATGCCCGTGCCTGGCGCAATTGCCACACCCCATATCACGTATAATCTTCCCTTTAAAGCTGCCGCCACTCTTTGCCAAAAAAACATGAAATCATCTGAAATCCGCGACAAGTTCCTCAAATTTTTCGAGTCCAAGGGCCATTCCATCGTCCGTTCCAGCTCCCTGGTGCCAGGCAACGATCCGACCTTGCTGTTGACGAACAGCGGCATGGTGCAATTCAAGGATGTATTTACGGGCACGGACAGCCGTCCCTACACGCGGGCCACCTCGGTGCAGCGCTGCGTGCGCGCCGGCGGCAAGCACAACGACCTGGAAAACGTCGGCTACACGGCGCGCCACCATACTTTCTTTGAAATGCTGGGCAACTTCAGCTTCGGCGACTATTTCAAGCGCGACGCGATTCAATATGCGTGGGAATTGCTGACCAAGGTATATGGCTTGCCGGCCGACAAGTTGACCGTCACCGTGTACATCGAAGATGACGAAGCGTATGACATCTGGGCCAAAGAAATCGGCGTGCCTGTCGAGCGCATCATCCGCATCGGCGACAACAAGGGCGCGCGCTATGCGTCCGACAATTTCTGGCAGATGGCGGACACGGGCCCATGCGGTCCATGCACGGAAATCTTTTACGACCACGGCGCCGACATTCCTGGCGGCCCGCCGGGTTCGCCTGACGAAGATGGCGACCGCTTCATTGAAATCTGGAACCTGGTGTTCATGCAGTTCAACCGCGATGAAGCGGGCGTCATGCACAAGCTGCCCAAGCCTTGCGTCGACACGGGCATGGGCATGGAGCGCCTGGCCGCCGTGCTGCAGCACGTGCATTCGAACTATGAAATCGACCTGTTCCAGCATTTGATCAAGGCTGCCGCGCGCGAAACGGGCGCCACCGACCTGGAAAACAAGTCGCTGCGCGTGATTGCCGACCACATCCGCGCCGCCGCCTTCATGATTGTCGATGGCATCATTCCGGGCAGCGAAGGCCGCGCGTATGTGTTACGCCGCATCATACGCCGCGCCCTGCGCCATGGCCACAAGCTGGGCCAGACGAAACCGTTCTTCTACAAGCTGGTGGCTGACCTGGCCATCGAGATGGGCGGCGCCTATCCGGAGCTGGAAGAAGCGAAAGCAAACGTCGCCAACATGCTGAAAGCCGAGGAAGAGCGTTTCGGCGAAACTCTGGAAACGGGCATGAAAGTGCTGGAAGCGCAGCTGGCCAAGGATGCCACGGGCATCGATGGCGCCACCGCCTTCACCCTGTACGAAACCTACGGCTTCCCGCCAGACTTGACGGCCGATATCTGTCGCGAACGCAATATCAGTTTCGACCAGGTGGCTTACGACGCGGCGCTGAAGGAAAGCCAGGAACTGTCGCGCAAGGGCGGCAAGACGCACAAGGACAGCAAGGTCGAGTACACGGGCGAGAAAAACAAATTCGTCGGCTACGATCAATTGACGTTCAGCAGCAAGATCGTGGCGCTGTACGCAGCCGGCACGCCCGTGCAAGAGCTGAAAGCGGGCCAGGATGGCATCGTCGTGCTCGACACCACGCCGTTCTACGCGGAATCGGGCGGCCAGGTGGGCGACCAGGGCGTGATCGCCTCGGGCGCGGCGACGTTTGCCGTCAGCGACACCTTGAAAATCCAGGCCGACGTGTTTGGCCACCACGGCGTGCTCGCATCGGGCGTGTTGAAGGTGGGCGACGCCGTCTCGGCCGAGGTCGAGACGGCCAAGCGCGCGCGCACGATACGCAACCACTCGGCCACGCACTTGATGCACAAGGCCTTGCGCGAAGTGCTGGGCAGCCACGTGGCGCAAAAGGGTTCGCTGGTCGACCCCGATAAAACCCGTTTCGACTTCAGCCATCATGCACCGATGACGGCAGAACAGATCGCCGCCGTGGAAACCATCGTCAATAAAGAGATCCTGGAAAACCGCGCCACGCAGTCTCATCTGATGTCGTTTGACGATGCCGTCAAGCATGGCGCGATGGCCCTGTTCGGCGAGAAATACGGCGACGAAGTGCGCGTGCTCGACATCGGCAGCTCGAAAGAGCTGTGCGGCGGCGTCCACGTGCAGCGTACTGGCGACATCGGCCTGTTCAAGATCATCGCCGAAAGCGGTGTTGCCGCCGGCATCCGCCGCGTCGAGGCCGTGACGGGCGAGGGCGCGCTGGCGCTGGTGCAAACCATCAACCGCCGCCTGGTCGACGCGGCCAATACCCTGAAGGCGCAGCCGGAAGAATTGACGGCCCGCATCGTCCAGGTGCAAGACCATGTGAAGGCGCTGGAGAAGGAACTGGCCGCGCTGAAATCGAAGCTGGCGTCCGGCCAGGGCGATGAGCTGCTCACGCAAGCCGTCGATGTGAACGGCATCAAGGTGCTAGCCGCCGTGCTGGAAGGCGCCGACGTGGCCCGTTTGCGCGAAACCATGGACAAGCTGAAGGACAAGCTGAAGACGGCTGCCATCGTGCTGGCCAGCGTGACTGACGGCAAGGTCAGCCTGATCGCCGGCGTGACGGCGGACGCGACTTCCAAGGTCAAGGCGGGCGAGCTGGTGAACTTCGTTGCACAGCAAGTGGGCGGAAAAGGCGGCGGACGCCCCGATATGGCGCAGGCGGGCGGCACCGATGCCAGCGGCCTGGCGAACGCCCTGGCCGGCGTGCCGGCCTGGGTCGGCGAACGCGCTACACAGGCGTAAGCCAGAGGGCATGCGGGGTTTTCGCCCCACAGCCCCTTGAGGCGGCCCGCAGACACTGTTTGCGGGCCGTTTTGCCGTGTGGAATCTCGTTGTGACCCCACAACAGCCGATGAACTATTTTGGTGCAGCGCGTCAATGCCCCTGATTTAGAGTAGTATGTCGAAAATCAGTGCAACAAAACAATGGTGGGATATTGATGATGAGCGACACACTACTTGATACCGAGATTATGGAATTTCACAAAGAACTCGACGCGCGGGGCTTGAATTGCCCCTTGCCGATTCTGAAGGCGAAAAAGGCTTTGTCAGAGCTGCAGAGCGGGGAAGTGCTGCGCATCATGGCAACCGATCCCGGTTCCGTGCGCGACTTCCAGGCTTTCGCCAAGCAAACGGGCAATGCCCTGCTGTCGCATGTGCAGACGGGCACCGAATTCGTCTTCCTGATGCAGCGCAAATAATTCTGCCAGCCGGGGCCGCCGTGGCGCGGCCTGCTTGATACCTTGCCGTGCTGCATTATTTTTGCGTCACTTTCATGCCCTTTTGCTGCCCTGCAGCGTAGCGGCAGACTCCCTTGAAATCCCCAAAACTGGACAGTTTAGATGGATTGCTCTAACAAAAAATCGCACGATCGTGCTTAAATTCGGTTCGGGATTCAAATTTCTCTTATAATCGAACACACAATCAGCACTTGATCCGTCATTTTTATAATTTCCCAAAGGCATAGCTATGAAAGTCTTGGTACCCGTCAAACGCGTGGTCGACTATAACGTCAAGGTCCGCGTCAAGAGTGACGGCACTGGCGTCGATACCGCCAACGTCAAAATGTCGATGAACCCTTTCGATGAGATCGCGCTGGAAGAAGCGATGCGCCTGAAAGAAGCTGGCAAGGTCACTGAAGTGGTCGCCATCTCCTGTGGCGTGACGCAGTGCCAGGAAACCTTGCGCACCGCCATGGCCATCGGCGCCGACCGCGGCATCCTGGTGGAAACGACGACTGAACTGGAACCGCTGGCCGTGGCCAAGCTGGTGCAAGCCCTGGCCGAGAAAGAGCAGCCGCAACTGATCATCCTGGGCAAGCAAGCCATCGATGACGACAGCAACCAGACCGGCCAGATGCTGGCAGCCCTGCTGGGTTGGCCGCAAGCCACGTTCGCCTCGAAAGTCGTGCTGGAAGACGGCAAAGTCACCGTCACGCGCGAAGTCGACGGCGGCCTGGAAACGCTGGCATTGACTTTGCCAGCGATCATCACCACCGATTTGCGTTTGAACGAGCCACGCTACGTGACCTTGCCGAACATCATGAAGGCGAAGAAAAAGCCACTCGAGACCGTCAAGCCGGAAGACCTGGGTGTCGACGTTGCGCCACGCCTGAAGACCTTGAAAGTCGTCGAGCCAGCCAAGCGCTCGGCCGGCATCAAGGTGCCGGACGTGGCCACGCTGGTCGCCAAGCTGCGTACCGAAGCCAAAGTCATCTAAGCGCGGCCCCGCCGTTTATCCAGAACAATTACAGGACACATCATGGTCGCATTAGTTATTGCTGAACACGACAACGCTACCTTAAAGGGTAGCACTCACCACACCGTGACCGCGGCTGCCCAGTGCGGCGGCGACGTGCACGTGCTCGTCGCTGGCTCGAACGCCTCGGCCGCTGTCGCTGCCGCCGCGCAAATCGCCGGCGTGACGAAAGTCATCGTGGCCGACGCGCCATACTTCGCCGACGGCCTGGCCGAAAACGTGGCCGAGCAAGTGCTGGCCATCGCCGGCAACTACAGCCACATCCTGGCTCCCGCTACCGCCTACGGCAAGAACATCCTGCCGCGCGTGGCTGCCAAGCTGGACGTGGCGCAAATCTCGGAAATCACCAAGGTCGACTCGCCTGACACCTTCGAGCGCCCGATCTACGCCGGTAACGCCATTGCCACCGTGCAATCTGGCGACAAGGTCAAGGTCATCACCGTGCGCACCACCGGTTTCGATGCGGCTGCCGCCACCGGCGGTTCGGCTGCCACCGAAACCGTCGCCGCCGTTGCCGACGCGGGCAAATCGGCCTTCGTGGGCCGCGAACTGGCCAAGTCCGACCGTCCTGAACTGACCGCCGCGAAAATCATCGTGTCGGGCGGCCGTGGCATGGGTTCGGCCGAGAACTTCCACATCCTGGAACCGCTGGCCGACAAGCTGGGCGCCGCCATGGGTGCCTCGCGCGCCGCCGTCGACGCCGGCTTCGTGCCGAACGACTGGCAAGTGGGCCAGACGGGCAAGATCGTCGCGCCAGCGCTGTACATCGCCGTCGGTATCTCGGGCGCGATCCAGCATCTGGCCGGCATGAAAGACTCGAAAACCATCGTTGCCATCAACAAGGATCCGGAAGCGCCGATCTTTGCCGTGGCCGACTACGGCATCGTGGGCGATCTGTTCGAAATCGTGCCGCAACTGGTCAAGGAACTGGGTTAATTTCAACCCGTCCCGGTTTTGTTACTGACAAAGCCACGCCGGCCCGCCCCACACGGCGAGCCGCGCGTGGCTTTTTTCTTGGAGAGAGACGATGAGCTATCAAGCCCCGCTGAAAGACATGTTGTTCGTGATGAAAGAACTGGCCGGCCTGGCCGAAATCCATACTTTACCTGGCTGCGAAGACGCCACGCCCGACACGGCCGAGGCCGTGCTGGAAGAGAACGCCAAATTCTGCAGTGCCGTGGTGGCCCCCCTGAACTGGCCCAGCGACAAGGAACCGAGCTTCTGGCACGACGGCCAGGTCACCACCTCGAAAGGCTTCAAGGAAGCCTTCAAGGCCTACGGTGAAGCGGGCTGGCAGGGCGTACAGCATCCGACCGAGTTCGGCGGCCAGGGCTTGCCCAAGCTGCTGGCCACGCCGTGCATCGAAATGCTGAATTCGGCCAGCATCTCGTTTGCCCTCGTGGCCCTGCTGTCGGACGGCGCCATCGAAGCGCTGTTGACGGCCGGCAGCGATGAACAGAAGGCGGTCTACCTGGAAAACCTGGTGTCGGGCAAGTGGACGGGCACCATGAATCTGACGGAGCCGCAAGCGGGGTCCGATCTGGCCGCCGTGCGCACGCGCGCCGTGCCGCAGGGCGACGGCACGTATAAAGTCTTCGGCACGAAAATTTTCATCACCTACGGCGAGCACGACATGGCGGAAAACATCGTCCACCTGGTGCTGGCCCGCACGCCGGACGCGCCCGCTGGCGTGAAAGGCATCTCGCTGTTCATCGTGCCGAAATTCCTCGTCAATGCGGACGGCAGCCTGGGCGAGCGCAACGATGCCCATTGCGTCTCCATCGAGCACAAGCTGGGCATCAAGGCCAGCCCGACGGCGGTATTGCAATTCGGCGATCATGGCGGCGCCATCGGCACCCTGGTGGGCGAGGAAAACTGCGGCCTCGAATACATGTTCATCATGATGAACGCAGCCCGTTTCGGCGTGGGCTTGCAAGGTATCGGCCTGGCCGAGCGCGCTTACCAGCAGGCCGTGGCGTTCGCCAAGGACCGCGTGCAATCGCGCGACCTGGCGGGTTCGCCTGGCCCCGTTTCCATCATCCACCACCCGGACGTACGCCGCATGCTGATGTCGATGCGCTCGCAAACGGAGGCGGCGCGCGCGCTGGCCTACGTGGGCGCGGCCATCAGCGACGTGGCGCACCACCATCCGGACGCTGCCGTGCGTGCGGAAAGCCTGGCCACCTATGAATACCTGGTGCCGGTGATCAAGGGTTGGTCCACGGAAATGTCGCAGGATGTCACGCGCGACGGCGTGCAAGTGCATGGTGGCATGGGTTTCATTGAGGAAACAGGCGCGGCTCAGCATTACCGCGACGCCAAGATTCTCACCATCTACGAAGGCACGACCGCCATCCAGGCGAATGACCTGGTGGGGCGCAAGACGGTGCGCGACGGCGGCGCCGTTGCCAAGGCCATCATCGCCCAGGTGCGCGCCACGGAAGCCCAGTTGGGCGAGCTCTCCGGCGCCGACTTCCAGGCCATGCAGCGCCACCTGGCCGAAGGCAGCGCCGCGCTCGAAGCGGTGGTGGAATACGTGGTGGCGAACATGAAGACGGATATCAAGGCCGTGTTTGCGGGCAGCGTGCCGTATCTGACACTGGCCGGCATCGTGCTGGGCGGCTGGCAAATGGCGCGCGCGGCCGTGGTGGCGCAGCAAAAGCTGGGTGAGGGCAGCGGCGACGCCTCTTTCTACAAGGCAAAAATCGCCACGGCGCGCTTCTTTGCCGACCACATCCTGTCGCAAGCGCCGGGCTTGCGCGCCACCATCATCGACGGCAGCGCGGGCGTGATGGCTTTGTCGGAAGAGCAGTTTTAAGTTGCCTCCTTGCCGGTGAAAACCGGCAAAATGCAAAAAAAGCGCTGGAGAGTGATTTCCAGCGCTTTTTTATTTCTAGCAAGAATGCTTGGGAAAGCGTTCAGGCATTCTTATCGGCGGGCGATGCCGTTGCCGGAATTGCGTACCAAGTCGCCAGCCGCCAGGCCAGGGTCCTGGTCAAACGCGAAGTCGGCCTTGGCGCCCGTTTCATATTGCACGGTGACGGTCCACGTCTTGGCATTCTTCATGTGACCTTCGACTTGCTTGCCTGCGTAAGCGCCGCCAGCGGCGCCGGCCAGGGTGGCCAGGTCCTTGCCGCGTCCGCCGCCGACCTGGCGGCCCAGCAGGGCGCCTGCCACGCCGCCGCCGATCAGGCCCAGCGCGCCGCCTTCGCCCGCTTTTTCAGCGACGTTGACTGCCAGCACCTTGCCGCAATCGGCGCAGATCTGATGCTGTGGCTGCTTGGCTGGCTGGCTGGCGTAGGAATTGCCTGCCTTTTGCGCGGCCTTGGCGTTGATGATGGCTTGGTTGTATTCGCCCTTGGCGTCGCGCAGGCATTGCATGCGGGTTTTCGAGGTGGTTTCTTCTGCGCACAGTTTCTTGTCGTCCGCATAGCGCGTGCTGGCTTGCTTCGTGTCGTAGGCGTATTGCGCCTTCGGCGACAGGTTTTGCGCGAAGGCGGATGTGCTGAACAGGGCCGTGATGGCGACTGCGAGGATGAGTGGGCGACGAATCATGATCTTCTCCTAGGGGTGTTGAATGTGCCAGTAATGCCGGTATTGTGACTGCAGTATAGAGGAAAATCATGATTGCTTACCAACACTTACATGTGCGTGCAAGGGGGCGGAGTGATGCTGTTCCCATGGGGAAATTAACCGTAGGCGCCGCCTGTGTACAGCAAATCGAACAGGCGCGCCATGGTGGCGATCAGCACGCCGGCGCCTAGCATCAAGGTAGCGACCAGCACCACGGCCAGGGGCCAGCCCGTGTCCGACAGGCGGCCGGAGGCGACGTTGTAGCGGGCATCCCACTTGTCATCCGGCATCAAGCCGAGGACCAACGCTTCCAGGAAGCCGCCCAGGGCGGACAGGGTCAGCGGCAGTATCTGGTAAAACCAGTCGGCCTCGGGAAACAATTGGCGCAGCAGCAAGGTGGCGGGCAGGGCGGCCAGATGCAGCCAGCCCCAGCGGTCTTTGGCGCCATGCAGGTAGAAGCGGTGCGCGCCCAGCATGCCCAGCAGGAAGGCCAGCAAGGTGGTGAATGCCTTGTTCTTGTGCGACTGTTGCAAAATGGTGGCGGTGGTCATGGGACTCCAGAGTTGCTCATCGGTAAAGATTGCCAGTATCGGCCATCGTCTCGCACAACGATAGCACTTTCCTGTGGCGTTTATGCAATGATTTGGCGTGATTTAATGCCATGGCCGGCACGATAGGCGCAGACGCCTATTGCGTCTTCGTCCACGACTGGTCATAATGTTTGATTAGCCCAAATTACACGCCCGTCATCATAACGCTTGCTGCCTGGCGGTAAAGCGCGCTATAATTTGCGGCTTTTTCCGCCTCAGCACACTTTTTGGAAATATTATGGTCGTTATTCGTTTAGCTCGTGGAGGCGCCAAGAAGCGCCCGTTCTTCAACATCGTCGCTACTGATTCGCGCAATCGCCGCGACGGTCGCTTCATTGAGCGTATCGGTTTTTACAACCCGATGGCGCAAGGTGGCGAAGTTCCACTGCGTATCACCGCAGACCGTCTGGCCTACTGGCAAGGCGTTGGCGCACAATTGTCGCCAACCGTTGCTCGCCTGGTAGCCAGCAACAACAAAGCAGCAGCTTAATTAGATCACTGGTTTGACGGTCAAGACTGCATCCGGGGTGAAAGTCCCCGATGACCTGGTACAGGTAGGCTATGTCTCCGGTGCTTATGGCATTGCTGGCGGGGTCAGGATCACTCCTTTCTCCGACGACGCGGATGCATTATTAAGCGTCAATACCTGGTGGTTTGATAAACCGACCTTGCATGATGTTCAAGTCAGGCAAGCGAAGTTACACGGCGGCGACGTCGTGGCCCAGCTGGTGGGTGTGGTCGGGCGGGATGCCGCAGAAGCGCTGAAAGGCGTCTCTGTGCAAATTCCGCGTAGCCATTTCCCGACGCTGACGGCCGATGAATTTTATTGGTCCGATCTGATCGGACTGACAGTTGAGAATTTGCAAGGCGAGTGCCTCGGCACAGTGCACGACATGATGAGCAATGGTCCGCAGTCGATCTTGCGCGTTACGCCCGTCGCCACTGCCGATGAGACCGTTGAAAAGGCGCCTGAGCGCCTGATCCCGTTTGTTGCTCAGTTTGTCATCAATGTTGACAAGGCTGCCAGCAAGATCACGGTCGACTGGGGCCTCGATTATTAAACCGCCTGCGCTTTATATTGCGCCGGGCAAACTTTGCAGGATGGTGAACGATGCAATTTGATGTCGTGACCCTGTTCCCGGAAATGTTTGCCGCGCTGACGCAGTCGGGTGTGACCCGGCGCGCCTTCGAGCAGGGTAAATGTGGCTTGTCGCTGTGGAATCCCCGTGATTTCACGACCGACAATCACCGTACCGTGGATGACCGCCCGTATGGCGGCGGCCCCGGCATGGTGATGATGGCGCGTCCCCTCGAAGCGGCAATGAATGCCGCGAAGCAACGCCAGACCGCATTGGGACTGGCGGCGCCGCGCGTGGTGTTCATGTCGCCGCAAGGCCGTCCGCTGACGCACGAGCGCGTCACGCAGCTGAAAGCCGAGCCTGGTTTGGTGATCCTGTGTGGTCGCTACGAAGCCGTGGACCAGCGTTTGCTGGAGCGTTGCGTCGACGAAGAAATTAGTGTCGGTGACTTTGTCCTGTCGGGCGGTGAATTGCCTGCCATGGCGCTGATGGATGCGGTGATCCGCCTGTTGCCGGGTGTCTTGAACACCGAGGCATCGGCCATCGAGGATAGCTTCGTCAATGGCTTGCTCGATTCGCCGCACTACACGCGGCCGGAAACATATGAAGGCATGGCCGTGCCGCCCGTCTTGATGGGTGGTAATCATGCCGAGATCGTCAAGTGGCGCCGCCAGCGCATGCTGGAAGCGACCGCGACAAAGCGGCCTGACCTGCTGGTCAGTGCACGCGCAGCCGGCTTGCTCAGCAAGACCGACGAAAAATTCTTGGCCAGCCTGTAAGCCGTCTGCGGACGACCGGCAGGGTGGCCAGTAGTGCCGGGCATGTTGCCCAAATTGTGTTACCCATCCTCTACCGGGCGGATACTTGCTATCCACAGTGCGCCGGCATGATGGTTTTCGGAGTTATAAAATGGACTTGATTCAACAATTAGAGCAGGAAGAAATTGCTCGTCTGGGTAAAACCATTCCTGAATTCGCACCAGGCGATACCGTTATCGTCAGCGTCAACGTAGTCGAAGGCACGCGCAAGCGCGCCCAGGCTTACGAAGGCGTCGTTATCTCCCGTCGTAACCGTGGCCTGAACTCGAACTTCATCGTTCGCAAGATCTCGTCCGGCGAAGGCGTCGAGCGTACGTTCCAACTGTACTCGCCGCTGATCGCTTCGATCGAAGTGAAACGCCGTGGTGATGTTCGCCGCGCCAAGCTGTACTATCTGCGTGAGCGTTCGGGTAAATCGGCGCGTATCAAAGAAAAATTGCCAAATCGCCGCGTTGTGGCGAAAGCAAGCGCGTAATATCAGCGTCTGCGTTGGGAAAAGGGGTGCCGTATTGGTGCCCCTTTTTTTATTCTGAATTACTAATGGGACAAGCTGCCATGGCCACCATCGCATTTGATCCACAACAACTCGCCATCGATAGTATCGCCGGCGAGGCGGCGCTGGACGCCGTGCGCCTGACGCCCGACTGGCTGCGTCAGCGCCTGGCCGAACAGCCTGACTGGCAGCCAGAGATTACCCAGGATTTCCTTTCCGTCCGTGCCGTGCCCGTGCGCGCCGCCGTGCTCATTCCCCTGGTGCAACGCCCGCAAGGCTTGACCATCTTGCTGACCATGCGCACCAACCACCTGAGCAGCCATGCGGGTCAGGTCAGCTTTCCCGGCGGTCGCAGCGAAGCCTTCGATGCGTCGCCCATCGCCACGGCCTTGCGCGAAACGCAAGAAGAGGTGGGCCTGGCGCGCGAGCATATCGAAGTGCTGGGTTGCCTGCCCGACTACCTGACGGGCACCGGCTACCAGGTCACGCCCGTGGTGGGCCTGGTGACGCCGCCGTTCGAACTGCGTGCCGACCCGTCCGAAGTGGCGGAAATCTTTGAGGTGCCGCTGGCCTTCCTGATGGATGGCCTCAACCATCAGCGCCTGTCGGTAGAATTGCCCGGTGGACGGCGCTCGTTCTACGCCATGCCGTACGAGCGCTTCTACATTTGGGGCGCCACCGCCGGCATGCTGCGTAATCTGTTTCACCTCTTGCGCGCGTAAAATGGCGCCCCGCACGTAATAAGTTTGATTCCAGCACTGCACTGCGCTATCGTAGCGGGCATTGCGGTATTGCTGAAAAAGACAAAAAGGACGTTTGATGACATTTCTCTCCATACTTTGCGCATTGCTGATCGAGCAGCTCAAACCTTTGCGCGCGGACAATCCGATCTACGCCGAAATCAAGAGCCTGGCAATGCGCATGGAGACCTGGTTCAATGCCGGCCACGCCAACCATGGCCGCATGGGCTGGTTCCTCATGATCGGCGTGCTGATGCTGCCGACGGCAAGCGTGTACTGGCTCTTGCAGCATTATCAGCTGACCCTGCTGGCCTTTGCCTGGAACGTGCTCATCGTCTACCTGACCCTGGGTTTTCGCCATTACAGCCATTACTTCACTTCGATCCAGCTGGCCCTGAGCGCCGGTGACGAAGCGACCGCGCGCACCTTGCTGGCAGACTGGACCAAACTCGACACGGTGGGCATGGAAGCGAGCGAAATCGCCCGCATCGCCGTGGAAAAAGCCCTGATCACCACGCATCGCAATGTGTTTGGCGTCTTCTTCTGGTTCCTCATGCCGCTGGGCCCTGCCTGCGCCGTGATGTATCGCGTGGCCGAATACCTGGCACGCGCCTGGAACGAACCCGAACACATGCGTAATGAAGCTTTCGGCCAGTTTGCCGCGCGCGCCTTTTACTGGATCGACTGGATCCCCGTGCGCCTGACGGCCGTGGCGTTTGCCGTGGTCGGCAATTTCGAGGATGCCATTTACGCCTGGCGTAATTTCGCCCAGCGCTGGCAGGACGAGGCCATCGGCATCATCCTGACGGCTGGTGGCGGCGCCATGGGCGTACGCCTTGGCACGCCTGCGGAAACGGCGGCGCGCGTGCTGACGACGCCGGATCTGGCCGTCGATGACAGCGACAGCGAAAACGATATCTTGCCCGGCGAAGAGCCGGGCGCGCGCGCCTTGCAGAGCACAGTGGGCCTGGTATGGCGCGCCTTGCTGCTGTGGATGCTGCTGCTGCTGTTGATGTCGGGCGCCGTTTTCCTCGGCTGACGCGGGCGCACACGCGCTGTCCATGCGCCTTGCGCGTGGAACAAGGTTAAAATGGGGGCTGGCGCGTTACGCGTGCCGGCCCCTGTTTGCAGGGTTGGGGCAGATCGAGGTAGAACCCAAGTCTTCTATAAGATATAATACTGACTTACCGCAGCAAACGTAGTTGAATTACCAGCCCGGCTTACCCGCCGGGGCCATTCACGCAATCCAGTCCCGACAAGCCACATGGCCGAGTTATCTCAAAAAACAGGGGAACTCTCAGACGAGTTCTTCATCCTTGGTCTCACCAGCAATGGCAAGCAATTCCGACCCAGCGATTGGGCCGAGCGCCTTTGCGGAGTGATGTCCTGTTTCAATCCCGAAGGTGGCGGGCGCAATGCGCACCTCCAGTATTCGCCCTACGTGCGCCCGACCGTCGTCAATGGCGTCAAGTCGGTGGTGGTCAACACCAAGCTGCGCGAGATCGAGCCCATGGCGTTTCACTTCGTGCGCGAGTTCGCCAAGGATAACGACCTGCAGATCGTCGAAGCCTGCTTCCTGCCGCCCCCCGAAGAAAAGTAAGACCCGTTCATTTGATCTGGCGCAAAGCCCGCCACGGCCGGGCGGCGTAGCGTGGACACTCTGCCTCAAACGCAGTGGCGACATGCGTATCGGCGACATCTGTACCCTGCACACCATTCATCGCGTCGCGCTTTGCGGCCGGCGATGCTCACCGGCTCGGCGCCCCCATACAGAGTACCGTTGCGCTTCTCCGCCACAAATCACTGCCGCTCGCTACGGCTTTGTCAGGTGTTCCGCTCGCCCGGTATTGCGCAATTCCGGTCAAGTCACGGCTTGCTGAAAATGCTACAGTCGCTGCTCGTTCAAGGGGAAGCGTTCATGCATTATCTGGCCAAGGCACTCTGGTATATCGAATCGCATTTTGCCGACAATCTCTCGCTCGGCGATATCGCCCACGTGGGCGGCGCCTCGCCCTGCCACCTGACGCGCGCGTTTGGCCTGGCCACGGGCCACTCCGTGATGCGCTATGTGCGGGCGCGCCGGCTCAGCGAGGCCGCCCTCTTGCTGGCGCAGGGCGCGCAAGACATTCTCAGTGTTGCGCTGCAGGCTGGCTACAGTTCCCACGAAGCATTTACACGGGCGTTCCGCGACCAATTCCAGATCACGCCGGAAAGAGTGCGGGCCCAGCGCCACGTCGACAACCTCGCACTGGTGGGTGCCATCAAAATGGATGTGGCGCCCGGCGTGGCCCTGCAAGCACCGCGTTTCGAGCAGGGGCCCGCCTTGCTGCTGGCGGGCCTGGTCGAACGGTATCGCGCGGAAACGTCTGCCGGTATTCCCGCCCTCTGGCAGCGCTTCCTGCCCCATGTGGCGCCCGGCCAACTGGTGTATGGCGTGTGCTGCAACAATGACGAGGCGGGCAATTTCGATTACCTGTGCGGCATGCCCGTAAGCGATTTTTCCCAGGCCCCCGACGGCTGGACGCGGCTGCGCATCGCGCCGCAGCGCTATGCCGTGTTTCGTCACCGGGGCCATATTTCCACCATCCGCGCCACCTGGCACACGCTGTGGAACGCGTGGCTGCCGCAGTCCGGGCTGGAGGTGGCGGACGCGCCTGATTTTGAACGCTACGACCAGCATTTCGATCCCGCCAGCGGCATCGGCGGCGTGGAAATCTGGCTCCCCTTGAAAGCCTGAGCATGTTCCCAACCCTGACTACGCCGGCTGCCGGCGGCGCCGCGCTGCGCCAGCGCCTGCTGCAAACCGCCGCCGCGCTGGCGGCAGGCCTGCCCCTGTACTGGATGCTGGGGCCGCAGCCGCTGGGCTGGCTCGCCTGGTGCGCGCCGCTGCCTGTGCTATGGCTGGCCCTGCGCGCGTCGCGCCGCGATGCCGCCTGGATGACGTTCCTTGCCGCCATGTTGGGCCTGTCATCCAACGTTGCCTATTTTCGCCTGCTCATGCCCTTGCCGACTGTACTGGCCGTGATGCTCGTCAAGGCACTGCTGTGGTTGCTGGTGGTGCTGGCCACGCGGCGCCTCGTGCTGCGCTATCGCTCCGGCTGGACGGTACTGGTCTATCCCGTGCTGTGGGTGGCCATCGATACCCTGATGGCAGCCTTGCTGCCCGACGGTAACTGGGGCAGCCTCGCGTATTCGCAAGCCGATAACCTTGCTATATTGCAAGTGGCGGCGCTGGCGGGCGTGCCTGGCTTGCTGTTTTTGCTGTGCCTGTTGCCATCCGCACTGGCCTTGCTGCTGGCCGGCGGGCGCGCGTATGCGCCAGCGGCGGGCGCGACCGCGTTGTTGCTGGCGGCCGCGTTCGCCGGTGGCGCCTGGCGGGTGCAGGGAGCGCCTCCACCAGACGGGCCGCTGGCCGGGCTGGTTGCCATCGATGACTTTATCGGCCCGGCCACGCCGCCGGCGCGTGCGCAAGCCATCTGGAACCAGTACGCGCGCCACGTCGAGCAACTGGCCGGGCAGGGCGCCAGCCTGGTGCTGTTGCCGGAAAAGATAGCCGTGCTGGCGCCGGCACAGGCGGGTGCCGTGCGGCAGCGTTTCCAGGCGCTGGCGCGCAGCACGGGCGCGTGGATTACGCTGGGCATCGGTGTGCAAGACGCTGCCGGCCGACGCAACCTGGCCTGGTTGTTCGCGCCCGATGGCGCCGTGCCTGTCAGTTATCAGAAACATCATTTGGCGCCGCCCGAGCGCGATTTTCTTGCTGGCAGCGCCTATGCCGTGCAGCCGGTGTCGGGGCAGGCGATGGGGTTGGCCATCTGCAAGGACATGCATTTTGCCTCTCTGGGGCAGGCGTATGGGGCGGCCGGGGCGCAAACGATGTTGGTGCCGGCCTGGGATTTCCAGCTCGACGCCTGGATGGGCGCGCGCATGACGGTGGTGCGGGGCGTGGAAAACGGTTATGCCGTGCTGCGCGCGGCGCGTGAGGGCGTGCTGACGGCCAGCGACGCGTATGGGCGGGTGCTGGCGGAGCGGGCCAGCAGTGCCATGCCGGGCAACACCCTGCTGGCGCCGCTGCCGGCAGGCGCATCCGTCGCCACCTGGGCAGGATGGCTGGGGCCGCTGTTCGGCTGGCTGTGCGTGGCGCTGGGCGTGATTGTGCTGTGCCTGGGACGCCGCACCGCGCCTGCTCCCTGATGGGAAGTGTTGCGTTTTGCTGCAATGCGCAAAACCGCATTGCGCCGCTTTTTTATACTGTTTGAGAGGCTGCCACATAATCGCTGCCGATGACTGCACCATTGCCGTGCCTATATCGGCGCGATGCCGACCTATATATTGCACTGCAATAAGTGGTGTTATCTGGTATTGAGAAATTCGCGCACCTGGTATTAATTGGTACTTAATTCGGCCACGAAGTCATACATATCGCCGCGAAAGTAGGAGCGGCAAAATTCCACGGCGCGGCCATCGCGCAAAAAGCCCAGCCTTTCCACCGACAAGCCCGCGTCGCCTTCCTCCGCCTGCAGCAGGCTGGCCTGCTCGCCCGTCAGTAAAAGCGCGCTGAGGCGCTGCAAGGCGCGCACGGGCCGGTTGCCCGCCTGTTCCAGCGCGTCATACATGGAGATATCGACAGCGTCCAGCGCCGGCAGGCAACTGGCGACGATGGTGGCGTACTCCAGGCACATCGGCACCTCGTCCGCATAGCGGATGCGGTGAAAGCGGTACACGGGCGCGCCCGGCGACAGCCGCAGGCGCAAGGCCTCTTCCGGCGTGACAGTTCCCTCTGCGCGCTTGAGCCAGACACTGCGGGGCGTGCGCCCGCGCGCCCGCATGTCCTCGGAAAATGAGGTCAGCTTGGCGAAATTCTTCTCGATGCGCGTATTGATGAAATTGCCCGAGCCGGGCCGGCGCACCAGCAAGCCCTCGTTGACGAGGCCATCGATGGCCTTGCGCACGGTAATGCGCGAGACGGCCAGGTCGCTGGCCAGCTGGCGCTCGGCCGGCAGGGCTTCGTCGGGGCCGAGGATGCGCTTGTCGATTGCTTCGCGCAGCGCGCGCTGCAGTTGCTGGTACAGGGGCAGGCTACTCGTCTGCCCCAGGCCTTGCATGATGTGAGCCAGGGTTGTCATACGCTGAGGGTCTCCGTTACGGCGCGTTGCAGACGCGCTCTGTATCTGTTTTGTGTCGCTGGATAATACCAAAAAAGACCGTTATAAAACCAATTTGAATTATCAGGCCGGCAATTTATGCCTGGCCTCGCTGGTATTTACCCCGCTCGTACGGGCTACAGATTGATTCAGCTGAAGTGGTCTGTGTGATTCAAACAACGTTATAAAAAATAAGTTGCAACTGGTAGTGTTCTGGTATTGGATAGTAGTATATTGGCGTTGAATTGGTTTTGTAAGTGGTTGTGCCGAAGGGTCTGCAGCATGCCGGCGAGAGTGGGCGGGCTGGAAAGAAGACCTACGTTAAAAATGAAAAGGTTCCAATCGTGGAGCCTAAATCAAGGGGGAGTACATGAAACGCAATTTGACAGCTAGCTCTGCAGCACGAAATTTGACGCCTATCGCCGCTGCTGTGGCTATGTTGATGGCAGGCGCGAGTTTCTCGGCGTATGCGCAGGAAGCCGTGGCCAAAGAAGCCAAGCCGGCAGCAACGGCTGATGCTGACGCCGGTCAGACCGTCGTCGTGACGGGTATCCGTGCATCACTGGAACAATCCTTGAACCAAAAACGTAATTCCGACAGCCTGGTTGAAGTGATCACGGCGGAAGACGTGGGCAAGATGCCAGATAAGAACGTTGCTGATTCCCTGCAACGCTTGCCAGGCGTCAGCGTGGCCGCTGCCGGCGGCGGCGAAGGCAGTTTTGGCGAGAACGACCGTGTCGCCCTGCGCGGCACACCGTTCGGCCTGACCCTGACCACATTCAATGGCCATTCGGTTGGCAGCGGCGACTGGTTTGCCGACAACATCATCGGTGGCGGCCGCAGCGTCAGTTTCTCGCTATTCCCTTCGGAACTGATCGGCCGCGTGACGGTGCATAAAGGTTCGCAAGCCAACCTGCTGGAAGGCGGCGCCGAAGGCGTTGTCGATATCGAGAGCCGCAAGCCGCTCGACTTCAAGAAATCCTTGACGGGTCAGGTCAGCCTGGGCGCAGTCTATTCGTCCAACTCGGGAAAGAAAGATCCCCAGTTCAGCGGCATGATTAACTGGAAGAATGAAGCCAGTACGCTAGGTGTATTGGTGCAGGGTTTCCATCAGAAACGTACGCTGAGCCGCGTCGGCCAGGAAAATCAGATCTGGTACGACAAAGTTGAGCCAGGTTCGGCCATGGCCCAGGGCATTCCTGGTGCAGCTGGCGCCATGACCAACTATTTGGGTGGCACCGCCTGGTTTGAACAGCAGCGTACCCGCGATGGCGGCCTGATCGATATCCAGCTCAAGCCATCGAAGGACCTGATGCTGGACCTGACCCTGTTCCACTCGCAGCTCGACGCGCCTAACATCAACCACAACTTCATGCAATCGCTGGGTCGCGCAATCGGCAATACCTGGGCTTCGCCTGGCTATCCTGGAGCGAATGTCAGCGGTACCGTCAGCAATGGCGTCGTGACCAGCGTCAATACCACGATTCCCGCCAATTGCCCGACTTGCGCCACGATGTCCGGTTCGGTGCAGGAAATCTTTAGCCGTCCTGTCGCCAAGAGCAAGTCTGACTTCATTAATCTGGATGGTAAATATCGCGTCAACGACCGCCTGATGTTGACCGGTAAGCTCGGCACCACCAAAGGTGTCGGCGAAACCGTGAGTGGCGCGCTCGGTGTTTGGATGCCTTGGACTGGCGGCGGCTACGCCATGAACGGTGCAAACAATCCGATCAGATATAACATACCTGGCGCTGACAAGTTTTCGATCGGCGGCAATATCGATGATCCGTACACCTATGGCTCGCATGTGAAGGCCGTGGACAAGGAAACGTATGGCCAGGTCGATGCTACGCTGAAACTCGATTTGCCTGCCATTTCGTCCCTGCAGTTTGGCGTGCGCGTAGCACAGCACGAGCGCAAACTGGATGCGATCGGCATCAATTCGAATGTCGCAGGCAACACGGCTGCTGGCGCCCTGGGCAATCCAGCCAACCTGCCATTCGGCGGCCTGACCTCGTTCCCAAGTGGTTTTAACGACCTGGGCACGAATGGCGCGGGCTATTGGACGTTCTCGCAAGATGCCGTGAATGGCTGGCTGAGCAAGTATGCCAACTATTCCGGCAACCTGCGCCAGAATGAATTCAACATCAAGGAGCCGACCCAATCGGCCTATGCAATGTTGAATTTCGGTGCAGACAGCTTCTCGGGTAATATCGGCGTACGTTTTGTGCATACCAAGGAAGATGTCGACCGCTACGAATTGAATCCGTCGGCACAGTATGTCATCAAGAACTATACGAATACGTATAACGACTTCTTGCCTAGCGCTAACTTCCGCCTGGATGTGACAAAAGATGTCGTTGGCCGTTTCGGCATCAGCCGCACGATGGCGCGTCCTGAACTGGGCATGATGGCTGGCCTGGACTTGCGCGATCAGCAATTGTTCGGCATCGTCGGCAATCCTGACCTGCGTCCGATCCGTGCCAACAATGCTGAAATCGGCGTGGAATGGTATTTCGCTCCGAAGTCGATGCTGTCGGCTGGTGCTTTCTACTCGGCACTGGATGGTTATGTGACGTATGGTAGTGGCAAAGCAACGTTCTTCAATCAGTTGCAAGGTAAAAACACCGAGTACGTGATAGGCACCCCGATCAACACGACGGCTGAAGTCAAAGGTGTGGAACTGGCCTACGTGCAAGCGCTGCCAGCTGGCTTTGGTGTCAATGCCAACTATACCTATACGGATGGCAAGGAAACCGGCAAAGCAGCAGGTTCGGCTTGCGGCGCCTTGGTCAGCCCGGATTGCACGCTGATCGGTACGTCGAAAAATGCATACAACGTTGGCGGTTTCTTTGAAAACGACAAGTTCAGCGCGCGTTTGACGTACAACTTCCGTTCGGGTTACCTGAACGGTACCAGCCGTAACAGTGCGGCCTTCCAGTCGTCGATCGGTAGCCTGTCGGCATCGATTGCCTATCAGTTGACCGAAAACCTGGCAATCACGCTCGATGGCAAGGACTTGAACAATCCGACTGTGCGTTCCGTCATCCATACTCCGGGTGCCGGCGATATGCCAGGCGCGCTGTACAAGAACGGCCGTCAGATCTACCTGGCGCTGCAAGGCAAGATGTAAGATGTTTTATGTAGTGGATGCCTGCCGGCGGACACCCGGCATGGCATGACAATGGCGGAGCGCAACTGGCTCCGCCATTTTTTTATTGCAAGATGGTTTTCTTTATATTGTGGGATACCTCCGATGACATTACATGCAATGCTGGCTTGCTTCGCCTGCGCGTTGCCACTGGCCGCTTCCGCCGCTCCGGCCTTCGCGCCGGAAGTGGTGGCTTATTATCCCGGCTGGAAATCGGCCGATTTTCCCGTTAACGGGCACAATATTCGCACCGGTAATGTCAGCCTGATCCAGTACGCGTTCGCCGACATCTGCTGGGATGGCGAACATGGCAATCCCGCACCCGAGGGCGGCGGCGTAAGCGCCTGCCTGGATGCGCAGGGCCAGCCGTCTCGGCCGGCCAATGGCAGCATCGTGCTGCCGGAGCCGCAAGCCGATGCCGACAACTTGCGCAAGCTCAATGCGCTCAAGCAAAGTCATCCACGGCTACGCGTCCTGCTGTCGGTGGGCGGCTGGATCTGGTCGAACCGCTTTTCGGACATGGCAGCCACGCCGGCCGCGCGCCAGGCATTCATCGCTTCCGCGCTGGAACTGGTGCGCCGGCATGGCCTCGATGGCATCGATATCGACTGGGAACATCCGGCGAGTGGGGGAATCCCCTGCATCGAAGGCAAGGTCTGCCACCGAGGCGACGACAAGGAAAATTATGTGCGCCTGGCTAGCGAGCTGCGTAGCGCCTTCGACCAGGCGGGCAAGCAGGCGGCCGGCCGCCAATACCTGATCACCATCGCCGCCGGTGCACACGCCAGCCTGAGCGACGACAGCGACACCGCGCCCGGCTGGATGGCCCGCCTGGCGGCGCAGCTGGACTGGATCAACCTGATGACGTATGACTATCGCGGCGTGTGGGATGCCGAGAATGGCCAGTTGGCGCCCCTGTATGCCGATCCCGCCGACCCGCAGCGTGAAAAGCAGCTATATGTGGACGCCACTGTGACGCGCTTCCTGCGCGCCGGCGTGCCTGCCGCCAAGCTGGTGCTGGGCGTGCCCTTCTATGGCTATGGCTGGAGGCAGTGCGCCGCCGGTCCCCGCGGCGATGGTCTGTACCAGCCTTGCCAGGGCGCGGCCAGCGGCAATGACGGTACGCCGACCTTCACTTACCGGCATCTGCTGGAGCAAGGTTATCTGGTCGACGGCAAGGGCGCGCGCGGCTTCCAGCGCCATTGGAACGCCGCGTCGCAAGTACCGTATCTGTACAACCGCGACAGCGGCGTCTTCATCAGCTATGAAGATGCGCAGTCGCTGGCCCATAAAGTGCGCTATATCCGTGACAAGGGTTTGCGCGGTGGCATGTTCTGGGAATTGAGCGGCGATGCGCAGCAGGTGCTGGGCACTGCCCTGGCGCCTGTCTTGCAGGGGGCGCAGCCATGAACCAGCGCTACCTCGCCCTCGACGTCCTGCGCGGCCTGACCGTGGCCCTGATGATCGTCGTCAATACGCCCGGCGACTGGGGCAGCGTGTATGCGCCCCTCCTGCATGCTGAATGGCATGGCTTTACGCTGACGGACCTGGTGTTTCCCAGCTTTTTGTTTGTCGTCGGCAATGCGCTGGCCTTTGCGCTGGGCAAGTATGAAAACCTGGGCCATGGCGCCGTGCTGGCCAAGCTGTGCAAGCGCAGCGCGCTGATCTTTTTATTGGGCTTCTTGCTGTACTGGTTCCCCTTCTTCAAGCTCGACGATGCGGGCCAGTTCGCCTGGTCGCCCCTGTCGCACACGCGCATTCCCGGCGTGCTGCAGCGCATCGCCGTATGCTACCTGGCCGCCGCCCTGATCTTGCATTACTGGAAGACAAGGGGCGCGCTGGTGTTTTGCGCCTGCGCCTTGCTCGGCTACTGGGCCATCCTGGCGACCTGGGGCGATTACAGCTTGCACGGCAATGCGCCGGCCAAGCTGGATTTGTTCCTGTTGGGCGATAGCCATTTGTACCACGGCGAAGGCCTCGCCTTCGATCCGGAGGGTATCCTCGGCACCTTGCCAGCTATCGTCAACGTGATTGCCGGCTACGTGGCGGGCAGTTTCCTGCGCCAGGCGGTACCGGCGCAACTGCGCTACAGCCTGGTTCAGCTGGCCGTGGGCGGCGTCATCTGCGTGGCCGTGGCCCTGTGCTGGAACGAAGTGTTTCCGATCAACAAGAAGCTGTGGACCAGCTCTTACGTGATGCTGGGCATCGGCCTGGATTTGCTGCTGCTGGCGCTGCTGATGTTCCTCATCGACGTGCGCAAGATCACGGGCTGGATGTATTTTTTTGAGGTTTTCGGCAAGAACACCCTGTTCATCTACCTGGTGTCGGAAGTGCTGGTGATCATCGCGTTTACCGTGCGCATCGGCGGCGGCAATCTGTACCAGTGGCTGTACCAGCAATGGTTTACAGGCTGGGCGCCGGCGCGGATGGGATCCTTGCTGTTTGCCGTCAGCTTCATGCTGTTGTGCTGGCTGATCGCCTACGCCATGGACAAGCGCAAGATCTACATCAAGGTCTAAAACTTCAGCTTCAGGCCGTAACGGGTGGCCAGCGCGGTGAACAGCAGCATCAGGGCGGTGACGGCGGCGGCATTCCACAGGCCGGCCGCGCCACCCGTTTCCAGGTAGGGCCACCAGAAGCGCGGCAGGTGCAGCACGGCCGCCAGCTGCTGCCACAGGTCGGGCACGATGTAGGCGAACAGGGCATTGGTACCTGCGGGCAATAACACCAGCGCCCAGGCGCGCCAGCGCCACACGTCGATGACGACATAAAACACCAGGAACAGGGCCAGGATGATGGCGCTGCACACCAGGGTATACGATTCCGTCGCCGCAATCTTGTTGATATGGTGATACGGCCGCAGCAGCAGGCCGGCCGCCAGCAGGCCCAGCGCGAACCACGCCATGAAGCGGATGCGCTGCCCATGGCTCAACGCGGCGCCGCGCAGGAAGAGCTGGCCCACCAGGGTGCCGGCCAGCACATTGGCCGCCGTCGAGCCCAGCACTTGCGGCACGTTGACGATGGCGTTCACGCCAGCCGGCAGGAAATCCAGGCTGCCCGCCACACCACCCATGTACAGCGCGATCAGCAGGGAAAACACGCCCATCAGCGCCGTGCCGCTGCCCCGGCACGCCAGGTACAGCAGGCTGCACAGCAGGTAGGACCAGCCTATCATGCCGAGGATGCCCCACCACGACGGTTGCAGCCAGGTGCTGGAAAACTCGTTGTTCAGTTCACCACGGAAGGTCGCCAACAGGAACAGCATCAGGAGGCCGCCGGCAAGCAGCTCCAGCTTGCCCGCGCCCTGGCGCCACAGCAGTATCATGGCCATATAAAACAGCAGGAAATAGACGGCTTGCGGCAGCAGTGCCGCCTGCGCATCGTAGCGGTAGGCATTCGCCAGCACCACGCCGGCCAGCATCAGGCTGGCGGAGCGCCATAGCAGGCGCCCCAGCAAGGCTGGCGTGACATGGCCGCAATGGCGCTGCAAGGCCAGCGGAATGGCCATGCCCACCATGAACAGAAAGCCGGGAAAGACCAGGTCGGGCAGGGTGATGCCGTCGGCGCGCGGTCCCGCATGTTCGAGCCACCAGGCAATGCCGGGCATGCCGGCCAGATAGTTGACCCAGATCATGATGACGATCACGCAGCCGCGAAAGGCATCCAGGCTGGTCAATCGTTCAGGTACAGGTTCGGGGGCAGTGGCTGGCGGCATGGAAGGATGAAAAAGGTCGAAAAAAAAGCAGCCCCGGCGTGAGCCGGGAACTGCCTTGCGCATGTTGCGGGGAGCAGGAATTACTGTGCCGCTGCTGCCGGTGCCGCCGCTGCCGTGGCAGGACGGTTCAGCCACAGTACCCAGTAGCGGGCCAGATCGCTCACGCCATCGCTGCCCTTGACCGTTTCCAGGACCTTGATGGCGTCATCTTTCTTGCCAGCCATGGCGTAGGAATAGCCGAGGCGCAGCTTGGCATCTTCCGGACGCTTCAGGCCGCCCTTGGCGATGCCTTTCTGGATCAGGTCGATACCTTTGTCGAACTGGTCCATCGTCACGAAGGCGTAGCCCAGGTTGGTCAAGCCCGTGCCATCCTTGCTCTTCATGGCCGAGGCTTCGCCGCTGGCGATGCTTTTCGCATCGTCGGCAGCAGCCTTGTTGGCCTGGTCGCGTAGTTTCTTGTGCTTGGCGGCATTCGCGCCCGTGCCCAGCACGCCTTTGGCAAAGCCCGCGTCGAGGACTTTTTTCGCTTCTGTCGGGAAGGCGTTCTGCAGGGCAATTTCAGCCATGTCGCTGTAATCTTGCGGCGGCATGGTGCCCACGGCCTTGAATTGCAGGCGCAGCACGTCCAGCGCAAAACGGTCGGAATAGCCGGCCTTGCCTTGCGTGCGGCTCAGCAAATCGCTCCAGTAATCATCCGAAGGGTAGTAGCGCACCAGGTTTTCCATGGCGACCAGGTAGGTGGCCGGATCCTTGCTTTTCGAGCCCGTATTGGCCAGCAATTGCAGTTCTTCGATGGTCGGCGTCTTGCCCGCTTGCTGCTTGGCCGTCAGGTCGGCCATCAGTTCCTGTTTTGCGCGCACAAAATCATTGCTGAAGTAATAGGCGCGGATGATGTAGGGGCGCACGGTGGCCACGTCGCCCGTTTCCGTTTGGTAACGGGTGAACCATTTGATGGCGTTCGGGTAATCCTTGGCGTTGTAGTGGTAGTTGGCCAGGGCCTGGATGAAATCGCCCTGGGCTTTTTTGTCCAGCTTGCCCGATTCGATCACCGCTTCCAGCGCCGTCATGGCCATAGTTGCATTGTTGGTGGTGGAGGCCAGCGCCACGCGCAGGCGGTTCAGCACGAACAATTCGTACGGCGTCAGGGCGGGAATGGCGGCAGCCTGGTCGATGCGGCTTTGCACGTCGGCATAGTTTTTCGCATCCATCGAGGCCTTCACGGCGGTCGGATCGAGCAGTTTGAATACTTCAGGACGCACCGTGTCTGCGGGCACGGCGGCGGGCGCACCGGCGGCAGCGGCTGGCTTGGCATCCTGCGCGTGCGACAGGGCCGGGAGGACGTTCAGGCCGATGGCGGCCAGGATCAGGCTGAGACGGGCAAGACGGAATTGGGACATTGGTTATCCTTCAATCAATAACAAAAATACGCACCGGCACTGGCTGCCGCAGCATCGCGCAGCGGCATCGCAAAGGGGCAGGGAATCTTAAAAAACACATTTCTGCCATTCCGACCGGATAAGTCAAACGGCGGCAACATGATAAACAGCGGCTATTGTCACATAAACTGCTCGGCTGGTGCGGCAAACGTGCGCGCCAGTGCTTGCCCTTTGGCATCGAACAGCAGGCAGCGCTGCGGCGGCAGATGCAAGCACATGGCGTCGCCCGCCTGGCGCAAGCCATCCTCGGCCGGCAGCTTGACTGCCAGCATCCCGGCCACACCTGGCATGCTGGCGTAAACGATGGCCACGTCGCCCAGGTATTCGACATGGCTGACAGTGGCCTCGATCACGTTGTTGTTCGCCGTCTCCCCGTGTTGCAGAACCACATGCTCGGCGCGCACGCCCAGAGTCAGCTGCTCGCCCGGCGCCACGGCATCACCGTGCGCCTCGACCTCGATCACGGCGCCGCCGGGCAGGCGCACGGCCACCGTGCCGGGTCCGCAGGCAATGGCCTCGCAAGCGATGAAGTTCATCTTCGGCGCGCCCAGGAAGCCGGCTACGAACAGGTTGCCCGGATGGTTGTACAGCGCGTGCGGACTGCCCACCTGCTCGATGCGCCCGCCGTTGAACACCACGATGCGCTCGCCCAGGGTCATGGCCTCGACCTGGTCGTGCGTGACGTAGATCATGGTGGTTTTCAATTCCTGGTGCAGGCGCGAAATTTCCACGCGCATCTGCACGCGCAGCGAGGCGTCGAGGTTCGACAGCGGCTCGTCGAACAGGAACACCTTGGGTTTGCGCACGATGGCGCGGCCGATGGCCACGCGCTGGCGCTGGCCGCCCGACAGGTCCTTCGGTTTGCGTTTGAGCAAAGGCGTGATCTGCAGGATCTCGGCGGCGCGCTCGACGGCGGCCCGCACCTGCGCCTTCTTGTGTCCCGCCAGGCTCAGGGCGAAGGCCATGTTTTCGTACACCGTCATGTGCGGATACAGGGCGTAGCTCTGGAAGACCATGGCCAGGCCCCGTTCGGCCGGCGCGATATCGTTGGCCAGCTTGCCGCCGATATGCAGCTCGCCGTCCGTGATGTCTTCCAGCCCGGCGATCATGCGCAGAAGGGTTGATTTACCGCAACCTGAAGGTCCCACGAAGACGACGAATTCGCCATCGCGGATATCGAGGTCGATGCCGTGGATGACCGGGTGCTTGTCGTCATACAGCTTGACGATATTCTTTAAAACGATATGTGCCATGAGGTGGTTCTATCCTAGCTGGCGCTGGCTGGCGCGGATGTGGCGCCGGCTTCAGCTTGGTCGGAAGGGGCCTTCGGTCCGATGCGCATGAAGCGCGACAGGATCAGCACGGGCACGGCCGACACCAGCACCCACAGGAAAAAGGTCTTGTAGCCGAGCGCCGTCTGGATGTCGCCGCTGATCATCTTGAACAGCACGAAACCGAGCTGCATCACGCCGGTGGCGAACGCATAGTGGGCCGTCTGGTACTTGCCGACGGAGACCACCTGCATCATGAACAGGATCAGGCCGACGAAACCGAAGCCATAGCCGAACATCTCCACGCTGAGCGCGGCCGTGATCAGGGTCAGATCGGTCGGCATGCTGTGGCTCAGGTAATAGAACACCAGGTTCGGCAAGTTCATGGCCAGGATCAGGAAGAACATGGCGCGCTTCAGGCCCAGCCAGGAGGTGAAATAGCCGCCGCCTATGCTGCCCAGCAAAAAGGCCACGGTGCCGGCCGTGCCGTACACGGCACCCACTTCCGTCGTCGACAGGCCCAGGCCGCCCAGTTCGCGCGCTTCGCGCAGGAACAGGGGGCCGATGGTCTGCACTTGCGCCTCGCCGGCGCGAAACAGGATGATGAAGGCGATCATGCCCCAGATGCCGGGCTTTTTCAGGAAGTCCACCAGCACGTCCCACAGGGTGCGGCTGATGCCGGCCACGCTCTTGTCGGCCACGGCCGCGTTACGCACCTGCGGCAGCGCCCACAGGTGATACGCGGCCAGCGACAGCATCATGGCGCCGATGATCAGGAAGATCACCGACCAGGCGGGCTTGATGCCGATTTTTTTCTCCAGGTAGCCGGCCAGGATCACCAGGCCGCCCAGCGAGATGAATTTGCCGGCGTTGAAAAAGGCGCCTTGCCAGCCCGCGTAGGCCGCCTGCTGCTTGTCTGACAGGCTGGCGATATACAGGCCGTCGCAGACGATGTCGTGCGTGGACGATGCCAGCGCGGCGACGAACAGCACGGCGATGCAGGCGGCAAACCACAGCGGCGTTTGCAGCGCCAGCGCGATCAGGCCCAGGCTCAGGCCACCGGCGAACTGGAACAGCACCACCATGGTCTTCTTGCTCGACGCCAGCTCCAGGAAGGGGCTCCACAGCGACTTGAAGACCCAGGCAAAGCCGATCAGGCCCGTCCAGCGGGCGATCTGGTCGTTCGGCACGCCCATGCTCTTGAACATCAGGCCGGCCACCAGGGCGACCGCGTAAAACGGCAGGCCCTGGGCAAAGTACAAGGTGGGCACCCAGGAAATCGGGCTGCGGGCGCTGCTGTTACTGATGTTCTTGTCGTTCATGGACACTTCCTTCTCGAGAGACGTTTTCATTTGACTGCGCCGTCCATGCCGCGCATGAAGAAGCGCTGGGTAAACAGGAAGGCCAGCAGGGTCGGCACGATGGTGATCAGGGTGCCGGCAGCGATCACGCGCGTGCTGCTGCCAAACGTGCCGCGCAAATACAGCACGCCCACCGACAGGGGGAATTCATCGGGTTTGCTCATGACGATGGAGGGCCAGATGTATTCATTCCACGATTCGACGGCCGTGAGGATGCCGACGGTGGCCAGCCATGGCGTAATCAGGGGCAGCATGATGCGGCTGAAGATCACCCATTCGCTGGCGCCGTCGACGCGCGCCGCGTCGATCAAGTCTTGCGGCACTTCCTCGAACGCCTGCTTGAGCAGCAAAATGGCCACGGCCGTCACCACGTTGGGCAGGATCACGCCCGTGTAGGTGTCGACCAGGCTCATTTGCGTGATGGTGATGAAGTTGACGAGAAAATTCACCTCCGACGGCAGCACCAGGGTGGCCAGGATCAGGCCGAACACCAGCTTGCGGCCACGAAATTTCAGGCGCGCCAGCGGATACGCGGCCAAAGAGCACAGCAGCAGTTTCCAGAACACGGTGAATACGGCGATCAGCACCGAGTTCTTGAAAAACGACCAGATCGGAATGGCCTGGAACACTTCGGTGAAGTTCTCAAAGGACGGCGCCCTGGGCCAGAAAGTGGGCGGGAAGGCGAAGATATTGCCTTGCGTGGAGATGGCCGTCACCAGGGTCCACCAGAACGGGAAGACGCAGACGACGGCGATCGCGCACAGCACGGCATAGTGGCCGGCATAGTGGCCTATGCGTTGCAAACGCGTTTTCAGGGGGCGGGAACGGCTTGTCATGGTCATTGCCCTGTCAGCGGTGCTTGGGTTCGAGGTAGCGCAGGCAGAGCAGGGCGATGCCTATGCAAAATAGCGACACGACGAAGCTGGCCGCCAGCGCGCGCGGCAGTTTCAAGTGTTTGAGGCCCTGGTCGTAGGCGTAGTACAGCGCCGTGAAGGTCGAATTCATCGGCCCGCCCTGCGTCAGTACGTCGACTTCCTGGTAAGCCTTCAGGGCCGCCAGCACGGACAGGATGGAGCACAGCATGATGGTCGGGCGCAGCATCGGCACGGTGATTTTCCAGAAGCGCTGCCAGCGGTTGGCGCCATCGAGCATGGCTGCTTCCTGCATGTCCGACGGAATCGATTGCAGCGCCGCCAGGTACATCACCATGTACCAGCCCAGGCCGCGCCACAGGGTGACGAACATGACGGCAAACAGGGCCAGGCTGTCGTTCGTCAGCCAGCCCACGGGCGCGTTCACCAGCTTTAACGTCAGCATCACGTAATTGAGCGCGCCCTGTTCGTGGAACATGAAGCCCCACATGATGCCGACCACGGAAACAGTGGTCACTACCGGCACGTAGAAGGCGGCGCGGAACAAACGGATGCCGGGCAGGCGGTTGTTCACCAGTACGGCCAGCACGATGGCCCCCACCTGCACGAAGGGCACCATCAGCAAAAACATCAGCGAATTTTTCAGGCCCGAAACGAACATCTCGTTGTTGAAGATGTAGCGGAAGTTATCCAGGCCGACGAAGCGCGTCTCGCGTATCAGGCTGTAGTCGGTAAACGCCAGCACGGAGCCGTAGCCGACGGGCCAGAAGGAAAAGGCGGCCAGCAGCAGCAGGGCGGGGGCGAGAAACAGCCAGGCTTGCACTGTGTGGCGGTGGGCGAGTTTCATGCTGTCCTCAGTGGCGCGGCAGGGTGGCCAGCTTGCGGTTCCAGATGGCGACGGCCTGGTCCAGCGCCTGCTTGACATCCTGCTTGCCCGTCACGCCCGCCTCGACGGCTTTGACCAGCGAGCGGCGCAATTCGTCGTAGTCGTCGATGCCGGCGACGTACAAGGTGCGCGAGTGGTGCATCGACAGGGCGCCGGCGGCCACCGCTTTTTCCGCCGCGCCTGCGTTCTTCGGCGTGGCGAGGAAAAACGGGTCGGCCGCCGCCTTGACGGTGGTGGGGAAGACGCTGGCCTGGCGTGCGAAGGCCAGCTGGTTGTCGTCGTTCGTCAGGAAGCGCGCAAACTTGCCCACCGATGGCAGCAAACGCGCCGGCACGCCTTTCGGGATGGCGAAGTGCACCAGCCAGCCGCCGTCGGCGATGCCGGTGGGGCCCAGCGGCGCGGGCGCCACGTCGGTGATGGCGTAGATGTCTTTCGCATCGCCGCGGATGCGCTGCATGGCCGTGGGCGGCGCCAGCAGCATGCCCAGGCGGCCGCCCTTGTAGGCGTCGATGACGGCCGGGAAGTTATCTTCGGCGAACAGACTTTCCTTCAGCAGGCCGCCCACCTTGTAGGTGTCGGCCAGCTTTTGCACCAGCGCCACGTGCTGCGGCGAATTGAAGACGGCGCGGTTATCGGTAATCACGGCCAGGCCCTGCTGCATGAACAGGCCGTCGATCTTCGACAGGGCGGGGGCGATGCCGGCCTTGCCTGTGCGTTGCGCAATCTGGCGCGCGAACGCCAGCTGTTCATCGAGGCTGGCGGGGCCGCGCGTGAGCCCGGCCTGCCTGAAAATATCGGTATTGAAGGCGATCACCGCGACATTGCTGTACATGGGAAAACCGTAGGTGCGGCCCTTGAAGCGCAAGTCTTCCAGGGCGCTGGGGATGTAGCTTGCGCGCGCTTGCGCGATCAGGCCATCGACGGGCGTGAGCAAACCGTCGCGTGCAAATTCGTCGGCCCAGGGCACGTTCAGGCTGACCAGCGCGGGCGGCGTGCCGGCCACGATGCGCGTGACCAGCTTGGTCTGGATGACGTCCCAGGGAAAGTCTATCCATTCGATCTTGACGTCGGGATTCTGCGCCTCATAGCGCGCCACCACCGCATTGAAATACGGCGTGAACTTGGGCTTCATGCTGAAGGTCCAGAATTCGATTTTTTCGGCAGCCCATGCCTGTGGCGCGAGCAGGCCCGCGCAGGCAACAACTGCCAACAGTCTCTTGATCGTCATGTTTATCCTGGAGCGCAAGGCTCCAATGTCTATGAGTCTGCGGCGCGGGTACATGCCCTTGCCGTCGCTTATATTCGTGCTGCTGCCGGCAGCCGCGCCCCTTGTCGGGAGCGCAGCTGCCGCCTACTGCTTAATTTGTCTTCGTGACCTTGCTCAAGTGACGTGGCGCATCCGGGTCCATGCCGCGCGCGGCCGACAGTTTTGCCGCCATCACGTAGAAGGACTGGATGGCGACGATCGGATCGAGATCCGGCGTGGCCGCCACGGGCAGGGTCAGGTCGCGTTCGGCCACGTCGGCGGGCGCTGCCAGCAAGACCTTGGCGCCGCGGCCGCGCATTTCCGTGGCCAGCTGCAGCAGGCCGGCCTGGGTCGGGCCGCGCGTGGCAAAAATCAGCAGCGGGTAGCCGTCTTCGATCAGGGCCATCGGGCCATGCTTGATTTCGGCGCCGCTGAAGGCTTCCGCCTGCAGGGCCGAGGTTTCCTTGAATTTCAGCGCTGCTTCCAGCGCCACGGGGAAGCTGATGCCGCGTCCCACGACCATGATGTTGCGTGCCGGCGCCAGCACGTCAATCGCCGGCGACCAGTCGACGCGGGTCGCTTCGAGCAGGGCTTCGGGCAACGCTTCCAGGCCAGCCTGCAGCTCGGGGTCGTTCTGCCACTGGGCCACCATGCGCGCGCCGGCGACCAGGCTGGTGATGAAGCTCTTGGTGGCGGCGACGCTTTGTTCCTTGCCGGCGCGCAGGGGCATGGCCCACTCGGCGGCGTGCGCCAGCGGCGAATCGATGTCGTTGACCAGGGCCACGGTGGTGGCGCCGCCGTCGCGGAAGTAGCGGATCGGTTCGACCACGTCCGGGCTCTGTCCCGATTGCGAGATCGAGATGGCCAGCGTATCGCGCGTCACCAGCGGCGACTTGTTCAGGGTCACCAGCGACATCGGCAGGGACGCGACGACACGGCCCAGGCGCGCCATGATCAGGTAGGCGACGTAGTTGCAGGCGTGGTCCGAGCTGCCGCGCGCGATGGTCAGGGCGGTCGAGAACGAGGTGCTCCTCAATTTGCGGCCCAGTTCCGCGTAGCGCTCCGTGTCGCTCGCCAGTTGCAGGGCGACGCATTCGGCGGCGGAAATGGCTTCTTTAAGCATCATTGAGGTCACAGATTTCTCCTTCTATATACACAGCTTTGAGTTTGAGATCGCGATCGAGTACCACCAGATCGGCGTAAGTACCGGGGGCCAGCCGGCCACGTTCTTCCAGGCCCAGGTAATCGGCGGCGTTGGTCGACACGCGCTTGGACGCGTCGGCCAGGTCCAGTCCCAGTCCCACCAGGTTGCGCAGCGCCTGGTCCAGGGTCAGGGTGCTGCCCGCCAGGGTGCCGTCGGGCAGGCGCACGCCGCCCATGCATTTCTGCACGGCGTGGCGGCCCAGCATGTATTCGCCGTCCGGCATGCCGGTGGCGGCGGTCGAATCGGTGACGCAGTACAGGCGCGGGATGGCGCGCAGGGCTACCTTGATGGCGCCCGGATGCACGTGCAGCAGGTCGGGTATCAGTTCGGCGTATTCGGCGTGCGCCAGCGCGGCGCCGACCATGCCTGGCTCGCGGTGGTGCAGGCCGCTCATGGCGTTGAACAGGTGCGTGAAGCCCATGGCGCCATGCTCCAGCGCGGCCACGCCGTCTTCATAGGAACCGAGGGTATGGCCGATCTGTACGCGCACGCCGGCGTCGGCCAGCGAGCGCACCAGTTCCAGGTGGCCGGCGATTTCCGGCGCCACGGTGATGACGCGCAGCTTGGCCAGGGTTTGCAGGCGTTCGATTTCGGCCAGGGTGGCGGCGCGCGCGTAGTTGGGCTGCGCCCCGAGCTTGCCGGAATTGATGTACGGGCCTTCCAGGTGGGCGCCCAGCACGCGCGCCGTGTTCGGGCGGCGGTGGTTGGCGGCGATGCCGATGGCCGTTAGGGCCATGTCGATATCTTCCGGCGGCGCCGTCATGGTAGTGGCCAAGAGGCTGGTGGTGCCGTGACGCGCATGGATGGCCGCGATGGTGTAGACGGCGTCGCCGCCTTCCATGATGTCCTTGCCGGCGCCGCCATGCACGTGCAGGTCGATAAAACCCGGCAAAATATAATCGTCGCTGTTGCCCGACGGGTGGAGGGAATTGCCCGTGATGCTGTCGACGCGCTCGCCGAAGGCGATGGCGCCGTGAATCCAGCCGCCGGGGGTAAGGATATTGCCTTTGATAGTGCTGCTCATCTGCGCGACTCCGCTACGAATTCATAATAATCACTGCGGCAATACGAGTGGGTCAGTTCCACCGCTGCGCCGTTGTCGAGATAACTGACACGGGTGATGTGCAGCATGGCTTCACCCGTCTTGATATTGGCCAGTTTGGCCTGTTCCGCCGTGGCGTTGACGGCGCGGATATGCTGCAGCGCGCGCATCGGGATGGTGCCGCGCGACTCCAGGTAGCCGTACAGCGAGTCCGTCACCTGCTGCGGGTCCGGCATGTACAGGGCGGGGATGGTGGTCGTCTCGATCGCCATCACCACGTCGTCGGCCGTGCGCAAACGGCGCAAACGTGCCACCGGCATGTGCGGCGACAGGCCCAGCGACAGCAGTTCCAGCGGCGCGGCCGAGCCGATATCGCGCTGCAGCCAGCGCGAGCCGGCCGTGAAGCCCCGCTGGCGCAATTCTTCCGAAAAGCTCGTCAGGCGCGACAGCGGCTGCTCCAGCTTGGGCGTGATGTAGGTGCCCGAGCCGCGCTTGCGCGTCAGCATGCCCCGGTCGCACAGCATGTCGATGGCCTTGCGCGCCGTGACGCGCGAGATTTCCAGGATGTCCGACAGCACGCGCTCGGAAGGCAAGGCCTGGTTGGCGCGCCAGTCGCCGCTGGCGATGCCGTCCGACAGCATGTTCGCCAGTTGCATGTAGAGCGGCGTGTCGCTGGCCGGATTGGGTTTGAAGGCAGACAGTTTGGCCAGCATGGTCATTGCTCCTGCAAGTGCTTGCGTATCAGGCGCAGGCCGCCTGCCGCCGAGTCGCCCTGTGCCGGCACGACCAGTTGCAACAATGCCGCCGGCAGGTAGGCCGACAACGGTGCCGCCAGGCCGCCGCACAGGGCCACGGGCAAGTTGCCGGCCGGGTCGAGGGCTCTGGCGATGAGGGCGATCTGCTGGCCCGCATCGATCAGGATGGTGCGCGCCACCGCATTGCTGGCCGCGTGTTCGAGCACCAGCCGCGCCAGTTGCGCGAAAGTGGTCTGGCTGGCAGCCGCCAGCCACACCTGCATGGCATTGCGCTGGCCGCCGCAGGCGTCGATGACGGCCGTGGCGAAGGCGCTGCCGGGCACGCGCCCGTCGACGACCTGCTGCGCATGGTTGACGGCGCGTATGCCGATCCAGGCGCCGCCCGCTTCGTCGCCGGAGGGGAAGCCCCAGCCGCCCACTTCATGGCGGCTGCCGTCCGCGTGCAGCACTTCGCCCACGCTGCCGGTGCCGATGGCAACGATGGCGCCCGGCTGGCCCGCGTGCGCGCCCAGCAGGGTGGTCAGGGCATCCGATTCGAGTGCCACCAAGGCATAGCCGGGATTGTGTTCGACGAAGCTGGCGGCCCACTGCTTGTTGTGCACGCCGGCCAGGCCCAAGCCGATGGCCATGCGTTGCAGCGACGGCTGCTCCAGGCCGGCCGCGCGGAAGGCCACGGTGACGGCATGCGCCACGGAAGTCCAGGCGCGTTCGATGCCCAATCCCAGGCCGGATGGACCGCTTTGTCCCTGTGCCAGCTCCTGGCCATCGAGGCGCGCCAGGCGTACGCGGGTGCCGCTGCCCCCGCCGTCGACGCCGATTATGTATTCGATCATGTTGTGCAGTCCCGCGTTTGGTTGGATGCGCCTGTCTCGGTTCTTTTATTTGTCGGGAGGCGTAAAGCTGAAGGCACTATATTGTCGCCTCGATGGCTTGTCAACAGGTATTTAAGTGGTATTAGAAAATGCCTTGTGCGATATCGCGTCATGCCCGAGGGAGTGATTGCAAGTATTTGTTAATAAAGGGGTTTTTGTGTTCCGTGAATGGTATTGAAATTGGCCTTGTTTAATGCCAATTTTCCCCGGGTGGTCTATGTCTGGTGTTGCGCTATTGCTTATATGCATGCTTGGCAAGGGACGCCATGAAGAGTAAAGTCCGCCTTTTACACTGAGTTGGAAGAGCATGATGAACGACAAGGCAGCAAAGAGCGAGTACTGGGACGACTGGCAGCAAGAGGCGCTGGCCGCCGGCGTGTCGGCGCCGCTGGCCGCGCTGGGCATGGAAATGATGCGCACGCACCGCAAGAACCGCTGGCCGAAGGATTTCCTGGGCCGCGAAAGCGATGGCCCGGTCATGCTCGAAATGTGCCTGGAAGACGAGGCGGAAACGGAATTGTTCTTTATCGAGAACCTGTATCCCTACGATGCAGCGCTGATCGAAAAGACGCGCCGCCGCCTGTGCCTGCATTGATAGTGCGCTGATGCCTGACTGGAACGGCCGCCTTGTGCGGCCGTTTTGCTTTTCGGGTGGCATTTTCATGGGGGAGTGTCATAATGGCTCAGGCATTTTCGCCCAGGTATGGAGTAAATGATGAGCAAGGCACAGGACAGCAAGAAGGAAGCCAAGAAGGAACCGGCCAAGAGCATGAAGGAAAAGAAGGAAGCCAAGAAGGTCAAGAAAGAAGAGCGCAAGCGCTGATCATGCGCGTGCGCCGTGCATTGATGCGCCAGTGGCGTGCGCCGGCCCTGCTGGCGGCGTTCGCCCTGCTGCTCTTCGGTGTACCCGTGTCCGGCGTGCTGGCGCAGCAAAAGGCAGCGCCGTCCACGTTCGGGCAAGTGGTGGGCAATGCCGTGCTGTGCATCGACCAGATCGACAACAAGGCCTTTTATGCCTATTTGCTGACGGCCTTCGGCCCTGCCTACAAGCATGAAGGGGGCGCCTACTGGTTCCGCACGGACGCCACCTTGTGGGGCGCGCCGATTACCGACGTGATCGTCAGCGACGACACCAGCCCCCTCGTCTTCATGGGCGTGGTGGCCGATTCGACGCCGGAAAAGCTGGAACCGGCCATCCGCAGTGCCTCGGGCCTGCGTTTCAATAAGCTCGACAGTTCCGCCTTTCCCGTCCGCGGCTCCATGCCTGGCAGTAAAATCGTCTACTTCCGTAGCAAGGCGAAAGTGTATTGCGCCAAATACAAACCGTTGCCGCCCGCGCGTACCCGCTGAGGGTACCGGCTTGCCGCCGCGCATTTTGATCGTTTCATCCGCAGGGTCTCCATGTACACGCATTATTTCCAGCTCAAGCAATCGCCGTTCTCGATCGCCCCCGATCCGCGCTACCTGTTCATGAGCGAACGCCACCGCGAAGCGCTGGCGCACCTGCTGTATGGCGTGGGCAGCGGCGGCGGCTTCGTGCTGCTGACGGGAGAAATCGGTGCCGGCAAGACCACCGTGTGCCGCTGTTTCATGGAGCAGATTCCGGAAAACTGCCAGCTGGCGTATATCTTCAATCCGAAACTGTCCGTCGAGGAGTTGCTGCTGTCGATTTGCGAGGAATTCCGCATCCCCGTGGCGCCCGGCGTGGCCAGCGTGAAAGGCTATGTCGACGCCATCAATGCACACCTGCTGGCCAGCCATGCGCAGGGCAAGAACAATGTGCTGATCATCGATGAAGCGCAAAACCTGTCCGCCGCCGTGCTGGAGCAGCTGCGTTTGCTGACCAACCTGGAAACGAGCGAGCGCAAGCTGCTGCAGATCATCCTGATCGGTCAGCCGGAACTGCGCGCCATGCTGGCCCGGCCCGAGCTGGAGCAGCTGGCGCAACGCGTGATCGCCCGCTATCACCTCGGCTCGCTGACGGCCGAGGAAACAGCCAGCTATATCCGCCACCGCCTGGCCGTGGCAGGCAGCACGGCGCAGACGCCGTTCGCGCCCCGTTTGATGGCGCAGATCCATGCCTTGAGCCACGGCGTGCCGCGCCGCATCAATCTGCTGTGCGACCGCGCGCTGCTGGGCGCCTATGTAGAAAACCAGCAGCAAGTGACGCGCCAGATACTGCGTCGTGCCGCCGAGGAAGTGTTTGCGGAAGAGGGCAAGCCGGTTGCCGGACGGGGCCTGCGCTGGCCGCACGTGGCGGCCGGCGTGCTGGCCGGCGTCGTGGTGACGGCCGCGCTGGCCTGGCATTTCATGCCGCGCGCTGGCGCGCCCGTACCGGCGACCGTCGCACCGGCCTTGGCCGCATCCATGCCGGCGGCGTCCGCAGCGGTGGCCGCGTCCGCGCCCGCCAGCGTGCCGGACCGCAACGCCGTGCTGCGCCAGCTGGCCGCCCTGTGGGGCGAGCAGTTGCCAGCCGGCGACGCTTGCCAGGCGGGTGCGCGCGCCGGCCTGCGTTGCCTGCACAGCCGGGGCGGCATCGCCGAACTGCGCGTGCTGGACCGCCCGGCCATGCTGGCCTTGCGCGATGGACAAGGAGTGGAACAGCTGGCGCTGCTGACGCGCTTGCAGGGCGAGACGGCCACGCTGATGCTCGATGGCAAACAACAAAGCCTGCCCCTGGCCCAGCTGGCGCAGCGCAGCGATGGCAGTTTCACGACGTTCTGGCGCGCCCCGCGCAACTGGCGCGACGAAGTGCCGCTTGGGGGGCGTGGCGCCGACGTGGACTGGCTGGCGCAGCGGCTGGCGCAACAGCGGGGCTTGCCGGCACCGGCCGCCAACCTGCCGCTCGATGCCGAGATGCAAGGCCAACTGCGCGTTTTCCAGCAGAGCCAGAACCTGCGGGCCGATGGTCTGGCGGGTCCGAAAACGTATATACGCCTGATGCAACTGGGTGACAACGGGGAGCCGCGCCTGAGCAGCGCAGCTCCTGCCGTGGCAGCGGCCGCTGCGACGGCGATGGTGGCGGGGAAATAAGATGTCCTACATACTTGAAGCACTGAAAAAATCGCAGGCCGAGCGCCAACTGGGCGAGTTGCCGTCGATCCACGCACCGCAAGTGCAGCTGCACGCTGGCGCCGCGTCTTCTGCTGCGCGGCGCGCGCCCGTCTGGCTGGCGCTGGGTGGCGTCAGCGTGGCCGTGGCTGCCGCGCTGCTGCTGTGGCAGCCTTGGCAGGCGGGCGCGGCGGCGCCTGTTGTCCCTGTTGTGCTGGCCCAGGCTGTGCCCGCGCCCATGGCTGCCGCGCCAGCAGTGCCCGCGCCGGCGCCCGTGCCGCTGGCTGCCCCGTCCGTGCCGTCAGCAGCCACCGCCGCGCCCGTGCACCATGCCAGGCGCGTGGCGGAACCGAAGCAGGAGACGCCCGGCCAGGCCGCGCCGCCGCCCGTTGTGGCCCCGATGCCTGCAGCGCCGCCCGCGTCCACGCCCACGCCCACGCCTGGCGCCGAGGAAAGCGTGCCCGCCATGCGCGACTTGCCCGAGCCGATACAGCGGCAAATCCCACCGGTCGCCATCGGCGGCTATATTTATTCGAAGAATCCGGCCGACCGTCTGTTGCTGATCGACAAGGTCCTGCGCCATGAGGGCGAGGAGCTGGCGCCCGGCCTGGTGCTGGAAAAGTTGCAGCCGAAGGCGGCCATCTTCAGTTTCAAGGGCTACCGCTACCGCGTGCTGTATTGAGTTGTTGCGCATCAAGGCCGGGCCGCCATCGCTGAACCAACCTGGCCTGGCCTGGTCGAACCAGGGTCGCTGCGCCCGTGCGCGTGGCCGGGGAGTTCCCATGATTGCTGCTGCAGCTGCAGGTGAGGGTGCGCTTGATATGGATGCGCCGGAAAATCTGGCGCGCATCGACCATATCGTCGTGCTGATGATGGAAAACCGGTCATTTGACCACATGCTCGGCTATCTGAGCCTGGAAGGCGGGCGCGCCGACATCGACGGCTTGCAGGCCAGCCATGCCAATGTGCATGCGGGCGTGGCCTACCCCGTGCACCATTTGCGGCGCACGGCCTTCGGCCCGCAGCAAGACCCGTCGCATACGGGCCTGTCGGTGGCGCAGCAATTGCAAAACACTAACGGCGGCTTTATCGACGACTATGCGCAAACGCATCCGGGCGACCCCGACATCGATCTGGTGATGGGGTACTACAATGGGGCCGACTTGCCCATGTATGATTTCCTGGCGCAGCAGTTCTGCGTCTGCGACCGCTGCTACAGTTCCGTGCCGGGTGCCACCTGGCCCAACCGCCTGTATGCGATCAGCGGCAAGGCGGCCGGCAGCCGCGACAGCAAGCGCGTGCCCGAGTATGCAAACAAGTCCTTCGTGCGCCACCTCGAGCATGCCCTGGTCAGCTGGAAATTTTATTCCGCCTGGAAACCCTGGAGCCTGGCGCTGACGGACGACCATTACCGCTCGTCCGAGTTTTACGAGCCCTTCGGCTCTTTCGGACGCCGCTATGGCTTCATCGGCGATGCGCTGGCGGGCACCTTGCCCTCGGTCAGCTGGATCGATCCGCATTTTTTTGACAATGACGACCATCCGCCGGCCGATATCCGCGCCGGCCAGGCGCTGGTGGCGCAGGTTTACCAGGCCCTGTCGCGCGGTCCGGCCTGGGCGCGCACCCTGCTGATCCTCAGTTATGACGAACACGGCGGCTTTTTCGACCATGTGCCGCCGCCCGTCGCTGTGGACGATGAGCCCGCGTTTCGCCAGTACGGTGTGCGCGTGCCCATGTTGCTGGTGTCGCCGCTGATCGCGCCGGGCAGCGTCAGCCACGAGGTGTATGACCACACGTCCATCATCAAGACCATCTTGCAGCGCTTTTGCCGCGCCGCCGATGGCGCCTTGCCCCAGATGGGCGCGCGCGTGGCGGCCGCCAGCGGCCTGGGCGCGGTGCTGACCCTGGCGCAGCCCCGCGCGGCACCGGCCGTGCCTGCGGCGGTGCTGGCGCAGCGGGCCGCATGGGAAGCGGATGTGCGGGCGCAGGACTTCGCCCCGCTGGCGCAGGCTGGCGAGCTGGCCGCCGTTGCCGCCGTGCCCGTGCAATCGGATGCCGAAGCGGGCGTGATCGCCGCGCATCGGCAATTGGCGCGCTCGGCCAGGAATGCACAGGCGGGGAATGGCAAGACAACGCCCCGGCCTGCTGGCCGGCGCCGGCGGCAGGCTGGCAATCCAGCGCACGCCGATGCGCTGTCCGGCAAGGGCACGGTCGATGGCGGCGGCCGTTGAGCCAGACACCGTCCGCAGGCGATGCCATGCAGAAATCCTGTGGCGCTTGATCTGGACGATGAGCTGGAAGATTAGGTGGAAGATGAGCTGGGCAATGCACGGCGCTGGCGCCGGTGGGGCTGCGTATAATCACTGCTTCTCAATCAAGGAGTGACCATGCACGATGCGATGCCTGCACACCCGGTACTGGGTGTGATCGGCCGTTCCGGTAGCGGCAAGACGACCCTGCTGGAATTTGTGGTGAAGGAATTGGCGGCGCGCGGCTTGCGCGTCAACCTGGTCAAGCACAGCCACCACGATCTGGCGCTGGAGCCGCCGCAAAAAGACAGCGCCCGGTTGCGCCTGGCAGGGGCGGCGGAAGTGCTGGTGGCGTCGCCGTATCGTTTTGCTATCGTGCATGAGCTGCGCGGTGCGCCCGAGCCGAGCCTGGCGCAGCAATTGTCCCGCATGGGGCCGGCAGACCTGACCCTGGTGGAAGGCTTCAAGACGGATCCCATCCCCAAGCTGGAAGTATTTCGCCCGGAAGTGGGGCAATCGCCCCTGTATCCGCATGACCTGCAGGTGATCGCCGTCGCCTCCGACAGCCCGGCGCCGGCCGACTTGCGCGAGGGCGTGCAATGGCTGGACTTGAATGCGCGCGAGCAAGTGCTGGCCTGGCTGCTGCACAGACTGAAAAAATAAGCTAAAGGTTTGCCGCTGCCATCCGTTAATACTGGTAGAACCTCATTGGAGAAACGTATGGACGTCGCAAGTATTGCTCAACTGTCAACCACGATGGCGGAGACAGGTACGCGGCAAGCCGTCGGTTTGACTGTCTTGAAAAAAGCCCAGGATATTCAAAGTTCGACTGCCACTGCCTTGCTGGCCGCCCTGCCGCCAGTCCAGTCGGCACCGAGTCTGCCGTCTCACCTCGGTAACCGCATCAACACCACAGCCTGAGCGCAGGTCTGTAGCGCCAGTCTGGCGCTCGCTATGCCCACACCACCGTCGCCGACAGTGGCGCGTGGGTGTTTTTGTTTTTCTTCGCGGCAATCGTCATCTTGCCCGACATTCCGCCTTCCTTTCTGTCTTCATCAAGTTGACTAAATGATCATGGTTCGCCATGGCCGGGCCGATTTAGTAAAATGCTGCCCAGCACTGCGCGTTGCGCATGGTGCAGCCTGGTGCGTACCGTGAATGCCGCGTGCTTGCTTACCGCGATTACTTAGCCATTACTTTGACCCCTGCAGAGGATTTCCCATGAACAAACGTCAAGCTCTCATCGCCGCCGCCCTCGCGGGCATTTGCGCCGGTACTACCGTCAACGCGGCCGCGCACGATGGTCCCGCCCCCGGCGACAAGGAAAAATGCTACGGCGTGGCCAAGGCCGGGCAGAACGAATGCGCCTCGTCCGACGGCGCGCATTCGTGCGCGGGCCAGGCGGAGGCGGACAACTTGCCCACGGAATGGACCTATGTTGCCAAGGGCACGTGCGAACAGGCGGGCGGCTCCGTCAAGCCCATCAAGGCCGGCAAGGCCGCCAAACCGGCCACGCAGCCGTAAGCTCTCGCCGCTTGCCCATGCCGCAGCCACTGCGAGCGCTTGCCGGCGTTGGCTTGCGCGCCGCGCACTACCGCGACTTCCTGGAATGCCGGCCCAAGGTGGGCTGGCTGGAAGTGCATACCGAAAATTATCTGCAGCCGTCGGGCTGGGATAGTCATGTATTGCAGACCCTGCGCCAGGATTACCCCGTCAGCCTGCATGGCGTGGGCCTGGGCCTGGGTTCCGCGCGCGGCTTTTCCGAGGCCCATTTGCAGCGCGTGCGCGCCGTGGTGGAGCGTATCGAGCCGGCCCTCGTGTCGGAACACCTGTGCTGGGGCGCCGTGGCGCAGCAGCAACTCAATGATCTGTTGCCGCTAGCCTTGAATGGCGCCGCCCTGGAGTTGCTGTGCGCCAGGGTGGGGCGCGTACAGGATGTGCTGAAAAGACCGATCTTGCTGGAGAATGTCTCTACTTACCTGCGTTTTGCCGACGATGCCATGAGCGAGGCGCAATTCCTGGCGGAGCTGGCGCGCCGCAGCGGCTGCGGACTGCTGCTCGATATCAATAATCTGTATGTGAACCAGTGCAACCACGGCGAAGATGCCCTGCTTGCCCTGCAAAGTATCGCACCGGGCAGCGTGGGCGAATTGCACCTGGGCGGCCATCTGCTGACGCCGCAGGCCGTGATCGACCACCACGGCGCCGCCGTGGCCGATCCCGTCTGGCACTTGTATGCGGCCGCCTTGCTGCGTTTTGGCGCCGTGCCCACCCTGGTTGAATGGGATACGCATTTACCGCCGCTCGATATCCTGCTGGGCGAGGCGGACAAGGCGCAGGCCATGCTGGCGCGCCATGCGCCACATTCGCCATGGCAGGGAGCGCTGCTGGCGGCGCCGCCGGCCGCTCCTGCCGAAGCACTGGCGCAGCAGCAGCAAGCCTTTGCCACGGCCTTGTTTGATACTCTGGCAGCCCTGCCATCGTTCGCGGGAGAGGCGGTGCTGGAGCGCTTTGCGCTGTATCGTGGCAATCTGAGCGCCACTTGGCGCCGCACCCTGGGCCACGCATATCCCGTCGTGCTGGCGCTGGTGGGCGAGGATTTCTTTGCTGGCCTGGCGCGCGCGTATGGCCGCAAGATGCCATCCGATAGCGCCGATTTGCAGCAGTTTGGCGCCCGTTTCGCCGATTTTTTGGCTGCGTTCCCACCTGTGGCCGTAGTTCCCTATTTGCCCGACATGGCGCGCCTGGAATGGGCCTTGCACCTGGCCCATTACGCGCCCGATGCGCAGGCGCTGGCGCCCGATTCGCTGGCCGCCTTGCATCCTGATCAGCTGGAAGTGCGCCATTTGACCTTGCATCCTGCTTGCGCCTTGCTGGCATCGGACTGGCAAGTGGCGGCCTTGTGGCAGGCGCATCAAGAGGGGCTAGGGCAGGGGATGTTTCCGCACGATATGCAAGTGGCGAGCTGGGCACTGGTATGCCGTCCGCACTGGAAGGCGCAGGTGCTGCTAGTGGATGCCGCCGCGCACGCGGCCTTGCTGGCCTTGCAGCAAGGCCAAACGTTTGGCGCCGCGCTCGATGTGGCCTTCGAGCGGGACCCGGCATTTGACCTGGCGACACACTTGCGCCAGTGGCTGGTGCATGCGGTGCTGGCAGCGTAATGGTTTAGGGTTTACTCGAAGGCCCGCAGCAAGCGCGCTTCGCCCGTCTGATCGCGGTACAGGGCATTCGCCGCCAGGGTAGCGTCCATCATGCGCGTCACTTGTTCTTCTTCGAAGCGGGCCAGTTCGGCAGCGGCCGCGACAAGGGCCAGTTCCAGCCTGGCCCGCGCGCTCTGGTACAGGCTGCTAGTGTATTTGTCTGTGTTGCGCAGCAATTCTTCCGCGTTTTCTATCACCTGGCGCAAGTCGCCGATCAGGCGTTCCTGGCTGCGCGTACCTTGTTCGGGATGGTCCATGGCGCTTCCCTTCTGCAATCGATATTTATCTGACAATAACGACATGTTGCAGCTTGATGCAGGCAGCCGGCTGGACGCATGGGGCCGCTTTCGCGCCCCATGCCGGGGTCAGACCGGGGCGACGACCGTGATACGGATATCGCCCACGCTGACGACCTGGCCGGCGCGGATCTTGGCGGTCTTGCGCAATTCCTTCTTGCCATCGACCTTCACCACGCCGCTATCGACCATGACCTTGCCTGCGCCACCGCTGTCGCACAGGCCGACCAACTTCAACAGCTGGTTCAGCTCGACGAACTCGGATGTTAAATCAAAGCTTACTTTTTGCATTGTATCCCTTATTGCAACGATGTGTTTTAAACACTTTATGACGACCTCAGCTAATCCATAGTTTACCTGAAGCCGCCAGCAATGCAGGGTGGAAGTCAGCTTTTGTTGGGCCTTGTCATCTCCAGTGGCACGATCCACGCACTGAATTGCTCTTCCGTCACAAAGCCCAGGGCCAGCGCCGCTTCCTTCAAGGTCGTGCCTTCATGCTGCGCTTGCTTGGCGATTTGCGCCGCCTTGTCGTAGCCGATATGCGGCGCCAGGGCCGTGACCAGCATCAGGGAACGTTCCATCAGTTCGGCGATGCGAGCACGGTTCGGCGCGATGCCGTGCGCGCAATGCGCGTCGAAGCTGCGCATGCCGTCGCCCAGCAGGCGCGCGCTTTGCAGAAAGTTGTGCGCGATCAGGGGCTTGAAGACGTTCAGCTCGAAATTGCCCGAGGCACCGCCCACCGTGATGGCGACATCGTTGCCGAACACCTGGCAGCACAGCATGGTCAGCGCTTCGCACTGGGTGGGATTGACCTTGCCCGGCATGATGGAGCTGCCTGGCTCGTTTTCGGGGATGCTGATTTCACCGAGGCCGGAACGGGGGCCGGACGCCATCCAGCGCACGTCGTTGGCGATTTTCATCAGGGCCGTGGCCAGGGTTTTCAGTGCGCCATGGGCGGCGACGAGCGCATCGTGGGCGGCCAGCGCAGCAAATTTGTTGCTGGCCGTTTCGAACGGCTGGCCCGTCAGGCGTGCCAGCTCGGCAGCGATGCGGCCTGCAAATTCCACGTGGGCATTCAAGCCCGTGCCCACGGCCGTGCCACCGGCGGCCAGTTGCAGCAGCGGCGGCAACGATGCCGTAATGATGTGCTCGGCAAAGTCCAGTTGCGCCACGTAGCCGGAAAATTCCTGGCCCAGGGTCAAGGGGGTGGCATCCTGCAAATGCGTGCGGCCGATCTTGACGATGTCGGCAAACTCCGTGGCCTTGGCGTCGAGCGTGGCGCGCAGCTGGCGCAGCGGCGGCAAGACTGTATTGGCGACGGCCAGGGCGGCCGCCACATGGATGGCGGTCGGAAAGATGTCGTTCGAGGACTGGCCCAGGTTGACGTCGTCGTTCGGGTGCAGCAGGCGCTCGGCGCCCCGCAAGCCGCCGATCAGTTCGGAGCCACGGTTGGCCAGCACTTCATTCATGTTCATATTGCTTTGCGTGCCGGACCCCGTCTGCCAGACGGCCAGCGGGAATTCTGCGTCATGCTTGCCGGCCAGCACTTCGTCGGCCGCCTGCGTGATGGCGATGGCTTTCTTGCCATCCAGTAATCCCAAGTCCAGGTTGACGTGGGCGGCCGCGCGCTTGACGGTGGCCAGGGCGGCGATCAGTTCGGGCGGCATCTTTTCCGTGGAGATATGGAAGTGCTCAAGCGAGCGCTGCGTTTGCGCTCCCCAAAGCCGGTCGGCGGGTACGTCGATCGGGCCGAAACTGTCGCGTTCAATTCTGCTACTCATGACATCCCTTTCATCGATAGAGGTGAAACGAGTGTACTCCAGACGTCAAAAAGGCACAGGATGATGCTGTATTGCATCATTTTTGCCATGGCGCATCTATATTTTTGCGATTTCCTGCCGTTAAAGACAGGCGAGTTCCCCTTTTTATCTTGTTATCAAAGCGATCAGTCCATGCAAAGCAGCATTGTTACCCGTTGGTCCCTGATCGCGTGCGCCGCCGCCAGCCTGGCCTTGCCGCCCGTCATGGCGGCCGAACTGGGCGAGATGGCGGTGCTGTCGCACGTGGGCCAGCCCTTGCTGGCCGAGATCGAATTGACGGCCCTGGCGCCCGAGGAAACCAATGGCGTGACCGTGCGCCTGGCCTCGCCCGATGTGTACCGGGGCGGTGGCATCGGCATGGATCCGGCCCTGCAAACCTTGACGATCAGCCCGCTGGAACGGGGTGGCCGGCACTATGTGCGCGTGGCCACCCGGCAAGCGATCCAGGCTGCTCATGTGCATTTATATTTACTATTGGGTAACGGCAGTGGCGCCATCGTGCGCCTCGGTACGCTGTGGCTGACGCCGGCACCGCCCGCCGCCGTCGCCGCCAGTGCGCCAGCCAGGGTCGCCATTCCAGCGCCCGTGCCGGCGACCGTGTCATTGCCGCGCGCCGTAGCCACCGCGCCGCCGCCCGATGCCGCCGCGTTGGCGGCCCGCGCGCGTGCCGAGGGCCTGGTGCGCCCGGCGCGCGTGTTTGTGCCGCCACCCGCCGCGCCCATGCCGGCTGCTCCTGCGTTGCGTCCGCCGCCATTGCGCCGGGCCACGGCGCCTGTGGCCGCTTGCGCGCCGCAGCCAGCTGCCGGGCAGGCGCAAGCGTGCGTGGCGCTGGACCAGAAAAACGCGGCCCTGAATGAAAAGCTCGGCGAATTGGAAGGCAAGATCGGCGTCTTGCAAAAGGCGCTGGCGCTGCCCGCCGCTGCGAGCGCTGCCGTTCCGCCTGCCGCAGCGCAAGCGCCCCATGCCAAGCCCAAGCCCCTGCATGCGGCGCCAGCGGCTGACAAGGAGACGAAAGCGGGCGGCAACGGCTTGCTGTGGCTGGGTGTGGGCACCTTGATCTTCCTGCTGCTGACGGCGTTCATCGTGTATGTCGTGCGCAAGCGCAAGCAGGCTGCAGGGCCGGGCGCGCCATCGAAATACTGGGTCTTGCTGCGCAAACCATTCCGCCGCAAGAAGAAAGAGGTACCGGTGCTGACGGAAGCGGCCGAGCCGGAACCTGAGCCGTTCTCGCGTTAATGATGCGGCAAGATCGCGCCCAGATTTGATATAAAAAAAGATATTCAAAAAAGACAGAAATGCCTGTCTATCGTGTTGCCTATTTTTTAAAGATGGTGATATGATTAATGCAGTGGACTTGCTCTACGACAAAACAGCCCCAGCCTGGCGCAGTCACCAACGATAGTGTGGCGCGGCAAACAGGTGTAGCGTTGCATAAACGCCTGGGTCTGGAAGCGGTTTGCGATGCCGACGATGTGCTCGCGAACGCCGGATGCAACCGGCAGCGAGGCGGCGCCAGGAGATACCTGGGGTTCGCCTTCCAAATCCCCCCCCCCCCTCCTTGCTTCCTGAGCGCCGCAGATGCCGCGCTCCCTGGCACGGCGGCAGACGTAAAAAAAAGCACCTGCGAGTGCTTTTTTTTTTGGTGCTGCAAGCTTGCTTGTTGACTTACATGTGGGCGCGTGATCCTGGCATGGCATTCGACAGCTGCGTCATCCACGGTTCCGTGATGGCGCGGATTTCGCGGTCATTGGCCAGGATTTGCTTGAGCAAATCGATCTTGTGCAGGCGCGAGGCGCCGGCCAGGGCAGGTACGCTGCCCGTCATGGCTGTGCTGGCGGCGCTGGCGCACTGGTTTTCCAGGGTGTCCAAGCCATCCCAATCGCTCGAACGTGCGGCCACAACCATTTTATTGGTCATTCCTGCAATATTTTCATACATCGAGAGAACGTCGTTGGAGGTCATGAGCACACCCGTAACTAGTGAATGGATTACCGCTTGTCTAGATTAACGGCGTGCTGATCCGGAACTTGAGGGTATTTTTGAAAAAAAGTGAAAATAATTTGGATATTTTTTGCTGAGCGCATGAATCGCCCGCCAAGCCGCATGGATGCTGGGTCGATGATGTCGGCGTCGATCGTTATTGAACGAATTCTTCCAGTGCTGCGCTCGGCTCGGCAGGCGGCGTGATCAGTTGCGCGGCACGGCAATCGTGCAACGATATGCCGATTTTTTGTCCGCATGCAAAAAAGTTGCCGGACGGTTTTTTTTGCCCGAAACAGGCTATGATTTTGGCTCTCATCGAAAGGATCGCTATGCACGGTTTGCGTTTTTCCTGGTCCTGGACGCCAGTCCAGGCTGCCATCTTCCTCGCCTTGGCCGGCGCCTCGCTGGCCAGTTTGCCTGCCCTGGCGCACGGCCAGGCCGCCAGCGTTGCTGTCCCTGCCGCCGCCAAGGCCTTGCCCGGCGACGACTTTTATGATTACGTGAATGGCGCGTGGCTGCGCAGCGCGGAGATCCCCGCCGACCGCAGCAGCTGGGGCTCCTTCGCCATGCTCGCCAACTCTACCAACGAGCGCATCATCGGTCTCGTCGACGGCCTGGCGGCGGCGCCACAGACGGATGCCTCCGCGCGCCAGGTCAGTGATTTTTACCGTTCCTGGATGGATGAATCGGCTATCGAAGCGCAAGGCTGGGCGCCGATTCAGCCCTTGTTGACAAAGATCAATGGCATCCGCGACCGGGCGGGCCTGGCCCGTGCGCTGGGCGAGAGCTTGCGCGCCGATGTCGACCCGCTCAATGCCACCAATTTCTATACGGAAAACCTGTTCGGCTTGTGGGTGGCGCAAGACTTGAACGACAGCACGCGCAATGTCGCCTATCTGTTGCAGGGCGGGCTGGGTTTGCCCGACCGCGCGTTTTACCAGGGCGATAGCGCCCGCATGCAGGGCTTGCGCACGGGCTACCAGGCGCATATCGCCGCCATGCTCCAGCAGGCCGGCTACAGCGATGCGCCGGCCCGCGCCGCGCGCGTGTTTGCGCTGGAGCAGCAAATTGCCGCCAGTCATGCCAGCCGCGAAGATTCGGCCGATGTCGCCAAGGGCAATAATGCGTGGCGCGCCGCCGACTTCGCCAGCAAGGCGCCAGGCCTGGACTGGAAAGCCTACTTCCAGGCGGCAGGGCTGGGCAAGCAGACGGATTTCATCGTCTGGCACCCGACGGCCATGACGGGCAGCGCCGCGCTGGTGGCGAGCGTGCCGTTGGCCACCTGGAAGGATTTCCTCGCCTTTCACGCGATCAACCATTTCAGCACCACCTTGCCGAAGGCGGCCGCCGACCAGCGTTTTGCTTTCTATGGCACGGCCCTGAGCGGTACGCCGCAACAGTCGCTGCGCAGCAAGCGCGCGCTGGCCGCGACGAATGCGGCCCTGAGCGACGCCGTCGGCAAGCTGTACGTGGAGCGCTATTTCCCGCCGGCATCGAAATCCCGCGTGCAGGACATGGTGACGCATATCGTCGCCGCCTTCTCGCGCCGCATCGACAAGCTGGACTGGATGGCGCCGGCCACCAAGGCGCAGGCGCAGGAAAAGCTCAAGACCCTGTATGTGGGCGTGGGCTATCCGGAACGCTGGGCCAGCTATGCGGGCTTGCGCGTGGTGCGCGGCGACGCGCTGGGCAATGTGCAGCGGGCGGAACAGTTTTATTACCAGCAGGAACTGGCCAAGCTGGGCCAGTCTCCTGATCGCAAGGCCTGGGCCATGCCGGCGCAGCTGGTCAACGCCGTCAACCTGCCGCTGCAAAATGCGCTCAATTTCCCCGCCGCCATCCTGCAGTCGCCGTTTTTCGACCCGGCAGCGTCCGATGCGGCCAATTATGGCGGCATCGGCGCCACCATCGGCCACGAGATCAGTCATAGCTTCGATGACCAGGGCGCGCAGTTCGACGCCCAGGGCAAGCTGCGCGACTGGTGGACGCCGGCCGACCTGGCGCATTTCCAGTCGGCATCCCAGCAATTGGTGGCGCAGTTCGCGGCCTATCAACCGTTTCCCGACCTGGCCGTGAATGGCCAGCTGACCCTGAGCGAAAATCTGGCCGACCTGGCCGGCGTGGCAGCCGCGCATGATGCGTTTGCGCTATCGCAACAAGGCAAGCCTGCGCAGGCGGGCGCGGACCGTGATTTCTTCACCGGTTACGGCGTCAGCTGGCGCAGCAAGGCGCGCGAAGCGGCGGCGCGCCAGCAAATCCTCACCGATGGTCATGCGCCGGCGCAATACCGCGCCGCCACCGTGCGCAACCTCGACGCCTGGTATCCAGCCTTCGACGTCCAGCCGGGGCAGCAGCTGTACCTGGCGCCGGAACAACGGGTGCGCGTCTGGTAAGTACGTTGGCGCTGCCGGCCGGTGAGCGGGCCGGCAGCGTAAAATGCGCACATCGATGACAGGAGCGCCATGAAGCCGACCCCACCGCAAGACCCCATCCATGCCATCACCGGGCGCACCCTGGCCCATTACGACGCCAGCGCCGAGCAGTTTTTTGAAGGCACGCGCGACCACGATGTCAGCCAGAATATCGCCGCGCTGCTGGCCGCCATCGGCAAGCCGGCGCCGTTGGCGATCCTCGACCTCGGTTGCGGCCCGGGCCGCGATCTGAAAGCGTTCACCGCCATGGGGCACCAGGCCACGGGCGTCGATGGCTGCCCCCGTTTCGTCGAGATGGCGCGCGCCTACAGCGGCTGCACCGTGTGGCAGCAGGATTTTGTCGATCTCGATCTGCCGGCCGCGCACTTCGACGGCGTGTTCGCCAATGCCGTGCTGTTCCACGTGCCCGGCGCCGCCTTGCCTGGCGTGCTAAGTGCTTTGCACGCCTGCCTGAAGGAGGGCGGCGTGCTGTTCAGTTCGAACCCGCGCGGTCACAACCAGGAGGGCTGGAACGGCGCGCGCTATGGCAGCTACCACGACGAAGAGCGCTGGGCCGCGTATGTGCAGGCTGCCGGCTTCAGTCTGGTCGAGCAGTACTACCGTCCGCCGGGCTTGCCACGCGAACAGCAGCCGTGGCTGGCCACCGTCTGGCGCAAGGACACGGCGGCGTAATCGGTGATGTCGGCGCTGTGTTAGGAACCGTACAGAGCTTTTGATCCCCACTGGGTACTATGGACACATCGACACGCACAAGGCAGTTTGCAACAGCGTGTGAGCCGCAGTACCGGCCCTTCGGGGCCGGACAACAGATGTACCAACTACAGTGAGGATCCATCATGAACAAAGATCAAGTCGAAGGTAAACTGAAGGAAGTCGGCGGTAAAATCCAGGAACAAGCTGGGAAAGTCGTCGGCAGCGAAGAACAGCAAGCCAAGGGCCTGGCAAACCAGGTCGAAGGCAAAGTGCAGAAGAAGGTTGGCGACGTCAAGGATGCAGTCGAGACCGTGACCCGCAAGCCATAATTCTGGCAGCAATAATGTAAAAACCGCCGCTTGTCACGAGACAGGCGGCGGTTTTCATTTGTATGCGCGCTTTACTTTACTTGGCTACGCCCAGCTTCTGCTTGAAGAACATTTCAATTTTCTTGTACACGTGGCGCTGGCCCGCGCGCGATGAGATGCCGTGCTTGGCGCCCGGATATGTCATCAGGTCGAATTGCACGCCGCGGTTCACCAGCGCGTCGATCAAGCGCGTGCTGTTGCTGAACAGCACGTTATCGTCGGCCATGCCGTGCACCAGCAGCAGTGGCGATGTCAAGCCGTCCAGGTTGGCGAACACGGTGCTGTCCTTGTAGCCGTCCACGTTTTCCTTCGGCATGCCGAGGAATTGTTCCGTGTAGTGGGTGTCGTACAGCGACCAGTCGGTCACGGGCGCGACGGAGACACCCATGGCAATCTTGCTTGATGCCGCCGACAGCAAACGCAGGGTCATGAAACCGCCATAGCTCCAGCCGAACACGCCGATGCGTTTAGGATCGACGAAGCTTTGCTGGCCCAGCCAGGCTATGCCCACCAGCTGGTCAGCCACTTCGGCTGCGCCCAGCTTGTGATAGATGGCGTCCGTGAACGCGCGCTCGCGGCGCGAGGAACCGCGGTTATCGAGGCGGAAGACGACAAAGCCCTGCTGCGCCATGTACTGGTCGAAGTTGTTGCCCCAGCGGCGAGCCACGTGTTGCGAGTGCGGGCCGCCATACGTCGACAGGTAGACGGGATAGCGCTTGCTCGCGTCGAAGTTCGACGGCTTGACGATGGAATAGTAGAGCGTCTGGCCATCATTGGCTTTCAGGGTGCCGTACTGCGTCGGCAGGTGATCGGCCTTGTATTTCGCGTACGGGTGGCTGGCGTTCAGCGCGTTTTCTTCCAGCCAGCCCACCATCGAACCGTCCGGACGGTGGATGCTTACTTGCGGCGGCGTGGCCGGGTCGGAATAGGTGTCGACAAACACTTCGCCATTGCGCGAGAACGTCGTGTCGTGCCAGCCGTCCGCTTTCGTCACGCGCTGCGGCTTGTCGGCCGTGCTGCCATCGAGCGCCAGGGCGTAGGTCTGCTTGTCGATCACCGCATCGCGGTTTGACGACACGAAGACCTTGCCAGTTTTCTGGTTTACGGCCAGCACGCTGTCGATGCCCCATGCACCGGAAGTGACCGGGTGCAGCAGCTTGCCGCTCATGTCGTACAGGTACAGATGGTTGCGGCCCGTGCGCTCGGACGACCAGAGGAAGCTGCCGTTCGACAGGAAGCGCATGTCGTCATGGATGCTGACCCAGGTTGTTGACGTTTCCGTCAGCAGGGTGCGTTGCGCCAGGGTAGCGGCATCGACGGCGACCAGGTCGAGGGTCTTCTGGTCGCGCGACTGGCGCTGGTACACCAGCGACTTGCCATCAAAGCTCCAGTCGGCGCGCACCAGATAGATGTCCGGGTTCGTGCCCAGGTCCACCTGGCGCTGCGCGCCCGTTTCCGGCGAGACGATCAGCAGCTGCACCAGCACGTTCGGGTCGCCGGCGGCAGGGTAGCGCTGTTCCACGACGTCCGTGCGGTCGGCGAAGATTTCGAAGCGGCGCACCACGGGCACGGGCGCTTCGTCGTAGCGTTTGTACGCGATGGCGGAATCGTCGGGGGCCCAGTAGTAGCCGGTGCGCTGGCCCATTTCTTCCTGCGCCACGAATTCGGCTTCGCCGTTGTGGATGGTGCCCTTGCCATCGGTGGTCAGCTGGCGTTCCTTGTCCGTCTTGAGGTCGATCACATAGATGTTTTGATCGCGCACAAACGAGACGTAGCGGCCTTTCGGCGAGATTTTCGGGTCCAGCACATTGCCCTTGGCGACCAGGCGCGCCTGGTCCGGGTGGGCCGCATCGACCAGGTACAGATTGCCGGCCAGCGGCACCAGCAGCTGCTTGCCATCGGGCGACCAGCTGTAGCTGAGAATGCCGTTCAGGCTGGCTGTGCGCTCGCGTTCGCGGCGCGCCTGCTCTTCGGGCGAAATCGTTTCATTCGGCACCAGCGCCTTCGAGTCGACCAGGCGGTGCGTGCTCTTGTCCTTCAGCTTGAATTCCCACAGGTCGAGCTGGAACTGGTTGTCGGCGCGGCCGCGCAGGAAGGTGACGCGCTCGCCGTCGGGCGAGACCTTCAGGTTGCGCACGCCGGGGCCGGCTAGCGCCGGGTCGGCGTGGATGCGATCCAGGGTCAGCTTTTCAGCCGATGCGGGAACGCTGGCCATCGCGGCCAAAAAACAAAGAATAAAACGCATGGATGTCTCGGTAGTTGGAAGAATTGCCAAGCGTAAGACGATACCAGAGCGTGCCCCTTTATGCGATAGCCCCGGCCACGGAATAAGATCATCGTGGCCTTATTTCCTTCGTCAAAAATGCTCAATCGCCGCCCATTGCATGGCGCTTTTCCCGATTCAGGCCAATATCGACCCTGTGATCACGGTCAGGCATGCGCCGCCTATCCAGGCGTGGCCATCGCGGAAATTGACGGAAACGCGGCCGTCGCGCTGCAGACAGCTGCCCTGGCGCACGCGGTAGTCGGCGCCCGCCAGCAGCTGCGCGATGCAGGCGTTGGCGCTGCCCGTGACGGGGTCCTCGACCAGCGCGCCGTGCTCGCTGAGCAGCGCGCGCACTTCGTAATCGGCCGGCCCGCCGGCGCCGTGCGCGCCGTAGAGGGCCAGGCCGTCAGCCATTGACGCAGCCAGCAATGCCGTCAGCGCCGCGCTGTCGGCATGGACGGCCAGGCAGGCCGCAGCGCTTGGCAGCGGCACGCACAGCCAGCGGATGCCCATGTCGACGACGCTGCCGCCAGCGGCCGCCGGGTCGCCCAGCGCCGTGTGCAGCAGCGGCAGCAGCGCGGGGGCGAGCGCGCGCGTGGTGCAGGGCGGCGCCTGGAACGCCAGCACGCCGCCGGCGCCGCGTTCTATCTGCACCAGGCCGACGCCGCATTCCTGCACGATGCGCGCGCCCTTGGGCTGCATGCCCGCATCGAGCAGGGCGTGCGCCGTGCCCAAGGTCGGGTGGCCGGCGAAGGGGAATTCCATCTCGGGCGAAAAAATCCGCACGCGGTAATCGGCGGCGGGATCGCGTGGCGCCAGCACGAAGGTGGTTTCCGACAGGCCGGTCCAGCGCGCGATCGCCTGCATCTGCGCGTCATCGAGGCCATTCGCGTCGAGCACCACGGCCAGCGGATTGCCCAAGAAGGGTATCGTGCTGAAGACATCGACTTGCCTGAAGGGGCGTTGTTGCGGCATGGCGGTTTCCTTGTTGGCTTATCGGGCGGCGCGCAGGCGCTGCAGCGACAGCCGGTTCAAATACCAGGTCAGCAGCACGGCGGCCACCGTCAAGCCCGCGACCAGGCCGATCCAGAAACCGGCGGCGGCCATCGGCTGGTCCGGCGACCAGGGGAATCCGGCCGGCGCGAGGCCCAGCACGTAGCCGATGGGCAGCGAGAAGCCCCAGAAGGCCAGCAGCTGGATCAGCATCGGCTGGCGCGTCACCTTGAAGCCGCGAATCGCGCAGGAAGTGGCCACTTGGGTGGCGTCGGACAGCTGGAACAGGGCGGCAAACAGCAGCAGCTGCGCGCACAGCGCCTGCACCTGCGGGTCGGACGTATAGGCTTGCGCGATCTGGTGGCGGAAGACGGTGATGAGCGTAGCCGAAACGATGGCCGCCGTCAGCGACATGGCCACGCCCACCCAAGAAATGAAGCGGGCGCGGCGCAGATTGGCTTCGCCCACGGCATGGCCCACGCGCGTGACCAGCGCGATGCCGAAGGTGAGCGGCACCATGAAGACAACGGACGAGAAATTGAGCGCGATCTGGTGCGCCGACACCTGGATCACGCCGAAGCGCGCCACCAGCAGGCTGATGACGCCAAACGCGCTCACTTCGGCAAAATAGGTCACGCCGATGGGCAGGCCCAGGCGCAGCATGGGGCCGATGGACGACGGCTGCGGCCACTCCCAGTGCGTGAACGGATACGTGGCGCGGTAGGCGGGCGCGATCCTGATCCAGGCCAGCATGGCCAGCAGCATCATCCACACGCAGCAGGTGGTGGCCACGGCGCAGCCCACGCCGCCCATCTTCGGCATGCCCCAGTGGCCATAGATCAGCAGGTAGTTGACGAGAATGTTTAGCGCCAGGGCGGCCAGCGCGATGACCATCACGGGCTTGGTCTGGTTGATGCTGGTGCTGTAGCCGTACAGCGCGCGGTAGGCGGCAAACGGCGGCAGCGCGCAGCTGATGATGTGCACGAACAGCTTGGCCTTGGCCGCCACGGCTGGTTCGAGCATCAGGTGGTCGAACACCAGCGCCGCCATGTTCGTCAGCAGGCAAGCCACCAGGCCCACCAGTAGCGCTTTCCACAACGACTGGCGCACGATGTGCGGCACCTGGTCGTGGCGCGCCGCGCCGATTTCATGCGCCACCAAGGTATTGATCGCCATCATGATGCCGCTCACGGTGACCAGCACGATGGACCAGATGGCCGCACCCAGCGACACAGCCGCCAGTTCCTCGGGATTCGTATGGCCCGTCATCGCCACGTCGGCCGCACCCATGCCAACGGTCGCCAGCTGGCCGATCAGGATGGGCCAGGCCAGCTTCCACAGCGAAGAAATTTCGGTACGGACGGCGGGCAGGGTGAACGAGGTGGTGTGTGGCATGGGCGGCAAGCTTAACTAAACACAAGATTCTACCGGCATTCGCCGTGCTTGTCCGCCGAGGCATCCCTGGCGCCAGGGCGCGGTAATCATTTGTTACAGCTAACAGGGTGTTGAATTAATCGCCGTGCCCGTCAACCATCACGGGCCGGTAAACGTTGTTTCATCAGCCCCACTTTCCCACCGCCATCATGCGCAAGACCGACGTCACCCAGCACTCTCTGTACAGTTACCGCTCGTTGGAGGAACGCATCCCGGATGCGCATCCCTTGCGCAAATTGCGAGTACTGGTCGATGCCATCCTGGCCAACATGAACGATGATTTCCAGGCGCTGTATT
>NZ_PEBS01000032.1 GCF_002869965.1 Janthinobacterium sp. ROICE36
TCGTGACCAGTGATTCCGGTCTGGCCCTCAAACTGGGCACGATAGACCGGAATGGGTGGGCGCGATGGACCGGAATGGCTGGGCACAATGGACCGGAATCGGTGGGCACGATGGACCGAAATACCCAGTCAGCTCCTCTGCACTACCCTCATCTAATGGCTCGCCGCGCAGCAAGAGATCAATCTGCTCATCGCACCAAATTTCAAAATCAACGTCAAGCCAGCGCGCGAAAATCACCGCCAGCTTCGGATGAAGCCAGGTTCCAGCAAAACCGGATTTTCTGGTATTGCCACCACGGCTTGTTTTTACAAAGTGAGATTTTTGCACTTTGAGGTGTTCGCACCTGGCAAGTATGTACCGCTCAGTTTCCGGCAGGCGCAGCCAGTCTACTGGCCGCTTGCCAAACCGCTTGGCCGCAGCTGTGGCGTTAAACCAGCCATTATCCTGGAAGGTGAATGCCGCCCCGTTGTACTCGGCCTTGACGATGCTGGTGACGCCACTGATGCGCGCCGCATGGCGCCCTGCCGCCTCAGCAAGCAACTCTTCGGAAACGCGATCATTCATGTGATTGTCCAGTCGGTTTGATTGAAGGGCGGAAAATCAAGAGTAGCACGGCCACCAGCCCAGTGCGCTACTGCGCGCAGCATCGCCCGGCGATTTTTTTGCGCCAGCGGGCGAAATTATTTTCCACTCTTATTTGCTCTGTAATTGGTACTAAAAAATCATTATCTTGCTCTTGAAGTAAGCTTTTGATCTTGCTTTTCCAAGTTCTAAAGCTACTGTTTTGAAGTCTATGCCCTTGGAGACTCGGTTCCTGGGCAGCACTCTCCCAGTAGCCAAGCGATAAAGCCTGGCTCCGTGAGAACGCTGAATGCCCCTCTTCGACTTCGGACACTGCGCATAGGGAAGACTTTGACCGTTTCCAGCCCCCGACTCGACTCTCCCCACTATCACCCATCGTTGCCGCCAGTCGTCCTTCTTGCGGCCCTTCCACTACGCCCGTTTCGCGTTAATACCCTGGGTACTGCGTAGCGTTCGCCGGCTCCATCTATCTGGACTCGCGCTGCCCGGCGTGATTTGGTCCGGGCATCCGGTCGCTTTTGAGGCGGCGAAAGAATTTTAACATAAACTGTAGCATTGCTATTGCACATAAACTGTAGCACTGCTATAGTTCACTCCATCGAAAGCAAACACAGGAGTACGACATGTCCCCAGCAGAGCTCGCAGCACTAGAAGCGGTCTACATCGCCCACGGCGAAGTGATCCCGGCAATCGTCATTCCAGCGCGCAGCTGATCGCCATGAGCGCCCGCGACCACGACGCCGCCGATCTGCGCGAAGAAATGATCACCTGCCTGACAGCCGAGAAATATGAAGCCGCACGCACCGTCGTGCTGACGGGCAGCGTCGGCTCCAGCGGCATCGCCAACCTGTTGCTCGACAAGTTGGCCGAGCGCGGCGTGATGAATGTGCTGGCGCGCACCGCCCTTGCATGCGACGACGCCACGGCTGGCGCGGCGATGCGGGAATTTGTGGCCGGCACGATTTACGAGGATGCGGTGGCCGTGGCCACTAGGGAGATCGACAGCGCCGCCCGGCTGGCGCGCGACGATCCGGCGAACTGCCAGCCCAAGACGCGCGCCCAGGCGGTGGCGCTGGAGAAATTGCAGGTTTAACGGTCGGCCGCGCCGGAGGTAAGGCGGAAACAAGGGATTTGCCACCCGAAAAGCAGCACGGCACCGTGGAGGAATTCCCACCTCCCTGCGCAGGTGACCCGAAAGGGCAAGCGCAGGAACCACACAGATTTCGCCCTGCGCTTTGGCCGCAAGCCATTGCAGTTCTGCAGAGCCGGTAGGGGAAATCTGGGTGGTGGCCGCATAACTGAATCCGATTGGCTAGTACCCGATCCGTACCCAACCCAGTAACCGCTATGCGTCTAGCCTGGCTTGAAAGCGAGAAGGTGAAAGTAGCCCGCCTATCACACGCGCTTCCTGGCGTACGCAGGAATAAATACCCCGTTAGCTCAGTGGAGAGCGCCGAGGACACTAACTCGGAGGATGGCTTAGCGGCCGGGTTCGACTCCCAGCGGGGCACCAAATAACCAGAGGAGCAGGACATGAGCTACATCATCACCATCCGCACCGCCGACGGCGTGCGCAGCTATCCGGCCATTGGCGACCTGGGCGCCCTGCAGGACGCGGCTTATGACGCAGGCGCCCTGGGTGTCACGGTAATGGTGCGCACATGATCGCCCTCTTCCACCGCCTATTGGCTGTCCACCGCCACTACCAGGCGCAGCACCAGCACAGCATGAACAAGATGCGCCTGGCCGGCGTACGCCGCGAACTGGCCGGGCTGGAAGAAATGCGCAAGGAACTGATCACTGCGCAGATCGAAGCGCTGATCGACCTGGATGCATCCGCCGCGCGCGTGAAGCAGCTGGGCCGCTCCCATCGGGAGGCGCAGTGGACGTCGTCAGCCAAGCCGTGATCGACGTGGCCAGCCAGGCCCTGCGCAACTGGCATGCCGGCCACGCAATCGTCTACGCCGTCCGCCTGGCGCTGTTGAAGGCAGAAATCATAAAACTCACAAGGAAAAAGTCATGAACGCAGTTACGCAAGAAAGCCGCACCGCCATGCAGGTGGTGGAGCACGATCAGGGTGAACTTTCGACCACAGCGCCTCAGCGGCAGAGCCTGAGTACTGTTGGCCCCGCAGACCTGTTGCGCTATGCGCTGGACAGCGGCGCTGATCTCGATCGCCTGGAAAAGCTGATGGAGTTGCAAGAGCGCGACAACGCCAATAAGGCCCGCATGGCTTTCGTGGCTGCCATGGCCGAGTTCAAAAAGAATGCGCCGACTATTTTCAAGGACAAAAACGTGTCTCACTCGGGCATTTCGTATGACCACGCCACGCTTGGCGGCATCTGCGAAGTCGTTATTGAATCTCTGGCGCGGCACGGTATCAGCCACGACTGGGACACCAAACAACCCGAAAGCGGCATGATCGTTGTCAGCTGCTCCCTTACCCACGTGCTGGGCCACAGCAAGTCGACCACGATGGAGGCGCCGCCGGATAACTCCGGCAAGAAGAATGGCATCCAGCAGATCGCCAGCACCGTGACCTACCTGCAACGCTACACGCTGCTGGGCGCGTGCGGCTTGGCCACCAAGGACATGGACGATGACGGCCGCGGTGGCGCGCAGGAAGCGCCGGTTGCTGTAGTTGCTGCGCCTCGCCCAATCGGACCGAAAGGCTTGGTCGCCGCCATCGCGCAAATCAAAGCCGGCAAATTCACTGTGGCGCGCCTGGTTAAGGAAAATATCCTGACCGAAGACCAGCTCACCCAGGTCAACGACGAGGTGAAAAGTGCTTAAATTTCACCCATCCTCGCTCGGCATGATCATGACCGACGCAATATCCATCGACAAGTCGCTGCTGCCGGCAGCTCTGCTGGAGGTCGCCGCCAGGGCGCGCAAGACCGACGCCGACAAGGAATTGCTGGCGCCCTACAAGGAAATGTCGCTGTCCGCTGGTGCCAAGACCTACTTGGGGAAACTGGCAAAGCAGTTCGTCTACTCCTACAACAAGGTGGTCGAGACGAAATATATGGACAAAGGCCTGGCCTGCGAAGACGAGGCGATCGACATGATCAACCGCCTGCGCTTCGAGAGCTACACGAAGAACACCGAGCGCCGCGAAGATGAATTTCTGACCGGCGAGTGCGACATCTACGTCCCTGGCGTAAAGACCATCGATACCAAAGTGTCATGGGATCTCGACACCTTCCCGGCACTGAGCGAGGACTGCCACGACAGCCTGTACGAGTGGCAAGGCCGGGCCTACATGCGGCTGTGGGACGTTCCTGAGCACGAGGTGTGCTTCGTGATGCTGAACACGCCGGACGAGCTGATCCGCTACGAGCAGCGCGAATTGCACGAGGTCGAGCACATCGACCCGGCGCTGCGGCTCACCAGCATCACCTACCAGCGCGACGCGGCGCTGGAAGAAAAAATGGTTAACAAGTGCCGGGTAGCACAGAAATACCTACTCAACACCGTAGCGCGCATCAACCTGGAACACAAATCTAACTGAGCGAAAGAATATCAAAATGGCTAAATTATTTGGACTGGCGCGCATCGGGCGCGATGCGGAAATCCGCCACACAGCAAATCAAGATGCGGTGTGCAGCCTGTCACTGGCGTTCACGTGGGGCAAGAAAGACTCAAGCGGCAAGCGCCCTACGCAATGGGTCGATGGCTCACTGTGGGGCAAGCGCGCCGAAGCGCTGGCTCCGTACCTGCTCAAGGGCACCTTGATTGCGGTGACGCTGGATGAAGTGCACATCGAGACCTACCAAGGCGCGAACGGCGCTGCCACGAAGCTGGCGGGCAAAGTATTGGACATCGAACTGGCTGGTAGTCCGGCTGCGGCACCAGCACCTGCTCAGGCGCCAGCGCCACGCCCGGCGCCCCGGCCAGCACCCGCCCCGGCGCCGAACTTCGCCGATATGGATGACGACATTCCTTTTGCCTACAGCAACGTCGGCCACTCGGTGCACGTGGAATCGCGACAGATGGAGCGCTCGCGCCACGGCCGCAACTCCAGTACCGAGTTCTGACTCAAGCGCAATAGGCCCGGCTGGGACGGCATCAGCACCGCTCAGCCACCCACCAAAACCCGACCATAGGAAGAAAACATGAACGCAGTCACCGAAGCCGAAAGCAACGCAATCGCCACCCTGCCGCCGGCCGCACGCGCCGCGCTAGCCCTCAGTAGCACCAAAACCGAAACTGCGCTGCGCGAACTGATCAAAGCATCCGCCAGTATTGTCACCGTGACGAACAAGGCAGGCCGCGAGGAATGCCACACGGCTTACATGAAGCTGAAAAACTCGCGCGTTGCTGTCGGCCACACTGCCGCCGATGCAACCGAGGACGCCAAGAAATTTACGGCTGCCGTCAAAACCGAAGCTGCGCGCCTGGTCGAGATCATCAGCGCCGAGGAAACTCGGCTGCAGTTGCTGCGCGACGGCTTTGATGCCATCGAGGAAAAGCGCAAGGCTGACGAACTGGCGGCGGAAATGGACCGCATAGCCGCGATCGCCAGCGCGCTGCAAGGCATCCGCGAGCGCGGCACTGACGCGGCATTCATCGACAAGACGGCGGCCGCCACGCAGGCGTCAATCGACAATCTCGAAGCGATGCAGATCACCGACACCATTTACCAGGAGCGACTGGCCGAAGCGGTCGAACTGAAGGCTGCCACGCTGGCGCAGATGCTGGACATACTGGCAGTGCGCGTCGCCGCCGAAGCCGCCGAAGCCCAGCGCCTGGCCGACATTGCCGCCGCCGACAAGCTCCGCGCCGAGCAGGCCGAGGAAAACGCCAGGGTCGCCGCCAAGAACCAGCGCATCGCTGCCGAGAACGAGGCCGCCGCCCAGAAGTTAGCCGACCAGCAGGCGGCGCTGGACCTGGCCGCGCGTCAACAGCGTGAACAGGCCGAAGCCGCAGCGAAAGCTGAAGAGGTGCGCCGCGCCGAGGTCGCCCGCCTGGAACAGGTCGAGCGCAACCGCGCGGCCGCTGAGGCGCAAGCCAAGATCGACGCCGAACTCGCAAAGCTCGCCGTCGCCCGCCAGGCGCTGGCTGACGAACAGGCAGCCGCCGAACAGCGCAAAGCTGATGCACTGGCTGTCGAGCAAATGGCGGCACGCGTGGTGGCCGACCATGTCGAAGCGCTGATCATCGATCAAGAGTTTGATGATCATGCAGCTGCCGAGGCGGTGCGCGTGGTGGAAGTTGCGCCGGCGCCGGCTGCGGTGACCAGCGTGCCGACGGACTTGGCCGACGCAGCTGATGAAATCTACGACGACGTGTCGTACCTGCGCGACCTGGCCAACAACTCGAAGCTGGATGTTCTCACCATGATTTCCGCGCTGGAGTTGATCGACTTCGCTGCGGCCCGCGCTGCGCTGGCCGCAGAGCCTGCGTAATTGACCACCCAATACCCTACCCTTCCCTGGAGAACCCGCATGCATACCGCAAATTCCATACCTCTCAAGCCCGTAGCATCGTCGGCACTGGCCGCCATTGGCCATGACCCTGCGACCGAAACGCTCGCCGTGCAGATGTTCCAAGGCGCGAAGCCAGGCAACGTCTACCACTACGCGAACGTCACCTTGATCGAATACAGCGCCATGGCCAGCGCCAAGTCCCTGGGAGAGTATCTGGCGCTCCACATTAAAGCCCATAAAGAAAAGCATCCGTGCACTAACATGGGCATGCCGGCCATTGAGCTGCCACCGGTCAAGCTGAGCAAGGAACTGCTGGCAGGCCTGCTGACGGGCCGCGAATACGGCAAGGAAATGCTGAAGGAAGAGGAAATGCAGGCCAAGACGGCCGGCTTGATCGTCATCTTCAGCGCCAACGACGACCTGATGGAACTGCGCGGCGCAATCATCGCCGAATTTAACTGCTACGACGGCGGTACGGCGCACATCGATGCCAAGGGCCTGCTTCCCGACCGCGAAAACGTCGTGGACGATGACGAACTGAAAGACCTGTTCGCGCGCCAACCTGCCGCCCACTCCATCGAGGCGCTGTGGTCCGCCGAAGAAGGCTACAGCTGGACTTACCGTACCGACGTGCCGCACGCCACCTTCGAAATCGTGGAAGACGGCGAGGCGTATTGCCGCGGCATCGTGATCGACGTGGCTGACCTGGGCGGTGCAGCGTGACCGGCCGCCCGGCCCGCAAGTCCGCCGCGCAGCTGCAAGCGGCCTGCGACAAGTTCAACGCCGCGCACCAGGTCGGCGCCGCCGTCAGCGTCAAGCTGGATGGTGGTGAGGTCCGCGAGACGGTCACGACCAGCGAGGCGCAGGTCATGGGCGGCCACAGCGCAGTCATCTGGCTCGATGGCGTTCGCGGCTGCTATGACCTGGAACGCGTGACGGCTTTAAAGGCGGAAAAAGCATGAGTGCCACCGCCTGCACTGAAGCGCAATTCCTCCGGGACGTTGCAGACCACGAAATGACCGTGCTGCGTGACGATGGTGGCAACGGTCGGCATGCTCGCTTCTCGCGCCCCGGCACGGTCTGCATGCACTTCGACCTGATTACCTGGCCCGGCTACCTCTGCTACACCGGCGACATGGGCACGTATGTATTTCAGCGGCTGACCGACATGTTTGAGTTTTTCCGTACCGACCGGGACTACAAAAAACGTAACGGCGCTAAATTGGCGGTCAACCTGTCGTACTGGGGTGAAAAGCTCCAGGCGACAGATCGCGACGGCTACCGGAAGTATTCGGCTGAGAAGTTCAAGGCGAATGTCATGGACTGGATTGAACAACGGGGGCTGGCTGGAAAGCTCGGGCACGGCCTGCGCGACGAGCTTCAATCAGAAGTGCTGGACCATGCGGATGATGGCGCCGACGTAGCTTACAGAGCGGCGATGGACTTTGTCTGGAACGGGAAGCGCGTTTTTCCCGACTTTTACGAGGTAGATAGCGATGATTACTCGCACCGTTTCGTCTGGTGCTGCTACGCGTTGGCCTGGGGCATCGAGCAGTACGACGCGGCCAAGCGGCTGGCGGCAGAGGCGGTACCGGCATGATGGCGCACGGCCCAGCGGGAGCGCCGCCATGACGAAGCAAACCTACTTCCTCGTACACGACGAAGCACGGCGCCGGGCGGTTGAATTTGCCAAGACCGCACCGCCCGGCTGGATGGTCGTGTTTTCCGAGCCGAAGAAAAAGCGGGCCCAGGAAGAAAAGTATCACGCAATGATCGGCGAAATCGCCAAGCAGGTCGAGCACATCGGGCGCAAGTGGGATGCGGATGACATGAAGCGGCTGCTGGTGGACGAGTTTGCCGACGAAATGCGCCTGGCCGGCACGCCGCTGCACCACGACGGGCGCGTGACACCCAGCTTCGACGGGCGCCGGATCGTGCAGCTGGGCGTCCAGACCAGCGACTTCTACGTGAAGGAAGCCGCGCAGTTCATAGAATTCCTATACGCCTTTGGCGCCGCGCGCGGTGTCGTTTTCTCAGAATAAGGAAATGCCATGTTTTTCAAGAACCTTCAGATTTACCGCTTGCCCGCCCCTTGGGCAATGACGGCAACCACGCTCGAACAAGCGCTGGCGCCGCAGCAGTTCACGCCCGCCACCAGCATGGACCTGGTGCGCCAGGGCTGGGCCCCGCCGCGCGGCACCGGCCAGCCGCTGGTGCACGCCGTGGCCGACCAGTTCCTGCTGCAGTTGAAAACCGAGAAGAAGCTGCTGCCGTCGACCGTCATCAACCAGGTGGCCGCCGCCCGCGCGCTGGAAATGGAAGAAGCCCAGGGCTTCGCGCCCGGCAAGAAGGCGATGAAGGAACTGAAGGAGCGCGTCACCGACGAGTTGCTGCCGCGCGCGTTCGCCATTCTCAGTACCACCGCCGTGTGGATCGATCCAGTGAATGGATGGCTGGTGGTGGAGGCAGCCAGCCCGAGCAAGGCGGACGAGGTGATCAAGTTGCTGCTGAAATCCGTCGACAAGTTGCCGCTGGAAAGCCTGCGCGTGCAGCGCTCCCCAGTGGGCGCGATGACGGAATGGCTGCAGGCGGACGAATCCCCTACCGGCTTCACGGTCGACCAGGATGCGATCATGCGCGCCACGGGCGAGAGCAAGGCCCAGGTGGCCTACAAGCGCCACACCTTGGAGGTGGACGATATCCGCCGCCATATCGCCGCCGGCAAGCAGTGCACCCGCCTGGCCATGACCTGGAACGACAAGATTTCCTTCGTGCTGGACGAGAGTCTGGCCATTAAGAGCGTCAAGGCGCTGGACATACTGCGGGAATGTGCGATTGGCGAGGCGGCCGACGAGCGCTTCGACAGCGACTTCACCTTGATGACTGGCGAGCTGGCCAAGATGCTGGCCGACCTGGTTGATGCGCTGGGTGGCGAAGCGGAGGTGGATGCGCGGCCGCCGGGCCCGGCCGTTGACGCGGCGCCGGCCAAAGGCCACGAGCCAGTGCGCGAACAGCGGGTGGTGCTGTCGCTGGATGATCATATTGCTGGCCAACTCGCACAGCGTGGTCTCACGATGCACGACCTGGAGCCTAGGGCAGCCGACGCCGTCCCACCCGGCGACGGCAGCGCGAGCGATGCGCTATACGAGCAGGCCGTGGCAATCGTTCGCACCAGCCAGCGTGCGTCCATCGCCCTGGTGCAGCGCCATCTGAAAATCGGCTACAACCGCGCGGCCCGCCTGATCGAGGCGATGGGGGTCGCAGGCGTGATCAAGGGCACACAGGGCGTCTATACGGTGGCGGCCGTAACGGGAGCGGCAGCATGAGCGGCGTGCGTACCCCTGACCTGCTTTTCGTAGCAGAAACGGGCCAGGACGACGGCTGCAGCCCGGAAACCGTGATCCGTGGCATGGGCGGACAAGCTGGTGTGGCGGTCGCCATCGACTTTGGCGCGAACAACCCGGGCATGCGCGAGGCCAACGCGCAGCACCTGGTCGCCTGCTGGAATGCGCTCGATGGCCTGCCCGACGGCGCGCTCGATGGCGGCTGGAACGTGCGCAGCATGGGCGCCTACGCCAAAGGCCTGGAAGAAAAGCTGAGCGCGGCGAGCGCCCTGCTCCTGGCGATCAAGAAGCTCGACGACAGCGATGGCATCACCGATCACGACGAAGGCATGCCGTGCACGTCGGCCGAGTTCGATGAGGTGATGGTCAGCGTGCGCGAAGTCTTGAAAGGCAGCGCCACATGATCAACCGCCTCTACACCGTCAGCGCCACCCTGACGGCCGTCATCATGGCCACCAGCGAACAGGAAGCAGAAATCCGCTTTAAGTCGAACTTTGGCGAGATCAAAGACCAGCCCATCGACGCGGTGGCCGATGAGGAAATTCGGACTGAGGGCGACCTTCCGGACGAGTGGACGGTTGACTGCCTGCCGTATGGCCCACGCGACAACGCGCTGACCATCGGCGAATTCCTGGACGTGCCGCCGCCACTGGTAGTGCGGGACACCAAAACCGTCGATATGTTTGCGGCACCGGGCGAGAAAGCGACTGCAGCATGAGCGCAATGATCCTGCGCAGCGTGGCGGAAACGCTGCCGCGCTTCGCGTACCGATTTGCGAACGAGGTGGCCCTGCACGAGGGCATGGCGCAGGTGCTTACCGAAGCCGGAATCGAATTCCAGCGCGAGGTGGTGGCCGGGCCGAAGGATCGCTTCGACTTCCTCGTAGCGCCCGGCATCGTCATCGAGGCCAAGATTAAAGGTTCGCTGTCGCAGGCGCTCACGCAAATCGCCCGATACGCCGCCCGGCCCGACGTTACAGCCGTGGTGCTGGTAACAACCAGGTTCTGGGGCAATGCAGGTGCCAAGGTCGACCAACTGCACGGCAAGCCAATGCGCATTATTAAACTGACAGGAGCATCGTTTTGACTTCGACATACGGAACCATCAACTACACCGAGCGTTTCTGGCTGATCCAAGGCGAGCCATTCGTGCGGGCACGACTCAAGCGCGTTTTCCCACGCGTACCGCATCACGCCGCTAAGCACATCTGCATTTCAGTGACGCCCGAGAATACGCGCGAACTGGCCTGGTTTATCGATCGGTACCCAATGGACGTCGACCGCCGCGACATCATGGACCGGCTGGCTGATCATCACCGGGACAGCGAGACGCGGCTGGCTGACCTGATGGCTGGCCATGTGACGCCTTTCGAGATCAAGCTCGCCAAGCCGGCACGCGAGTACCAGGCCTTCGCGGCGCAGATGCTTGAACTGAGAGGCGGCTTCTTGCTGGCCGACGACCTGGGCCTGGGCAAAACGGTTTCGGCCACCGAAATAACCATATTGGAGCAACCGCAATGATAAATAACGAGCAACACAATACACCCGTCAGTGTAACGCCCACCGATTCATTTCAGAGCTGCGTGCAGCCTTGGATGATGGCGTGCTTCGGCGCCAAAATCTCCGCTGACGGCGCCGAGCGCAATCACCGCTTCCTCGAAGAGTCGCTGGAGCTGGTGCAGGCATGCGGCTGCACCGCCAGCGAGGCGCACCAGCTGGTCGACTATGTGTACGGTCGCCCGGTTGGCGAGCGCGCGCAGGAAGTCGGTGGCGTCATGGTCACGCTAGCCGCCCTGTGCCTGGCCCAAGGCTTGGACATGCAAGCCGCAGGCGAGATGGAGCTGGCCAGGATCTGGACGAAGGTCGAGGCGATCCGCGCCAAGCAGGCGGCCAAGCCGAAACACTCGCCGCTGCCGGCCGCAATTCCGCAAATGGCACCCGGGAGCACGCCTTGAACATGAGCGAGCACGACATGGTGGCCAAGCTGGTCGAGACCATCGAGCGCAATGCGCGCGCGGCGGCCGCCAAGGCAGAGGCAGAGCGACAGCCTCTGGCTTGGGTGAAGCTGGAGCGCTACGTCGAAATATCAGGCGATTCCGTCGATTCCGTGCAGGCCCGCCGCAAGGCTGGCAAGTGGCTCGACGGCAATCAATGCAAAATTGTGGATGGCCGGCTGTGGATCAACCTGCCGGCAGTAGAAGAATGGGTAGCAACATGGGAACAAGCAAGTCCAGTCCGCCAGGCGTCGAACTCCGGTCGGGCGTCCAAAGCGAATCGATCCGCATAAAATTCATGTACCGGGGAACTGAGTGCAGGGAAACGCTGAAGATTGCGCACAGCAAGGCAAACATCAAATACGCCGAGCGCCTGCGCGGCGAGATACTGAACGCAATTGCGTTGGGCAATTTCAGCTATGCCAAGTACTTCCCCGAATCGACGCAACTGAAGAAGTTCGGCTTGCAACCTCGGGGCAAGGATTTGACGGTCGGCGATTTGCTTAAACAGCAATTCGAAATCTATGAGCGCATCCTCGCGCCCAGTACCTTGAAAAGCTACAAACGCGTGCGCGACAAAATTCTGTTGGGGCAATGGGGCGACACCCTGCTCACCGACCTTACGCCGGCCGCGCTGCGCACCTGGATTGTCGATCTTTCGCTGAAGGCCACCTCGGTCCGTCAAATTCTCATCCCTCTGCGCGGCGCGCTGGAGCTCGCGATAAACGACGATCTGATCGACAGCAATCCGCTGGACCGGGTGAAATTGCAAAAAACCTTGGATCGCGACGCGTACAAGGCGGAATACGAAGTGGATCCGTTTTCCGCCCAGGAGATCGCGGCCATCCTCGGGGCGGCTCAGGGCCAGGCCAGGAACGTCTTTCAGTTTGCCTTTTACACAGGCATGCGCCCGAGTGAATACATCGCGTTACGCTGGGAATCGATCGACTGGGCCGGGTTCAAGGCGAAGGTGGAGCGCTCGCGCGTTATGGGTGAGTCGCGTGAGGAACTGAAGACGCGCGCCGGCCGCCGCCTGGTTGACCTGCGGCGCGGTGCCGTCGAGGCGCTGGTTGCACAAAAACAACATAGCTTCCTTGCTGGCGGCCTGGTGTTCCTTGATCCGGCCACCGGCCAGGGCTGGGACAACACGCAGCGCCTGAGCCTCTTCTGGGCGGCAATGATCAAGAAGGCCCAGGTCCGCTACCGCAATCCGTATCAAACAAGGCACACCTTCGCGTCGACGCTGCTGTCGACGGGCGCCAACGCAATGTACGTGGCAAAGCAAATGGGGCATACCGATACGACCATGATCACACGAACGTATGGCCGCTGGGTAGAGCAGGAAGGTGGCGTGTTGCCTGATCAGTATTGCAAAATGACAGATGGGATTAAGGCTGGGACTGCTTAGTATTTTCGCCCACGTTTCGCCCATGGAAACGGCAAAACGACTGGAACCCGCATGGATGCTTGCTTGTGGCAGAAGAAAGCAAGTTATACAGAAAAAAGTACCCTCCGTCCTTGCAGCATAGAAAAGATATTTGAAAATAGCAAAAAATCGCGCCCGCCGGGCAGCGGCCACGCCGCCGCCTTGCCTGCTCAGCCCTTCCCGGACTTGCCACTGGCGCGGCGTCGGCGCGCCTCCTTCGGGTCCGCCTGCAAGGGCCGGTACACTTCCACCCGGTCGTGCTCGTGCAAGACGGTATCGAGCGGCCTCTTCTTGCCATAGATGCCCACCATATTGATGCTCAGGTCGATGCCGGGGATGGCCTGCAGCAAGCCGCTCTGTGCCACCGCCTGCCCGATGGTACTACCTGCAGGCACGCGCAAGGAGCACTGGAACGTGCTGTCCGGCAGCGCGTGGCAAACCTGCACCTTGATGTCCGCCTCAGCCATACACCGTCTCCGCGCGCTTGCAGAAGGAATCGACCATGCTGTTGGCGATCATGCCGAAGACGGGGCCGATGATCTGTTCGAGCACGCGGCTGGAAAACTCGTAGTGCAGGTCCAGTTCGATCTTGCAGGCATCGTCACGCAGGGCCTTGAAGGTCCACACGCCATCGAGGGTCTTGAAAGGACCGTCCACCAGCTTCATCTTGATGGAACTCGGCGGCACGTTTTCGTTGGACGTGGTAAAGCTTTGGCGCACGCCGTGGTAATGTATGCCCACGCTGGCGACAACCGTGTTTTCGCCTCGCTCGCGAACCTCGACCGCACCACACCAGGGCAGGAATTTGGGATAATCCTCCACCGCCGCCACCAGCGCGAACATTTGTTCGGCGCTATAGCCGAGAAAAACTGATTTATGTACTACTGCCATTGAAGAACCATTTGCTATGATGTTGGATATAGTGATTTTATCGCGCTTGCGCGAGACAGTAGTTTAACCGACCCGCGCACATTTACCATCTCATGACCATAGCAGACAACAGAAAAGCCTTCCACGACTACTTTATCGAGGATCGCTACGAAGCGGGCATCGTGCTGGAAGGTTGGGAAGTCAAAGCCATCCGCGACGCCCGCGTACAAATCAAGGAAGCCTACGTTGTCGTCCGCGGCGACGAACTCTTCCTGTTCGGCGCGCATATCAGCGCCCTGCCGACCGCCTCCACCCATATCCACCCGGAAGCCGTGCGCACGCGCAAGCTGCTGCTGCACCGCACGGAAATGGACAAATTGATCGGCAAGGTGGAGCGCTCCGGCTATACGCTGGTGCCGCTCAATCTGCACTACAAGGGCGGCCGCGTGAAATGCGAAATCGGCCTGGCCAAGGGCAAGAAGCAGCACGACAAGCGGGCAGCGGAACGCGACCGCGACGGCGCGCGCGAAGTGCAGGCGGCAATGAAGTCACACCGCCGCTGATCCGCCATTCTGTGCAGCGTGCTGCGACCGCACCGACAAACCCGGCTATATGCCGGGTTTTATTTTGCCACTATCTGCGGCAAGCTGAAAAAAGCTCGGCGCGACAGGACTAAAACGGGGAAGGAATTAGATAAGGAATCAGATAAGGCGGGAAAAGACTGGCATCATCAAAAATACCATGGAAGGAAGCCGAGGTAAATCAGCTTGGCCGGCTTGGCCAACGAATGAATCAACAAAGTTCCGGATGCTTGCATGCTGCCTTGTACTACACCTGTACCACTCCACAGGACAAGCATCCGAATGAACGGTGTATTACACCTTCAGCAGATCGCGCGACTTGCCCGAATCGGTCCACTCTTTGACCCATTTCGGTTGACGGCCACGGCCAGTCCATTGCTGCGTCGCATCGTCCGGATTGCGATAGCGCACTGCGACCGTGCCCGTTTTAGCGCGAATCCCTGTACCAACCAGGTCTTTTACGGAAACACCGACGCTCTGGGCAATGGCCAGGATTTGCTCGCGCGCTTTGGACATATCATCCTGTTCGCGTTTCTTCATTTGCTTCTTGATGTCGTCCTGCAAGGTGCGCAGTTCGGACAGGGATAAGCTCGACAAATCCATGATATTTCCTTGTGTGAGTTGAAAAATATAACTGAACAGTTAAATTCTATCCAATTGTAACGCGACTGAGGTGATTTTTCTGAAGATTTGATTGTTTTTTACAATTCTTTTACCAAAAACCCTACTTTCCCGGCTTTCAAGCGATGCAAGTCTTCAATCAAGGGGGCGGGTATCGCACATGGACCGCCTGTGCGATACCTCTGCCTTATGCGCCTGCGATTCAATACAGCGCCATCGGCTGTATTTATTTTGCAGTACTTTTTGTTTCATTGCAATTTATAGTAATTATAAATTGCAATTCAAAATATGCATGGGCCCAATACTATCGCCGATCACGCCTCGTCAGCAAACGCCAGCCTGCATCCTGCGCGGTAGATGTTACGCTAATCAAAGAAATAAGCATCGCACGCCCACACATAATCCCCAAAGTGCGCATAGCATAGCATGAAGAAAATATTTTCAACGCAATTCATTCAGCCGCCAATACTCCGGCCCTGCCACTACGACATAATCGGGTTGACGCAAATGCAAACTGCCCGCTATACAGCGGGCAGTATTGACGAGACCTTGTCACGGGTTTGCTATTCTCCCAGCCAATCAGGTAATCAGGGCATCGCCACGCTGCCTTTCGGCTTCTGCGTTTTCACCACCTGCATCGCCGTGGCGATCAAACTACTCATATCGCCCAGATTGGCCGGCACGATAATCGAGTTATTCGTTTTCGCCAATTGCGCGAACGCGCCCACATACTGCTCGGCCACTTTCAGATTGACGGCATCCTCGCCGCCCGGCTCGCGGATAGCGGCGCCCACCTGGCGCAGCGCTTCGGCACTGGCTTGCGCCAACGCAACGATGGCCGTAGCCTGGCCTTCGGCACGGTTGATCGATGCCTGCTTCTCGCCTTCCGAGCGGGCAATGTTCGCTTCACGCTCACCGCTGGCAATATTGATCTGCTCCTGCTTGCGCCCTTCCGATGCAGCAATCAGGGCGCGCTTCTCGCGCTCGGCCGTAATCTGCGCCTGCATCGCATGCAAAATTTCCTTCGGCGGCGTCAAATCCTTGATTTCATAACGCAATACCTTGACCCCCCAATTCGCCGCCGATTCATCGATGGCATTCACGATGGCCGTATTAATATGGTCGCGTTCCTCAAATGTCTTGTCGAGTTCCATTTTACCGATCACCGAACGCAAGGTCGTCTGCGCAAGTTGCGTAATGGCGGCAATATAATTCGACGAGCCATACGAAGCACGCATGGCGTCAGTAATCTGGAAATACAGAATGCCATCGACCTGCAATTGCGTATTGTCACGCGTAATGCATACCTGCGGCGGCACGTCGAGCGGAATTTCCTTGAGCACGTGCTTGTAAGCGATGCGATCAACAAAAGGCACGACAATATTCAGGCCAGGACCCAATACTGCATGGAACTTGCCCAGGCGCTCCACCACCCAGGCATGCTGCTGCGGCACGACATTGACCGTCTTGAAGACAAATACCAGTGCCAGCAATAACAAGATCAACGACACGCTTCCGATGCTTACTTCCATAATTTATTCTCCAGGTTATCCAACAATCAAACGGCTGCCACGCACGGCACGTATGGTGTAATGACCGGCCTGCGCATCGCTGCCGGGAATCAACTCCACATCCCACAAGGCGCCGCGATACATCACGCGCGCTGCGCCATCGACCCAATGCGCGACCGCCACGCTTTGACCGATATCGAGGTTCACATTCGGATCCTGCGCCACATCGCGCCGCGCCGCCCTGCCAAAACGGCTGCGCCGCAATAACAGCGTGGCCGCCACGCCGACAATGGCGGCCGTCACGGCCTGCCAGCTGCCATTGCCGCCCGTCAGCGCCACCAGTCCTCCGGCACTGATACCGATGGCGATCATCAGCAGATAAAACGTGCCGGTAAACAGTTCCAGGATCAATACCGCGCCAGCTGCCACGAACCAGCCTACCCATTCAGCCATGATGCCTCCGTCCTTGTGAACCCAAAAATAAAAAACCCCGCAGCCTACATAAGCGACGGGGTTTAATGCGCAGTACAGCCTGATATTCTTCTTGCCAAACACCTATATACAAGCAGTCTAACGCAATTCCTGATGGCGTCAATAGCCGGAGGCGAATTAGCGCCGCCGGCCCGGCATTTATTCTTCCAGCAGGCTGCGCAGCATCCACGCCGTCTTTTCATGCAAATCGAGGCGCTGCGTGATCAGGTCGGCCGTCGGCTGATCATTGGCTTTTTCCAGCAGCGGGAACAATCGACGCGCCGTGCGCGCAGTCGCTTCCTGTGCCGACACCAGGTGACTGACCATGTCGAGCGCAGGCGGCACGCCGTCGATTTCCTTGATCGAGGCCAGCTTGACGAATTCCTTGTAGGTGCCCGGCGCCGGATAGCCGAGGGCGCGGATGCGCTCGGCGATCAGGTCCAGCGCGCCCCACTGCTCGGTATATTGCGCCATGAACATCAGATGCAGGGTGTTGAACATCGGCCCCTTGACGTTCCAATGAAAATTATGGGTCATCAGGTACAAGGTGTAGCTGTCGGCCAGCAGGCCGGACAGGCCTTCCGCGATCTTCGCGCGGTCCGCCTCGGAGATGCCGATGTCGATCTTTGCAACTTTGCTCGGTTTCTTGCTTGCCATGAGAACTCCCGTTTCAATGTATTGGTAGAATCATTTTAGCTGATCTGGCGCAAGCCCATCGAATACTGCCGTGCGCCGCATGGCAGGCGTAAAAAAAACCCGCTGCCAGGTGAGCGGCAGCGGGTTTTCAAAGGGTAGATGCTTACGCTTTCAGCGCAGCGAGCTTCTGCCAGGTATCGATCACCGAGTCGGGATTCAGGGACATCGATTCGATGCCCTGCTCCATCAGCCAGACGGCGAAGTCCGGATGGTCGGAAGGACCCTGGCCGCAAATGCCGATGTACTTGCCGCGCGCCAGGCAAGCCTTGATGGCCAGCGACAGCAGTGCTTTCACGGCAGGATCGCGCTCGTCGAAGTCAGCCGCCAGCAATTCCATGCCGGAATCGCGGTCCAGGCCCAGGGTCAGCTGCGTCAGGTCGTTCGAACCGATAGAGAAGCCATCGAAATGGTCGAGGAACTGGTCGGCCAGGATGGCGTTCGACGGCACTTCGCACATCATGATGACGCGCAAGTCGTTTTCACCGCGCCTCAAGCCATTTTTCGCCAGCAGGTCGATGACTTTTTCGGCCTGGCCCAGGGTGCGCACGAATGGCACCATGATTTCCACGTTCGTCAGACCCATGTCGTTGCGCACGCGTTTCATCGCTTCGCATTCCATGTTGAATGCTTCGGAGAAGTCGGCCGACAGGTAGCGCGCCGCACCGCGGAAGCCCAGCATCGGGTTTTCCTCGTCCGGCTCGTAACGCGAACCGCCGATCAGCTTCTTGTACTCGTTCGACTTGAAGTCGGACAGGCGCACGATGACTTTTTTCGGCCAGAATGCGGCAGCAATGGTGGCGATGCCCTCAGCCAGCTTGTCGATATAAAACGCTTTTGGCGAAGCGTGACCGCGCGCCACCGATTCCACGGCCTTTTTCAGGTCGGCATCGATGTTCGGATATTCGAGGATCGCGCGCGGGTGCACACCAATATTGTTATTGATGATGAATTCCAGGCGCGCCAGGCCCACGCCTGCATTCGGCACGGACTGGAAGTCGAACGCCAGTTGCGGATTGCCCACGTTGAGCATGATCTTGGTGTCGAGCTTCGGCAATTCGCCGCGCGCCACTTCCGACACTTCCGTTTCCAGCAGGCCATCGTAGATCTTGCCTTCGTCGCCTTCGGAGCACACCACGGTGACAAAGGTGCCATCTTTCAGCACGTCAGTGGCGTTGCCGCAGCCGACGACGGCAGGCACGCCCAGTTCACGCGCAATAATTGCCGCGTGGCAGGTACGGCCGCCGCGATTGGTGACGATGGCCGCAGCGCGCTTCATGACCGGTTCCCAGTTCGGGTCCGTCATGTCGGCAACGAGCACGTCGCCTGGCTGCACGCGCTCCATGTCGGCCGGGTCGTGTATCACGCGCACAGGGCCGGCGCCGATCTTCTGCCCAATGGCGCGACCGGACGTCAGCACGGTGCCCGTGCTTTTCAGCTTGAAGCGTTCTTGCACGTCGGTCGCCTTTTGCTGCGACTTGACGGTTTCAGGACGCGCTTGCAAGATGTACAGCTTGCCGTCGCGGCCATCCTTGCCCCACTCGATGTCCATAGCACGGCCGTAGTGGTTCTCGATGATGACGGCGTACTTTGCCAGTTCCACCACTTCGCTGTCGTTCAGCGAGTAGCGGTTGCGCATTTCGACGGGCACGTCGACGGTTTTCACGGAACGGCCGGCTTTCGCTTCGTTCGTGAACTCCATTTTCAGCAGCTTCGAGCCGATATTGCGGCGAATCACAGGCGACTTGCCTTTTTCCAGCATCGGCTTGTGCACATAGAATTCGTCAGGGTTGACGGCGCCCTGCACCACGGTCTCGCCCAGGCCATAGCTGGAGGTAACGAAGACCACGTCCTTGAAGCCCGACTCGGTATCGATGGTAAACATCACGCCGGCCGCGCCCAGGTCGGAACGCACCATGCGCTGCACGCCGGCCGACAAGGCCACTTCAGCGTGCGTAAAACCCTTGTGCACGCGGTACGAGATGGCGCGGTCGTTGTACAGCGACGCGAACACCTGTTTCATGGCGTCGAGCACGTTGTCGATGCCGACCACGTTCAGGAAGGTTTCTTGCTGACCAGCAAAAGACGCGTCCGGCAAGTCTTCCGCCGTGGCCGAGGAACGCACGGCAAACGACATTTCGGTATCGGAATCGGCCACCAGCTTGGCATAGAACTGGTCGATTTCAGCGGCCAGGCGTGGCTGGAATGGGGTTTCCACGATCCATCGCCGGATCTCGGCGCCGGCTTGCGCCAGCGAGCGCACGTCATCGATGTTCAGCCCTTCGAGGCGCTGGGCGATGCGTTCGGCCAGCGGCAAGCCGCCGTTGGCGCTATACGACAGGAAATCGCGGAATGCCTGCGCCGTGGTGGCAAAGCCACCGGGCACGCGCACGCCGGCTTCCGCCAGCTGGCTGATCATTTCGCCCAGGGAGGCGTTCTTGCCGCCGACGGATTCAACATCCGTCATGCGCAAATGCTCGAACGAGGCAACATACACCGCGTCCTTGTCTTCCTGCTGTTGCGATACTGCGTTGGTCATAATGACACCCTTACTGATGATAGAAATCTTTACGCGCGGCGCACAGACAGTCTTCTTGTTATTCTTGGCGTCGTGCAGCACAATCATACCGTTGCAGCCATTTTACCTTGTGCGGCGCAAATTGACGACGCACAATCTTGATCCGAAAACCCATGACACAAGATCCACGCCCCCCTCTGCCCTCCGCGGCCCGCACCGTCTTCTTCGTTTCCGACGGCACCGGCATCACCGCCGAGACCTTCGGCCACTCGGTGCTGACGCAGTTCGATCTGCGTTTCCGCCAGATCCGCCTGCCCTTCATCGATACCATGGACAAGGCCTACGAGGCGGCGCGCAAGATCAACGAAGCCTTCGCCGCCGATGGCCAGCGCCCGATCATTTTCTCCACCTTGGTGAAGAACGACCTGTCGGCCGTGATCCGCAAGTCCAGCGGCATGCACATGGACCTGATCCAGACCTTTGTCGCGCCGCTGGAGCAGGAACTGGGCGTGATGTCGACCCACACCATCGGGCGCTCGCACAACATCGTCGACAGCGAGGAGTACAAGAACCGCATCGAGGCGATCAACTATTCGCTGGCGCACGACGACGGCCAGTCGCACAAGAACCTGTCCTCGGCCGATGTCATTCTGGTAGGTGTCTCGCGCTCTGGCAAGACCCCGACCAGCCTGTATCTGGCCATGCAATACGGTATCAAGGCGGCCAATTATCCGCTGATTCCCGACGATTTCGAGCGCGACAAGCTACCTTCCGCCCTACTGGAATTTAAGAATAAAATTTTCGGATTAAGCATTACGCCCGAACGTTTGTCGGAAATACGCAACGAAAGACGCGCAGGAAGCAAGTATGCGGCCATAGAGAATTGCCGTTACGAGGTCAACGAGGCGGAAAAAATGATGAAACGCGAAGGTATCCGCTGGCTGTCCTCGACCACCAAGTCGATCGAGGAAATCTCGACGACGATCCTGCAGGAAATCAAGCCGAACCGCCGCGAGTATTGACACAGGAAGGTCCGCCGCGTAGCGCAGGCATCATGTCGAAAGCAAGGTGTCTGCAATAAAACGTAAGGTGGCACAAGCTATCGCCTGTTGCAGTGGCACTGCCGCTGGCCGAGGTCTTGCCAGTGGCTTGCTCTTAAAATATCTTTCGCACTTTCCACGACCCTACTCTCTGCTGCAGTCATCCCCGACTGGCCAGCGATCAAAAACTCCCTTCGATGTCCCTGACCAAACTGCGGTGATCCGGCGTGGCCGGTCGCAGGCCAGGTCGCAGCGGACTGAAAACTCCATCTTTACACTTTCTTATTTATCAAAAATGCATTATTATTTTATTTCCTAAAAGCAAATAAGAGTTCTCCACCGCGCGGACTTATTTTTGCTCGATCGCGTTACCACCTAGGCCATCATAGTATGTTTACACGTAATGCCCTTTCCGTTTTTGCTTCAAGCTGCACTATGCTGGCGGCCCTGTCACTGACCGGCTGCGCTGTCAATAAAGCCACCAGCTCGCTCAGTCCGGGAACCGATCTGAATAGCATCAAAAGCGTCTACGTGGTGAAGTTGCCGCAAGACGGGCGCCATATCGACAAGATCATCAAGGCTCATCTGGAAAAGCGCGGCTATGTCGTGACCAACGGTCCTGTATTGGCGGGACCGTACAACGCCGATGTCGCCGTCACGTACGCCGACAAGTGGGTGTGGGATATCACCATGTACATGGTGGAACTGAGCGTCAACTTGCGCGACCCGAAAACCGGCTTCCCGCTTGCCACTGGCAATTCCTTCCATACCTCGATGTCGCGCAAGTCGCCCGACGAAATGGTCGATGAAGTGCTGAACAATATTTTTTCCGCCACGCCGCAGTAAATCCTGCGGTTTGCTGCCTGTGGCAAACCGTGCCGTGTTCACTCATCCACGACCCTATATCATGAAAAAAATTCTGCCATTCCCTGCAGCGCGCCTGCTCGCCATCCCTGTCGTTGCCACTCTGCTGGCGCTGGGCGGTTGCGCATCACCCGTCACCTATCAGGCAATGGTGCCGGTGACGCTGAAAGTAAGCCAGCAACATCCACAATCGGTGTCAGTGGCGGCGCTCGGCGGCAGCGGCACCGTCAGCATGGGTAAATCGCAGATCGACAACGCGGAACTGGCGAAAGCGGTCACCGAAGCGATCAACCAGACCAAGACCTTTTCGCGCGTGGTGCCCGGCAAGGGCGGCGACTACCTGCTGACCGTCAACATCGTCAACGTCGTCCAGCCCAATTTCGGCTTTTCCTTTACTGTGGGCCTGGAAATGGGCTGGACACTGATACGCGCCAGCGACGGCAGCAAGGTATGGCAGGAAGCCATCAAGTCGGAACACACGGCCGGCGCCACCGACGCCTTCGCAGGAACCACACGCCTGCGCCTGGCGACGGAAGGTGCGGCACGTAACAATGTCGAACAGGGCCTGCGCAAAATCGCTGAGCTGAAACTGTAAGTCACCGCGCAGCCGGCTTTCCTGGCGGACCTGCCGCTATGCCTCGCTGCCCAGCACCTCCAGCGCCGCCACCAGCCGGTCCAGTTCAGCGGTGGTGGTGGTGACGGCCACCGTGGCGCGCACGACGTCCATGTCGCCGATATTGCGCTGCACGGTAAAGACGCCAAAGCGCTGCAGCAAGGCCTGTTGCAGCGCGCGTGCGTCCATGTCATCGACGGCAAATGCCACCAGCGCCGTGCCGCGAAGCGCATCGAGCGGCGACAGCAGGCGTACGCCAGGCAGTTGCGCTGCGCGGCTGACCCAGTAATCCCTCAGCCAGGCCAGGCGTGCCGTCTTGGCTGGCGTGCCGCCCAGGCGTTCATGAAAATCGAGCGCGGCGGGCGCGGCCAGGATGGCGCCGATCGGCGGCATGCCCATGTGCAGACGACAGCGGATATCGTCCAATGGATAATCGTCGTCGCCGAAATGCGGCTCGATCTTGTGCAGTTGCGCGGCGCGGATATACACAAAGCCCAGCCCCGGCGGAGCACCCAGCCATTTATGTAAATTAAAACCGGCAAAATCGACATCCATCGTCCGCACATCGAGCGCCACCTGCCCCAGCGCATGCGCACTATCGAGCACGACATCGATGCCGTGTTCGCGCGCCAGCGCAATCAAGGCGCGCAGCGGCAACTGCTGACCATTCGCCGGCGTCACCTGCGACAGCAGCAGCAATTTCGGCCTGACGGCCTGGCGCATGGCTTGCGCGTATCGGGCGATGATTTCGTCATCGCTGATGGGCAAGCGCAGTGTGACTAGCGTGCTGGTGACGCCACGGCGCTGCGCCAGCCAGCGCATGGCCGTGCGCGTGGCCGGATAATCGAGATTACTCCACAACACGGTATCGCCGGGCGCCAGGCCATGGTATTGCGTGATCAGCACCTGCATGGACTCGGTGCCGCTGCGCGTCAGCAGGATTTCGTGCGGCTCGGCGTGGATCAGGGCGGCCAGGCGCCGGCGCAGAATATCCACATGCGTGCGCGTAAACTCGCCGCGCACGAAGGGACTCAGCTGTTCATTCGTGTAGCGCACGGCCTGCTCGAAGGAGGCTTGCACGGGCGCCGCCATGGCGCCGAAATAGCCATGTTCGAGATTGACGATGGCGTCCGGCGGCGCGGGATACAACGCGGCGACCTGGCGCCACCATGCCTCGTCACGTGCGGCACCGTCAGCAAGCACAGGGAAAGACATGGCGACCCTGTTCAGGCCTGCCCCTGGCGCAGCTGTTCAAAGAAGCACACGGCAGCGCAGGCGGCCACGTTCAGCGATTCGATCTGGCCCAGGTGGGGAATGACCACCTGGTGCGTCGCCATCGACAGCAGGTCGTCGGCCACGCCCTGCCCTTCATGGCCGAACAGCCAGGCGACGGGCTGGCGCAGGTCGACGTCGTACAATCGCTGGGTGGCGTAGCCGCTGGTAGCGAGCGTCGCCACCTTCGCGTCGGCGACCAGTGCCGCCAGGTCGACGTTTTCAAAAATGTCGAGCACGAAGTGCGCGCCCATCGCCGCGCGCAGCACCTTCGGCGACCAGCAGAAAGCGGTGCCGGCGCTGCAGTACACCTGCGTGATGCCGGCGGCGGCCGCGCTGCGCAGGATGGAACCCACGTTGCCCGGGTCTTGCAAGTTATCGAGCAACACGGCCGACACGCTCAGGGGGGTTGTTACGGCCCGTTCCGGCGTCTCGATGAGGAACATCACGCCCACGCCATGCTCGACCTGGCTCACCGCGTTGTACAGCGCATCGGGCAAGCCCAGTACGTGCGCGCGCTGGCTTTCCAGCTGGCCGACGATGTCGGCCACTTCGCCGTTCTGCAAGGCGCTTTCGCTGACGATGCACTGCTCCGGCATGCCACGCAGCTGCAGGTACGACACGCACAGGTGCACGCCGTCGAGCAAGGTGCGACCCGACTTGCGGCGCGCCTGCGAACTGCCCGCCAGTTTCAGCAGCTCCTTGTATTGCGCGTTGTCGCGCGAGGTAATCGTCTTCATGCCACTACCTCTTGTCCGCCAAACAGGGCGATCACGTTGCGCACGGGCGCGAACGAGCGGCGGTGCACGGGCGAGGCGCCGTGCAGATGCAAGCGCTCCAGGTGCAGCTTGGTGCCATAGCCCTTGTGCTGGTCGAAGCAGTACTCGGGATAGGCCGCATGCAGGTGCACCAGGGCCGCGTCGCGCGCCGTCTTGGCCAGAATCGAGGCGGCGGAAATGGAATCGACCTTGTCGTCGCCACCGATGATGGCCATGCCGCGTATCGGCATCACAGGGCAGCGGTTGCCGTCGATCAGGGCCAGGGTCGGCACGGTACTCAACGCCTCGACGGCGCGGCGCATGGCCAGCATCGACGCCTGCAAAATGTTCAGGCGGTCGATCTCTTCTTCCGACGCTTCGGCGATGGCCCAGGCCAGGGCCGTGGCCTTGATCTGCGGCGCCAGCAGGTCGCGCTTGGCCTCGGTGAGTTTTTTCGAGTCGCGCAAGCCGTCAATCGGCTGCTGCGGGTCGAGGATCACAGCCGCGGCGAACACGGGGCCGGCCAGCGGACCGCGCCCTGCCTCGTCGACGCCACAGATGATTTCATCGAGCGAGAATGGCAAGTCGTCAAACAGGCCGGGATAGATATTTTTCACGTTGAATCTTTGGTTGGTAATGCAGTTGAAGCGATGACCGGGACTTACTTGCGGTTGGCGGCGATGACTTGCATGACCGCGTTGGCGCTTTCGCGCGCGCTGTCGCGCAGCAGGCTGTGGTGCATGTCCGTGAAGCGCTGCACCAGGCGCAGGCGTCCGGGCACGTCACTCAGTTGCTGCCACATGGCGTCGGCCAGCGCCTGCGGGTTGGCCGCGTTTTGCAGCAACTCGCGCACCAGGTAGTCGCGCGCCAGGATATTGGGCAAACCAATCCACGGCTGGTAGCCCATGTGGCGCATGATTTCCCACGACGCGCGCATCATCTTGTAGGCGATGACCATGGGTTTCTTGTACAACGCCACTTCCAGCGACGCCGTGCCGGACGCCACCAGCACCGCATCGGCGGCGCAGATGGCCGTGTGCGAGCCGCCATCGGTCAGCAATATCTCGACGTCCTGCAAACCCGCTTCCGCAATCAGCTGCAGGAAATACTGGCGCTGCTTCTCGCCGGCCATGGGCGCGACGAAACGCAGCGAACGGTCGCGCGCCAGCAGGAGCTTGCAGGCAGCCACAAAGGCCACCGCATTGTATTTGAGTTCACCCATGCGACTGCCCGGCATCAAGGTCACGACGTTGGCGTCCTCGGGCAAGCCCAGATTGCTGCGCGCGGCCGCTTCGTCCGGCTGCAGGGGAATCATTTCGGCCAGCGGATGGCCGACATAGGTGACGGGCACGCCCGCCTTGCGGTAGATCTCTTCCTCGAACGGGAAGATCACCAGCATGTGCGAGACAGCCTTGATGATTTTCTTGATGCGTCCACCGCGCCAGGCCCAGATCTGCGGGCCGATGTAATGCACGGTGGGAATGCCCCCCTCCTTCAGCTGCTGCTCCAGTCCCAGGTTGAAGCCGGGATAGTCGGCGCCGATGAAGACGGCGGGCCGCTCCGCCAGCAGCTGGTCGCGCAGCGCGTTCTGGATGCCCTTGATTTCGCGGTAGCGGGGAATGATCTCGAACAGGCCGCGTACCGTCAGCTTGTCGAGCGGCCAGTCGGAGACGAAACCCTTTTTGGCCATGTGCTCGCCACCGATGCCGTGGAAGCGCGCGCCGGGTAGCTGCGGCACCAGGCCGGACAGCAGCCGGCTAGCCAGCAGGTCGCCCGACACCTCGCCGGCGACGATGGCGACCGACAGGCCGCTGGTCTGGTCAGCGGACGATGCCACGCAATGCCGCGCCAAGGAATTCGCGCATGGCGCGAATGTGCTGCGCCACCTCGGGCGACGATGCCGCTTCTTCTTCGAACAGGGCTGCCTTGGATTCTTCCAGGGTCAGTCCCGAGCGGTAGATGAGTTTATACGCGGTGCGGATGCCGTTGATCTGCTCGCGCGTAAAGCCGCGGCGTTTCAGGCCTTCGATATTGACGCCATGCGCCTGCGCCGGATTGCCATTCAGCAGGACGAAAGGCGGCACGTCCTGCGTCAGGCTGGTGCTCATGCCGACAAAGGCGTGCGCGCCGATCTTGCAGAACTGGTGCACATTGGCGAAGCCGCTCATGATGACCCAGTCGCCGATCTCCACGTGGCCCGCCAACTGGGCGTTGTTCGAGAAAATCGTGTTGTTGCCCACCTGGCAGTCGTGCGCCAGGTGCACATACGCCGAGATCCAGTTGTCATTGCCCAGACGCGTCACGCCACCACCCTGCACGGTGCCCGTGTTGAAGGTGCAGAATTCGCGGATGGTGTTGCGATCGCCGATTTCCAGGCGCGTCGCCTCGCCCGCCCATTTTTTATCCTGCGGCTGCGCGCCGATGGAAGAAAACTGAAACAGGTGGTTGTCGCTGCCGATCGTCGTGTGGCCATCGATGACCACGTGCGGGCCGACCCTGGTGCCAGCGCCGATGCGCACGTGCGGACCGATGATGGTGTACGGACCCACCTCGACCGAGCTGTCGAGCTCAGCCTTCGGGTCGATCACTGCCGTATAGTGGATGTCCGCCATCACTGCCCCGCTGGTTGGCTCGCAGACTGGCTCGCATCCTGCGCACTGCGGATGGTGCACATCAATTCCGCTTCCAGCGCCACTTTGCCGTCGACCGAGCCGACGGCCTTGTACTTCCAGATGCCGCGCGAGACGCGCAGGATTTCCACGTCCATCTTCAGCTGGTCGCCCGGTTCGACAGGACGCTTGAAGCGGGCATTGTCGATGCCGACAAAGTACACGACCGAATTTTCGTCGGGCTTGACGCCCATTGACAGGAACGACAGCAAGGCCGCCGTTTGCGCCAGCGCTTCGATCATCAGCACGCCGGGCATGACCGGTTTGTGCGGGAAATGCCCCTGGAAGAACTCTTCGTTGACCGTCACGTTCTTGATGGCGGTGATGGTTTTGTTGGCTTCCCAGTCCAGCACGCGGTCAACCAGCAGCAACGGGTAGCGGTGCGGCAGCAGCGATTTGATGGCGAGGATGTCGAGGGTCTTTTTTTCAGTAGTCATTTTTCGTCTTGCGTGGTCAGTGTTTTAATTGTTTTTTCAAGCGCGCGTATCTTCTCGCGCATGCTTGACAGGTTGCGCACGATGGCGGCGCTCTTTTCCCAATCGGCGTTCTTGGCCAGCGGATAAAAACCCGTGTACTGGCCTGCTTCCGCGATCGAGCGCGAGACCATGCTGCCCGAGCCGACATGGACGCGGTCGGCGATCGTCAAATGACCGAGCACCATGGCGGCGCCGCCAAAGGTGCAGTACTTGCCGATGATGGCGCTGCCGGCCACGCCGACGCAGCCGGCCATGGCCGTATGCGCGCCGATATGGCAGTTGTGGCCGATCTGGATCTGGTTATCGAGCTTGACGCCATCTTCGATGATGGTGTCGGCCAGTGCGCCACGGTCGATGGTGGTATTGGCGCCGATATCGACATCGTCACCGATCACCACCCTGCCCGTCTGCGGAATCTTGATGTACACGCCACCTTCGTTGGCGAAGCCGAAGCCGTCGGTGCCGATCACGGCGCCCGAATGGATGATGCCGCGCTGGCCGATCACGCAGCGCGCGTGGAAGGTCACGTTGGCGAGCAGCTGGGTGCCCGCGCCGATGACGGCATCGCGCCCCACCACGCAGCCAGGACCGATGACGCAGCCGGCGCCAATGACGGCGCCCGCTTCGATCACCGCATGCACGCCGACAGAGGCGCTGGCATCGACCTGCGCGCTGGCGTCGACAAAGGCGCTCGGATGGATGCCCATCGGTGCCTTGATCTCATGCAGGGCGGCGAAATACTGCGCCGCGCGCGCAAAATAGACATAGGGATTCGGAGTGACGATGCGCGCACCGGCGTACTCGGCACCGATCAGCGCATTGTCAGCCGGCGTAAGAATCAGCGCGGCAGCGCCGCTCTGCGCCGCCTGTGCGCGCAATTTGCTATTACTGAGAAAACTGATGTGCGAAGCGCCGGCATCGGCCAGCGGTGCGATCCCTGTGACTTCCAGGTTGGGCTCGCCCGCCAACTGTCCACCGAAGCGTTCGACCAAATCTCCTAGTCGAGTGCCCATCTTGATAACCCTTATTTTGTTACTGTTACTTGTCCAGCGCCTTCAAGACCTTGTCGGTAATGTCGATGCGCGGGCTGGCCCACAGGGCTTCCTGCAGCACGATGTCATATCCTTCGATATGCGCCATCTGCTGGATGATGGTGTTGGCTTTTTCCGCGATGGCGCTGCGCTCTTCGTTCGTGCGCTGGCTCAAGTCTTCGCGAAATTCACGCTGACGGCGTTGCAGCTCCTTGTCCAGCTCGAAAAACTCGCGCTGGCGCTTGGCGCGCTCGGCCTCGCTCAGGGTCGGCATATCCTTTTCCAGGGCTTCGTTGGCCACCTTGAAGCGGCTGGCCAGTTCCTGCACGGCTTTTTCGCGCGAGCGGAACTCTTCAGCCAGCTTGGCGCTGGCCGCCTTGGCCAGCCTCGATTCGTTATAAATACGTTCGCTGCTGATCCAGGCGATCTTCGAATCCTGAGCCTGCGCCTGCACCGGCAACAGCGAACTCCAGCACAATGCGATCACGGCAAGGGACTTGGGCAGGGTAGCGGATGCGGTGTTCATGATACTCCATGGTCAAAAGGTAAAAGCTGTCGCCCCGGTTCAGATGGGCGCTTAGAAACCGGTGCCCATCTGGAACTGGAAGCGCTCCAGGCGGTCCGTCGGCTTGGCGTTCAGCGGTTTGGCATAGCTCAGCTTGAGCGGGCCCACCGGCGAAATCCAGCTGATGCCCAAGCCAGCAGAATAGCGCAATTGCGAGATCCGCATTTTTTCGCCTTCCTGGTAGACTTGACCGCCGTCAAGGAAACCGAACCAGCGCAAGCTGCGGTCATTGCCCGAACCGGGGAATGGCATCTGCAGTTCCGCGTTACCGATCAGGCGCGAAGCGCCGCCCAGCGCATCGTTGGTGCTCGGCTCGACCGCGCCCAGCGAGGAACTCAGGTAGCCGCGCACCGAGCCGATACCGCCACCGTAGAAGTTCTTGAAGACCGGATACACGTGCTTGCCGATGCCGTGGCCATAATCGAGCTCGCCCTTGAGCGCCAGGGTGACCTTGCTGAACAACGGACGGAAATACTGGTGTTCATAGATGGCACGGAAGTATTTCTGGTCGCCAATCACGTCAGCCTCCAGGTTGATGCGCTGGTAGCGGCCGATCGATGGCGTCAGGGCGCTGTCGCGGCTGTCGCGTTGCCATGCCGCCGTCAGCGGGATGGAGTTCGTGGTGGCCGAACCGATACCGTCCGACGGACCGCCATTGTCGATCACATACTGCTTGAAGCGGACCGGGCTGGTGATGTCGGTTTCGATGCGCGAGCGCTCGGCGCCGATGCCGAAGAAGACAGTATCGACTTCCGAGAACGGCACGCCAAAACTGACACGGCCACCGGTTTGCTTGATCTTGTAGCTGCCGATGTTCAGCGCGGGCGGTTCCGTCGTACGCAGGTAAACTTCAAAGCTGCGCGAAATGCCATCGTCCGTAAAGTACGGATTAGTTTGCGAAAACGCGATCGTGCGGCTGTAATGGCTGGTATTGAGTTCGATGCCGACCGTGTTGCCGCTACCGGCGAAGTTGGCCTGCGAAATCGATGCCGACAGGGTGAACTTCTCCGATTGCGAGAAGGCGCCACCGATCAGGAAGTTACCCGTTGGTTTTTCCACCACCGTCACGTTGACGTCAACCTGGTCGGTCGAGCCCTGCGCTTCGGGCGTATCGATGGTCACATCCTTGAAGTAGCCCAGGCGGTCGACGCGGTCGCGCGACAGCTTGATCTTGTTGCTGTCATACCAGGACGATTCGAACTGGCGGAATTCGCGGCGAATGACTTCATCGCGCGTGGTGGTGTTGCCGGCGATATTCATGTGGCGCACGTACACGCGCTTGCCCGGATCGATGAAGAAAGTAAAACCTACTTCATGCTTTTCACGGTTGATTTCCGGGTTGGCGTTAACGTTGGCGAAAGCATAGCCGAACGTGGCCAGGCGGTCCTGGATGCGTTTATTCGTGGCCGTCAGGCGCGCGCCAGAGTAAATTTCACCTTCGCGCATCAGATTCAGGGCCTTCAGTTCTTCTTCGCGGCCGAACATCTCGCCTTCGAATTTGGTGCCGGCGATTTTGTACTTTTCACCTTCCGTGATATTGATCGTCAGGTAGATGTCTTTTTTATCGGGCGTGATCGACACTTGCGTGGAGTCGACCTGCATCTCGATATAGCCGCGGTCCAGGTAGTAGGACTTGAGCGACTCGATGTCGCCCGTCAGCTTGGTCTTCGAATACTGATCGGCTTTGGTGTACCAGCTGAACCAGCCGCCCGTGTTCAGGGCCAGTTGTTCGCGCAGCTCCTTGTCGCTGAAGGCCTTGTTGCCGACGATGTTGATCTGCTTGATGCGGGCCACGTCGCCCTCGTCGACGGCGAACACCACGTTGACGCGGTTACGCTCGATCGGCGTGACGGTGGTGGTGATCTTCACGCCGTACAGGCCATGCGACAGATACTGGCGCTTGAGCTCCTGTTCCGCGCGGTCGACCGAAGCCTTGTCGAAAATCTTGGCTTCGCCCACGCCGATTTCCTTCAATGCCTTGACCAGCACATCTTTCTCAAATTCCTTGGTGCCCGTGAATTCCACGGCAGCGATGGCCGGGCGCTCCTCGACCAGCACCACCAGTACGTCGCCATCGACTTCCAGGCGTACATCCTTGAAAAAACCCGTCGCGTACAAGGCTTTGATGGCGGCGATACTCTTCTCGTCGGAGAACGTTTCGCCGACGCGCACTGGCAGGTAGCTGAAAACAGTACCCGCTTCAGTACGCTGGATCCCTTCGACCCGGATATCCTTGACAGTAAATGGCTGGACGGCCAGCGCATGGCCGGCACACAAGGCCATGACGGCAGCGCCGATCAGGCTGCGACGAAAGGAAGGCAAGGCAAAACGAGCAGAATGTAATTTCATTGGGGTTATTCAATGGGTAAATCAATGGACAACATACACAAAAGATTGCTTGTGCGACTCACGCAATGGCATCAACCACCGCCCTAATTAAGCAATCGCAACACGTCATTAAAGACGGCAAGCACCATCAAGGTCAGCAACAAACCGATCCCCAGGCGCTGGGCAATCTCGCCTACGCGCTCCGGCAAGGGGCGTCCGGTCAAAACTTCCAGCGAATAATACAGCAAATGCCCGCCATCCAGAACAGGAATGGGTAGCAAATTCATCACGCCCAGACTGATACTGATGAAGGCGATGAAGCTCAGGTAGCTTACCAGGCCGATGCGCGCCGTCTGGCCCGCGTAATCGGCGATGGTAATGGGCCCCGTCACATTCTTCAGCGAGACCTGGCCGGTGATCATTTTACCCAGCATTTTCAGGCTCATGACACTGGTATCCCAGACTTTGGCGGACGCCTTGCCCACGGCAGAGAACGGTCCGGAGGCCACGGTGATCATATCCGGCACCTGCCCCAGCTTTGCCTGGATCTTACCAACTGTTACAGCTCCCTCTGTCCCGGCGCCCGGCACGGCATCCGGCGTAATGGGCAAGGTCAGGTCCTGACCCTGGCGCAAGAGTTGCAATTGCAAGGTCCGGCCTGGCGCCTGGCTCAGGGTGGCGATGACGACCGCCACCTCATGCACGGGCTGTTCGTCGATGGCCAGAATCTGGTCGTTTTTCTGCAGGCCGGCGCGCGCGGCGGCGCCACCAGGCATGATTTCCATCAGGGTGGGCGCGGAACGGGCCAGGGTCAGGCCCAGCTTGCCCAGCACGTCGCCTTCCAGATCCGTTTCCGTCAGGCTGGCCGTCGGCAGGTTCGCTTCCTGCTGCCCACGGTCGGGACGGTGCACTTCGATGCGCGCCGGCTGCTTGTCGAGGGTGGCCTGAATCAGTTCCCAGCGCAGCTCGGACCAGCTGGCCACGGCCTTGCCATTCACCGTTTCAACCGTATCGCCGCTGCGCAAGCCAGCCGCATAGGCGGCCGTCTGCTCGGCCACGGGACCGAGCTTGCTCGACGGCTCTTCGATGCCATGCATGAACAGACCCGCGTACAGCACGATGGCGACGAGGAAATTGGCCAGCGGGCCGGCGGCCACGATGACAATGCGGCGCCACACGCTCTGGCGCGTGAATTCACGGCGCAATTCGCTTTCCGGCAAGTCGCTGAGGTCTTGCGCGCGGCTGTCGAGCATGCTGACATAGCCGCCCAGCGGCAGCGCGGAAATCGCCCATTCCGTCTGGTCCTTGCCGAACTTGCGCGAATACACTACTTTTCCCATGCCAATCGAGAAACGCAGCACTTTCACGCCGCACCAGCGCGCCACCAGATAGTGACCCAGCTCGTGCAGGGTAACCAGGGAACCGAGCGCGACGATAAAGGCCAGCAAGGTGGTAATCAAGGTCATGCGGCCAGCCTTAGTGCGATATACGCGTGCGCGGCCACGCGGGCCAGGCGATCCTGCTCCATCACGGCCTCGATGCTGGAGGCGGCGCCATGCGGCACCGTCTCGATCACATGCGCGATGACGCGGTCGATCTGGCGGAAGCCGATCTGCTCATCGAGGAAGGCTTGCACGGCCACTTCATTGGCCGCGTTCAGCAAGGCTGGCGCCGTGCCGCCCGCGCGCAAGGCGTCGAAGGCCAGCGCCAGACAGGGGAAACGACGGAAATCGGGACGTTCGAAATGCAGGGTGGCCACTTGCGCCAAATCAAGCTGCGCCACGCCGGAAGCGATACGCTGCGGATAGGCCAGCGCATGCGCGATCGGCGTACGCATGTCCGGGTTGCCCAGTTGGGCCAGCACGGAACCGTCGACATACGACACCATCGAATGAATCACGCTTTGCGGATGAATCAGCACTTCGATCTGCTCGGCCGGCGCGCCGAACAGCCAGTGCGCTTCGATCACTTCCAGGCCCTTGTTCATCATGGTGGCCGAATCGACGGAAATCTTGCGCCCCATGGCCCAGGTCGGATGCTTGCACGCCTGGTCCGGCGTGACCGTGTCGAGCGTCTCGACATCGCGCGTAAGGAAGGGGCCGCCGGACGCCGTCAGCACGATTTTCGCCACGCCTGCGGCACCTGGCGTGCGGCCATGCGCATGCGGCATGCATTGGAAGATGGCGTTATGCTCGCTATCGATGGGCAGCAGCACGGCGCCGTTATCGTACACGGCATCGATGAACAACTGGCCAGACATGACCAGCGCTTCTTTATTGGCCAGCAATACTTTCTTGCCAGCACGTGCCGCTGCCAGGGTCGGCGCCAGGCCGGCCGCGCCCACGATGGCCGCCATCACGCCCGTCACTTGCGGTGCGCTGGCGATGGCGCACAGGGCCTCCACGCCGTACTCGACTTGCGTAGCAACGCCCTGCCCGCGCAGCAAACGCGTCAGTTCAAGGGCGGCATCTGCCGTGCCGACGACGGCGCGCTGCGGACGGAACTGCAAGCACTGCGCGGCCAGTTCGGCCACGCGGCTGTGCGCGCTCAGCGCATACACGCTGTATTGCTCGGGATGACGCGCGAGCACGTCCAGGGTGGACACGCCGATCGAGCCGGTCGCGCCAAGGATGGTGATGTATTGCATGAGTTTCCTTAAAGCCAGCTGGCCACGAGGGCGGCAAATGGCAGGACCGGAATCAGCGCGTCGATACGGTCGAGTACGCCGCCATGGCCGGGCAGCAGCTTGCTGCTGTCCTTGATGCCGGCGCGGCGCTTCAATTGCGATTCGAACAAGTCGCCGACGATGCTGGCCGCGACGATCAGCAACAGCACCAGCACGGCCACCAACCAGCCACGGCGCAATTGCAGCTGCACGGCGAAGGTGTCTTGCAGCACCGGCAGCGATGGCGCGGCAACGATGGTGATGGCGGCGATGAGCAGCACGGCGATGCCGCCGCCGATGGCACCTTCCCAGGATTTCCCAGGAGAAATACTGGGCGCCAGCTTGCGCTTGCCGAAAGCCTTGCCCGAGAAATACGCGCCGATATCGGCGATCCATACCAGCGCCATGACGGACAGCAGGTACAAAGGGCTATGCAGGAACAAGGCGATGATGGCGACGAAGCAACCGACGATGGTCACCGGGTACACCAGGCTGAGCAAGGTATTGCCCAGGCCTTCGGTGGGCGGCAAGCCCGTCGCCAGCGAGGGCACGAAGCGGATCAGCCAGATGGCCACGCACAAGGCAAACCAGAAATTGAGCTGCGCCATGCCGTTAGCGACAAAAAACGTATACGCGAAGGCGGCAGTCCAGACGGCAGCAATCAAGAGCGCCTGGCGATTTTTAAAAATGCGGAAGCTTTCCCAGACGGCGGCGCCGAAGAACGCCGTGGCGATCACGGCGAAGGCGGGGAAATAATTCAGATACAGAACCGGCAGCAAGACCGCCAAGAGGACCAGGGCGGTGATTATCCGTGTTTTCAGCATCAGTTTGTCTTTTCAGTTAATTGCGCGCTGGTACGGCCAAAGCGCCGTTCGCGCTGCTGGTAAGACGCGATTGCCGCGTCGAGGCACTCGTCATTGAAGTCGGGCCAGAAAGTCTCGGTAAAAAACAGCTCAGTGTACGCCAGTTGCCACAGCAGGAAATTGGAAATGCGCTGCTCGCCGCCCGTGCGGATGAACAGGTCAGGCTCGGGCGCATAGGCCATGGCCAGGTGCGGCGCCAGTTGCTCTTCCGTGTAAGCCTGTCCGGCAGGCTGGCCGTTGGCGGCAGCCTCGACCGTCATTTTGTTGACTGCCTGCATGATGTCCCAGCGGCCGCCGTAATTGGCGCAGATCGTCACCGTCAGACGCGTGTTGCGCGCCGTCTTGCGTTGCGCATTGGCGATCAAGGTTTGCAGCTGGTCGTTGAAGCGCGACAGGTCGCCCACCACTTTCAAGCGGATGTCGTTGGCATGCATCTTGACCACTTCGCGTTCCAGCATGGTGACGAACAGGCGCATCAGCATCGACACTTCTTCTTCCGGGCGGCGCCAGTTTTCCGAGCTGAAGGCAAACAGGGTCAGATATTCGACGCCCCGTTCGAGGCAGGTCTCGACGACACCGCGCACGGCGTCGGCGCCCTTGACGTGGCCAGCCACGCGCGGCAGGAAGCGTTTGGTTGCCCAGCGGCCATTGCCATCCATAATGATTGCCACATGGCGCGGCACTGTGCCCACCTCAGGTACTGCCGTTGTCGAACTCGAATAGATCATGAAAACACGAATACCAAAAATAAAAGATAACTATTATGCGCCAAATAGCACTGCCCGGAAAAGCCATGCTTTCCCGGGCAGCGTCAAAGGACTGAAAACTAGACCGTCAGCACTTCTTTTTCTTTGTCGACCACCATCTTGTCTATGTCGGCAATAAACTTGTCCGTCAGCTTCTGCACTTCTTCCGACGAGCGGCGCTCATCGTCCTCGGAGCAGGCTTTTTCCTTGACCAGTTTCTTCAGCGACTCGTTCGCATCGCGGCGAATGTTACGCACGGCAATCTTTGCGTCTTCCGCTTCGGTCTTGACCAGCTTGACCATTTCCTTGCGACGCTCTTCCGTCAGCGGCGGCGTCGGGACGCGGATCAGGTCACCCTGCGCCGATGGATTCAAACCCAGGTCGGCGTCGCGGATGGCTTTTTCGATGGTGTTGGCCATCTTTTTTTCGTACGGCTGCACACCGATGGTGCGCGCGTCGATCAGGGTCACGTTGGCGACCTGGGTCAGCGCCGTCGGCGAACCGTAGTAATCGACCATCACGTGGTCCAGGATACCCGTATGGGCGCGGCCGGTACGCACTTTGGCCAGGTCGGCCCGCAGTGTTTCCAGCGACTTCGTCATGCGTTCCTGGGTGTTCTTTTTAACGTCAGCTAAGGACATTACTCTACTCCTTGTCTTGATAATAATGAATATTTCTACTGCGCTTGCGATGAAAACACTAGCTCAGTCGGGAGTGCCGAAAACCGTTCAGGGCCAGGCGCAGCGCCGAAGACAGTACTTGAGGTACGGCGAGGCGCTGCAACGCAGCCATGGACGGTTTCTCGGTGCTCCTTATTTCTATACGTGGACCAGCGTGCCCTCATCTTCGCCCATGATCACGCGCATCAGCGCGCCTGGCTTGGTGATCGAAAACACTTTAATTGGCAGTTTCTGGTCGCGGCACAGGGCGAATGCGGTGGCATCCATCACTTGCAGGTGCTTGGCGATGGCCTCGTCGAACGTAATCGTGTGGAACAGGGTGGCGTTCGGATCCTTCTTCGGATCGGCCGTGTAGACGCCGTCGACCTTGGTGGCCTTCAGGACGATCTCGGCACTGATCTCGGAACCGCGCAGGGCGGCTGCCGTATCGGTGGTGAAGAACGGATTGCCGGTGCCGGCGGCGAAGACAACCACTTTGCCTTCTTCCAGGTATTGCAGGGCTTTCGGACGAACGTATGGCTCGACAACTTGCTCGATGCCGATGGCCGACATGACGCGCGCGACGATGCCGACGTGGCGCATCGCATCGGCCAGGGCCAGTGCATTCATCACGGTGGCAAGCATGCCCATGTAGTCGGCGGTGGCACGGTCCATGCCTTGCGCGCCAGGCGCAACGCCGCGGAAGATATTGCCGCCGCCAATCACGATTGCCAGTTCCACACCCAACTTCGCCACCTCGGCCACATCGGCCACCATGCGCTCGATCGTGGCGCGGTTGATGCCATAGGGATCATCGCCCATCAGGGCTTCGCCGGACAACTTGAGGAGGACGCGCTTGTAGGCTGGTTTTGACATGAGCTGGGGCTCCATAAATGAGGTTATTCGAGTATGACATGGCGCAGCGCCTTGCAGCGCCGGATAGGCGCGCGTAGCTGCCCATGCCGCCGCCCGGCACGACAGGTGCGGGCGGGCCAAAAAAACGGGCCTCTCGGCCCGCTTTACTTACGCTCCCTGGGAGGCAGCCATCTGTGCTGCGACTTCTGCTGCGAAGTCGTCTTGCTTCTTCTCGATGCCCTCGCCTACCACGTACATGGCAAAACCTTTGACGCTGGTGTTAGCCGCCTTCAGCATTTGCTCAACCGACAGCTTGTCGTTTTTCACGAAATCCTGGTTCAGCAGCGATACTTCTTTCAGGAACTTCTGTACGGAACCTTCCAGGCGCTTGGCCAGGATTTCCGGCGATTGCGCCGGCTTGCCTTCGGCGGCTGCTTTGACTGCGTCTTCTTCGGCTTTCAGTTGTGCAACCGAACGCTCTTTTTCGATCAGTTCCGCAGGAACTTCGTTCGACGACAGCGACACTGGCTTCATGGCAGCGATGTGCATGGCCACGTCTTTGCCGACTTGCTCATCGGCACCGTCGAATTCGACGATCACGCCGATGCGCGCGCCGTGCAGGTACGACGCCAGCTTGTTGCTGGTTTCGAAACGCTGGAAGCGGCGGATGGTCATGTTTTCGCCGATTTTGCCGATCAGGGCAGCGCGCACGTCGTCCAGGGTCTTGCCATCGAGTGGCAGGGCCAGCAGGGCAGCGACGTCAGCCGGGTTGTGTTCCGCTACCAGACGGGCAGCGTTGTTGGCCAGTGCCAGGAAATCGTCATTTTTCGCAACGAAGTCGGTTTCCGAGTTCACTTCGACCAGGGCACCTACGCCATTGGCGATGTAGGTTGCCACAACGCCTTCAGCGGTGATGCGTGCCGATGCTTTCGATGCCTTGCCGCCCAGTTTGACGCGCAGGATCTCTTCCGCACGCGCCATGTCGCCTTCGGCTTCGGTCAGTGCTTTTTTGCATTCCATCATTGGTGCGTCGGTTTTGCCGCGCAATTCGCCTACCATCGCTGCTGTAATCGCTGCCATGTGTTTCTCCTGATTCGGTGAGTCGATAGTCGCGGCCGGGCATGCATGCCTCGCCAGCGGTGCCTATCGTTTTTTTGTTAAAAAAAAGGGGGAGCTGCTGCCACCCCTTTTCCCTTACTGCTGTGCTTACAAACGGCTATCTCGCGATAGCCTGGCCATTAAGCCTGTTCGTTTACTTCGACGAATTCGTCGCCAGCGGCTGCTTTAACCATTTCAACAACTTCGTTACCGGCAGCTGCACGGCCTTCGATGATTGCATCAGCAACACCGCGAGCGTACAACATGATGGCTTTCGACGAGTCATCGTTACCTGGGATCACGAAGTTCACGCCTTCTGGGGAGTGGTTGGTATCGACAACGCCGATGACCGGGATACCCAGTTTAGCTGCTTCGGTGATCGCACCTTTGTGGTAACCGACGTCCACAACGAAGATTGCGTCAGGAATGCCGCCCATGTCCTTGATGCCGCCGATCGATTTTTGCAGCTTGATCATTTCGCGGGAGAACATCAGCGCTTCTTTTTTCGACAGCTTCTCGATCGAACCGTCTTCAACCATGACTTCCATGTCTTTCAGACGCTTGATCGAGGTTTTGATCGTTTTGAAGTTGGTCAGCATGCCGCCCAACCAACGTTGATCAACGAAAGGCACGCCAGCACGTTGTGCTTCAGCAGCGATGATTTCGCGAGCTTGACGCTTGGTGCCAACCATCAGGATGGTGCCACGGTTTGCAGCCAGTTGACGCACGTGCTTCATTGCGTCCTGGTACATCGCCATGGTTTTTTCCAGGTTGATGATGTGGATCTTGTTGCGATGGCCGAAGATGAACGGTGCCATTTTTGGATTCCAAAAACGGGTTTGGTGACCAAAGTGGACACCGGCTTCCAGCATTTCGCGCATTGTTACGGACATTATTAACTCCAGGGTTGGGTCTGGAATCCGATCAGTCACCATACAGGCACCCTTGTCGACCGGATTCGCGTGTTTATATAAATTAAAGACACTGTTTTATTGCATTGCTCAAAAGAGAATTCAAGCAACGCAGAATTCTACACCGAAATGACCGCCGCATCAAGTCCGCACTGCAAATCGCCCGCCCTGCGGAGACGTCCGATGCACCACGCTGGTGCAAGGCGTGGTCGCGGCGGCGCTTCACCCCAATTTCCCCACAAATCCCTGCCCGGCCATAGGAAGGAGGCGGCGGATTCAGGGCACCTCGTTTATAATTTCGACATATATGCAGACTTTTCCCCGTACCGCAGGACTCGTCTGTGCTTTTCACCCGTGCTTTTCAGCCGACTATCTTGCAGATTGCGAATTACACCATGCCCACCATCCGTATCAATAGCGCCGCCGACATCGAAGGCATGCGCGTTGCCGGCAAGCTCGGCGCCGAAGTACTTGACTACATCACGCCCTTCGTCAAGGTCGGCGTCACGACCGGCGAACTGGACCGCTTGTGTCACGAATACATGGTCAATGTACAAGGCACTATTCCTGCCCCGCTGAACTATTGCCCACCCGGCTACACGCCCTACCCGAAAGCCATCTGTACCTCCGTCAACGATGTCATCTGTCATGGCATTCCGGGCGACAAGGTGCTCAAGAGCGGCGACACCGTCAACCTCGACATCACCGTCATCAAGGATGGCTACCACGGCGACAACAGCCGCACGTTCCTGGTTGGCACGCCCACCATCCTGGCCAAGCGCCTGTCGGAAATCACCTATGAATGCATGTGGCTGGGAATCGACCAGATCAAGCCGGGCGCCCACCTGGGCGATATCGGCCATGCTATCCAGCAACACGCGGAAAAAGCCGGTTACAGCGTGGTGCGCGAATTCTGCGGCCACGGCATCGGCAAGGTCTTCCATGAAGAGCCGCAGGTGTTGCATTACGGCAAACCAGGCACCCTGGAACGTTTGGATGCGGGCATGATCTTCACGGTCGAGCCGATGATCAACGCCGGCCGCCGCGAGATCCGCGAAATGAACGATGGCTGGACCATCAAGACCAAGGACCGCAGCCACTCGGCGCAATGGGAGCACACGGTGCTGGTGACGGAAACCGGTTATGAAGTACTGACCGTCTCGCCCGGCATGCCGCCACCGCCGGACTTCATCACGAACAAAGCCTGATCCTGCCATCCAGCCAGCCAAACGCACCGCCACCCCAGGGCCCAGATGAAAAAGCAAGTTCGGGAACAGCTGAAACAGCAACTGAAAGCCGACCGCCAGGTCGTCATCGCGGCCTTCCAGGCCGACGGCAAGCCTGAAAAACTGCTGCGCAGCCTACGCCACAGCGTCGATGGGGTGCTGGCGCGCGCCTGGCAGGAAGCGGGACTGCCGCCCGGCACCGCCCTGGTGGGTGTGGGCGGCTATGGCCGCGGCGAACTGTTTCCGTATTCCGACGTCGACCTGCTGATCCTGCTGCAGCAGGCGCCGGACGCGGCCGCGCAGGAAAAACTCGAGGAGCTGGTGCAACTGCTGTGGGACCTGGGCCTGGAAATTGGCCACAGCATCCGCACGGTCGAGGAATGCCTGATCGAATCGAAAGCCGACATCACCGTGCAAACCAGCCTGCTCGAAGCGCGCCTCGTGTGCGGCAACGCAGACTTGTTCGCGCAATTGCAGCAGCGCTACGAGGCGGCAATGGACCCGCAGGCGTTTTTCCAGGCGAAAACGGCGGAAATGCGCCAGCGCCACGCGAAATACGAAGACACGGCCTTCAGCCTGGAACCGAATTGCAAGGAAAGCCCGGGCGGCCTGCGCGACCTGCAGGTCATCCTGTGGGTAGCCAAGGCGGCCGGCCTGGCCAATTCCTGGCGCACACTCGCCACAGGCGGCCTGATCACCTTGACGGAAGCGCGCCAGTTGATGGAAAAGGAGCGCGCCTTCAAGGATATCCGCGTGCGCCTGCACCTGCATGCGGGCCGGCGCGAAGACCGCCTGGTGTTCGACGTGCAGACGGCGATCGCCGAATCGCTGGGTCTGCAGGCCACGGGCAGCGGGCCAAACATGCGCCGCGCCAGCGAATTCCTCATGCAGCGCTACTACTGGGCCGCCAAGACGGTGACCCAGCTCAACACGATACTGCTGCAAAATATCGAGGCACGGCTGTTTCCGCAAGACGATGTGGCCGTGCCCATCAACGAACGCTTCAATGAAGTCAACAGCCTGATCGATATCAGCGCCGACGATACGTTCGAGCAATACCCGTCCGCCATGCTGGAAATCTTCGTGCTGATGACGCAGCGCCCGGCCCTGAAGGGCATGACGTCGCGCGCCACGCGGGCCCTGTGGCACGCGCGCTTCAAGATCGACGCCCCCTTCCGCCAGGACCCCGTCAACCGCGCCCTCTTCCTGCGCATCATGCGCGCCCCCGTGGGCATCATCCACGCGCTGCGGCGCATGAACGAGATGAGCATCCTGGGGCGCTACCTGCCGAACTTCCGCCGCATCGTGGGCCAGATGCAGCATGACCTGTTTCACGTGTACACGGTCGACCAGCATATTTTGATGGTGGTGCGCAACATGCGCCGCTTCACGATGAGCGAACACGCGCACGAATACCCGTTCTGCAGCCAGCTGATGGCCGATTTCTCGCAATCGTGGCTGTTGTACGTGGCAGCCCTGTTCCACGACATCGCCAAGGGCCGCGGCGGCGACCATTCCAAGCTGGGCGTGGCCGACGCCACCCAGTTCTGCCAGGAGCACGGCCTGTCGGCAGAGGACACGGAACTCATCGCTTTTCTGGTGGAAAATCACCTGACCATGTCGCAAGTGGCGCAAAAGCAGGACCTGTCCGATCCGGACGTCATCGCTGCCTTTGCGAAAGTGGTCAAGGACGAACGCCACCTGACGGGCCTGTACCTGCTGACGGTGGCCGATATCCGCGGCACCAGCCCGAAAGTGTGGAATGCCTGGAAGGGCAAGCTGCTGGAAGACCTGTACAAAATCACCTTGCGCGTGCTGGGCGGAGAGCCGCACACGACCGACCGCGAGCTGAAGAACCGCCAGCAGGAAGCGCTGGCCACCCTGCGCCTGTACGGTTTGCCGCCAGACGCGCACCTGAAACTGTGGCAGCAACTGGACGTGGCGTATTTCCTGCGCCACGACGCCTCCGACATCGCCTGGCAGACGCGCTCGCTGTATGACAAGCTCGACAACAAGTTGCCGGTGGTAAAATGCCGCCTGGCGCCCATCGGCGAAGGCTTGCAGGTGGCCGTGTACATGCGCGACCAGCCCGATCTGTTCGCGCGCATCTGCAGCTATTTCGACCGCAAGAATTTCAGCATTCTCGACGCGAAGATCCACACGACCAGAAATGGTTATGCGCTCGACACTTTTCTCGTCACCGAGCAGAACTTTGCCAAGAGCTACCGCGACATCATCAGCCTGATCGAGCATGAGCTGGGCGAACTGCTGCAGTCGCAAACGCCGCTGCCGCCACCGGGCAAGGGACGGCTGTCGCGCCTGTCGCGTACCTTCCCCTTCCAGCCGACGGTGGATTTGCGGCCCGATGAAAGGGGCCAGTTCTACCTGCTGTCGGTGGCCGCCAACGACCGCACGGGCCTGCTGTATGCCATCGCCAATGTGCTGACCAAGTACCGCATTAACTTGCACACGGCCAAGATCATGACCCTGGGCGAGCGGGTCGAAGACGTCTTCCTCGTCGACGGTCCCGCGCTCAACAATGCCCGCAACCAGATATTGCTGGAAACCGATTTACTCGATGCGCTGAAAGTGTAATGACCTCCGCGCAGCGCCTACCCTTACTGAAACTGAAACAACATGACCGAAGAATTATTACGCTTGTCCAAACGCATGTCCGAACTGGGCCTGTGCTCGCGCCGTGAAGCCGATGAATGGATCGCGCGCGGCTGGGTCCGCGTAGATGGCAAGGTGGTGTCCGAGCTGGGCAGCAAAGTCACCCCCAGCCAGCACGTCACCGTCGAGCGCCAAGCGGCGGCGGAACAGTCGAAACGCGTTACCGTCCTGATCAACAAGCCGATGGGCTATGTCAGCGGCCAGGCCGAAGACGGCTACACGCCCGCCGTGGCCTTGATCAAGGCGGAGAACCGCTGGGCGGAAGACCGCAGCCCGGAACAGTTCCACCCGACCCAGCTGCGCAGCCTGGTGGCCGCCGGACGCCTGGACATCGATTCCGTCGGCTTGCTGGTCTTGACGCAGGATGGGCGCGTGGCCAAGCAGCTGATCGGCCACGATACCGATATCGACAAGGAATACCTGGTGCGCGTGAGCTATACCAAGGGTGACACCCTGCCCGACAGCGAGCTGAAAAAACTCAACCACGGCCTGTGGCTCGACGGCAAGCCGCTGCTGCCGGCCAAGGTGCGCTGGCAAAACGAAGACCAGCTGAGCTTTACCTTGCGCGAAGGCAAGAAACGCCAGATCCGGCGCATGTGCGAAGCCGTCGGCCTGAAAGTGCTGGGACTGAAACGCGTACGCATCGGCAAGGTCAAACTGGGCGACTTGCCGACGGGCAAATGGCGCTACCTGAGCGCGGACGAACAGTTTTAAGCGACGGCATCAAGATGGCATGCGCCCCGGCATGCCATGTTACATAAGCGAATATAGTGATATAAAATCAATTATTGTGATTTACTTAGTAAATATTGCCTTAAACCTATACACTATTCCCCATTAGAACAAAAGAGATACGCTGTCGTGAACGATCCCATCCCCAATCCCCTGCGCAAAGGCGCGCCCAGCCTGGCCGACGTGGCCGAGCCGATGGAGCCAGGCACCAAGCCGCACCATATGAGCGATCCGTGGGATATCGGCGAAACCCTGTGCAGCCTGGCTGATAACGGCGACGCCATTTCCATCTACCCGACGGGCGGCGAAGACGTCATCATGGCGCGCATATTGTCGGTCGACGACGACTTGCCGCAATTCGTACTGGAACTCAATGAAGGTGCCACCCTGCCCGAAGGCGGCGCCACGTTTGTGTCGTGGGTGCAAAGCGCCAAGCTGCAATTTACCATCAATGGCGAATGGGAAGCCTATCCCGAGCGGCCAAACGTCTACCTGACGAACTTCCCCAGCCATTGCCTGGTGCTGGAACGGCGCGAATCGACGCGCCTGGAAACACCGCTGGGTGTGTACTACCTGGCCGCCTTCGTGCTGGAGGGGCGCCCATACGAACTGCAGCTGTATGATTTCTCTGCCGGCGGCATCGGCATGCGCGCCCACCCGCGCGATACGGTCGGCCTGTACGTGGGGCGCAAGCTGTCGCGCGTGCGCCTGGAGCTGGGACCGGACAAGGTCATGATCGCCGACCTGGAAATCCGCCTGTCGCGCACCTTCCGTTCTTTCCTGCTGGGCGAACAAGTGCAGATCGGCTGCCGCTTTCTGAACCTGACGGATGCCATGCAGGATGAATTGAAAGCCTTGCTCGACAACCTGGGCAGCAGCCGCAAGGTGCGCTAGATTCACTTCGCGCATGAAAAATGGCCGCCCAGCTCATGCTGCGCGGCCATTTTTTGTACTCATGCACGGCTACCGCCAGCAACATTTGGGGTCTGACCCGCCTGGTCAGACCCCAGGTGAAGCAGCAATTAATCGTCGTCGTTTGGATCCAAATCAGGAAACATGACTTCCGTGTAGCCAAATTGTGTGAAGTCGACGATACGCATCGGATACAAAATGCCGTGCAGGTGGTCCACTTCATGCTGCACCACGCGGGCATGGAAGCCGTCGCAGTCGCGGCTGATGGGCTGGCCGAACTGGTCCACGCCTTCATAGTGCAGTTCGCTCCAGCGCGGCACGCTGCCGCGCAGGCCAGGCACCGACAGGCAGCCTTCAAAACCCTCTTCCTTGCGTTCCGACAGCGGCGTCAGCACAGGGTTGATCAACACGGTTTCCGGCACTTGCGGCGCATCGGGATAGCGCAAATTCTGCTTGAAACCGTAAATCACCAGCTGCAGGTTGACACCGATCTGCGGTGCCGCCAGCCCCGCGCCATTGACGGCGTGCATGGTGTCGAACATATCGGTGATCAAGGCATGCAATTCGGGCGTATCGAATTCACGCACGGGCTCGGCCATGCGCAGCAAGCGCGGATCGCCCATCTTCAGAATTTCACGTACCGTCATTTTGCTTCCAGTGTCGATTGCAGTTCCTGCAGGTAAGCGCGGAAGGCAGCGCCCGTTTCCGGGTGTTTCATGCCCATCGCCGTCGTTGCCTTCAGATAACCAAGCTTGGAGCCGCAATCATAACGCTGCCCCTGGTAGCGGTAAGCCAGCACGCGCTCTTCACGCATCAGAGCGGCGATGCCGTCCGTCAACTGGATTTCGCCGCCGGCGCCCGTGCCGATATGTTCCAGGTGGTTAAAGATACGGCTGGTCAGCACATAACGGCCCACCACGGCCAGGGTCGACGGCGCCTCTTCAGGCGCGGGCTTTTCCACGATGGCAGACACCAGTTCCAGGTCGGGCTGATAATGCTTTGCCGACACAATACCGTACTGCTTGGTTTCCGCGCGCGGCACATCTTGCACCGCCAGCAGCGAGCAATTTTCATACTGGAAGACATCGGTCATCTGCGCCAGCACGGGGCGCACGCCCTCTTCCACATCCATGAAATCGTCGGCCAGCAAGACGGCAAACGGCTCGTCGCCGATCACGGGACGGGCGCACAGCACAGCATGCCCCAGACCCAGCGGCGCCGACTGGCGGATGTAAATGCAATTGATGTGCTTTGGAATGACGTTTTGCACCATGTCGAGCAACTGGCGCTTGCCGGCCGCTTCCAGTTCCGATTCGAGCTCATAGGCCGTGTCGAAATGGTCTTCGATGGCACGCTTGTTGCGTCCCGTGATGAAGATCATTTCCGTGATGCCCGCCGCCACCGCCTCTTCCACCGCGTACTGAATCAAGGGCTTGTCGACGATGGGCAGCATTTCCTTCGGTTGTGCCTTGGTCGCAGGCAAGAAACGGCTGCCCAGGCCGGCGACGGGAAAGACTGCTTTTCTGATTTTTTTCATGGGTCTTCTATAGTATTTTAATGATTAGTCTTGCGCGAGCAAGGCCAGCAGGCCAGCCTCGTCGAGTATGGCCACGCCCAGTTCCTGCGCCTTGGCCAGCTTGCTTCCGGCGTCCGATCCGGCCACGACGTAGCCGGTTTTCTTCGACACGGAACCGCTGACCTTGCCGCCGGCCGCCTCGATCAGCTCTGCGGCCTCGTCGCGGCTCATATTGGGCAAGGTGCCCGTCAGGACGAAAGTCTTGCCGTCCAGCTTACCGCCAGCGGCTGACATTTCAGGCAATTGTGACAGTAATTCATTTCGCAAGGCGTCCAGTTGAGCGAGCAGCTTGACATTGCCCTCATCGGCCAGCCATTGCGCCAGCGCTTCGGCCACGGCGGCCGGCAAGCCAGCGTGGAAGCTGGCGCCCTGCGCTGCCAGGCTGGCCAGGGTCACGCCCCGCTCCACCAGCTGCTTGCTGCGCGGTTCCGTCAGCTTGGGAATGCCGATGGCCGCCAGCAGCTTGGTTTGCTCCAGTTGCACGCGTAGCTTGGCGCTGGGTGCGTGTTCGCCCTGTGGCGTGACGCCAGCATCCAGCAATGCCTGCAGCGCCTGCTGGTTTTTTTCTTCGGCAAAGAAATCGGCAATCGACACGGCCACGGTGCCACCGATGTCGGGCAGCACGCGCAGCAAGGCCGCCGGCGCGCGGCGCACATAGTCCAGGCTGCCCAGCCACTCGGCCAGGGTCTTGGCCGTCGATTCACCCACATGGCGTATGCCCAGCGCAAACAGGAAACGCTCGAGCGGCGGGCGTTTGCTCGCCGCGATGCCGGCCAGCAGATTTTCCGCCCATTTGGTGGGAATCTTGCCTTGTTGCACTGTTTCCGGCGTGGAACCATCGCGTTCGTCGGCGCGCAGCTTCATTTCCAGCAATTTATCCAGGGTCAGGCTGTACAGGTCAGCCAGGCCATGCACGTATTCCAGTTCGACCAGGGTATCGATATATCGTTCCCCAAGGCCTTCGATATCCATCATGCGCCGCCCGGCAAAGTGGCGGAACGCTTCCTTGCGCTGCGCCGAACAGAACAGGCCGCCCGAGCAGCGGGCGATGGCCTCGCCCTCTTCGCGCACCACGTGGGAATCGCAGACAGGACAGCGTTCCAGCATCTTGAACGGCAGCGGCGCCGGTTCGGGGCGCTTCTCCAGCACCACGGACAGCACTTCCGGGATCACGTCGCCGGCGCGGCGCACGACGACGGTATCGCCCACGCGCACATCCTTGCGCAGCACTTCGTCTTCATTGTGCAAGGTGGCGTTGGTCACCGTCACGCCGCCGACGGACACGGGCGCCAGGCGCGCCACAGGCGTCATGGCACCCGTGCGGCCCACCTGGATATCGATGCCTAGCACCACGGTCAAGGCTTCTTCGGCAGGGAACTTGTGCGCCAGCGCAAAACGCGGGGCGCGCGATACAAAGCCCAGCTCCTGCTGGTCTTGCGTCGCGTTCACCTTGTAGACCACGCCGTCGATTTCGTAAGGCAAGGCGGGGCGGCGCGCGCCGATATCGGCGTAGTATGCCAGCAAGCCCTGCGCGCCCTGCACCACCTTGCGCTCCTTCGACACGGGTATGCCCAGGGTGTCGTACCAGTCCAGCAAGGCCGAATGCGAGGCCGGCATGGCGGCGCCATCGAGGGCGCCGATGCCGTAGGCATAGAAGCGCAGCTTGCGCTGCGCCGTGATGCGCGAATCGAGCTGGCGCAGGCTGCCGGCCGCCGCATTGCGCGGGTTGGCGAATTCCTTCTGCCCCGCCTCGCGCTGGCGTTCGTTCAGGCGCGCAAAATCGGCCTTGAACATCATGACTTCGCCGCGCACGTCGAGCACGGCGGGAATCTTCTCGCCCTGCAGGCGCAGCGGGATGCCGGAAATGGTGCGGATATTCGCCGTCACGTCTTCGCCCGTGGCGCCATCGCCGCGCGTGGCCGCCTGCATGAACAAACCGTTTTCATAGCGCAGGTTGATGGCCAGGCCATCGAATTTCACTTCGGCAGCGTAGTCGACTTCTGCACCGTCAAGGTCCAGGCCTTCGCGTACGCGGCGGTCGAAATTGACGATATCGTCATCGGAGAAACCATTATTCAACGACAACATCGGCACAGCGTGCGTGACTTGCTCGAATTGCGGCAGGGGCGCCGCGCCCACGCGCAAGGTGGGCGAATCCGGTGCCCGGAGTTCGGGATGGGCCGCTTCCAGCGCCTGCAATTCGACAAACAGCTTGTCGTACTCGGCGTCGGGGATGGTGGGATTGTCGAGCACGTGGTAGGCGTGCAGATGCCGATTGAGTTCGGCAGTAAGTGCCAGGACGCGCTGGGCGGCATCCTGGTTAGTCAGATCAGTCATTGTTGCAGGATTCTTCAGCTAAATAAACGCAGGGCGCGGGTGGAGCCTGCCGGAATGTCGGCCGCGTCCATTTCCTGGTAAAACTCTTGCACCTGTCCGGCGATCTCGGCCAGCGCAGAGTCCGACAGGGCCTGGTTGTAATCGTCGACGATGGTGGCGTCGAGGCGGCCCACCAGCGCTTTGGCACAGGCGACCATGGCGCCAAAACCGTCGCGCGCGGGCGCCACGCAGGGTACGTCCAGCAGCAGGGTCAGGCGGGACGTGGTTTCCTCGGCCAGGGTGACATTCGTCGACAGCGAAAACAGATAGCTGCCGTCGCCGTCCGGCATGACGAAACGGCCGTCCGGACGCACGTCAAATCCCTGTTTTTCCAGCGCGAACAGCAAGGTGGAAATGGCCCACGGCGCACCGTTGGTGTGCAGGTTGACGCCCAGCTGGGCGTCGTGGCCGGCGACGAAGCGGTGCAGATTGCGCGCTTCGGCCATCACTTCCATCATGTCGGGCACTTCCGGCTCGGCGCCGATCTCGTCCGCCACGCCGCGCAGCCGCGTGACCAGTTCCGAGTATTCCAGTTCATTCAAGGCCGTGCTGCGGCTGGCCAGCTGCACGCCGCCCTGCATCTTGGTATAGACACCGCCATGCGTGATCGGTTCCCAGTCGCCATTCACGTGCAAGCCGATGAAGTGCACGGGTTTGTTACCCACCAGGCGCAGGGTTTGCAACACGGGCAGTATCTTGTCGCCGCGCACGGGCGCCTCCAGCGACAGGGGCAGCAGGCAATCGATCAGCGGGTCGACCAGGCTGGTCGCCTGCTCGCTGGCGGCGCTCACTTCTTGCACGGGCTCGGCGGTTGGTGCAAGGACTGGCTCGGCTGGGGCATTCCCCAGCGATGGTTCCGCATGCACGGGGGCGTCGGACACGGGCGCCGCTGGCGGCGCGCCGAACGACGGTTCGGCCTTGGCGGCGGGCGCGGCGTCAAAGCGCGGTTCCTGGCGCAAGACGGGTTCCTGGACATCCGCCACGGGGGCATTGCACTCGCGCATCAGCACGTCGTCGTGGTCGGTGGAAAAGGCCCGCTCCACGCTTTTCTTGGCCTTGTATTCCTGCCATTTGTTGTACGAGAAAACGCCGACGATAAAGACGCCGCCGGCGCCGAACAAGGTAATTTGAAGGTCTGTCATGCTGCTTGTGCCTCGGTAGCAAAATTTGCGGCGGACTCCATGTCCACCGCCACGATGCGCGATACGCCCTGCTCCTGCATCGTCACACCGATCAATTGATGGGCCATTTCCATCGCAATCTTGTTATGCGAAATGAAAAGGAATTGGGTCTGGTCGGACATGCGCTTGACCATGCGGCAGAAGCGTTCCGTGTTCGAATCGTCCAGCGGTGCATCGACTTCGTCGAGCAGGCAGAACGGCGCCGGATTCAGACGGAACATGGAAAACACCAATGCGGTCGCGGTCAGCGCCTTCTCTCCACCGGACAACAGGTGGATGGTGGCATTTTTCTTGCCGGGAGGCTGCGCCATGACTTGTACACCGGAATCGAGAATCTCGTCGCCCGTCATGGTCAGCCTGGCCTGGCCGCCGCCAAACAGAATGGGGAACAGCTCGGAAAAGTGGTGGTTGACCTTGTCGAAGGTGTCTTGCAGCAAGTCGCGCGTTTCCTTGTCGATCTTGTGGATCGCGTCTTGCAGGGTATTAATGGCTTCCGTCAGGTCGGCATTCTGGGCGTCGAGGAAATTCTTGCGCTCGGACGCCTGTGCCAGTTCGTCCAGCGCGGCCAGGTTGACGGCGCCCAGGGACGTGATGGCATTCGTCAAACGCGTGACTTCGCCCTGCAGATACGATGGACGCATGTCCGGATGCAACTTTTCCGTCAGGGCCGCTTCATCGGCGCCCGATTCCAGCAATTGCTGGGCGAATTGCTCCTGGTTCAGGCGCGCGGCCTGTTCCTTGAGCTGCATTTCCATGATCTTGTCGCGCTGCGGCTGCAAGCTGCGCTCCGATTGCGTGCGCGCATCTTCGAACAGGCGCAGCTGCTGCGTGATCTGGTCCAGTTCATGGCGCGCATCCGCCAGTGCCCGCTCCTGCGTGGTGCGGCGCTCGAGCAAGTCTTGCAAGCCGTCGGCAGCCGCGCCGCTTTCCAGGTTGGCCAGTTCCAGTTCGCCTGCCTGCAGGCTGGCCGTCACTTGCTGCGCCTGCGTGCTGGCAGTGGCGATGTTGCGGCGCAATTCCTCGATCTTCGCGCGGTGGGCTTTTTCCGCGTATTCCGTATCCTTGGCGGCACGCTCCAGGTCGCGCAAGGCTTCGCGCGCTTCGGCCAGGCGCTGCTCCTTCTGCAAGAAGTCCGTATGGCCGTCTTCGTGCGCTTCCTGCAAGTTGCCCAGTTCCATGTCCAGCTGTTCGAATTTTTCTTCCGATTCCAGCTTGGTCTGCATCTGTTCCGCTTCCTGCGCGGCGATTTCCGCCAGATCCGCACCGATCTGCGTGCTGCGCTGGTTGAAACGCGCTTCGACTTCCGATAATTTGACCACGTCGAGTTGCAAAGTATGCACGGACGAGGTCAGTTGCTGTATGCGCAAGCGCAAATCGGTCAGGTTGCGCGTCAGGGTGGCGACGGCTGCGTCGGCCCGCACGGAACGGGCGCGCGCCTCTTCGGCCAGCAATTGCTGAGCGCGCAATTGTTTGCCGATATTCTCGATTTCCTGCTGGCGCCCCAGCATGCCTTCCTGCTCCGAATCGGCCGCATAAAAGCGCACGCTGGACGCCGTGACCACGTGACCAAGCCGCGTGACGAAGTAGCCGCCCGGCGGCAATTTCGCCCGCTCGGCCAGCGCCTCGGCCGCGTCTTCCACGGCGTAGGCGTTGTACAGCCAGTCCTGCAGCAAGCCGCGCAAACCCGGATCGTTGAGTTTCAGCAAAGTCAAAAACGGCTTCAGGCCAGGCACCTCCGGCATCGTCAGCGGCGCCACGGTGGACGGCGCGTACAGGGCCAGCTTGGCCGGTGGCGCATCGGCAAAGAATGCCTTGGCCCAGTCGATATTCGACAGTTGCAGGGCCGACGTGCGCTCGCGCAAGATCGATTCCATGGCCGCTTCCCAGCCCGCTTCGATCTGCAGCTTTTGCCACAGGCGCGGCAAGGTATCGAGCTCGTGCTTTTTCAGCCACGGCTGGACCTTGCCCTGCGTCTGCACCCGTTCCTGCAATTGTTTCAAAGCGGAAAGACGCGCTTCCAGCTGGGCATTCGCAGCCGTCTCGGCATTGACTTGCGCCTGTGCTTCAGCCCGCTCCTGCTCCAGCTTGGGTTGCTGCTCCAGCGCTTCTTCCAGATAGAAACCCTGTTCTTCCAGCGTTTGCTGCTTTTCTTCCAGCTGCAGTTTCAGGTTTTCCAGGTGGCTGCTGTCGGGCAAACTGAGGCTGTTCTTTTCCTGCTGCAGGCGTTCGCGGCGCGTCAACAGGCTGGCCAGGATGTTCGAAGCATTGCGCTGGTGCGCCGATTCCAGTTCCAGCTGCTGCTGGGCCTGCATAATCCGCGCGCGCGATTCCGTGCTCTTGTTCTGCGCGGCGCGCCAGGCGGCGTCCAGTTCAGGCAATTGCTCACCCTTCTGTTCGGCCATCATTTGCGATTGCTCAACCTTCGCAGCCAGTTCCTCTAGGTGAAATTCCGCCTCTTCGATCTGTTCCTGGTATTCCGCGCCCTGGCTGCTCCACTGGTCGCGCTGGGCTGTCAAGGTGGCCAGCTGCGCCTGCAGGCGGGCACGCGATTCGATGACGAACTTGATCTGCGCTTCCAGGCTGCCAATTTCCGCATTCGTCTGGTACAGATGGCCTTGCGCCGTATGCAAACGGTCGCCCACGGCAAAGTGCGCCTGGCGCATCTGCTCGAGCGTCAGTTCCACGTTGCGCAGCTTGGCCGTCTGTTCTTCCAGGTCCGTCTGCGCTTGTTCCACTTCGCGGAAATAGCGCGTTTGCTCGTTTTGCGCCTCGTTCTTGCGCAGCAGCCACAACAGTTTCTGCTTTTCTTCCTGATCCGCCTGCAAGGCGTGGAAACGCGTGGCCACGGCCGCCTGCGCTTCCAGCTTTTCCAGGTTGGCATTGAGTTCGCGCAAGATGTCTTCAACGCGCAACAGATTTTCGCGGGTGTCCTGCAAGCGGTTTTCCGTCTCGCGGCGGCGTTCCTTGTATTTGGACACGCCGGCCGCTTCTTCCAGGAAGACGCGCAATTCTTCGGGGCGCGATTCGATGATGCGCGAAATCATGCCCTGGCCGATGATGGCGTAGGCGCGCGGACCGAGGCCCGTACCGAGGAAAATATCCTGGATGTCGCGCCGGCGCACGGGCTGGCCGTTGATGTAATAGGTGGAAGTGCCGTCGCGCGTCAGGGTGCGCTTGACGGCGATCTCGGCGTACTGGCCCCACTGGCCGGATGCCTTGCCGTCGTTATTGTCGAACACCAGTTCCACGGAAGCGCGCCCGGCGGGCTTGCGGTGGGTGGAACCGTTGAAGATGACGTCCTGCATCGACTCGCCGCGCAGTTCGGACGCTTTCGATTCGCCCAGCACCCAGCGCACGGCGTCGATGATATTCGACTTGCCGCAGCCATTCGGCCCGACCACGCCCACGAGCTGGCCTGGCACCTGGAAATTGGTGGGATCGACGAAAGACTTAAATCCCGACAACTTGATGGAAGAGAGACGCACGTGTTTTAGAGTTCCTGGCCTATGCTGGCGGTTGAGATCGGCGAATCCGGTTCATATTCAGTTCAGATGCACCATGGCGAGGGCAGCCTGGCCGCTCACCGCAAAAAAGTGCTTTATCATACCATTTCCCGATGCTTTTCTGGCCAAAAACAGCAGCGTCAAGTGCTGGCCAGCGCCATCTTAACGGGCTGGGTGGCCATCTTGCGCCAGTTTCCAGTCGTCACGGGAAAAAACGCGCTCATGGCCGGACAGCACCATGGCCAGTTTTTGCAGCCACTGCTCGGTCGGCATGGGCTCTGCCTTGAAGCTCAGCACTACCATCAGCACCAGGCTGGCCAGCGCCAGCGCATGGCTGACGGCGAAATTGACGGCGCCGCGGGAATTCCACATGAAACCCAGCGCCAGCGCCAGGCCCAGCACGCAGCCGCTGACGGCTTCCGACACGCTGTGCGCATGCACGACGACACGCGAAATGGCCACCAGCACGGCAAACGCCACGCCCACGAGAACACCGGCATGGCGCCAGCGCGGTTCGGCGCGCTGCAGCAGCACATACATCAGCACGGGAAACACGGCGCCGGCGCGCATGGCGTGGCCGCTGAAACCCGTAAAATCGAGCGCGCTGCTGCCCACGCCCCAACTCATGAAAGCCAGCTTCGACAGCACCACGAGGGCCAGGCCGCCGCCGTACCACAGGCTCCAGCTGAGCACCAGGCGCCACTGGCGCGACACGAGCAGCCACAGGGCAATCGCCACACCAGCCGGCCCCATGACGGACATGTCGGCCGCAAAAGAAATCCCATTCCACCAAGTCATCGCGCCTGCACTTATTTCATGATCAGCTTGCACTATGCCACGACTCTGCCCTGTTCTGCGCGGCTTTTGCTGTGCTGCAGCGAAGAATTACATTCCATTACAAAATGTACGCGCTAAAACTATCCGCCTGGCCGGCGCCAGGCGCGCCTCAGATATTCGTCAGGCGCTTGCCCCTGGGCGGCGCAAAGTCGCGGATCGATTCGATCATGCCCACTTCCAGCGCCTGATCGGCCGTCAGGTGCAGGTCGGAATACGCATGCACCTGCCATTGCTCTTCCGTCAGGTTGACCTGGCCGCGCAGGATGCGCTCGGTACGCATGTCGTCGGCGCGCAAGCCCTCGACGATGATGCTGAGCGCATCAGGCCGCGAACCGGGCGAAGCGGTCGCATGCGATTTGTGCACCATGAAGCGGGCCGTGTCGCTGGCGTGGCGGTGCCGCCCCGACAGAAACAGGATAACGGCGATGGACGCCACGGCGCCTGCGTTGTAGGTAATGATGTCGAACGGCAACTTGCTGAGGAAGTTGTACAGACAAATGCCATCGCTGACATAGCCGCCGTTGGACTGGATCAACATGTGCGCGGTCGTGAGCTTATCTTCCGTGATGTCGGCTACGGCGTTGAAGACGCGCCGCACCATATCGCTGTTGACGTCGCCCGAGAGGGTAAAGTAACCGTGCTGCTCGGTGTTGTTTTGCGTCTCGTGTTGTGTCCCGCTCTGTGTCATGTTCATGGCACCACCTGCAAGAAAGCCAGGATTTCATCATAGCGCATTCGGGCGCCGCGCGACGCCCTCTTGCGCTGGAGCGCAGCGCCTTGCAGCCCGGCAAAGCGCGGCTTTTGCTGCAATTTGGCAACGTCTTTACAGATTGACAGAATACCCCTGCTGACATATATTCCTCCCACTTGATCGGGAGAGGGCAACCCAGCGTTGCCGCCGAAGGGGCACTACCCAAAAACTCTCAGGCAAAAGGACCGATCAGGCGGACTGAAGCTGTTGCTTTGGCGACATCTTTAGCTCAACTCTGGAGAGCGGCCGCGGCTATTGCCGGCGGCCCACCGAAGGGGCGCACGGGGCAAGCCCCCGTAATCTCTCAGGTACAAAGGACAGGGGGGTCAGCGATCACGATGGAGTGCCGTTTTGGCTTTCCGTGTTGTGTGTTCTGTTAACTTCCCCCTTTACCTTCGTCCCGAGGAATCCATGACGCTCAAAGCGACCCCACTCAACAACGCCCACCGTGCCCTCGGCGCCCGCATGGTCGATTTCGGCGGCTGGGACATGCCCGTCAACTACGGCTCGCAAATCGAAGAACACAACGCCGTGCGCGGCGACGCCGGCATGTTCGACGTGTCGCATATGTGCGTGGTCGATATCGAAGGCCCGAACGTGCGCGCCTTTTTGCGCGGCTTGCTGGCCAATAACGTCGACAAGCTGCAAGTGTCGGGCAAGGCGCTGTACTCGTGCATGCTGAATGCCGAAGGTACCGTCATCGATGACCTGATCGTCTACTTCTTCAATGAAAACTGGTTCCGCCTCGTCGTCAACGCGGGCACGGCGGAAAAAGACGTGGCCTGGATGCAGCAGCAAAATATCCACACCAACAGCGGCCTGACGATTACCCAGCGCCGCGACGGCAATGACGCCATGGCCCTGGTCGCCGTGCAAGGCCCAAATGCGCGCGCCAAGGTATGGCAAGTGCTGCCGCAGACGCAAGCCGCGTCCGAATCCATCAAGCCGTTCAATGTCGTCATCGTCAAGGACACGCCATTCGGCGAAGTCATGCTGGCGCGCACCGGCTACACGGGCGAAGACGGTTTTGAAATCGGCGTGGCAGCGACCCAGGTGGAAGCCCTGTGGAACGCCCTGGCTGCTGCCGGCGTCAAGCCGGCCGGCCTGGGCGCGCGCGACACCCTTCGCCTGGAAGCGGGCATGAATTTGTACGGCCAGGACATGGACGAAAGCGTCAACCCGCTCGACGCGGGCCTGGCCTGGACCATCGACCTGGTCAGCGAGCGTGACTTCATCGGCAAGGCTGCCTTGCTGGCCAAAGGCCAGAACGCGCAATTCGTCGGCCTGATCCTGCGCGAAAAAGGCGGCGTGCTGCGCGCCCATCAAAAAGTCATCATCGCCGGCAGCGACGCCACGGGCGAAATCACCAGCGGCACCTTCAGCCCCACCATGCAGGAAGCGATAGCGCTGGCGCGCGTGCCCAACGGCGTGAACGTGGGCGACAGCGTGCACGTGGAAATCCGCGGCAAGCAATTGGCCGCCTCCGTCGTCAAGCTGCCTTTCGTGCGTAACGGTAAAATCCTGCTTGCGTAAGCGATTAGCGATAGAGAGCCACCGCCCGCAAGACCGAATAAACATCATCAATAACGAACACCTACCATCTGGAGCCACACATGAACATTCCTGCAGACCTGAAGTACACCGCCTCCCACGAATGGGTACGCCTTGAAGGCGACGGCACCGTCACCGTCGGCATCACCGAGTACGCGCAGGACGCCCTGGGCGACATCGTCTTCGTCGAACTGCCAAGCGTGGGCAATACCTATGGCGCCGGCGACGACGCTGCCGTGGTGGAATCGGTCAAGGCTGCGAGCGACATCTACGCGCCAATCGCCGGCGAAGTCGTGGCCGTCAACGACGACGTGGTCAACTCGCCTGAATCGATCAACACCGACGCCTACGCCAACTGGCTGTTCAAGATCAAGCCAGCCGACGTGTCGGCCCTGGACGGCTTGCTCGACGCTGCCGCCTATGGCGCCACCACCAGCGCCTGATCGCGTTTGACTCACGGGCCGCGTTTGCGGCCCGTTTGCATTTTTTCTGCGCTGCGCCCGCGCGCCGCCTCCCGGTTTTTCAGTCTCTTTGGCCTCTATACCATGACCCGCACCAGCCTGACCCAACTCGAAGCACGCGATGCCTTCATCGCCCGCCACATCGGCCCTTCTTCCACCGAACAGCAAGCCATGCTGGCGACCCTCGGCTATCCATCGCGCGCCGCGCTGATCGATGCCCTGGTACCGGCCAACATCCGCAACAAGGGCGCCCTGCCATTAGGCGCGTATTCGCAGCCGATGCCGGAACAGGAAGCCCTGTCGCGATTGAAAGCCATCGCCGGCAAGAACCAGGTGCTGAAATCCCTGATCGGCCAAGGCTATTACAACACCTTCACGCCTGGCGTCGTGCTGCGCAACATCTTTGAAAACCCGGCCTGGTACACGGCCTACACGCCTTACCAGACGGAGATTTCGCAAGGCCGCCTGGAAGCCATTTTGAACTTCCAGCAAGTGATCACAGACCTCACCGGCATGGGCATCTCGAACGCCTCGATGCTGGACGAAGGCACGGCCGCCGCCGAAGCGATGACCCTGATCCAGCGCGTGGGCAAGTCCAAATCGAACGTGCTGTATGTCGCCAATGACGTGCTGCCGCAAACGCTGGAAGTGGTGCAGACGCGCGCCGAGCCGATCGGCATTGAAGTGCGTACGTTCGACCCGTCGGAAATCGCGTCGCTGGACGCCTGCTTCGGCGTGCTGCTGCAATACCCTGGCGTGAACGGCGTCGTGCGCGACTACCGCGCCGGCGTGGAAAAACTGCATGCGAATGGCGCCATGGTCATCGTCGCGGCCGACCTGCTGGCCCTGACCATGCTCACGCCACCGGGCGAATGGGGCGCCGACGTCGTCGTCGGCAACAGCCAGCGCTTCGGCGTGCCGCTCGGTTTCGGCGGCCCGCACGCCGGCTATTTGTCCACGCGCGATGAATTCAAGCGCAATATGTCGGGCCGCCTGGTCGGCGTGACCGTCGACGCGCAAGGCAACAAGGCGTATCGTCTGGCCCTGCAAACGCGCGAACAGCATATCCGCCGCGAAAAAGCCACCTCCAACATCTGTACGGCGCAAGTGCTGCTGGCCGTGATGGCCTCGATGTACGCCGTCTACCACGGCCCCGCCGGCCTGCTGCAGATCGCCCAGCGCGTGCACCGTTTTACGGGCGTGCTGGCCGCCAGCCTGAAGACGCTCGGCTATGGCGTCGTCAACGCGAGCTACTTCGACACATTGACCGTCAACGTCGCCGATGCGGCGCAACTGCACGCGACGGCCATGCACCACGGCGTCAACCTGCGCAAGATCGACAGCACCCATGTCGGCGTGTCCTTGGACGAAACCACCACGCGCGACGATATCGCGCTGCTGTGGAAGGTCTTCGCGCACGGCCTGGCCAACGCGCCTGCCGCCCCGGACCTGGACGCCGTTGAAGCGGCTGTGACCAGCGCGCTGCCGGCGAATCTGGCGCGCGAGAGCGCCTACCTGACCCACCCCGTCTTCAACAGCTACCATTCGGAACACGAAATGCTGCGCTACCTGCGCAGCCTGGCCGACAAGGACCTGGCGCTGGACCGCACCATGATCCCGCTCGGTTCGTGCACCATGAAGCTGAACGCGACGTCCGAAATGATTCCCGTCACCTGGCCCGAGTTCTCGAACATCCACCCGTTCGCGCCGGATGCGCAAACGGTGGGCTACCGCGAAATGATCGCGCAACTGGAAGAAATGCTGTGCGCGCTGACGGGCTACGCGGCCGTCTCGCTGCAGCCGAACGCCGGTTCGCAGGGCGAATACGCGGGTCTGCTGGTGATCAAGGCGTATCACGAATCGCGCGGCGAAGGCCATCGCAACATCTGTTTGATTCCGTCGTCGGCGCACGGCACCAACCCTGCCTCGGCCAATATGGTCGGCATGCAGGTAGTCGTCACCAGCTGCGATGCCAACGGCAACGTGGACCTGGCCGACCTGAAGGCGAAAGCGGAAAAGCACAGCGCCAACCTGGCCTGCGTGATGGTCACCTACCCGTCCACCCACGGCGTGTTTGAAGAAGGCATCCAGGAACTGTGCGAGATCATCCACTCGCACGGCGGCCAGGTCTACATCGACGGCGCCAACATGAACGCGCTGGTCGGCGTGGCCGCTCCCGGCTCGTTTGGCGGCGACGTGTCGCACCTGAACCTGCACAAGACCTTCTGCATCCCGCACGGCGGTGGCGGACCGGGCGTCGGCCCGATCGGCGTAGGCGCGCACCTGGCGAAATTCCTGCCGAACCAGCGCTCGTCGGGCTACCAGCGCGACGTGGCGGGTATAGGCGCCGTCAGCGCCGCGCCATTCGGCTCGGCCAGCATCTTGCCGATTTCGTGGATGTACATCGCCATGATGGGCGCAGAGGGATTAACCGCAGCCACCGAGACGGCGATTCTGGCAGCGAACTACATCGCGCGCCGCCTGGCGCCGCACTACCCCGTGCTGTACTCGGGTCACGACGGCCTGGTCGCGCACGAATGCATCCTGGACCTGCGCCCGATCACGGACGCCACCGGCATCAGCAACGAAGACGTGGCAAAGCGTTTGATGGACTTCGGCTTCCATGCGCCGACCATGAGCTTCCCCGTGCCGGGCACCCTGATGATCGAGCCGACGGAAAGCGAATCGAAAGTGGAAATCGACCGCTTCATCGACGCCATGATCGCCATCCGCGCAGAAATCGCCAAGGTCGCCAGCGGTGAATTCGACCACGACGACAACCCGCTGAAACATGCGCCGCACACGGCGCAGGTGCTGATGTCGGACAACTGGGAACGCAAGTACAGCCGTGAAATCGCAGCCTACCCTGTCGCTTCCCTGCGCCAGCGCAAATACTGGCCACCGGTCGGCCGCGCCGACAACGTGTACGGCGACCGCAACCTGTTCTGCGGCTGCGCGCCTATCAGCTCTTACGAAGAAGAGTAAACCTGATTTGCCCGGCTAGCCGGGCAACAGGAACACAGAACGGCAGGCCGCGAGGTCTGCCGTTTTTTTAGGTTCATCGCGGTTGATGGGGAGAAGACGGGCTTGACGTTTTTTGCTGAGAGGGGGCGGCGGCAAGGGTTTTGAATTGGTAAATTGATTGTCGCCAAACAAACCAATTACCTTACCACTCTCGCCGCCATGCTCAATGTTATGTCGCCTCTTCCATTTTGGGAAGGGCATATTGTCAATTTCGTCGTCGAACAGGACGACGAATCGCTGCTGATCTTGAAGGCGTCAACAACCGCATCAAAGTCATCAAACGGATGGCCTAAGGGTTCCGGGACTCGGCATATTTTTTCCTCAAAAATCAAGGATGCCTTTCCCGGCAAAACGCGATGAACCAAACAAAAGCCCCTCCACGAGCATATCCGCCCGCATTATTTGCATCAACATTTAGCAGGGTGTTGAAAAAGGACCCCAGTCCTTCGGATTTTGTCGCCAGACATGCGAATTTTTCGGGCTGGAAGCCGCATTTTGCCTAAAAAGCAGTTTTCAGCCACTTTTCAGGCCGTTTTTTGACATTTTTTAGCGCTTTCCGTACTCTATGGACGGAGTTATCCAACCACCGCCGATAAACGCCAGCCAAAGATCGTCGCCATGCGCGTCAGGTTGTAAGCGGCGAAAGTGAACGTGGTTTGT
>NZ_PEBS01000033.1 GCF_002869965.1 Janthinobacterium sp. ROICE36
AGTTATGCCTGATGACCATAGCAAGTTGGTCCCACCCCTTCCCATCCCGAACAGGACCGTGAAACAACTTTGCGCCGATGATAGTGCTGCAACCAGTGTGAAAGTAGGTTATCGTCAGGCTTGTTATATAAAAAAACCCCGCTAGGTGCGGGGTTTTTTTTCGTCTGCAGCGGTCATGGGACTAGATGCCCCAGGTGATGCTTTCACCTTCTGCCTTGGCCGAGCGCAGCATTTCCATCAAGGGATAGGCGCGCTGCGAAAAATGCACTTTTTGCGCGCGCGCATGGGTGCCCGTTTCGCCATCTTCCAGCGTTTCCGGCGTATGAGCATCGTGCTCGATGTCATTTTCCGGATGCAATTTGCTTTCCGCGACTTCTTTTTCCAGCAGGGCCAGCGCATCTCCCGCTTCCGTTGGCGTGATGACGCCGCGCGTGGGGTTCTTGTGCAGGATGTCGAGGATACGCTGGGCATGTTCCTGGTACATCAGCACTTCAGGGGAGGATTTGGATTTGAATGAGATCAACATAAGCGCTTTCTGAAACTTGTTGTTAGTGCCGAAACAATATCACGACTTGAAATATCGCACAGGCCGTCCGATTGCCCGGATTGCACATTTGCAAGCTTGATACCGCCATCTGTTGGACAACGCACGTATTTACAAGGGCCAGCTTACCGTCAAAACATCCGTTTAAGCGATCGTTAAGTCTCACTCCAGTTTCACCGAGTCCATGAAGGTATCGATGGTGTCACGCGACAGCTTGTGCTCTTCACCGAGAATGATGATCTGGAAGATGTGCTTGTCCTGTGCCACAAAACGGCCGACCAGCAAGACAGGCTGGCCTTGCTGCGTGCCGCTGGCCTCGATACTGAGCGAACTGCGCTGGTGCATTCCGGCAGCAGTGCTGCTGGCCGCCGATGCCGATTTTTCGCTGCGCGCGGTGCCGTTGATATTTTTCAACAGGGCTGTCTGCATGGCGGGCAGGGCCGCTTGCGCTTGTGTTGCGCTGTCGAGCACGGCGCTGCCGATGGCAAAGGTGCTGCCATCGATTTCGCTCGCCGTCATGGTCAGGCTGACTTTCTTGCCATCGAGATCGATCTCGCGTGTCAGCACGGCCGGCTTGCCTGGAAACAGGGCCGTGAACTGGGCGTCGGGGCTGCGATAGTCGCGCCAGTCGAATTTCGGGCTGCAGGCGGACAGTGTGCAAGCTGTCGCGAGCACGGCCAGGAAAAGGGCAAGTGATGGTTTTTTCATCAGTAGATGGTAGCAGTGCCGCCAGTCACGCGCAATCGCACACGCGTGGTTTTCACTGGACGCTTTATATCTCAGGTAGTACGCGCCGGTACTGGATTGCTTCGGCGACATGCGGCTGCGTGATCGTGGGGCTGCCCGCCAGGTCGGCGATGCTGCGTGCCACGCGCAGTACCCGGTGGTAGGTGCGCGCCGACCAGTGCAGGCGCGACATGGCGCCATGCAGCAACTGTTCACCATGCGTTTCCAGGCGACAATGCTGTTCGATTTCCATGTTGCTCAAGCGCTGGTTCGCTTTCCCCTGGCGTGCCAGTTGCAGGGCAAAGGCTGCTGCGACCCGGATCGCGATAGATTGCGTACTTTCGCCTGCGCCTGCGTGCCGCCCCAGCGCCGTCGGCGGCATAGCGGCAACTTCAATTTGCAAGTCGATACGGTCGAGCAGCGGGCCGGACAGGCGACTGTGATAGCGCAGCACGGCGTCGGGCGAGCAGCGGCAACGGCCGGAAGCGTGGCCCAGATAGCCGCAGGGGCAAGGATTCATGGCGGCGATCAACTGAAAGCGGGCAGGAAACTCGGCCTGGCGGGCCGCGCGCGAAATGCTGATGACGCCCGATTCCATGGGCTGGCGCAAGACATCGAGTACCCGGCGCGGAAATTCGGCGATTTCATCGAGAAACAGCACGCCGCAGTGGGCCAGCGAGATTTCTCCCGGGCGCGGCACGTTGCCGCCGCCTACCAGGGCCACGCCGGACGCCGTCTGGTGCGGCGCACGATAGGGACGACGCTTCCAGTGTTCCACCTTGAAATGGCCGCCGAGGGAATGCACGGCGGCCGATTCCAGCGCCTCTTCATCGCTCATGGGCGGCAGCACGCCGGGGAAGCGGCTGGCCAGCATGGTCTTGCCCGCGCCAGGCGGCCCCACCATCAGCACGTTATGGCCACCTGCAGCCGCCACTTCCAGTGCGCGTCGCGCTTGCAACTGCCCCTGCACATCGGCAAAGTCGGGATACGCAAAAGCGTGCGCTGCCAGCACGGGTTGATGGCGCTGCAGTGCGGTCTGGCTGGCGGGCGCGGCAAAATGTGCGCAGACCTCGAGCAGGCTGTGGGCGGGATAGATGCAGGCATCGCTGACCAGCGCCGCCTCGTCCGCGTTCGCTTGCGGCAGGATGAAGGCGCGCGGCGCGCCCGATTGGCTGCGTTGCATCGCAAAGGTCATGGCCAGCGCACCACGGATGGGACGTAGCTGGCCCGAGAGCGACAGTTCGCCCGCGAATTCGTAGTGGTGTAACTGCTGGTCCGGCAACTGGCCGGAGGCGGCCAGGATACCCAGCGCAATGGGCAAGTCGAAGCGGCCCGATTCCTTGGGCAGATCCGCCGGCGCCAGATTGGCTGTAATGCGCCGCGCCGGCATCTCAAAGCCGCAGTTTTGCAGCGCGGCGCGGACGCGGTCGCGCGATTCCTTCACTTCCGTATCCGGCAGGCCGACAATGGTAAAAGCGGGCAAGCCATTGGCAAGGTGGACTTCGACACTTACCTCAGGTGCCTCCATGCCGGCCAGGGCGCGGCTTTTCAGGACGGTCAGACTCATCAGACTCCCCTGTGGCGCGAGCGCGGTCAGGATCAGTCTAGCGCTTGCAACGCTGTCCGGCTTGAGGTATGCCAGCAAGGCCGTCTATCACACGACCTTGCCGGCAGTACTTTATGCCTTTGCTTCGTTCAACCGCGTTTCCAGTTCGATCAGGCGCAATTCCAATGCGTCCAGCTTGGCGCGGGTCTTGGCCAGCACTTGTGCCTGGATATCGAATTCCTCGCGCGTGACGAGATCGAGGCGGGCGAAGCCCTGGGTCATCATCGATTTCACGTTTTTCTCGATATCCTTGGCAGGCGAGTTTTCGATGGCTTGATGGATCTTGCCTTGCAAGTCGTTAAAGAAGGTATTCATGTCCATGGTCAGTCCTTTTATGGTGCGGCCTGTGCATCGCACCATTGCGGTGCACAGCGGCGTTAATCTGGTGCGTAACTGGGCGGTTCATTGTGCTTCAGCAGCCTGTATCCACAGTCCTGGCGGCTTGCCGGGTAGATATGGACGGAAATACACCTGTCAAGGTGGCAAGAGAGCTGGCACGTATTCTGCTAAAGAAGTGATGAGCGCTTTGTGATGTCCAGCCAAGATTTTAAACCTCAACCGCTTTAAAAGTTCAATAAAAGGAAATCGCCATGAAGTATCTGTCCAAGAACATGACTTTAGTAGCAGCGTTGACGCTGGCCATGACCGCCGTGTGCGGCAGCGCCATGGCCCAGGATGCAGTGGCAGCGCCTGCTGCGGCCGAAGCCGTACCTGATAACGTGGTGAGCTACAACGTGGCGCTGAGCAGCGACTACCGTTATCGCGGCGTGTCGCAAAGCCGTCTCGACCCTGCCATCAGCGGCGGGGCCGACTATACCCACAATCCGACGGGTCTGTACGTGGGCACCTGGCTGTCGAGCATCAAATGGATCAAGGACGGCGGTGGCGATACCAATCTGGAATGGGATATCTACGGCGGCAAGCGGGGCGAGATCAGCAAGGATTTTACCTATGACGTGGGCGGCCTGTACTATTTCTATCCCTCGAATGGACTGAGCACCAATGCCAACACCTTCGAGCTGTACGGCCAACTGGGCTATGGCCCTATGTATATCAAGTACTCGCACTCGACCACCAATCTGTTTGGCGTGTCTGACAGCAAGAACAGCGGCTACCTCGATGTGGGCGCGAATATCGATATATACGAAGGTTATCTGCTGAACCTGCATGTGGGCCGCCAAAAAGTCGAGCGCAACGATGCCCTCAGCTATAACGATTACAAGATCGGCGTGACCAAGGATTTCGGCATGGTGACCCTGGCGCTGGCCGCCGTCAAGGCTAATATCACGTCGCTGGCACCGAATGGCAAGAACCTGGCGAAATCCGGTCTCGTGCTGACCGTGTCCAAAACCTTTTAAGCGAGACTGCCATGAAAATGATTACAGCAATCATTAAACCGTTCAAACTGGATGAAGTGCGCGAAGCCTTGTCGGCTATCAATGTACAAGGCATTACCGTCACCGAAGTCAAAGGGTTCGGCCGTCAGAAAGGTCACACGGAACTCTACCGTGGCGCTGAGTATGTCGTCGATTTCTTGCCAAAAACAAAGATTGAAGCGGCCGTCGATGACGCCATTGTTGACCAAGCCATCGAAGCGATCGAAGGTGCCGCGCGTACCGGTAAAATCGGCGATGGCAAGATTTTCGTCTACAACCTGGAACAAGTCATCCGCATCCGTACCGGTGAAACCGGTAACGAAGCGCTCTAAGGGGAATATTGATGCATAAAAATATAACAAAATTGCTCGCCGGGATAGCCTGTCTGTGTGCGTTTGGCGTCGCCACACCGAGCTTTGCCGATGCGCCCGTCAAGACGGAAGCGGCCACGACCACGGCCGTCGCCGCCCCCGCCGCGACGCCGGTTCCTGACGCCGCGCCCGCCGTCGCTCCGGCCCCGGCCGCTGCCGCGCCAGCCGCTGTCCCTGTCGCCAACAAGGGCGATACCAGTTTCATGATGATCAGTACTTTGCTGGTGATCTTGATGACCATCCCCGGCCTGGCCCTGTTCTACGGCGGCCTGGTGCGCTCGAAGAACATGCTGTCGGTGCTGATGCAAGTGTTCATGGTGTTCGCGCTGGTCATCGTGCTGTGGTGTATTTATGGCTACTCGATCGCCTTCACGGAAAAAACCGCCTTCTTCGGTGGCTTCGACCGCTTGTTCCTGAACGGCATCTGGGATCCGGCCAAAGGCACGTTTGCCGCCGCTGCCACCTTCAGCAAGGGCGTCGTCATTCCCGAGTTCGTTTTCGTGGCTTTCCAGGGCACCTTTGCTGCCATTACCTGTGCACTGATCGTCGGTGCCTTTGCCGAGCGCGCCAAGTTTTCTGCGGTTTTGGCCTTCGTCGTGCTGTGGTTTACCTTCGCCTACCTGCCGGCCGCCCACATGGTCTGGTTCTGGACGGGGCCAGACCTGATCACCAACGCCGCCACCTCGGCCAGCGAAGCCCTGAAGGCCGGCTGGATCTGGCAAAAAGGCGCGCTGGACTTCGCCGGTGGCACCGTGGTGCACATCAATGCCGCCGTCGCCGGCCTGGTGGGTGCGATCATGATCGGCAAGCGCGTCGGCTACGGCCGTGAATCGATGGCGCCGCACTCGCTGACGATGACCATGATCGGCGCGTCCTTGCTGTGGGTGGGCTGGTTCGGTTTCAATGCCGGTTCCTCGCTGGAAGCGGGCGACGTGGCTGCCCTGGCCTTCGTCAATACGCTGCTGGCCACCGCTGCCGCCACCCTGTCGTGGGTATTCGGTGAGTGGATCAGCAAAGGCAAGCCATCCATGCTCGGTGGCGCATCGGGTGCCGTTGCCGGCCTGGTGGCGATCACCCCGGCGGCCGGCTTTGTCGGTCCGATGGGTGGCCTGGTCATCGGTTTGCTGGCCGGTGTCGTCTGCCTGTGGGGCGTGAATGGCCTGAAACGCCTGATCGGCGCCGACGATTCGCTCGACGTGTTCGGCGTGCATGGTGTGGGCGGTATCCTGGGTGCCTTGCTGACGGGTGTGTTTGCTGCACCACAACTGGGCGGTCAAGGCATCTTCGACTATGTGACCAACAAGATGTCGGCTGACCCATATTCCATCGGGCACCAGGTGTGGGTGCAGGCGCAAGCCGTCGGCACCACCATCATCTGGTCGGCCGTGGTCTCCGTCATCGCCTATAAACTGGTCGACATCGTCATCGGCCTGCGCGTACCGGAAGAAGAAGAGCGCGAAGGCCTCGATATCACCAGCCATGGCGAGCAGGCCTATCATGGCTAAATGATAATGATCTGGCACGCCAGCGCCCCGGCGCGGCGTGCCCTGCTTGAAAGGGCGCCTCATTGAGGTGCCTTTTTTTCGTTGTGGGAATGGAAAAGGTCTTTAAAACAAGGCTTTTGCCCCGATTTGGGGTACTTACACGGTAATATAGTCGGCAGTTCTGTGTGCTTTTTTGAATACTGCACATAATTTAAGGATGTAACTATGGTTCCCCATCTCGTCACGGCCCTGACCGGACCGCTGCTCGACCTCGAAAAAAAGATTCTGGCCGCGACGCCGGCCATTGAGCGCTGGTTTCGCATGGAATGGCAAGAGCACACGCCGCCCTTCTATTGCTCGGTGGACTTGCGCAATGCGGGCTACAAGCTGGCGCCCGTCGATACCAATCTGTTCCCTGGCGGGTTTCATAACCTGGCCACGGAAATGCTGCCCTTGTCCGTACAGGCGGCCATGGCTGCCATCGACAAGTATTGTCCGGACGCCCGCAACCTGCTGATGGTGCCGGAATTGCACAACACTACGCCGCAATACCTGCAAAACGTGGCGCGGCTGATGCAGATCTTCCGCCAGACGGGGCTGCACGTACGCCTGGGCTCGTGGTCGCCCGAAATCACCCAGCCGACACCGTTGGCGTTGCCAGATGGCAACATGCTCGTCATCGAGCCCCTCGTGCGCCTGAACAATGGCCGCCGCCTGGGCTTGAAGGATTTCGACCCGTGCACAATTCTGCTGAATAACGACTTGTCGGATGGTATCCCCGATATCTTGCAAAATATTCATGAACAAAGCCTGCTGCCGCCTTTGCACGCGGGCTGGGCCTTGCGTCGCAAGAGCAACCACTACGCGGCCTACGATGAAGTGGTGAAAAAGTTCGGCAAGATGATCGATGTCGACCCGTGGATGCTCAACCCCTTCCACGCCAAGTGCAGCGATGTGAATTTCCAGGAAGGCGAGGGCGAAGACGCGCTGGCCGCCAGCATCGACGTGCTGCTGGCCAAGATCCGCAAGAAATACAAGGAGTACGGCATCAAGGAAAAGCCCTTCGTCATCGTCAAGCCCGATGCGGGCACGTATGGCACGGGCATCATGACGGTGCGCGACGCCAGCGAAGTGCGCGACCTGTCGCGCAAGCAGCGCGACAAGATGTCCATCGTCAAGGACGGCAAGGTGGTCACCGACGTCATCATCCAGGAAGGCGTGCCGACCTTTGAAAGCATCAAGGATGCGGTGGCCGAACCTGTCGTCTACATGATCGACCGCTATGTGGTGGGCGGCTTTTACCGCGTGCACGCAGAGCGGGGCGTGGATCAGAATCTGAACGCGCCCGGCTCGCAGTACGTGCCGCTGGCGTTTGCCCAGCAACATGCCGTGCCGGACTTGAAGGCCAAGCCGGGCACGGCCGCGCCGAACCGCTTCTATGTGTATGGCGTGGTGGCGCGCCTGGCCTTGCTGGCCGCATCGCTGGAAATGGAACGCACGGACCCGAATCCCGAGGTGTATTGATCCATCCATGCAGCTTGCCAGGCGCGGTGACTACCGCGCCTGACGATCTCGGCTAAAATCAAGCATTCCTTATCCAGGCTCCCCGATTGGACGCACCATGAAAATTGCATTCCTTGCCGACCCGCTGGCAGGCTTCAAGACTTACAAAGACTCCACCTTCGCCATGATGCGCGAGGCGGCCAAACGCGGCCACGTCGTCTACGCCTTCGAGCAGAAGGACATGGCGCTGGAAGAGGGCATCGTCACGGCACTGGTACAGCATATCGAGCTGACGGGCGACGAGCACGACTGGTACAAAGTGGTCTCCACCGAGGAAGTGCGTCTGTCGACCCTGGACGCCATCATCGAGCGCAAGGACCCGCCGTTCGACATGGAATACGTGTATGGCACGTATTTGCTGGAACTGGCGGAAAAGCAGGGCGCGCACGTCTTCAACAAACCGTCCGCCATCCGCGACAACAATGAAAAGCTGGCTATCGCCCAGTTTTCCGAATTCACTTCGCCCACCCTGGTGACGTCGGATGAAGCGCGCCTGCGCGCCTTCCACGCCAAGCACCAGGACGTCATTTTCAAGCCGCTCGACGGCATGGGCGGCACGGGCATCTTCCGCGTCAAGGCCGATGGCCTGAACCTGGGCGCCATCATCGAGACCTTGAGCGAGAACGGCGCGCAAACCATCATGGCGCAGCGTTTTATCGCCGACATTGTCAAGGGCGACAAGCGCATCCTCGTCATCGGCGGCAAGCCGGTGCCGTTTTCGCTGGCGCGCATCCCGCAGGCGGGCGAAGTTCGCGGCAACCTGGCGGCCGGCGGCAAGGGCGTGGCGCAGCCCCTGACGACACGCGACCTGGAAATTGCAGAAAAGCTGGGCCCGATCCTGGCCGCGCGTGGCCTGATGCTGGTAGGATTGGACGTGATCGGCGACTATCTGACGGAAGTCAATGTCACCAGCCCGACCTGCTTCCAGGAAATCATGCAGCAGACGGGGTTTGAGGTGGCTGCCATGTTTGTCGACGCCGTCGAGCATGGCGTTGCGCAAGCGCTGCAGCGCCAGACGGTGAAATGACTATGGTAGGGATTTTGCTCATGACACACGCACCGCTGGGACAGGCGTTCATCGCTGCCTGCGCACATGTGTTTCGCGGGCCAACAGAACGTTTTGAAGCCATCGATGTCGTCGCCGACCAGGACCTGGCGGAAGTGCAAAAGCTGGCATCGGACGCCATCTGCCGCCTCGACGACGGCTCCGGCGTGCTGGTGATTACCGATGTGAAGGGCGGCACGCCGTCGAACTGCTGCAACAAGCTGGCCGATGCGGGCCGGGTGGAAGTCATCGCCGGCATCAGCCTGCCGATGCTGCTGCGCGCCATCACATATCGCCGCGACACGCTTGACGTGGTGGTGGAGATGGCGCTGGCCGGTGCGCAAAGCGGCGCCGTGCGCGTCGATAACCGCATCCGTGTGGGCGAATAAGGAAGTGCATGGCCGCCGCCCTGAAGGCGGCGGGTTTTATAGGCCAAGGTTGTCATCAGCGTAGTGCATTCAGGGATAGAGACCATACAAAAATGATTCAAAGAGAACTCGAAATCATCAACAAGCTGGGACTGCACGCACGCGCCTCCGCCAAATTTACCCAGCTCGCCGCCAAGTTCAAGAGCGACGTCTGGCTGACCCGCAACGCGCGCCGCATCAACGCCAAGTCCATCATGGGCGTAATGATGCTGGCCGCCGGCAAGGGCGCGAAAGTGACCCTGGAAGCCGAGGGCGATGATGAGCAGGCATGTGTCGATGCGCTCACCGCCCTGATTAATGACAGGTTTGGCGAAGGCGAGTAATGCCCGCCGAACGCAGCCGCAGCCGCATTCCCACAGGTCACCCCATGGCATCTTTCACGCTCCACGGCATCCCGGTCTCCCACGGCATCGCCATTGGCCGCGCGCATCTGCTGGCGCCGGCCGCCCTAGACGTCAAACATTACCTGGTCGCCCAGGAGCAGATCGAAGCCGAAGTCCAGCGCTTGCAAAACGCCATCGCCGCCGTCCACAAGGAGCTGCAAACCCTGTGGAACGAACTGCCGAAAGATGCACCCACCGAGTTGGGTGCGTTCATCGACGTGCATGCGCTGATCCTGTCGGACCCGTTGATCGCCGAAGCGCCGCTCGACATCATTCGTTCGCGCCACTACAACGCCGAATGGGCGCTGTTGACGCAAATCGATGAATTGTCGGCGCAGTTCGACGAAATCGAAGACCCGTATTTGCGCGAGCGCAAGGCCGATATCCAGCAAGTGGCCGAACGCGTGCTGAAGGTCTTGCTGGGCACCGAACAGTTGCTGCCCACGGTGGTCGCCGACGATGCATTGCTGGCGCAGATGATCGTTGTCGCCCACGATATTTCGCCGGCCGATATGCTGCAGTTCCGCGACCGTTCCTTCATCGGCTTCATTACCGACGTGGGCGGACAGAACTCGCACACGGCCATCGTCGCGCGTAGCCTGGATATCCCGGCAGCCGTCGGCATGTCGCAGGCGTCTATGCTGATCGAGCAGGACGACTGGCTGATCATCGACGGCGACGCCGGCGTGGTCATCGCCAACCCCAGTGCGCTGGTGCTGGAGCAGTACCGCGAGCGCCAGGTGGCCATGCAGCGCGCGCGCAAGAAGCTGGGCAAGCTGAAAAAGACGCCGGCCGTCACCCGGTGCGGCACGCCCGTTACCCTGCTGGCCAATATCGAATTGCCCGAAGATTGCGCGTTTGCGCTGGAATCGGGCGCCAGCGGCGTGGGTCTGTTCCGCTCCGAATTCCTGTTCATGGGCCGCGCCCACAAGATTCCCACCGAGGACGAACAGTTCGAGGCTTACCGCAACACGGTGCAGTCGATGAAAGGGCGCGTGGTGACCATCCGCACGCTCGACATCGGCGCAGACAAGCCGCTCGACCAGTCCGACCATACGGCCCTGAATCCCGCGCTGGGCCTGCGCGCCATCCGTTACTGCCTGGCCGAGCCGCAATTGTTCCTGACGCAGCTGCGGGCGATTTTGCGCGCCTCGGCCTTCGGCAAGGTGCGCATCCTGATCCCCATGCTGGCGCATGCCTTCGAGATCGACCAGTCGCTGGCCATGATCGCACAAGCGAAGGCCAGCCTGCGCGAGGAGGGCGTCAAGTTCGACGACGCCGTCGAAGTGGGTGCCATGATCGAGATACCGGCCGCCGCGCTGGCGCTGCCCATGTTCGTCAAGCGCATGGATTTCCTGTCGATCGGCACGAATGATTTGATCCAGTACACCCTGGCCATCGACCGCGTCGATTACGAAGTGGCGCATTTGTACAATCCGCTGCATCCGGCCGTCCTGCAGCTGATCTCCATGACGATTACCGCCGGCCATAAGGCGGGCATCGACGTGGCCGTGTGCGGCGAGATGGCGGGCGACGTGAAGCTCACGCGCTTGCTGCTGGGTATGGGACTGCGCGAGTTTTCCATGCATCCGGCCCAGCTATTGGCAGTCAAGCAAGAGATCCTCAACAGTGACCTGGGCCTGATTGCGCCACAAATGCGCAAAATTATGCGTTCCATGGAAGCAAATGTGATCGCGGAAGCCGTACAACAGTTGCAGCTCATGTAAACTGTCGTTTTTTCAGCAGCAGGAGACATCGCGCGCGGCAAGATGTTTCCTGGTGCTAAAGTTGCAGAACCTATCATCGCGGCGCTGCATCGACCATGGCCCGTGGGGCCACCCCCTTTTATAAACCGACACACATGTCATCCATTGGAATTGTTTCGCCGCAAACCATGTATTTTGCGCAACCCCTGCAGCTGCAAAGCGGCGCATCGCTGCGGGACTATATGTTGATGTATGAAACCTACGGCACCCTGAACGCCGACAAATCGAACGCGGTGCTGGTCTGCCACGCCCTGAACGCCTCGCACCACGTGGCCGGCGTGTATGCCGACGAGCCGAAGAGTACGGGCTGGTGGGACAATATGGTCGGTCCCGGCAAGCCGCTCGACACCAACAAATTCTTCGTCATCGGCGTCAACAACCTGGGCTCCTGCTTCGGCTCGACGGGCCCCATGCACACCAATCCCGCCACCGGCAAGCCATATGGCGCTTCTTTCCCCGTCGTCACGGTGGAAGACTGGGTCAGCGCGCAGGCACGCCTGGCCGATGAGCTGGGCATCACCCAATTCGCCGCCGTGATGGGAGGCTCCCTGGGCGGCATGCAGGCGCTGGCGTGGAGCATCATGTTCCCCGAGCGACTGCGCCACTGCGTGGTGATCGCCTCGACGGCCAAGCTGTCGGCGCAAAATATCGCCTTCAATGACGTGGCGCGCCAGGCCATTCTGTCCGACCCCGATTACCGGGGCGGCGATTTTTATGCGCACGGCGTGGTGCCGAAAAATGGCTTGCGCGTGGCGCGCATGGTGGGCCACATTACGTATCTGTCGAATGACGACATGGCCGAGAAATTCGGCCGCAAGCTGCGCGATGCGGCGCAGACCGGCGACTACAAATTCGGCTTCGGCATCGATTTCGAGATCGAATCGTATTTGCGCTACCAGGGTGACAAGTTTTCCGAATACTTCGACGCGAACACCTATCTGCTGATTACCAAGGCACTCGACTACTTCGACCCGGCGCGCGCGCATGGCGGCGACCTGGCCAAGGCCCTGTCGGGCACGAAAGCCAAGTTCTTCCTCGCCTCGTTTTCCACCGACTGGCGTTTTTCGCCCGAGCGCAGCCGCGAAATCGTCGAGGCGCTGGTGTGCAACCGCCGCCAGGTGACCTATGCGGAAATCGACGCGCCGCACGGCCACGACGCCTTCCTGCTGGAAGATGCGCGCTACATGAACATGGTGCGCGCCTATTATGGCCAGGTATGGACCGATATTGGAGCGGGCTTGCCCGCCGCCGCACAGCACACCGCCGTCCGCCAGGGCGCCAAGGAGACCGCATGACTTTTGACGAATTGAGCGCGTTGCGCCCCGACCTGGCCTTCATCGCGCACTGGGTGCCGAACAACGCGCACGTGCTGGACGTGGGCTGCGGCGAAGGCGTGATGCTGCAGTATCTGCAAAGCGACAAGGAGTGCAGCGGCTATGGCATCGAGATTGCCGACGACAAGGTGCTGGCCAGCACACTGCGCGGTGTCAATGTGATCCAGCAGGACATGGAAAAGGGCCTGGCCATCTTTGGCGACAACAGTTTCGATACGGTGCTGTGCCTGTCGTCTTTGCAGATGATGAAGCAGGTCGAGCCGCTGTTGCGCGACATCGTGCGCGTGGGCGCCGAAGCCATCGTCTCCTTCCCCAACTTCGCCTACTGGCCGCACCGCGTGGCGCTGCTGAAAGGACGCATGCCCGTGTCGAAATCGCTGCCCTACCAGTGGTATGACACGCCCAACGTGCGCTGCGCTACCATCAATGATTTCCGCGAACTGGCCGAGGAATGCGGCCTGGAAGTGATCGAATGCGTGGCCCTGGCCGAAGGCAAGATGGTCTCCTTGCTGCCCAACCTGCGTGGTGACCTGGCCGTCTTCCGCCTGCGTAAAAAAGCGGTGCACTGATGACGACAAGCCCCGCGCCAGGCTGGCGTTCCTACGTCAGTGGCCGCATGCTGGCCGTGCTGGTGCTGGGCTTCAGTTCCGGCCTGCCCCTGTTCATCCTGCTGTATTTGCTGCAGGCATGGCTGGCCAAGTCGGGACTGAACGTCAAGGCGCTGGGGCTGTTCGCCCTGGTGCAGTTCCCGTATATCTGGAAATTCCTGTGGGCGCCCCTGATGGACCGCTACCGCATCCTTGGGCTGGGACGCCGTCGCGGCTGGATGGCGCTGACGCAGGTGGCGCTGTTCTTTTCCATCGGCGGCATGGGCATGCTCGTCCCGCTCACGCAGATCGGCCTGATCGCCGCCGCTGCCGGCGGCGTCGCCTTCCTGTCGGCCAGCCAGGACATCGTCATCGACGCCTACCGGCGCGAAATCCTTGCCGATAACGAGCAGGGACTGGGCGCCGCAGTCATCGTCAACGCCTATAAAGTGGCGGGCATGGTGCCGGGCGCGCTGTCGCTGATCCTGGCCGACCGCATGCCGTGGCAGCCCGTCTTCTGGATCACGGCCGCCTTCATGCTGCCTGGCCTCGTCTGCACTTTGCTGATCAAGGAGCCCACCGTCTACGGCTCGCCGCCGAAGACCATGCGCGAAGCGATCATCCTGCCGTTCCAGGAATTCATCGCGCGCGATGGTTGGCGTAACGCAATGTGGATCCTCGCCTTCGTATTACTCTATAAAATCGGCGACAGCATGGCCACGGCGCTGGCGACGAAGTTTTACCTGGACCTGGGTTTTTCCATGACGCAGATCGGCCTGGCGGCCAACACCACGGGTTTCTGGGCCAGCCTGGCTGGCGGCGTGGTGGGCGGTATATGGATGCTCAAGCTGGGCATCAACCGGGGACTGTGGGTATTTGGCGCGCTGCAGGCCATCGCCATCCTGGGCTTTGCCTGGCTGGCGCAGGTGGGGCCGAACACCATGCTGCTCAGCGCCGTGATTGGTTTTGAAGCCTTCGCCAGCCTGGGGCTGGGCGCGGCCGCCTTTGTCGCGTTCCTGTCGCGCACCACGGACCCGCGCTACACGGCCACGCAATATGCGCTGTTTTCCAGTCTGAGCGCCGTGCCGCGCACTCTGATCAATGCCTCGGTCGGCTTTCTGGTCGCCGAACTGGGCTGGTTTTCGTTTTTCATCGTGTGCTTCTTCCTGGCCTTCCCGGCCATGATGATGCTGCCTAAAATCGCTCCATGGAGGTCTGCCAATGGCACCAATATCCCTTAAACGTTACGCCGTCCTGGCCAGCCTGTGCGCGGCCACCGCCCTGGCCCCCATGTCCGCCCACGCCCAGCAGGCGACGCTGCAAGATGGCATCAAGGTGCGGCCCTTGTCGACCTCGCGCATCTTTGCCGGCGGCGCCGATTTCAATGCAGAATCGAAGCAGCAATACACGCAGCTGGTCAACGAAGCGAAGGAAAAAAACGCGCTGGTGCCCGACAGCGACCCGCAGGTCAGGCGTCTGCGCGCCATCGCCCAGCGCATCATCCCGTTCGCCACGCGCTGGAACGAGGCGGCGGCCAACTGGAACTGGCAGGTCAACCTGCTCAACTCGGACGAGGTCAATGCCTTTTGCATGCCGGGCGGGCAGATTGCTTTTTACAGCGGCATCATCACCAAGCTCAATTTGACCGACGATGAGGTGGCCATCGTCATGGGGCATGAAATTTCGCACGCCTTGCGTGAACACTCGCAGGCGCAGGCAGGCAAGGGTAACCTGGCCGCCGTAGGTGCCAAGCTCGCCGGCGCTGGCCTGTCGGCCTGGCTCGGTGTCGATCCGAACCTGACCAGCACCGCCACTAACATGGCCGCCAAGGGCGTGATGCTGAAGTTCTCGCGCGACGATGAACGCGAGGCAGACCTGATCGGCATGGACCTGGCCGCACGCGCCGGCTTCGATCCGCGTGCCGGCGTGGTGCTGTGGCAGAAAATGGCCGCCGTGAGCAAGGGCGCGCCGCCGGAATTCCTCTCGACCCACCCGTCGGGCAAGGACCGTATCTCGCAGATGAACAGCCACATGGCGCAAGTGCTGCCCTTGTACGCGCGCAGCAAGGGCGTCAGCGTCGACGACTTGCCTCCCTACCGCAGCAACGCCATCGCGCAGCGCTAGGATGTCGAAGCGTCACGCCGCCGCACCCTTGCCTATGCGCGATGGTGTGGCGCCCAGTTATCTGTGGTTGCCGGAAGGGCAGTGGCCGGACATGCTCACCTTTCTGATCGAGCGCTATCCGCAGATCGGCGCCGCGCAATGGCAAGACCGCATGGCGCGCGGCGAAGTGCTCAATGGCGATGGCGCCGTGCTGGCGCCCGGCAGCGCATACCGGCGCGGCATGCGTATTTTTTACTACCGCGAGCTGGAACGCGAAACGCCGATCCCGTTTCAGGAAGAGATCCTGTTCCAGGACGAACACCTGGTGGTGGTCGACAAGCCGCACTTCTTGCCCATGACACCGGCCGGGCGCTTCGTGCAGGAGACCTTGCTGACGCGCCTGAAGAATCAGTTCAATAGCGCCGACCTGACGCCCATCCACCGCCTCGATCGCGAAACGGCTGGCGTGGTTCTCTTCTCGCGTCTGCCGGCTAGCCGCGGCGCCTACCAGACGCTATTCCAGCGTCGCGAAGTGCATAAGGTCTATGAGGCGCTGGCGCCGCGCCTGGAGGGCAGGGATTTTCCGTTTACTTATCGCAGCCGCATGGTCGAGGCAGAGCAGTTCTTCCTCATGCGCGAGGAAGCGGGCGAGGCGAATTCGGAAACCATCATCGACGTGATCGAACGGCGCGGCGACATGAATCTGTACCGCCTGCAGCCGCACACGGGCCGTAAGCACCAGTTGCGCGTGCATCTGGCCGCGCTGGGCATCCCCATCGTCAACGATGCGTTCTATCCGCTAGCCTCGCCATGCGAGGAAGACGACATGTCGCAGCCTTTGCAGCTGCTGGCGCGCGCGATCGATTTCACGGACCCTTTGAGCGGCGAGCCGCGCCATTTTGAAAGCCGGCGCAGCCTGTAGCGGTGCTTACGCCTTGATGGTGTAATCGATGATCAGGGGCGCGTGGTCGGAAAACCGCTCGTCCTTGTAGACGCTGACCGTGTGCGCTTGCGCGGCGATGCCGGGGGTGGCAACGTGGTAGTCGATGCGCCAGCCTACGTTCTTCGCGTAGGCCTGGCCCCGGTTGCTCCACCAGGTGTACTGGTCTTCGCGCTTGTCCAGGCCGCGGTGCACGTCGACAAAGCCCACTTCGTCGAAGACGCGCGTCAGCCACGCCCGTTCCTCGGGCAGGAAGCCGGAATTCTTCTTGTTGCCCTTCCAGTTTTTCAGGTCGATTTCGTGGTGAGCGATGTTCCAGTCGCCGCAGATGACCACTTCGCGCCCCAGCGCCTTCATTGCCAGCAAGTGCGGCAGGAACAGTTCCATGAAGCGGAACTTGGCCTCCTGGCGCTCCGGGCCGGATGAGCCGGATGGACAGTACACGGAAATGACAGACAGTTTGCCAAAATCACAGCGCACATAACGCCCTTCGGCATCGAATTCGGGGCTGCCGAAACCGATATGCACGGCATCCGGTTCCACCTTGCTGTACACGCCCGTGCCGGAATAACCCTTTTTCTCGGCATAGTGGAAATGGCCATGGTAGCCGTGCGGATTGAGGAATTCGGGCGTCATGTCGGGCAGTTGCGCCTTCAATTCCTGCACGCAGATGAAATCGGCCGTTTGCGTGCCCATCCAGTTGAAAAAGCCTTTTTTGGCGGCGGAACGGATGCCGTTTAGATTGGCGGAGATAATTTTTGGCATAGGTTGAGAGTGAAAGGGCGCTGGACGGGGCCGGCGGGCGCGGCATGGCGATTGTCTCGCCGCTGCGCGCGGATTAAAATACAGGCACTTTTAAAAAATGAGGCTAATGTGAATAATTTACGCCAGCAGTTTATCGCGTTTTCAGTATCCAAGGGAGTCTTGCGGTTTGGCGAGTTCACCACCAAGGCCGGACGATCATCGCCGTACTTCTTCAATGCGGGTCTGTTTCATGACGGCGCCACCCTGGCCGAGCTGGCGCAGTTCTACGCGCAGACCCTGCTCGAATCGGGCGTCGAATTCGACATGCTGTTCGGTCCCGCCTACAAGGGCATCACCCTGGCCTCGGCCACCGCCGTGGCGCTGGCCGGCAAGGGGCGCAATACTTCGTTTGCCTTCAACCGCAAGGAAGCCAAGGACCATGGCGAAGGCGGCACCATCGTCGGCGCCAAGCTGCATGGCAAGGTTGTCATCATTGACGATGTGATCTCCGCCGGCACCTCGGTGCGTGAATCGGTGGACATGATCCGCGCCGCCGGCGCCGAGCCATGCGCCGTGCTGATCGCCCTGGACCGCATGGAGCGCTCGGGCCCGGATGGCCAGCTGTCGCCAAGTTCGGCGGTGCAGGAAGTATCGAAACAGTACGGCATTCCCGTCATCTCGATCGGCAACCTGGACGATCTGTTCGGCTACCTGAATGGCGCTGGCGCCGATCCGGAACTGCTCAAATATAAAGAAGCCGTTTCCGCCTACCGCACCAAATATGGCATTTAAGTCGTCTTTTCCAGCAGCGCCCGCAGCCGCAGGTCGCTGCAGGCAGCGCTGGCCGATGGATGGCATTGCAACAGCCGCCGCAGCAGCGCGCCGCCGATGCCGCGCCGCCGGAACGGCGGTTTCACGAACAGCATGTTCACCGTCACCCCATTCGCGCACTGGCTGATGTCGAGCATGGCCACCTGCTGGCCATCGATCCACGCGCACAGCGCGCTATCCCCCTGCCAGTCGATCTGCATCACGCCAACCATGGTTTGAGCGCCGCATGCAGGCCCAGGGCGAACAGGCCGACAAAAAAACATCGCTTGAATGCTTGCTGCGCGATGCGCCCGCGCAGCCATTGGCCGGCCAGCATGCCGACCAGCGCAGGCAGCAGCGCATACGCGGAAGCACTGGCCGCACCGAGACTGAAGTCGCCGTGCAGGGCCAGGCTGGCCGCCAGCGCCACGGTCGATGTGGTAAACGCCAGGCCCAGTGCCTGCACCAATGCATCGCGCGCCAGCCCCAGTCCTTGCAGATATGGCACGGCGGGGACCACGAACACGCCCGTGGCGGTCGTCACCAGTCCTGTTGCTGCACCCGCTACGGGCCCCAGCCAGGTTTCGTGCCGCGCCGGCACCCGCAACTGCAGCGAGAACAATCCCGCCAGCGCGTACAGCATCAGCGCCACGCCCAGCGCGACGACGGCCCAGGCACCGCTGTCCTGCGGCAGCAGGGCGCCTCCCGCCAGGGTGCCCGTCATGACGCTGGCCAGCATGGGCCACAAGCGTAGCAGCAGGGTGCGCAGGCCCGGCCCGGCCGCCAGCTGCCAGACATTCGTCACCATCGACGGCACGATCAGCAGGGCTGCCGCCTGCACGGGCGGCATGACAAGGCTGAGCGTGCCCATGGCTACCGTCGGCAAGCCCAGTCCGACTATGCCCTTGACGAAGCCAGCGACGAGAAAACTGGCGCCGACGGCCAGCAAAAATGACGTCTCCATCTTGTTTATTCCACAGTGATTTTGCGTGAATTCTGCGCGTGCTGGCGGATTTCGCCAAGGTGGATTATTTTGAGTCAGCCTAAGGCAAATACGAAGGCTGATAAGATGGCGAAAAGGGGAGCTGTCATGCGTTTTGATCTGATCGACTTGCAGCTGTTTGTCAACGTGGTGGAAGCGGGCAGTCTGACGGCGGGCGCCGCGCGCAGCCACCTGGCGCTGGCGTCCGGCAGTGCGCGCGTGCGCGGTATGGAGGAGGCGCTGGGCATGCCCTTGCTGCTGCGCGGACGGCGCGGCGTGGAGCCGACCTCCGTGGGCCAGACTTTGCTGCATCACGCGCGCCTGGTGCTGCTGCAAATGGAGAAAATGCGCGGCGAGCTCGGTGAGTTTACGCGTGGCTTGAAAGGGCAATTGCGGCTGCTGTGCAATACGGCCGCGCTCAGCGAATTCCTGCCCGAGGCGCTGGGCGCATTTCTCGACCGCCATCCGAATCTGACCATCGACCTGGAAGAGCGCCTCAGTTACGATATCGTCAAGGCCGTCTCGGAAGGGCTGGCCGACATGGGCATCGTGTCCGACTCGGTCGACATGCGCGGCTTGCAGACGTTTTTGTTCCGCCCCGACCGGCTGGTGGTGATCGCGGCGGCCGACGGCGTGCATCACCGCGCCCTTGGACCGGATGGCGTCGTCGAGTTCTCCACGGTGCTGGATCACGATTTCATCGGCCTGGCGGACGACAGTGCGATGCAGCAGTACCTGGGCATGCACGCGGCGCGCCTGGGCCGTCCGTTGAAGGTGCGCGTGCGCCTGCGCAGTTTCGATGCGGTCTGCCGCATGGTAGCCAACGGCGTGGGCATCAGCGTGGTGCCACTGGCGGCGGCAAGCCGCTGCCAGCAGACGATGGCGCTGCGCTGCCTGGAATTATCCGATCCTTGGTCGGTACGCAATCTAACGATCTGCGTGCGCCAGTTCAGTGAATTACCCCTGTATGCGCGCCAGTTGATCGATCATCTGAAAGCGTGACAGTGCATGACAGGAGTAGCGATGCGTTTTTCAGAAGACAAGATGGCCAGCCTGCTGTGCAGCGACCAGGTCGAGCGGCCCATCCACATCTGGCAGCCGGAGCATCCACGTGCCGTGATCCTGGCGATCCACGGCGGCATGCCGCATGCGGGCGACTATGTCACGCCGGCGCTGACCTTCCGCCAGCACGCCATCGCCACCGTCAGCTTCGACATGGTGGGCCACGATGGCAAGCGCAAGGTGGATATTCCGTCATTCGAGGCCTTTCTCGACGACGAGGAACGGTTCCTCGCCTGGGTCAATCAGGCGTATCCGGGCTTGCCTATCTTTGTCATGGGCCATTCCATGGGCGGCCTGATCGCCACGCATTTGGGGCTGCAGCGTTTTGCGGGCGACCCGGCCATCAAGGGATTTATTATTTCATCGCCGTATTACGTGAATGCGATTCCCGTGCCGAAGGTGCTGCAGATGTTGTCCGGCTGGCTGGCCAGGCGCCACCCGACGATGAAGGTTCCGCTGGGGAATCTGACCATGCTGCTGACGCATGATCAGACCATCACCGAGCGCCATTTCCAGGATGAGCGCGACGGCATCCGCGCCAGTGCAGCGTCGGTGCGCTTCGCCCATGCGCTCACGTCGGCGCAAAAGGAACTGGCGGGCGGTTTGTCGGATTGGCGCTTTCCCCTGTTCGCCGTGGTGGCGGGCGACGACAAGCTGGCCAATAGCCGCGCCACGGAAAGCCTGCTGCGCAGCGTGCCCGAGGGCCTGCTCGACTATCACTACTATCCGGCCAATTACCACGAGAATTTCAATGAAGTGAACCGCGACGTGATCTTTGCCGCCATCCTGGCCTGGATGGAAAAACTGCTGGCACCCGTGCCGGCGTGAGTCGCAGGTATCGCTATAATTGGATAAATTGAGTTTACCGCCGGCGCGCCGGCCCGGTCCCCGCGGCACAGGGGAATATTCAAGGAACGAACGATGCGCTTGCTGATTGCCCTGATACTCCCGTGGCTGACCTTTTTCACCATCGGCCGCCCCATTGCCGGCATCATTTGCCTGATCCTGCAAATCACCTTGATCGGCTGGCTGCCAGCGACGATCTGGGCCGTGTATGCGCTGAGCCAGTACAAGACGGACCAAAAGATCGCCGAGGCCATGCGCCAGCGCTGATGGCGATCTAAGTCCTGTTTAAGCTGCGTTTCCTATCTTGATTCAAACTACATGAGGAGAGTGAGATGGCACAAAACAGACGCGGTACCCTGGGCCTGGCGGCGGCAATGCTGGCTGCCGGGCTGTTGCTGGGAAGTGCTGCGCAGGCGCAGGGTGATAGCGCTTTGCCGCCCGTGCAAAAGAGCGGCGCGGTGGAATACCTGAGCGGCGGCATCGGCCTCGATGAATCGACGGCCATCAAGAGCGCCAGCCGGCATTGGCCTTTGAGCCTGGTGTTTTCCGTGCAGGCGACGGGCAAGGCGGAATTTGCCTCCGACGTGAAGCTCGAGATACGCGACGCCAAGGGCGCGCAAGTGCTGGAAACGACGGCCAACGGACCGTTCCTGCTGGCGAAACTGGCGCCAGGCAGCTACAGCTTGCGCGCCACCCTGGCCGGCAAGACGTTGCAACGCAAGGTGCAGGTCAAGGCGGGATCGTCCGCGCGCGTGGAACTGGTCTGGCCGGCGGGAACGAACCAGGGCCGGCCTTGATGGGCGACGGCAGCCCGATCAGCTGACCGCGAGCACGCGTCCTTCGGCGGTGCTTTGCAGCGCCAGTTCGATCAGGCGTATCGTCGCCGCCGCATCTTCGACTGCCACGGGGGCCGGTGCGCCGTGGCCGATGGCGTCGGCCATGCCCTGGTAAAAGTCCTGGTAGCGGCCCGCCTGCATCTCGAGGTGTTCAACATGGCCATCCGGCTGCGTGCCCAGGTGCAGTGCGCCGCGCACGGGGTCAACGCCCCAGCCGGGTTGGCCTGGCCTGCCGCCCGCCTTCAGGGCATCTTCCTGCGGGTCGAGGCCAAATTTCACGAAACTGCCCTTGTCGCCATGCACGGCGAAGCGCGGCGTCGGCGCCTTCACCAGGCAGCCGGCTTGCAGTACCACGCGCAGCCGGTCGTAGTACAGTACAAGGTGGAAATAATCTACAGCCTGCGCGCCATCGCGCTGCAGGGCGATATCGGCATACAGCTTTTCAGGCTGGCCGAACAGCTGCGTGGCCTGGTCCAGCATGTGCGGGCCCAGGTCGTACAGCAAGCCGCCACCGGGTGCGTCGGACTCGCGCCAGCGCTGGCGGATCTCGGGGCGGAAGCGGTCGAAATGCGATTCGACATTGGCGATGCGGCCCAGGGTGCCTTGCGCCAGCAGCGCTTTCAGGGTCAGGAAGTCGCCATCCCAACGCCGGTTGTGATACACGCTGAGTACCAGATTGTTCTTTTTTGCCAGGGCGATCAGGCTCTGCGCTTCAACGCTGGAAATGGTGAAGGGCTTGTCGACCACCACGTGCTTGCCCGCCTGCAGGGCCGCTTGCGCCAGGCTGAAATGCGCTGCATTGGGCGCGGCAATGACAACCAGTTCGATCGAGGCATCGTCAAACAGCTGCGCCGCTTCCGCATACACGGTGGCGCGCGGCCAATCCTTGTGCACGAGCTCCGGCTTGCTGGAGGCGACGGCCGCCAGTTCCAGGGCATCGATGGTGGACAGCACGGGAGCGTGGAAGGTGGAGCCGGCAAAGCCGTAGCCGACCAGGCCGGTCTTGATCTTGTTCATGGCGGGTTCACAAGTGCGTGGAAGAATCCATGATCATACCCGCAAGCGGGCGGCGGCAGCGCTGCAGCGATGTTGCCACGATGCCGCCGCGCTTACATTAGCGCAGGCTCCAGACGTATTGCAACTTTACGCTGGCGCTGACAGGCTTGCCGCCAGCGAGGGCCGGCTTGAAGATGCACTTGGCAATGCCGCTGCGCGCCGCCTCGTCGAGGGCAGGATGGCCGCTGCTGTTGACCACGCTCGAGCCCGATACCTTGCCGGAGGCCTCGACGTCAAAGGACATGATCACCGTGCCTTCTTCCTTCGCCTGTAGCGATGCGGCCGGGTAGACCGGTTTGCTGCAGACGCCAAAGTCGATGACGGGGCGGCGCTCCAGCACGGGTGCGCTGTCGGCAGCGACGGCCTGGCCGTAGATGCCGAGGCAGGCGCCGGCGAGGGCCAGCAGCGGCACGGCCGCTTTCCAGTTCAGGGTTTGTGGTGCGGGGCGCAGCAATCGTGTGATACGTGACATAAGATCTCCTCCGTTGGCCGCCTGGGCCAGGTGGTGGGTTGAGAACTGGAGACGTTCCAGTTCCGAGAGTGCAAGAGCCAGACGCCGCGGTTCGCCCAGTTGTCTTGCTGCGAAATCATCTGCAATGTGTTCGCGTTCGAGGCGCACGCCGCGTGAAATCCACCAGACGGCAGGGTGGAAGAACAGCAGCGCCTCGATGGCGTTTTGCAGCAGGTTGACCAGATAGTCGTGGCGCCGGATGTGCGCCAGTTCGTGCGCCAGCAGCGCATCGAGCAGCTGCGGCGGCATGCCGGTGATCAGCGCTGCAGGCACCAGCACCATGGGGCGCCAGATGCCGGCCGTGAGCGGGCTGACGATGTTGTCGAGTACGCGCAGGCGCACGGGCCGCGCCACGCCGGCATCCTGCGCCATGCGCGACAGCCTTGTTTGCAGTTGTTCGTGTGTGGCGCCCGTCTTGCTGGCGCTGCGCTCTATCCACAGCATGCCCAGTGCCATGCGCATGGCCAGCACTGCGGCGCATAGGGCCCACACGCCGACGACGGCGCGCAGCAGCAGGTCCAGGTCCGGCAAGCCTTCGGGTACCAGCAGGGTGGCCGGTAGCAAGGGGCTGGCGAACATGGCGCCCGCTGCATCCATTCCCGCCAGACGCAGATACAAGCCCGTCGCCGGCCAGGCCAGGCAGGCCAGCAGGGCGCCGCAACCGACGCCATAGCGCGCTTGCGGCCGCGCATTGCGCAGCACGGCCCAGGCCAGCGCCGTGGCGCAGCCGATCAGCAAGCCTTGCCACAGGAAGTGCAGCAGGGTCCAGCCCAGCGCTGGTACGAAGCCGCTCATGACTGATCGTCCTTGAGCATTTTTTCGATCTCTGCGCGCTCGGCGCGCGACACGCCCGTGCGCAACGCCGCCAGCACCAGCGCCTTGGCCGAACCGGCAAAGGCTTTTTGCATCAGTTCCTTGAGCAGGTTGGTCTGCAGGCTGTCCTGTGCCTGGGCCGGCGCATACACGTGCGAACGCTGGCTTGCGTCGCGAATCAGCAAGCCCTTGCCGTGCATGATCTGCATCAGGCGCAGCACGGTGCCGTAGGTGATGGCCGGCTTGGTCAATGCCATCGCCTCGTGCACTTGCTTGGCCGTGGCGGCGCCCAGCGGCCACAGTGTTTGCAGCAGATCGAGTTCGGCTGCCGTCGGTTTCGGGATGTCGTGCGTCTTGGCCATGCTGTTTTCCTCTTGCCGGAATTTCAATATGGCTAGATTAATCGTTGTAGACAGAAATGTATACTTAAATTTTCAAGGCACAATCAAGGCGCTGTCCAGCATGGGAAAGGAACTAGACAAGCTTGTTTATGCATGGGGCGGCCAGGCGAAAAAAAAGACGCCGCAGCGTCTTTTTTTGGGGGGCGTGCGGAATTATCCCGCCAGCTTGGCCTTCAGCAGTTCCGTCAGTTGGGCCGGGTTGGCCTTGCCCTTGGAGGCCTTCATGGCCTGGCCGATCAGCGCGTTAATCGCCGCTTCCTTGCCGGCGCGGTACTGTTCCACCGACTTGGCGTTCGCCGCCAGCACTGCATCGACGATGGCTTCCAGTGCGCCCGTGTCCGAAATCTGCTTCAGGCCCTTGGCATCGATGACGGTATCGACCAGGTGCTCGTCGTTCGATTTCGCTTCCCACATGCCGGCGAAGACTTCTTTTGCCGCCTTGTTCGAGATCGTGCCATCGGCGATGCGCATGAGCATGGCGGCCAGCTGCGCGGCGGAGACAGGGGCTTCGTCCAGGTCTACGCCTTCGCGGTTCAGGGTCGATGCTACATCGCCCATCAGCCAGTTGGCGGCGGCCTTGGCGTTTTCCTTGCCGGCCTTGTCGACCACGGCGACGAAATAGGTGGCCATGGCTTTCGATTGCGTCAGCACCAGCGCATCGTATTCCGGCAGCGCGTATTCGCTGATGAAACGCGCGCGCATGGCTGCCGGCAGTTCCGGCATCGAGGCCTTGACCGTGGCTATCCACTCTGGCGAGATGACCAGCGGCGGCAAGTCGGGGTCCGGGAAATAGCGGTAATCCTGGGCGTCTTCCTTGCTGCGCATTTCGCGTGTTTCCTTGCGGTCCGGATCATACAGACGCGTTGCCTGCACGACCTTGCCGCCGTCTTCGATCAGTTCGATCTGGCGGCGCACTTCGACGTGCACGGCTTCCTCGATGAAGCGGAAGGAGTTCAGGTTCTTGATTTCGCAGCGCGTGCCGAATTCCTTCTGGCCGACGGGACGCACGGAGACGTTGACGTCGCAGCGGAACGAGCCTTCCTGCATGTTGCCGTCGCACACGCCCAGCCACATGACCAGCGAGTGCAGAGCCTTGGCGTAGGCCACGGCTTCGGCGGCGCTGCGAATTTCCGGTTCCGAGACGATTTCCAGCAGCGGCGTGCCGGCGCGGTTCAAGTCGATGCCGCTCATGCCCGCATAGTCTTCATGCAGGGACTTGCCGGCGTCTTCTTCCAGGTGGGCGCGCGTCAGGTTGACCGTCTTGGTGACGAATTCGCCATCCTTTTCGTAGCCGAAGGTCAGAGCGCCGCCGATGACGACGGGGTCTTCGAACTGGCTGATCTGGTAGCCCTTGGGCGAGTCCGGATAAAAATAGTTCTTGCGCGCGAAAACCGAGTGCGGCGCGACGGTGGCGCCCACGGCCAGGCCGAAGCGGATTGCCCGGTCAACGGCCTGCTTGTTCATCACCGGTAGCACGCCTGGCAGCGCCAGGTCGACAGGGCTGGCCTGCGTGTTGGCGTCGGCGCCGTACTTGATCGGCGAACCGCTGAAAATTTTGGATTCGGTCGTGAGCTGCACGTGGTTCTCAAGACCGATGACGACTTCCCATTGCATAGTGTTCTCGCTTATTTTTTGGTGGCGCCGCCTGGGCGGCGCGAATTTTTTCTTAGATACCGGCAGTTGCGTTGCCTGGAGCACGCGTATGCCAGTCCGTCACCAGCTGGTACTGGTGGGCCACGTTCAGCAGTTTGGCTTCGCCAAAATAATTGCCGATGATTTGCAGGCCGACGGGGCGCTTGCCATTCTTGTCTCCTGCGCCGAAACCGCAAGGGATAGCCATGCCGGGCAGGCCGGCCAGGCTGGTCGACAGGGTGTAGATGTCGGCCAGGTAGTTCGCCACCGGGTCGTCCGTCTTGTCGCCCAGGTCCCAGGCGACAGTTGGCGCGACGGGGCCCATGATGACGTCGCAGACGGCGTTCGGGCCATTTAATACGGCATCGAAATCCTGCGCGATCAGGCGGCGGATCTTTTGCGCCTTCAGGTAGTAGGCGTCGTAGTAGCCGTGGCACAGCACATAGGTGCCGACCATGATGCGGCGCTGCACTTCCGGGCCGAAGCCCTGGGCGCGCGACTTCTTGTACATGTCCTGTAAATCCTTGTACTCGGCAGCGCGGTGCCCATAGCGCACACCGTCATAGCGCGACAGGTTCGACGACGCTTCGGCGGGCGCGATCATGTAGTAGGCGGGAATCGACAGGGCCGTGTTCGGCAGCGAGATGTCGACCAGGGTGGCGCCCAGTTTTTCATACTGCGCCAGCGCGCCGCGTATGGCCGCTTCCACGTCCTTGGCCAGGCCCTCGCCGAAATACTCGCGCGGCACACCGATGCGCAAGCCCGTGAGGGGCTGATCCAGGCTGCGTGAAAAATCTTCCGTCACGCCGCCCTGATCCGGCGACAGGCTGGTCGAGTCGCGCTCGTCGAAGCCGGCCATGGCGGTCAGCAGCAGGGCGCAGTCTTCGGCCGAGCGGGCCATCGGGCCGCCCTGGTCCAGCGACGAGGCAAAGGCGATCATGCCGAAGCGCGACACGCGGCCATACGTCGGCTTGATGCCGGTGATGCCGCAGAAGGCGGCCGGCTGGCGGATCGAGCCGCCCGTGTCGGTGCCGGTGGCCGCCGGGGTGAGGCCGGCAGCGACGGCGGCGGCCGAGCCGCCCGAGGAGCCGCCCGGCACGGCGGCGTTGTCCCAAGGGTTCTGCACGGCGCCGAAGGCCGAGTTTTCGTTGCCGGAACCCATGGCGAATTCATCGCAATTGACCTTGCCCAGGGTGACCATGCCGGCCGCCAGGAATTTTTCCACCACGGTGGCGTCAAACGGGCTGGCGTAGTTGGCCAGCATTTTCGAGCCGGCCGTGGTGCGCCAGCCTTTTGTCACGAACAGGTCCTTGTGCGCGATCGGCACGCCCGTCAATGGCGTGGCCGTGCCGGCGGCGATACGCGCATCGGCCTCTGAAGCTTGCGCCAGGGTCAGGGCACGATCGACGTGCAGGAAGGCGTTCGAAGTGTCCGCTGCGATGCGGTCGAGGAAGTGCGTCGCCAGTGCAACGGCGGAAATTTCCTTGTTCTGCAAAAGCGTGGACAGCTGTTTGATGGATTTTGTATGCATGGCGTTTCTATTTTGATATTCGGCAAGAAGGCGGGAGCGGCGCACCGGCGTGTTTATTCGATAACCTTGGGCACGAGATAGAGTCCATCCTGGACCTTCGGTGCCACGGCCTGATAGGCGTCGCGGTGATTCGTTTCCGTGGCGACGTCTTCACGCAGGCGCAGGGCGATATTGTCCATGTGGGCAGCCAGCGGGTGGCTCAGGGGGGCCACGCCATCGGTATTGACGGCTTGCATTTGTTCCGCCAGTGCAAAAATCTTGTTCAATTGGGCCAACGAGGTGACGGCCTGATCGTCGGCCATTTCGAGTTGTGCCAGGTGGGCGATGCGTTTTACGTCGGATAGTGTCAGGGACATGGCGAATGGCGCGGAGTGACGCGCATGAGTATTAAGTTGGCGTTTTGATAAAACGCGGGTATTTGCTGCTTTTTTGCGCACAAAAGCCGAGGAATGCCGCGTAAGTCGCGGCCGCAAGAGTCGCACTTTTCCATGGTTTTTGAGCAAATCGCATTCAAATTATAAGGTAGAATGGCGGGTTAATGCGTTGTCGGCGCTGATGGACTGCTGCCGCAGCATAGAAAAGATTGCGCAAGCGCCAAGCGAAACCCGGGAAAATCGCCTTCATGGATTTTCAGGGTGCCTGAAAGCGCCCGCTTTGAAACTCCCCATAAACAGCTTTTGCGCAGCTCGATGCGCTACAGGACACTCATGTTTGGTTTTTTACGCAGGTATATCTCCACCGATCTGGCCATTGATTTGGGCACGGCCAACACTCTTATTTATGTGCGCGGCCTCGGTATCGTCCTCGACGAACCATCCGTCGTCGCCATCCGCCAGGAAGGCGGTCCGAATGGCAAGAAGACCATTCAGGCAGTCGGCAAGGAAGCCAAGCAGATGCTGGGCAAGGTGCCGGGCAATATCGAAGCGATCCGTCCGATGAAAGATGGCGTGATCGCCGACTTCACCGTGACCGAACAGATGCTCAAGCAGTTCATCCGCATGGTGCATGACTCGAAATTCTTCCGCCCTTCGCCGCGCATCATCATTTGCGTGCCGTGCGGTTCGACCCAGGTCGAGCGCCGCGCGATCCGCGAATCGGCGCTGGGTGCCGGCGCTTCGCAGGTATACCTGATCGAAGAACCGATGGCAGCGGCCATCGGCGCGGGCCTGCCCGTGTCGGAAGCGACCGGCTCGATGGTGGTCGACATCGGCGGCGGCACCACGGAAGTGGGCATCATCTCACTGGGCGGCATGGTCTACAAGGGTTCCGTGCGCGTGGGCGGCGACAAGTTCGATGAAGCCATCGTTAACTACATCCGCCGCAACTACGGCATGTTGATCGGCGAACAGACGGCCGAAGCCATCAAGAAGGCCATCGGCTCGGCTTTCCCGGGCTCGGAAGTGAAGGAAATGGAAGTCAAGGGCCGCAACCTGTCCGAAGGCATCCCGCGCTCGTTCACCATCTCCAGCAACGAGATTCTCGAAGCGCTGACCGACCCGCTGAACAACATCGTCTCGGCGGTGAAAAACGCGCTGGAACAGACGCCGCCGGAACTGGGTGCCGATATTGCCGAAAAAGGCATGATGCTGACGGGCGGCGGCGCACTGTTGCGCGACCTGGACCGCTTGCTGATGGAGGAAACCGGCCTGCCGGTGCTGGTGGCCGAGGACCCGCTCACCTGCGTGGTGCGTGGTTCCGGGATGGCCCTGGAACGTATGGACAAGCTCGGCTCGATCTTCTCCTACGAATAATCTGACAGAAGGGCCGGAAACCATTCCGGCCTTTTTTGGGTTTTGGCGCCGGCGTTCGACCGGGGCTTGCACGTTGGCGCACTGCGCCTGGCCTGATTATTGGAAGTCATGGAATACAGTCCTCCGCCACTTTTCAAACAAGGCGCCTCCGCCCGCGTCAAGATGATGGTGTTCGCCGGCATTTCTATCGCCCTGTTGCTGGTCGATTCGCGCATGCACGCGTTGACGGCCGTGCGCCAGGCAGTCGGCACCGTGCTGTATCCGGTGCAGATGGCGGCCCTGGTGCCACGCGACGTGGCGCTTGGCGTCGGCAACTACTTTTCTTCGCTGTCTTCCCTGGAAAAACAGGTGCGCGACCTGAAGCACGAACAGATCGCCTCGGCGCAGATCATGCAACAGGCGCAGCTCAACATCGTTGAAAACAAGCACTTGCGCAAGTTGATGGAAGCGCGCGAGCGCGTTCCCGTCAAGACCATGATGGCCGAAGTGCTGTATGACACGCGCGATTCGGCCGCGCGCAAGATAGTGCTGGACCGGGGCATTCAGAATGGCGTCGAACTGGGCCGTCCCGTAATCGACAACCTGGGCGTGGTGGGACAAGTCACGCGCGTGTTCCCGTTCACTTCGGAAGTGACCTTGTTGACCGATGAAGAACAGGCCATTCCCGTGCAGCTGCTGCGCAATGGCGTACGCAGCGTGGCCATCGGCCGCGGCAAGTCCGGCACCATGGAATTGCGCTTCACCGCCCCCAGTGCAGACATCCAGATCGGCGATATCGTCATTACCTCTGGCCTCGATGGCCTGTATCCGGCCGGCCTGGCCGTGGCGCGCGTGACCCTGGTCGAGCGCAATGCGCACGGTCCATTTGGCCGCGTCGTGTGCCAGCCGCTGGCCGGCATCGAACGCAACACCCAACTGCTCATCTTGATGACGTCGCCCGAGATCCCACCGCGTCCGCCAGTCGAAGACGTCAAGACGGGCCGCAAGATCGCCGGCAAGATGGCACCCATCAAAGACCCGGCCGCCGCCGCCACACCCGCAGCAAAACTGCCAGCCACGCCTGCCGTCGTGCCGAAACCGGCCGTGGTACCTGCCGCCGTGCCACCGAAGGAGCCGACACGATGAACCGCCCGCATTACATCCTGCAGCCGGTCAGTCCCCTGTTCATCGGTTTTTCCCTGCTGTGCGCTTTTCTGCTGAACCTGCTGCCATGGGGGCAGTTCGTCGGCGTGCCCGATTTCGTCGCCCTGGTGCTGGTCTTCTGGGGCATACACCAGCCGCGCAAGGTCGGCATCGGTGTGGCGTTCTTCATGGGTTTGATGATGGACGTGCACGACTCGACCCTGCTGGGCGAGAATGCGCTGGCCTACACCTTGCTGTCCTACTTCGCCATCATGATGCACCGCCGCGTGCTGTGGTTCCCCATCCTGACGCAGGCGCTGCATGTGCTGCCGCTGCTGCTGCTGACGCAGGCGCTGCAATTGCTGACGCGCCTGATCGTCTCCGGCCGTTTCCCAGGCTGGCTCAATTTCATCGAGAGCTTCGTCGCCGTCGTCCTGTGGCCTTTCGTCACGTGGCTCTTGCTGGCGCCGCAGCGCCGTGCGGTGGACCGCGACCATAACCGGCCGATTTGACGGGCGCCTGCCATGACTGAACTTAAGAATACCGAGCGCGAACTGCATTTTTTCCGCATGCGCCTGACCATCCTGGGCGCGCTTGTCTTCGTCTGCTTTTCGCTGCTGCTGGCGCGCTTCATCTGGCTGCAGGTGATCAAGCACGAGGACTACGCGACCAAGGCCGAAGACAACCGCATCGCCGTGGTGCCCATCGTGCCCACGCGCGGCCTGATCCTCGACCGCAACGGCGTGGTATTGGCGCGCAATTACTCGGCCTATACGCTGGAAATCACGCCATCGAAATTGAGTGCCAGCCTCGATTCGGTGATCGACGAGCTGTCTACTTTGGTGCAGATCGACATCAAGGACCGCCGCCGCTTCAAGAAGCTGCTGGAAGACTCGAAGAATTTTGTCAGCGTGCCGCTGCGCACGCGCCTGACGGATGAAGAAGTGGCCCGTTTCACGGCGCAACGCTTCCGCTTCCCCGGCGTGGAGGTGCAGGCGCGATTGTTCCGCCAGTATCCGATGGGCGAAATCGCCTCGCATGTAGTGGGTTTCATCGGCCGCATCAACCGCAATGAAGCCAAGGCGCTCGATGAGGGCGAGGACGCAGCCAACTACAACGGCACTGACCATATCGGCAAGGAAGGCCTGGAAAAAAGCTACGAAAAGCAGTTGCATGGCACCACCGGCTACGAAGAAGTGGAAGTGTCGGCCGGCGGGCGCGCCATGCGCACCCTGTCGCGCACGGCAGCGACGCCTGGCAACAACCTGATCCTGTCGATCGACATCGAACTGCAAAAAGTGGTCGAGGAAGCGTTTGGCGAATGGCGCGGCGCGGCCGTGGCGATCGACCCGGCCACGGGCGACATCCTGGCCTACGTCTCCAAGCCCGGCTACGACCCGAACCTGTTCGTCGACGGTATTGACCAGCAAAGCTGGAATGAACTCAATACCTCGCTGGACCGGCCGATGGTCAACCGGCCCCTGTCCGGCACCTACGCGCCCGGTTCGACCTTCAAGCCCTTCATGGCGCTGGCCGCACTCGAATTGGGCAAGCGCACGCCGAGCCAGTCGATCTCCGATCCCGGTTTCTTCATCCTGGGCGGCCACACCTTCCGCGACGACAAGGTGGGCGGCCACGGCACGGTGGACATGCATAAGTCCATCGTCGTCTCGTGCAACACCTATTACTATCAGCTGGGCCGTGACATGGGCATCGATGCCATCCACGACTTCATGAAGCCGTTCGGTTTCGGCCAGCTGACGGGCATCGACCTGAATAATGAAAAGACGGGCGTGCTGCCGTCGATAGAATGGAAGCGCAACCGCTTCAAGACGCCACAGCAGAAAAAATGGGTGGGCGGCGACACGATTTCGGTGAGTAACGGCTCCGGCTACAATTCCTATACGCCGCTACAGATCGCCCATGCGACAGCCAACCTGGCCAATAACGGCGTGGTAATGAAACCGCATCTGGTGAAGATCATCGAAGACGCCGCCACGCGTGCGCGCACCCTGACGGTGCCGAAGGAAAGCTACCGCATCGCGCTCAAGCAGGAAAACATCGACGTCATCAAGCGCGCCATGGTGGGCGTGACCAGCGAGCAGGGTGGCACGGCTGCGCGCATCTTCGCCGGCGTGCAGTACACGGTGGGCGGCAAGACGGGTACGGCGCAGGTGGTGGGCATCAAGAAAAACGAGAAGTACAATGCCAAGCTGCTGGCCGAACGCCTGCGCGACAATGCCTTGTTTACGGCCTTTGCACCGGCCGACAAGCCGCGCATCGCCATTGCCATCGTGGTGGAAAACGCGGGCTTCGGCGCCGGCGTGGCTGCACCGATCGCGCGCAAGGCGCTCGACTATTACCTGCTGGGCAAGCGCCCGAGCGACAAGGAAAAGGATACCACCAAGGTGCCCAAGGAAGATGTCGACGAAGTGCGCACTCTGGAAGAAATCACTGACGAGCAGGCCGCCCCGGCCCCGCCTGCCAGGCAATAAGGAAGCACATGCCCATTAACGAAAGGCGCTCGCTGTGGCGGCGCGCCAAACCCTATCTGGCGGTGTTCGATCCGCCGCTGATGATTATCATCCTGATGCTGCTCTGTACCAGCCTGGTGACCCTGTATTCGGCCAGCATCGGCATCCCCGGCAAGATCGAGGACCACCTGCGCAATATCCTGCTGTGCTTTTTCGTCATGTGGGTGGCGGCCAATGTCACGCCGCAGATGATGATGCGCATCGCCGTGCCCGCGTATACGGTATCGGTGATATTGCTGGTGGCCGTGGCGCTGTTCGGCACCATCAAGCTGGGCGCGCGGCGCTGGCTGCATATCGGCGTGATCGACATCCAGCCCTCCGAGTTCCTGAAGATTGCCACGCCCCTGATGCTGGCCTGGTTCTTCCAGCACAATGCGGGCACCCTGCGCTGGAAATCGTTCCTGATGGCGGCCGTGCTGTTGCTGGTGCCTGTCTACCTGATCGCGCGCCAGCCCGACTTGGGCACTGCATTGCTGGTGGTGGCGGCCGGCTTTACCGTCATCTTCCTGGCCGGCCTGTCGTGGAAGGTGCTGGCTGGCTTGCTGATCACCTTTGTTTCCTGCCTGCCTGTCGCCTGGTCGCACCTGCATGATTACCAGCGCGACCGCGTGATGATGCTGATCGACCCGACCAAGGACCCGCTGGGCAAAGGCTTCCATATCATCCAGTCCATCATCGCCATCGGCTCCGGCGGCATGACAGGCAAGGGCTGGACGCACGGCACGCAGGCCCACCTGGAATTCGTCCCGGAGCGCACGACCGACTTCATCTTCGCCGTGTATTCGGAGGAATTCGGCCTGGTGGGTAATCTGATTCTGATGCTGATGTATTTGCTGCTGGTGGGACGGGGGATGATGATCGCCGCCAACGCCCCCAGTTTTTTCACTCGCCTGCTGGCAGGAGCGATAACAATGATTTTCTTTACGTATGCGTTTGTAAATATGGGCATGGTCAGCGGCATCGTGCCGGTGGTCGGCGTTCCCCTGCCTTTCCTCAGCTATGGCGGCACCGCGCTGCTGACCCTGGGCGTGGCCACCGGTATCCTGATGAGCATCCAGCGTCATCGCAAGCTGGTGCAGACCTGATGCGCGCGCCTTTCGATACCTTCGCCATGCGCGGGCTGAATGTTTCCACACTGCTGGCGGTCTTGCTGACCCTGGCCGCCTGCGGCACCACGCCGCAAAAACCCGCGTCGAATAACGTACCGCTGCCGTCAGGAGGCAAGGTCAAGTCCCCCGTGCGCCAGGACCCCACCTTGCCGGCGCTGCCGGCGGCAGGCTCCGGGCGCGGCGGTTACTACAAGGATGACGGCCCGGGCGACAATCCGCCGGCCAACCTGCGCGACGTTCCCGATGCGGAAGTGCGCAACGAGCCGTATTCGACGCGCTCGAACCGTCCTTACGTCGTGTTTGGCAAAACGTACACGCCGATCACCGACAATGAACCGTTCAAGCAGAAGGGCACAGGCACCTGGTATGGCAAGAAATTCCATGGCCAGCGCACTTCGTCAGGCGAAATCTACGATATGTACAAGATGACGGCGGCCCATCCGACCTTGCCGATTCCGTCGTATGCGCGCGTGACGAGCATCGACAGCGGCGAGCAGGTGATCGTGCGCATCAATGACCGCGGTCCCTTCCACGCCACGCGCGTGATCGACGTGTCTTATACGGCGGCGCTGAAACTGGGATTCCTGGGCAAGGGCAGCCACCAGGTGGTTGTCGAACGGTTGCTGCCGGCCGATATCGATGCCATTCTCGCAGCCAGGGCGGCGCCCAAGCCGGTGCCTTCCGTGGTGGCTATTTCCATCGATACGCCGGTGGAAACGGGCGCCGTGGTGCAGCCGGAAGTGACTGCCATGGTTGACGCGACCGTCGCCGCGCCCGCGCCTGCCGCGCTGGCCCGCGGCTTTTATCTGCAACTTGGCGCCTATTCACGCGCCGACAATGCGGAGGCGGGCCGCGCGCAACTGGCGCCCTTTGCGCAGACGCTGGGCACGCTGGACGTGGTGCCAGCGGGTCCGCTGTTCCGTTTGTATGGCGGCCCATTCACCAGCCGCGCCGATGCTGCGCGCGCGGCGGCCAGCTTGCCGGCGTCGGCTGGCGTCAAGCCCATCGTGATCGAACGATGAGCTGCAGCTGTCATTTACAGCTGCGCAGTTCCTGTTCCTCGAACTGCGCGGCGATGCCTGCCAGACGCGTGCGCGTAGCCGCATCGAGGTTGCGGAACTGGTAAGCGAACTGCTTGCTGGCGCTGTAGCGCGGCGTGACGCGGGCGCTGTGCACGCCCTGTTTGTTGAGCGATGCCAGCTGGCTTTGCGCGCTGTTTTCCGACTTGAATACACCCAGGGAAATGCCCCAGCGCAGCGGGCTGCCTTCGTTCATGATGAAATAATTCGTCACGCCCAGCTGCTTCAATTCGCCGGCCTTGCGGTCGGCGCCTTCCTTGCTGCCCTGCGGCGGGATGTACACCATATAGCTGGAAATCTCCTGGCCGGCCACGTTGCGGCGAGACTGGCGGTCGCCCAGGTCCAACGCCGCCACTTGCGCCTCGAAGCGGCGTCCGTCGGCCAGCAGGAAATTACCCACCTCCGTGCAGGCATACGATGGCGGCGCCGCCACCGCAGCTGCCACTGTGGCTGGCGGCGCGGCGGGCGCCGTGGCCTGTTCCTGCGTCAGCAAGGTGAGCTTGCCGGCCTGCAGCTGGTTTTTCAGGCGCGCCGGTTCGCGCGTCTCGCTGCGAAAACTGCCCAGATATCCCTGGCCGATGGCCAGCACTAGCAGGTTGACACCGGCCAGCAGCCAGAAGACAAATTTCAGCATACGTGGTTTCCTTGTATTCCGGCCGCGCCGGTGCGCGCGGCCGCCTGCAGGCCGAGCATGACGATATTGTCCACCAGTTGCAGCGGTACTGTCAGTGCCAGGGCCGGTGCGATACGCGGCGCGGCGCCGCCTGACAATACACAGGCGCTGGCGCCGTGCACGCGCACGGCCCGTTCGATGGCGCCCGCTTGCGCCGCCAGGCAGCCGGAGAGGATGGCGTCGTCCGTGTTGTTGGCAAAGCCGGCCGGCAGCATGGCGTCGCCGGCGATTTGCGGCAGCTGCGCCGTGTTGCGCGCCAGCGAGCTGGCCATCAGCCCCAGTCCCGGCAAGATCATCCCGCCGAGGAAAACGCCATCGGCCGTGATGGCGTCGATGGTGGTGGCGGTACCGCAATTGGCGACGATGAGCGCCTGGCCAGGGGCCAGCGCCCGCGCGCCGATGGCGGCGGCAAAGCGGTCGCAACCCAGCTGCGACGGCACGCGGTAGCCGTTCGTCAATCCGGCCAGCTGCGGCAGCGAGGCAAAGTTGCGCGCAAAGACCGGCAGCATGGCGCGCAGGCGCATGCCGATGATGCTGCCTGCCACGTTCGACAGCAGCGCTTCGCTGATGGAAAGTGCGGCCCACTGCGCGGCCAGCGTGTCGATCTGCGCATGCGTGACGGCGCCGCTGGCCAGCCAACCGCCGGCAGCACTGTCGGCTTCCACGAGTGCCCATTTGATGCGCGTATTGCCGGCGTCGATCAGCAGTAGCATGCGCTTACTCCCCGCTCAGGCGCAAGGACACGTCGCCGGACATGACTTCCTGCAGGCCACCATCGGTGCGCAGCAGCAGGCGGCCCAGGTGATCCACGCCGGCCGCCACGCCTTGCTGTAGCAACTGGCCGTTGTCGAGGATCTTCACGTGCTGGCCCTGCCAGGCGTGCAGCAGGTTCCAGCGTTCGGCAAAGGGCGCAAAGCCCGTGTCGTCGAATTCGGCCAGCACGCCGGCCAGGCGGCTGAGCAGAGCTGCCACCAGCGTATTGCGTTCCATCTGCGCCAGCCAGGGTACGGCCGAGACGCTGCGCCCGATCTGCCGTTCCAGCGTATCAGGCATCAGCAAATTGATGCCGCAGCCGATGACGGCCCATACGCCGTTGCCCTCGGGCGCCTGCTGCGTCTCGACGAGGATGCCGGCCAGTTTATGGCCATCCTTAAGCATGTCGTTCGGCCACTTTAATTGCACCGGCACGCCCAGCGCCGACATGCTTTCGGCCAGCGCCACGCCGACGGCCAGCGGCAGGCCGACCAGCTGATGCAGCGGTCCCTTGAAGCGCCAGGCCAGCGAGAACATCAGGCTGGCATCCGGCTGCGACATCCAGGGCCGCCCGGCACGCCCGCGTCCGGCCGTCTGCTGGCCGGCGACGCGCAGGGTGGGGCCGGCCAGTGTGGCGCAGCGTGCCAGCAGGTCGGCATTGGTCGAGCCGGTTTCGTCGACCACTTCGATGGCCACGTGGGCGGCGCCCGTGGCGCAATGGGCGGCGATGGCCGCGCTGTTCAGGTCTGAGTGCTTCGTCATGGTGGTAAGTTCAGTTGCGCGCCTTGTGCGGCGCATTCGCGAAGGCCCGGTCGTAGACGGCATTGGGCAGCGCGCGCAGCAGCTTGGCGACGACGCCCATCTGCCACGGGATCACGCGGTAGCTGTCGCCACCGGCGATGGCGCGCGCGGCGCGCACGGCGAATTTTTCGGCCGGCATCAGGAAGGGCATGCGGTAGGTGTTGTGGCGCGTCATCGGCGTGTCGATGTAGCCGGGCGTGATGGTGACGACACGGATACCGGCCGGTTTGAGTTCCAAGCGCAGCGATTCGCAGTAGCTGATGACGGCTGCCTTCGAGGCGCTGTAGGCTTCGGCGCCGGGCAGGCCGCGTATGCCGGCCACGCTGCCGATGCCTACCAGGCGCCCGCTGCCCTGGGTTTTCATGGCGGCGATGAAGGGCGCGAAGGTGGCAACGGTGGCCGTGACATTGATGGCCATCAAACGCGCAAAGGCGTCCAGGTCTTCCGCGTGTTCGGTCAGGGTACCGTACGACACGCCGGCGCTGGCGATGACGACGTCGATGCGGCCGGCGTAGCCGATGAAGTCTTGCGCCGCGCTTTTCAGGGCGGCGTGGTCGCACACATCGACGGCGTAGGCGCGGTGGCGTTCAGGGTGGGGCAGGGAGGCGATCAGTTGCTGCAGTGCGTCGCCGCGGCGGGCCAGCAAGCCCAGTGTGGCGCCCTGGCGCGCGTACTGCAGCGCCAGGGCTGCGCCCAATCCGCTCGACGCGCCCGTGATGAAAACGCTGTGCATCAGGCGATGCCCGGGCGCGCCAGGGAAGTGGCCATGTTTATTTCTTTTCCGCTTTGGCTTTCGCGACCAGCACGTCCATCACGGTGAGCGCCTGGGAGTTAAGCTGCTCTTCGTTCTTGGCCGACTTGCTGCCCTGATCGGCTTGCGACGGCGAGGTGATGTAGCGGCCATCGATGGCGATCATGGGCCAGAACGTCACGTTATAGCCCTGCATCATGGCGTCCGCACGGCGCACGCGGGCCGAGATCCCCATCGAACGGTAAGTGTCGATGAACTTCTGGCGGTCCACGCCCTGTTTGGCGACGAAGTCGAACACGGCGTCGTCGGTGGCCAGGCGGTTGCGCTCCACGTGCATGGCGTGGAAGACGCCGGTGTGCAGCTTGTCGAGCAGGCCCATGGCTTGCAGGGTGAAGAACAAACGCTGTTGCGGCGCCACGCTGTCATCGCGCGACACATGCACGCGCTTGAAGACGATATTGTCCCCCTGCTTCTTGACCCAGGCCGCCAGTTGCGGTTCGAGCACGTTGCAATGCGGGCAGTAATACGCGAAAAATTCCGTCACTTCGATTTTCTTGCCCGATTCCGTCGCTTGCGGCGTGGCCAGGGTTTCGTATTCGACGCCGTCTTTCGGCTCGGCCGGCGAGGCCGATGCGCCCATGGCGGCAGTGCATAGAGCGGCGGCGAACAGGATTTTCTTCAGAAAGCGCATGCTTGTTCCTTATTTTTGGTTGCGGACGACGGCGACATCAATGCCATTTTCAGACAGCTTGGTGCGCGCGCGGTTCATCGCTTCGAGCTGGTTGAACGGTCCGATGCGCACGCGGTGCAGCACGCCGGCATCGGTGCTGCGGTCGCTGATGGCCGCTTCGAAGCCCAGCAGCGCCAGTTTGCCGCGCGTGCTTTCGGCGTCCGACATGTCATGGAAGGCGCCGGCCTGCAGATAATAAATCCATTTGTCGCTGGCTGCATCGGCCTTGGCCTCTTTCACATCGGCCTTGGCTTGCGGCGCAGGGGCGGCGGCCGGCGTTTTCGGCGACGGCTTGTCCTTCAGGCTGCCGATCAATTCCTGCAGTGCGTCCGGCGGCGGCGCCTTCGGCTGCTGCGTGGCTGGCTGCGTCGGCGTGACGATCTCGCGCGGCTCCTTGGAAAAGTCGCGCGCCGCTTCCTTGGCAGCTTCCTTGTTGCCGTACATCGGCTTGTTCGGGTCGGAGATCTGGCCGGCGGTCGGTTCGGCCGATTTGCCGGCCTTGCCCGATTTGTCGGTGAAGGGCGAAGCGCCCTTGGTGATCACCAGGGCGACCACCACGGCGATGCCCAGGCCGATGACCAGGCCGATGATGATGCCGACCAGCGTGTTGCCCTGCTGGCGCCGGGTCGAAGAGAAGCGGGAAGCGCGGGGGGAAGCATGACTCATTGACGGTTTGACCTTCACGATTACATTTTGTTTGGCGCGGACACGCCGATCAGTGCCAGGCCGTTGCGCAATACCTGGCGCGCGGCGATGACGAGGGCCAGGCGGGCCATCTTGACGGCTTCGTCCTCGACCAGTACTTTTTCGGCGAAGTAGAAGCTGTGCAGGTTGGCGGCCAGGTCGCGCAGGTAGAAGGCGACTTGGTGCGGACCCAGTTCCGCTTGCGCGCGCGCCAGCGTTTCCGGATAGGCGGCCAGGGTCGCCAGCAGGGTCGCTTCGGTCGGTGCCGTCAGGGGAGACAAGTCAACGTTGGCGACCGTGCTGGCATCGCCACCCCAGTTTTCCAGGATGCGGCAGATGCGCGCATGCGCGTACTGCACGTAATACACCGGGTTTTCATCGGTGGTTTTCAGCGCCACGTCGACGTCGAAGACGAATTCCGTGTCGGCCTTGCGCGAGATCAGGAAGAAGCGCACGGCGTCGCGGCCCTTGGCGATGTCGCCGCCGCCCGACCATTCGATCAGGTCGCGCACGGTCACGTAGGAGCCGGCGCGCTTCGAGATTTTCACTTCCTCGCCGTCCTTCATGACGGTGACCATCTTGTGCAGCACGTAGTCTGGGTAGCCTTGCGGGATGCCCATGTCGACCGCCTGCAGGCCGGCGCGCACGCGCGCGATGGTGCCGTGGTGGTCGCTGCCCTGGATATTGATGGCCTGCACGAAGCCGCGCTGCCATTTCACCATGTGATACGCCACGTCCGGCACGAAATACGTGTAGCTGCCGTCCGTCTTGCGCATGACGCGATCCTTGTCGTCGCCGTAGTCGGTGGTGCGCAGCCACAGCGCGCCATCCTGCTCGTAAGTGTGGCCCGCCTTGACCAAGGTTTCGACCGCGCTATTGACCTTGCCGTCCGCGTACAGCGAGGACTCGAGGTAGTAATTGTCGAACTTCACGCCGAAGGCCTGCAAGTCGATATCCTGCTCGTTGCGCAGGTAGGTGACGGCGAAGGGGCGGATCGAATCGATGTCGTCGATGTTGCCATTGGCCGTCGCTGGCAAGCCATCGCTGGCCGAGACGGTCTTGCCGGCCTGGAAATCGTTGGCGATATCGGCGATGTAGTCGCCGTTGTAAGCCGGTTCGGGCCATTCGGCGTCGCCCGGCTTGAAGCCGCGCGCGCGCGCCTGCACGGAATTGGCCAGCGTCTGGATCTGCACGCCCGCGTCGTTATAGTAAAACTCGCGCGTCACCTTGTAGCCTTGCGCGTCGAACAGCGACGACAGCGCGTCGCCCAGGGCCGCCTGGCGGCCGTGCCCCACGTGCAGCGGGCCGGTCGGGTTGGCCGAGACGAATTCCAGGATGACTTGCTTGCCGGCGCCTGCCGTGCTGCGGCCATAGTTGTCGGTTTCGCTCAGGATGGTCTTCACCACGGCCTGCTTGGCGGCGGCGGAGACGCGCACGTTGATGAAGCCGGGGCCGGCGATTTCCACTGCCTCGATCAAGCCCTTGCCAGCCGGGTTGGCCAGCACGGCCGTGACGATGGTTTGTGCCAGTTCGCGGGGATTCTGTTTCAGCTGCTTGGCCAGTTGCATGGCGATGTTGCAGGCGACGTCGCCATGCGATGCATCGCGTGGTCGCTCGAGCACCACGGATGGCGTCAGCGATGTGCCGGCCAGGACGGGAACGAGGGCGGCCTGGAACAGGGCGATGATTTCTTGTTTCTGTTGGGCGAGCATGAGCAGGATGGCGGTGGAACCGCGTTAAGAATGAATAGAATGAATCAAAAAGCAAAACGGACGGCAATTACCCAAGCCGCCCAGACTGCGTTAATTATACTGGTTTGCCGGCGGGAACAATACGCTTGCCGGCAAGGTCCCCGTGCCGGCGCATTTCACGATATTATCAGGACAACATGTCGATGTTGGTGCATGAAAACATCAGCATGGCGCATTCTGCTTGTATATATGCAGTTTTTTGCCGCAATTTACATTTATCAGTGCAATCGCTTGGGCCAGAGGGCGCCACAAACGCTACAATCGACCCTTTATTGATGACGCGCGGCCGCGCCTTTGCCACCAGGCAGCCTGCCGCGCGCAGCCACACCGGATAATTATGAACAAGCGCCCCACGCTGAAATTGAAAACCAAGCCGGCGCCAGGCCAGGCTCTTGCCCCTGCCGCACCGAAATTGCGTCCCAGCTACCATCCCGACCTGAAGCCGGTCTTGCAGCCTGGCTTCCAACCCGATTTGCGCGTCGACTCGCTGGCATTTTGCCTGCTGGGCGCCGCCAATGCCGTGGCGCAAGTGCGCACGGGCACGGCCCTGCCGCAGGCGCTGGCCAAAGTGTTTGCGCAGTCGAATGCCAACCCGCAGGCGCGCGGCGCCATCCAGGATATTTCCTACCGCACCATGCGCCAGCTGGGCCGCAGCGAAACCCTGGTTGGCCTGATGACGTCGAAGGCGCCCGAGCCGCCGATGCTCGCTGCGCTGCTGTGCTGCGCGTTGTCCTTGATGTCGGCCGAGCCGGGCGAGCAGCCGTACGAAGAATTCACGGTCGTCGACCAGGCTGTCACGGTGGCCACCTCGCACCCTGACCTGGCGCATGCCAAGGGCATGGTGAATGCCGTTTTGCGGCGTTTCTTGCGCGAGCGCAAGTCCTTGCTGGAAGCGGCCCTGCAGCAACCTTTGGCGCAATGGAATTATCCGCAATGGTGGATCGATTCGCTGCGGCTGGCCTATCCGCGCGACTGGCAAGCCATTCTGACAGCCGGCAATGCCGTGCCGCCACTGACCTTGCGCGTGAATCGCCGCAAGAGCACGGTGGAGGCGTATCTGGCCGTGCTGTCCGAGGCGGGCATTGCCGCGCGCCAGGTGGGACCGTTCGCCGTACGGCTGGACAAGCCCATCGGCGTGGCGCTGATTCCCGGCTTCGAGCAGGGCGTCGTCTCCGTGCAGGATGCCGGCGCACAATTGGCCGCACCGCTGCTCGATTTGCAAGATGGCATGCGCGTGCTGGACGCCTGCGCGGCACCGGGCGGCAAGACGTGCCACATCCTGGAACTGGCCGATGTGCAAGTCACCGCCATCGATGCGGACGCCAAGCGCCTGCCGCGCATCGCGGAAAACCTCGAGCGCCTGGGCCTGGACGCCACCTTGAAGGCGCAGGATGCGCAATCGAGCGCGTGGTGGGACGGCCAGCAGTACGACCGCATCCTGGCCGACGTGCCGTGCACGGCCTCGGGCATCGTGCGCCGCCATCCCGACATCCGCTGGTTGCGCCGCAAGGGCGATGCGTTCCAACTTGCAACACTTTCCTCCAAAATTCTGGACAACCTGTGGCAGATGCTGCGCCCCGATGGTAAATTGCTGTTCGTGACCTGTTCATTGTGGCCGCAAGAGTCCGAGGCGCAGGCGGCGGCATTTGCGGTGCGTAATAATGCGACCCGATTGACAGCGCCTGGCCAGCTGTTGCCGACTGGCAGCGCGGAGCAGGACCACGACGGTTTGTTCTATGCGCTATTCCAAAAAAATGCGGCTTGAGCGATTCGTCGAACCTTTTCCTACGGACACTACTGGCACACTTGTGACAACACGACTCTTCCGACTCCCGGCCCTGCTGATGCTGCTGCTGATGCTGGCATGTAGCATGCCACGCGCGCATGCCGCCGACATGGTCGAGATCACCCGTGCCTACATCGAGTCGAGCGAAGAGGGCTACAAGCTGGCTGCCACGTATTCCTTCGAACTCAATCACGACCTCGATGATGCCGTGCAGCATGGAGTGCCGCTGTATTTCACGACGGAAATCGAACTGACCCGGCCCCGCTGGTACTGGTTCGATGAAAAAGCCATCGTGGCACGCCAGACGAGCAAGCTGTCTTACAACGTGCTCACGCGCCAGTATCATGTGTCGGGCGGTGGCTTGCAGCAAAGTTTCCCTACGCTCGACGATGCACTCTTCCTGATCCGCCGTCCCAGCCGCTGGCTGGTGGCGCGGCGTGGCGAGCTGAAAGTGGGGCAGACCTACAACGTCACCTTGCGCATGGGCATGGACCGCGACTACCTGCCCAAGCCGATACAGGTCAATGCCTTCAATAACAGCGACTGGCGCCTGGCTTCGAATAAAAAAACCTTCTTGTATACGGCGGAGTAGTGAGTCAAGCATTGCGCTATCTGCTGGTGGTGGGCGGCGGCATTGTCAGTATCCTGCTGTTCCTGCTGGCGTCGGCTTCCGATAATTCCGGCTTTTTCGACCGCTATTACACCTGGCTGCTGGGCCTGAATGCCGCCGTGGCAGTGGCCCTGCTGGCGCTGGTGGGCATTTCCCTGGGCCGCCTGTACGCGCGCTACAAGAGCGGCAAGTTCGGCTCCAAGCTGATGACACGTTTGGTGATGCTGTTCGCCGCCGTCGGCATCTTGCCGGGCCTGGTGATTTTCCTTGTCTCTGTGCAATTCGTTTCCCACTCCATCGAATCGTGGTTCAACGTCAAGATCGAAGCGGCGCTGGAATCGGGCATTGAGCTTGGCCGTGCCGGCCTCGACGCGGCCCTGGTCGAACTGGACCACCGGGGTCACAAGGCCGTCGATGAGCTGGGCGCCGACCCGGTGGCCGGTCCGGCCGTGCTGACCAGCCTGCTGCGCGAAGAGGGCATGCAAAATGTCATGATGGTCAGCGGCGATGGCGTGCTGCTGGTCAGCGCCGGGCCGCACAGCGCGGCTGACTTGCCCACGCCGGCCATGCTGGTGCAGGCCGCCACGCCGGCCGGCTATGCCTCCGCCGAAGGGGGGCTGGAGTTGCACGACGATGGCACGGAGTCGGGCGGTGGCGGCTTCCGCGCCGGCACGCCGGCATCGCTGGAAACGACGGCCAGCCTGCGCCTGCGGGTGCTGGTGGCCGTGCCGGGTCCCTCCGTTTCGCCCCGCTACCTGCAATTGCTGCAAGCGGTGCCGCCCAAGCTGGCGACGAATGCCGAGGTGCTGCGCGCCGCCTACAGCGAATACAAGGAACGTTTCGTCGCGCGCGTGGGCTTGCGCAAGATGTACATGGAAATCCTCACCTTGACCTTGCTGCTGGCCATTTTTGGCGCCATCGGCAGCGCTTTCCTGATCGCGGGGAAACTGGCCCAGCCCCTGCTGCTGCTGGCCGAAGGCACGCGGGCCGTGGCCGAAGGCGACCTGTCGCCGCGTCCCATCGTCGCCACCAAGGATGAACTGGGTACCCTGACGCAGTCGTTCAACATCATGACGCGCCAGTTGCTCGATGCGCGCACGGCAGTGGAAAGCAACCGCGCCGCGTTGCAAAATGCCAAGGCCCACCTGGAATCGGTGCTGGCGAACATGTCGGCCGGCGTGATGGTGCTCGACGGCGATTTCAAGCTGGTGACCTGCAATGAATCGGTCGAGCGCATCCTGCAGCATGCGGGCATGAGCATGGTGGGCCAGCCGTTGGCGCATATTGCGGGGATGGAAGAGTTTGGCTCGGCCATCATCAGCGCCTTCACGGCGCAAAGCGCGCAATCGGCCTCGGGCCGCAACCAGCAGCGCCTGCATTGGCAGCGCCAGATCGAGATTCCGCGCCGCCTGGGCAGTAGTGCCGACGAGCATGACATCACCCTGCTGGCGCGCGGTTCGCGCCTGCCGCTGGAGTCCGGCAGCGGCTACATCGTCGTCTTCGATGATATTTCCGACGTCATTTCTGCGCAGCGCTCGATCGCCTGGGGCGAGGTGGCGCGCCGCCTGGCGCATGAAATCAAGAATCCGCTCACGCCCATCCAGCTGTCGGCCGAGCGACTGCAGATGAAGCTCGAAGGCAAGCTGGAACAGCCCGATGCCGACCTGCTCAACCGCGCCACCACCACCATCGTCAAGCAGGTCGATGCGATGAAGCGCATGGTCGATGACTTCCGCGACTATGCGCGCACGCCGCCGGCCGTGCTCACGCCGCTGCGCCTGAATGAACTGATTGAGGAAATCCTGAACCTCTACCTGCGCGGCGATGATGGCGACATCATCCACCCGCTGCTGGCGCCGAATTTGCCGATGGTGATGGGCGATCCGACCCAGTTGCGCCAGGTGATCCATAACTTGCTGCAGAACGCGCAGGACGCCATGGCCGACCTGCCGCCGGACTCGCCGCATCCGCGGATTGACGTAAGGACGGAAGCAATTCATTATCGCAGTGCGGACGGCGGCGTGAATATCGCCGTGCGGCTGGCCATCAGCGACAATGGCCCTGGTTTCGCGCCAAAAATCCTGGCGCGCGCCTTCGAACCCTATGTGACGTCGAAGGCGCGCGGCACGGGATTGGGCCTGGCGATGGTAAAGAAAATGATCGATGAACATGGTGGACGCATCGATATCGAGAACCGGGTCGACGGCAATGGCGCTTCGGTAGTCATTTTGCTGTTAAAGTTAGCTCCCGACACTCCTGCCCAGGAATTCCTGGCGTGAGGGTCTGGTTTAGTATTTAAAACACTAATAAAATCATAGCTGTCCGCCGTGTGCATCTTGTGCGCGAGGGCTGGCGAAATGAGGAAGGCAAGACACGAATGGCAAACATACTCGTAGTGGATGATGAAATGGGTATCCGTGAGTTGCTCTCGGAAATATTGGGCGACGAAGGACATGCTATCCAGCTGGCCGAAAATGCGCAGCAGGCGCGTGAAGCGCGTGCCGCCGGTGCGCCGGATCTGGTATTGCTGGATATCTGGATGCCCGACACCGATGGCGTGACCCTGCTCAAGGAATGGCAGCGCGACGGCTTGCTGACCATGCCGGTGATCATGATGTCGGGCCACGCCACCATCGATACGGCGGTCGAGGCGACGCGCATCGGTGCCATGAACTTCCTGGAAAAACCGATTGCCCTGCAAAAACTGCTGAAAGCAGTCCAGCAAGGCTTGACGCGGGCACAGGAAACCGTGCGCGCGACTAGCGTGGCGCCGCGTCCCGTGGCACCCGTGGTGGCAGAGGAAAACAGCCATCCCGTGCCCAGCTTTGGCGGCAGCGCGCCGCAACAGCTGATGGTGCGCCCAGGCATCGCCGTACCGGCGGTGGCCGAAGGCCATGGCTACAACCTGTCGTTCGACTTGCCGCTGCGCGAGGCGCGTGACGCGTTCGAGCGCATGTACTTTGAACACCATCTGGGCCGCGAAGGCGGCAGCATGACCCGCGTGGCGGAAAAAACGGGCCTGGAGCGCACGCATTTGTACCGCAAGCTGAAACAGCTGGGCGTCGAACCGGGCAAGCTGGCCAAGAAAAACCTGTGACGGCAGCCGTGCGGCGTCCGACGCCGCTGACCCTGGTCAGCGGTGGACGCGCCGCCGAGCGCGAGGCAGCCATCGCGCAAGCCTTGGCGCCGGACGAGCCGGCCGCCGTGATCCTCGAGGGATTGGCCGATGGCAACGCCATCCTGGCCGACCTGGCCGAGCAAGTTTCCCCTTCTCTCTCTTCTCCATTGCAACTATTGCGCATTGCACCCGGTTGCCTGTGCTGCAGCGGCAATCTCGTATTGCGTGTAACATTGAATCGTCTGCTGCGCCATCCCCCCGCGCGCTTGTTCATCAGCCTGGCCGACGCCTCGCACATCGAACAATTGCGCACCTGGCTCACTGCCAGTCCCTACGATGCCCTGCTGGCGCTGCAAGCAGACATACAGGTTTCCTGAGCACGGTTTCCTGATGATTTCCTGATCGACTTACCGCAGTCGCCATTTGCATCTCGTTACAACTGTGCAGCCCGCCGGGTGGCCTGGCGCTTGAAATGGCGCCGCATAGCCCCACCTCTGTTCTGAAACCGCAGGAGCTTCTCCTGCCTGAGCGAAGGATGCAAAATGAACCTGATCTATAACAGCGAGCAATACAGCGTCGTGGAATTCGGCGTCGACGTCGACCTGGAAGCCCTGCGTTTTGGCGGCTATGAAATCGTCGACAAGGGCGGCAAGCGTGAAACGTTTATCGCCGGCATCCTTGCGCAAAACTTCCGCCGCGACGTCACGGAATTGATCGCCAGCGAACCCAGCATGGAAGAGATCGATGACTTCTTGGGCAGCTATGATTCCCTCATGAGCCAGCCGGTCCTGTTGCACTAAGGTGATGGCCATCGCCACCATACCAATCCGCCGGGCGGCATGGTATGGTGGCCGTGTTATCCCGCCGCAAACAGACCATGTGCCAACTTCTCGGAATGAATTGCAATGTCCCCACGGACATTGTCTTTAGTTTTACCGGCTTCGCCATGCGCGGCGGCCAGACCGATACCCACCATGACGGCTGGGGCATCGCCTTTTTCGAGGGCGCCGGCGTGCGCCATTTCGTCGACCACCAGGCGGCCATCGCTTCGCCCGTGGCCGAACTGATCAAACGCTATCCCATCAAGTCGCGCAATGTCATCGCGCATATCCGCAAGGCCACGCAAGGCCAGGTGGCGCTGGAAAACTGCCACCCCTTTGTGCGCGAACTGTGGGGCCGCTACTGGGTCTTTGCCCATAATGGCGATTTGAAGCAATTCCATCCTGTGCTGACGGGCAGTTACCGCCCCGTCGGCTGTACGGACAGCGAACTGGCCTTCTGCTATTTGCTGCAGGAGCTGCATGCGCGCTTTGGCGACGCCCCGCCGGCATTGCCGCAACTGCATGCCGCCCTGGCGGAGTTGTTGCCCTGCATCGCGGCCCACGGCACCTTCAACATGATGCTGTCGAGCGGCGAGGCGCTGTTTGCCCATTGCTCGACCAGCTTGCACTATCTGGTGCGACAACATCCGTTTCCAACTGCTAAACTCTCCGATGAAGACCTGAGCGTGGACTTTTCCCAGGTGACGACGCCCCAGGACCGCGTGGCCGTGATCGTTACCCAGCCGCTGACGACGAATGAGCAATGGACGGCGTTTGCGCCGGGCGAATTGAAATTATTTGTCGATGGGATGGTGCAAGATACGCCAGCGTCCTAATTTGTTGACGACAATACGCTTGATTGCTGCCAAAATACCCACAGCGCGGGCGAAATTCAGCTAAAGTATTGTCAATAGTGAACCTTGATGCGGGCGCCGCGCGGCCGGTGTCACTCGACCTGATTGATGAAGACTTAATGATCGATATTTCCAGCAACGACATCACCCCGAAACCCTTGCGCGTGCGCGAGTTCTATCTGGGTCGACAACCTATCCTTGACCGCAGTCAAGCCCTGTTTGGCTATGAGTTGCTATTTCGCAACGCCCCGGTCGGTCCCGCCAACATCACCAGCGACCTGTCCGCCACGGCGTCCGTGATCGCCCACGCTTCCCAACTGGGCATGGAAAAGGTCATCGGCGACGCACTCGGTTTCGTCAATGTCGATGCCGACGTGATCATGAGCGACATCTTCGTTTTCTTGCCGCGTGAAAAAGTCGTGCTGGAAATTGTCGAATCGATGCCCGTCACGCCGGAAGTGCGCGCGCGCATCAGCGAACTGGTGAGCCATGGCTTCAGCTTCGCGCTGGAAAACGTGGTGGCCGACACGTCGCAAGTACAGCAGCTGTTGCCTCTTGTGCAATATGTAAAAATGGACATGAGCACGGTCGACCCGAAGGTGCTGGCAGCGCTGGCCCCCCGTTTCAAGCAGGAGCAGAAGAAGCTGGTGGCGGAGAAGGTTGAGACGCGCGAAGAATTCAAGTCAGGCCTGGACCTGGGCTTCGATTATTTTCAGGGTTATTATTTTGCCAAGCCCGCCATCATGACGGGCAAGAAACTGTCGCCGTCGCAACTGGCCGTCATGGAGCTGATGACCCTGGTTACCTCCGACGCCGACAATATGGATATCGAGCGCGCCATCAAGCGCGACGTGTCGCTGGCCCTGAACCTGCTGCGTCTGGTCAATACGCCCGCCGTGGGTGCGCGTCAGCGCATCGATTCGCTGAGCCAGGCCGTGACCGTGCTGGGCCGCCGCCAATTGCAGCGCTGGCTGCAAATCATGCTGTACGCGGAGCCAAGCAAGCGCGGCCATAGCATGACGCCGCTGCTGATGCTGGCCACCACGCGCGGCCGTTTGCTGGAGCTGCTCGCGCATAAACTGCGCCCGAACCACGCCCACTCGGCCGATATCGCGTTTACGGTCGGCATCATGTCCCTGATGGATACCCTGTTCGGCGTGCCGATGACGGAAATCCTCAGCCAGATCGAAGTGATCGATGAAGTGGCCGAAGCGCTGCTGTCGCGCGAAGGTTTCTACGGCGACCTGCTGCGCCTGGCCGAGTGCATCGAGCGCATCGAAGACATGGAAGGCGAGATCGTGCCGACCTTGCGCGACCTGGCCATGTCGCCGGACGACCTGGTGGAGCTGGAAATGGCCGCCTACGAATGGAGCGACAATGTGGTGAGGTATGCGCTGTAACTGGCGCCTCCCGTAATGTAAAAAACCCTGCACGGCGTCGCCGTGGCAGGGTTTTTTTACGCCGCTACGCCGCCGCGCCGGGCCAGTGCTTGTGCAGCTCGGGATCGGTGCGTAATTCCCACAAGGCCAGCACGACGACGGCGATGCCGACGAGCAGCTCGTTCCACATGACGACGCGCTGTTCGGCCAGGCGCAGTATCCACGGCGAGGCGGCGACCCAGACGCCCACCAGCAGGTTGACGACGACGGCCCAGAAGTAGGTCTTGTACAGGTCGAAGGCCGCCAGCACGGCGATCACCAGGCCCGAGACAAAGGCGTTGATCATCTGCGGCGAGCCATCGGGATAGGAAAAGGCCCAGGGCGAGACGAGCAGCCACAGGCCCAGCAACAGGATCAATTGATCTTGCCAGCGTTTCAGTTTGAAATTGCCTGCCATATATCCTCCTTAGCCAGTTAGGGAACGGGCCGGAGCGGGCATGCAGCATGCCGACCGGCATACTGCGTTAGTGCGCTGCGGCGCGCGATAAGTTCCGCGCGCCTTGTGCTTATCATGACAGATTAGGCGCCAGCCAGCGTTCCACGTCCTCGATGCTGGCGCCACGGCGCTTGGCCATGTCTTCCACCTGGTCCATGCCGATCTTGCCGACAACGAAGTATTTCGACTCCGGATGGGAAAAATAGAAGCCGGAGACGGCCGCGCCGGGGAACATGGCATACGATTCCGTCAACAGCATGCCGATTTCCCCGGCCTGCATGACCTCGAACATTTCTTTCTTGACGGTATGCTCGGGGCAGGCCGGGTAGCCGGGTGCGGGGCGGATGCCGACATATTGCTCGCCGATCATGTCGTCGTTGCTCAGCTTCTCGTCCGGCACATAGCCCCATAAATCCTTGCGCACGCGCTCATGCAGGTATTCGGCAAACGCTTCGGCCAGGCGGTCGGCCAGCGATTTGAGCATGATGGACGAGTAATCGTCGTGCGCATCTTCGAAGCGCTTTTCGTATTTCTCGATGCCCAGGCCGGAGGTGACGGCGAACATGCCGATGTAATCCTTCACGCCCGATGCCTTCGGCGCAATGAAATCGGCCAGGCACTGGTTCGGCCGCTGCACGCCGCCGACCACGGGTTTGACGCCCTGCTGGCGCATGCCGTAGTAGGTAAACGCCACGCTACTGCGTGTATCGTCCGTGTACACCTCGATATCGTCGTCATTGACGCTGTTCGCCGGCAGCAAGGATACGACGCCATTGGCCGTCAGCCAGCGCCCGTCGATGAGTTTTTTCAGCAAAGCCTGGCCTTCCGCGTACACCTTGGTGGCTGCGTCGCCCACCACTTCATCGCTCAAGATGGCGGGGAAGGGGCCGGCCAGGTCCCAGGTCTGGAAGAACGGGCCCCAGTCGATATAGTTGGCCAGCGTGGCCAGGTCGACATTCTTGAACACGCGGCGGCCGATGAACTTCGGTTTCACGGGGGTGCAGGGGCCGTCGAACGGCACGATCATCTTGTTGGCGCGCGCTTGCGCCAGCGGCAGGATGGGCAGCGCCTTCTTGTTGGCATGCTGCTCGCGGATGCGCGCGTAATCGAGTTCGATGTCTTCCACGTACTTGTCGCGCTGCTCCGGCGTCAGCAACGATTGCGCCACGGAAACGGAACGCGAGGCGTCCGGCACGTAGATCACGGGGCCGTCGTAATTGTGGGCGATTTTCACGGCCGTGTGGGCGCGGCTGGTGGTGGCGCCGCCGATCAAGAGGGGAATCTTGAGCATGCGGAAGTGCTCGTCGCGCTGCATTTCCTTGGCGACATACGCCATTTCTTCCAGTGACGGCGTGATCAGGCCCGACAGGCCGATGATGTCTGCGTTTTCCACCTTGGCGCGGGCCAGGATTTCCGAGCACGGCACCATCACGCCCATGTTGACCACTTCGAAGTTATTGCACTGCAGAACCACCGTGACGATATTCTTGCCGATGTCATGCACGTCGCCTTTCACGGTGGCCATGATGATCTTGCCTTTCGGCTTGGCGACGATGCCCGTGCGCTTTTCTTCCAGCAGCTTTTCTTCCTCGATGAACGGGATCAAATGGGCCACGGCCTGTTTCATCACGCGCGCCGATTTCACCACTTGCGGCAGGAACATCTTGCCCTGGCCAAACAGGTCGCCGACTACGTCCATGCCGGCCATCAAGGGGCCCTCGATCACGTGAATGGGGCGCCCGCCATTGTGCAGCAGCTCCTGGCGCGCTTCTTCCGTGTCGTCGACGATGAATTGCGTGATGCCGTGCACCAGCGCGTGCGACAGGCGCGCCTGTACCGTGCCTTCGCGCCAGGCCAGGGTTTGCGCCTCGGCCTTGCCGCCCGCCTTCAGGGTGCCGGCGATCTCGATCATGCGCTCGGTGGAATCGTCGCGGCGGTTCAGCACCACGTCTTCCACGCGTTCGCGCAGTTCCGGGTCGAGGTTATCGTACACGCCCACCATGCCCGCGTTGACGATGCCCATGGTCATGCCGGCCTTGATGGCGTGGTAGAGGAAGACGGTATGGATGGCTTCGCGGGCCGGATCGTTGCCGCGGAAACTGAAGGACACGTTGGACACGCCGCCCGAAATTTTAGCGTACGGCAAGTTTTCCTTGATCCAGCGTGTGGCATTGATGAAGTCGACGGCGTAGTTGTTGTGCTCTTCGATGCCGGTGGCGACGGCAAAGATGTTCGGGTCGAAAATGATGTCTTCCGGCGGGAAGTCCAGCGCATCGATCAACAAATGGTATGCGCGGGCGCAAATCTCGATCTTGCGCTCGAAGGTGTCGGCCTGGCCTTTTTCATCGAAAGCCATGACGATCACGGCAGCGCCATAGCGGCGGCACAGCTTGGCCTGGCGCAGGAATTCCTCTTCGCCTTCCTTCATCGAGATGGAATTGACGATGGCCTTGCCCTGCACGCATTTCAAGCCCGCTTCGATGACCGACCATTTCGACGAGTCGACCATGATGGGCACGCGCGAAATATCGGGTTCCGAGGCGATCAGGTTCAAAAAGCGCGTCATGGCCGCCTGCGAGTCGAGCATCGCTTCATCCATGTTGATGTCGATCACCTGTGCGCCGTTTTCCACTTGCTGGCGCGCCACGGACAGGGCTTCGTCGTATTGCTCGTTGAGGATCATGCGCGCGAACGCTTTCGAACCCGTGACGTTGGTGCGCTCGCCCACGTTGACGAACAGCGATGCTTCATTGACGACGAACGGTTCCAGTCCGGCCAGGCGCAAGTCGTGCGACGGGGCCGGCACGCTGCGCGGGGTATTTTTTGACAGCAACTCGCCGATGGCGGCGATGTGCTCGGGCGTGGTGCCGCAGCAGCCGCCCGCCATGTTCAAAAAGCCCGCGTCGGCAAATTCGCGCAGCAGGGCGGACGTGTCGGCTGGCAACTCGTCGAAACCCGTGTCGCTCATGGGGTTGGGCAAGCCCGCGTTCGGGTAGATGCACACGAAGGTGTCGGCGATCTTGGCCAGCTCTTCCGCGTACGGACGCATCAGGGCGGCGCCCAGCGCGCAGTTCAGGCCGATGGTCAGCGGTTTCGCGTGGCGCACGGAATTCCAGAAGGCGGGCACGGTCTGGCCCGACAGGATGCGGCCCGAGGCGTCCGTGACGGTGCCGGAAATCATCAGCGGCAGGCGCACGACATGCGGGTTTTGCTCGTAGAACAGGTCGATGGCGAACAGGGCCGCCTTGCAATTCAAGGTGTCGAAAATGGTTTCCACCAGCAGCACGTCGGCGCCGCCTTCCACCAGGCCCTGCGTCTGCTGCAGATAAGCGGCCACCAGCTGGTCGAAACTGACGTTGCGCGCGGCCGGGTCGTTCACGTCGGGCGAGATCGATGCCGTCTTGGGCGTGGGGCCCAGGGCCCCGGCGACGAAGCGCGGCTTGTCCGGAGTGGAATATTTATCGCAGGCGGCGCGTGCCAGCTTGGCTGCCTGGACGTTCATTTCATAGGCCAGGTGGGCCATGTGGTAATCATCTTGCGCGATCGTCGTGGCGCCAAAAGTATTCGTTTCGATCAGGTCGGCGCCGGCCGCCAGGTAGCGCTCGTGGATTTCCTGGATGATGTGCGGCTGCGTCAGGGTCAGCAGCTCATTATTGCCCTTGACGAACAGTTCACGCGCGCCACTGCCAGCCGGCGCGGCGAAATCGATGAAGCGGCCAGCGGGGCCGCCACGGTACCCTTCTTCGTCGAGTTTGTATTGCTGGATGATCGTGCCCATCGCGCCGTCGAGGATCATGATCCGCTGCGCCAGAATGGCGCGCAAGGTGGCTTCGGTCGGGGACATGGCGGGGATCAGGGTATCGTTCATTTCATGCTTTCAATAGGCAAACGGGCGGCGGCGCGGCGACAAGACTTTACGAGGCGGATGCGGGTCAGCAGGATCAGCTGACGGAGAGTGCCAGCCGGGTAGGGCAGGCAGAAGGTGGCAATCGCCTGATTTCACCGGGTCTAAAATTATACGGCATCAGGCTGCTTTGGTTTTAAGCAAAAGCGGCCGTTCGTCCCACGGCAGACCTTCTTGCAACACATCACCTTCCGCCACGCCTTCTTCTGAAATGACATTCCTGAAAATCTTACTCAGAACGTTAATTTTTCCGTCAAAGTTGGCGGAAAGATATGTTGTCTATGCTGTGGAAAAATATCCACATTATTTGTGCCGTATGCGCATATTTTCAATGAATTGAATGGTAATAGCTGTAAAGGAAAATAATTTCGATATTAGCCAACACAGTTTGAGAGGAATAATGCTCAGAATAAATTTTGCCAAGCGGATATTTTAATTATTATCAAAACCAATTGAATCAAAAGCATTAATAGTTGTTATTCGGAATCGAATTGATCGATAATATTGGTTCCTGGAAATTAAATTCTCACCAAAAGTCACCAATATGTCACATTTATCCCGTGTCCTCCCCGGCATCGCACTGCATCAACATGGTGGCCAGCCATGAAAAACCATTTGCTTGTAGCATTGTTGGTCATGCTGGGCCTGTCTGCCTGCGGCGGTGGCGGCGGTGGCGGTGGTGGCGACACGGTGGTGGCGACCACTGCGGGTACTCCCGTGCTGATTCCTGCCGTGACGGCCGTCTCGGCGGCGAATGTCGCCGTGGGCGGCAGCCTGGTGGTGACGGGTACGAATCTGAGCCGCGTGACAGCCTTCCAGGTGGCCGGCGTGACCGTTGCCACCAGTGCCGCCAGCGAGACCAGCGTGACCCTGGCCATGCCTGGCGTGCCCGTAACGGGCGCCTTGAGCCTGGTCAGCGCCAGTGGCACGGCGGCCACCAGCTATAACGTCAATGTGTACCTGCCATTGAGCGTGGGCAGCGTCGCGCCATTGACGGGCGGCGTCGGTTCCAGCGTGACGATCGCGGGCGGCGGCATGGGCGCCGTGACGGCGGTGCAGTTTGGCAATGGCGCGGCGGCGACGCCGCAAAGCCAGACCGCCAGCAGCGTGACCGTAGTGGTGCCCTTGGGTGCAGCGACAGGCGCGCTGACGGTGCGCGGTCCCAACAACGATGTGCTCAGCAGCGACGCGTACACGGTCTTGGCCAGCGTGGCGGTGACGTCGATCACCTCGGCCGTCACCGGTGCGACCTTGTCGGTGACGGTGCAGGGCAGCAATCTCGACCAGGTCAGCTCGGCTTCGGTGGGCAATACACCCGCCGTCATCGTCAGCGCCAGTGCCAGCCAACTGGTGTTGTCTGCACCAGCCTCGGCAACGGGCAATGTGATGCTGTCGGCTGCCTCGCGCATTGCCGTCAATGCAGGCACGGTGTCGGCGTTTACCCTGGGCAGCATTGATTTCGCGCAAGTACTGAACTTGAATGCCAGCGATGCGGCCTTGCGCCTGACGCGCGGCAAGCCGGCCGCCGTGCGCGTGTCCGTGCTGACCCAGCAAGCAGGTCAGGCCAGTCCCGCCGTGACCTTGGTTGCGACCGCCGCCAATGGCAGCAATCTGGGCAGCATCAGCATGAGCGGCCCGTCGGTCTTGCCGATGCAAAAGAACGATGACAGTTTCAGCGGCAATTTCACTGCCATCCTGCCCGCTGGCTGGATCTTGCCTGGCGTGCGCGTGCGCGTGACGGCTGTGGGCAATGACGGCGTGCAAGTGAGCCAGGATGCGGCGCCGGTGGTGGCCAGCCTGGCCAGGATTCGCCTGGTACTCGTGCCCTTGAGCACCGACGATGGCGTGGCGCAATTGCCTGACGCCGAGGTGATCCGTGCCGCGCTGCTGCGCGTGTATCCGTATGCGACGGAAAATATCAGCATCACCACGCGCGTTGCGCTGAGCATGCCAGGCAGCAGCACGGCCGATAGCTGGTGGAGCGATACCCTGGGCAAGCTGGAAAGCAAGCGGGTGCAGGAAGATAGCGGCGCTTATTATTATGGTTTCGTGCCGAAAATGTCCTCCACGCGCGCCGCCGGCCTGGCCTACATCAACCAGCGCAGCAGCAGCGGCAACGACTTTACCTCGGCCATCGGCCTCGATGCCAGGTTCACCAGCATCGCATCGCTCGATCCATTCGGCAATCAATGGCCTGAATGGCTGACCACGCTAGTGCATGAGCTGGGCCACAACCACTCGCTGCAGCACGTTGCCTGCGGCGGCCCGGCCAATGCGGCTACCGATTACCCGTATGCGAATGGCGATCTGGGCCCGCAACCGCTGTATAACAGTAGTTATGCTGGCAGCATTGGCCTGCTGAGCAAGGCTGCGTATGGCGGCACGCAGATGAAGGATGTGATGAGCTATTGCAGCGGCGCCTGGTTCTCCGATTACAGCTATGCGCGGGTGCAGCAATTCCTGGAAAAACGCAGCACGCAAGTGACGGGCAGCAATGTGCTGGCCGCCAGCATGTCCGTGGCCGAGAATGGCTATCTGACCATTTCCGGCCGCATCACGCCGACCGGCGTGGCCTTGCGCCCGGCCGTTGCCTCGTCCACGCGTGTGGGCGCAGCGACCAGCGGCAGCGGCCAGGCGTACACCCTGCGGGTCCTGACGGCGTCGGGAACGACTATCGACTTGCCCTTCGATGCCGTCACCGTGGCCGACCATGGCGGCAGCGTCATGCGCCACTTCCGCGTCAGCTTCGCCAACCCGGGCGATATCAGCGACGTGGAAGTATTGTCAAATGGTAAGCCACTGACCAGGCTGGAGCGTTCGGCGCGCCGCAGCAAGGCCGCCAACGATGGCAGCTTTGACGTAACGCAAAGCGGCGGCAAGCTGGCGCTGGTCTGGGATGCCCAGGCGGAGCCCTATGCGGCCGTGCTGCACGTGGCTGCCGATGGCCGCAAGACGGTGGTCGCCGGCGGCTTGACGGGTGGCAATGCCAGCGTCGATGTGAGCGCCTTGCCGGCTGGCGGGCGTTTCGAGGTCAGCCTGTCGTCGTCCGTGGGCGGACGTTTGATGAAGGTGCAGCGTCGCTAAGGGGTGCTGCTGGATGCAAGAAGGGCTTGCCGCGGCAAGCCCTGTGTGGAATATGCACAGATCCTGTGCCAGGCGGAGGCTGCCATTTCCCGGCTCGCCTGCCTAGAATGGGGCTTCACCCACTTGCGGAGCACCCCATGCCCATTCTGAACCTGCGTTTGTCCACGCCACCCGATGCGCGCCAGTCGGCCGCCATCGCCGCCACCCTGAGCGGCCTGACGGCGCAACTGCTGCACAAGGCGCCCGAGCTGACCTCGGTGGCGATCAGCCATCTTGATGCGGCGCACTGGTTTGTCGGCGGCCCCTCGCTGCAAGCCCGGGGAAAGAGCAGTTTTTTCCTCGATATCCTGATCAGTGATGAAACGAATACGGCGGCGGAAAAGGCGGCGTATATCGCCGCCGTGTTCGCCGCCATGCAGGAGTATCTCGGCGACTTGCATGACGTCAGCTATATCCACGTGCATGACGCGCGCCAGGCGGCCTGGGGCTATGGCGGCTTGACGCAGCAGTTCCGCGCCGTGCGCAAGGCGCTGCAGCAGCCGTGATCAATCCCAGTGGCAATCCTGGTAGTGTTGCACGGCAAAATCGACGAAGACCCTGACCTTCGGCGACAGCTGGCGGCTGTGCGGATACAGCGCGTACAAATTGCGTGGGCGTAAGGTGTAGCCGGGCAATACCTCGACCAGCTGGCCGCTGCGCAGCGCGTCGCGCACGATGAAGGCGGCCGCGCCGGCAATCCCCATGCCGCCCATGGCCGCTTCGCGCAAGGCCACGCTGGTATTGGCTTGCAGGCTGCCGCGCACGGCTACCTTGTGGGCGGCGCCGTCGCCATCGGTGAACGACCATTCCGCCGGCTTGTCGCCGGAGCTGTACATCAGGCAATTGTGCTGCACCAGGTCCTGCGGCGTGGCCGGATGGCCATGGCGGTCCAGGTAGGCGGGCGAGGCGACGGCCACCGTGCGGCTGCTGGCCAGCTGGCGCGCTACCAGGGTGGAGTCGGACAAGCCGCGCGCCAGGCGCAACGCCACGTCGAAGCCATCGTCGATCAGGTCGACGATGCGGTCGTTGCAGACCAGATCGATGTGGATGTGCGGGTATTGGCGCGTAAAGTCGGGCAGCCAGGCGGCCAGTTCCAGGGTGCCGAAGGCCATCGGCGCATTGATGCGCAGGCTGCCGGACGGCTGCGCCTGGTGCATGGCGACGGCGCGGTCGGCCGCGTCAAGGGCGTCGAGGATGTCGCGGCTGGCCAGGTAATATTCCTGGCCGGCGGCCGTTAGGGCGAAGCGGCGCGTCGTGCGGTTGAGTAATTGGGTGCCCAGCTGGCTTTCCAGCTGGCGCACCTGGCGCGAGACGATGGAGTGGGAGATGCCCAGCGCGTTGCCGGCGGCCGTGAAACTGCCCAGTTCCACGACGCGGCGCAGGGCGCGCAGGGCGGTCAGCTGGTCCATGGGCGCGTGTTGCGGGTATCGATGACTTGATTAAACGAAGCGTTTGCCTTCCAGCGGGAAACCCTTGATGAATTCGGCCGCGGGCAGGCGCTTGCCGCCCGGTTTTTGCAGTTCCGTCAGGCGCAGGGAACCATTGCCGCAGGCCACGACGATGCCGTGCTGGGCGTCGGCGGCCAGCACCTGGCCCGGTGCTTCCTTGCTGTCCGCTTCGAGTACCTCTGCCGCCCAGATCTTGATGGTGACGCCATCGACCTGGCCGCAGGCGCCGGGAAACGGATTGAAGGCGCGGATTTTCAGGCCCAGTTCCAGCGCCGGCAGGCTGAAATCGAGCGCCGCTTCTTCCTTGGCGATCTTTGCCGCGTAGCTGACGCCCGCTTCCGGTTGCGGCACGGCTTCGAGCGGCTGCTGCTGCATCTTGCGCAGGGTCTCGACGATCATCTTGCCGCCCAGCGTGGCCAGCTTGTCGTGCAGGCTGGCGGTGGAATCGCCCGCTTCGATGGGCGTGCGCTCGATGGCCAGCATGGGGCCGGTATCGAGGCCTTCTTCCATTTGCATGATGGTCACGCCCGTTTCATCGTCACCGGCCTCGATGGCGCGGTGAATCGGCGCCGCACCGCGCCAGCGCGGCAGCAATGAACCGTGGATATTGATGCAAGGTTTGATATCGAGCGTGCTGCGCGGCAAGATCAAGCCGTAGGCCGCCACGACCATCACGTCGTAATCGGTGGCCAGCAGGCGCTCGTGGGCTGCCTTTGCCTCGGCGGCACGCTGCGGGTCCTTGCTGTCCATGCGCAAGGACAGCGGCTGCAGCACGTCGATGCCGTGTTCCTGCGCGTATTGCTTGACGGCCGAAGCATGCAACTGCATGCCGCGTCCGGCAGGGCGGTCGGGCTGGGTCAGCACCAGCGGAATGTCAAAACCCGCTTCGTGCAAGTCTTTCAGGGCCGTGGCGGCAAATTCAGGCGTGCCTGCGAAGATCACTTTCATATGGTTCCTTGACGTGAGGTGCGCAGGCCTGCGCCGGAGGGCGCCAGGCTGGCGTGGTGCAGCGACTACTGTTGCTGCTTAGTCTATCAGCAGTACTGAAATACTGGCTTAGAAACGGCGATTCTGTGCGCGCAAGCTCGCTTCGCGCTCGAGACCACGGACTTCCTTGATCATCTTGGCCTTGATGCGGTTGCGCTTGAGCGGCGACAGGTATTCGACGAATACCTTGCCCAGCAGATGATCCATCTCATGCTGGATGCAGACAGCCAGCAAGCCATCGGCTTCCAGTTCGAACTGCTTGCCGTGACGGTCCAGGGCGCGCACCTTGATGCGGGCCGGACGCTCGACGCCATCGTAGACGCCAGGCACGGACAAACAGCCTTCGTCGTAGACCTGCTTTTCTTCGCTGGCCCAGGTGATTTCCGGGTTGAGGAACACTTGCAGCTGGTTTTTCTCTTCGGTGATGTCGATCACCATCATCTGGATATGCGCGTCCACTTGCGACGCGGCAAGGCCCACTCCGGGGGCGTCGTACATGGTTTCGGCCATGTCGTCGATCAGGGTTTGCAGGCGCTCGCCAAATTCGGTGACGGGCTTGGCGATCGTGTGCAGGCGAGGATCGGGGTAACGCAGGATATTTAATATGGACATACGGATTCGACTGGTTAAGGTGGGCGCCGGTGCGCCTGATTATTCATGCCTGGGCCATGCGGACGATGGCAGGGCTATTTATTTTGAGTACGCTACGGTTGGGCGCGTATGGCGCAACGACGCGGCAGATGCGTTTGCCAGTGCGCTATTCGTTTGCTGCAAAGGGAAATTTTATCACAGACGCCCATGACGCTGTGGATGAGGGGCCGTTTTGCACAGGGCGATTGCATGAAGCATCAGGTCGGCAAGCCCAAGACCTTGGCGAGATAGTCGGCATTCCAGCCAGCTTTTAAGCGTTTGGTAGCGATGCCGGCCTTGGTTGTCTTTTCGTTTTTCAGTAAAT
>NZ_PEBS01000034.1 GCF_002869965.1 Janthinobacterium sp. ROICE36
ACAAACCACGTTCACTTTCGCCGCTTACAACCTGACGCGCATGGCGACGATCTTTGGCTGGCGTTTATCGGCGGTGGTTGGATAACTCCGTCCATAGAGTACGGAAAGCGCTAAAAAATGTCAAAAAACGGCCTGAAAAGTGGCTGAAAACTGCTTTTTAGGAAAAATGCGGCTTCCAGCCCGAAAAATTCGCATGTCTGGCGACAAAATCCGAAGGACTGGGGTCCTTTTTCAACACCCTGTTAAGCATGCGGACTTCCTGGCTTGACGACGTAGCCATGCCGGCCGTGGCCGGGGTCGCCGGCATCGCATGCGCAGCGGCATCGGCATTGGTTTGTATGGCATGTTCTTTCTTGATTGCAAGATCGAGCTTGGCTTGCGTTGCCATGGCGTCCTGGGATGCCTGCATGCGCTGCTTCGCTGCTGCGGCCAGGTCTGTATGGTCTGACAGCACAGGCTGTCGCGCTACCACGGCGCCAGTGAGTTGCTCGATAGCCAGGATGCCCAGCGTGAGGTCTTGCGAACGCTCCATGAGCAGCATGACGTCAGCGTCATTGAGCCATTGGTTTTGCGCAAATTCGCAGATATTGAACAGATGCTGTCGCATCAGGGTAATGCTCTGGGAGTGCAGCCCTACACTGGCGGCATTGGCGCGCAGCGCTTCGGAGAAAGAGGCGCCATCGGGGCCGGCGTTAAGTGTGCCGCCGAATGTGGACGCGTACGATTGCAGAGCGTCGGGCGTCGGTTCGGCGCAGGCCTTGCCGTCTTTCGTGACATGGATCACACGCTGGGCTGCGTCGAGGTGGATGGCCTTGCCGTCGTCCGGCAAGTCGCTGCTGCGGTGGATGGTGTGCAGGTTGGCGCACGCGGACAGCGCCAGCAGGGTGGAGGCGCCGACTGCCAGGCGCCATGGTTTGCCGCCAACGCGAACCAGCGGGAGGATGCGGAGAACGTTATCGCTTGAAAACATGATGTTACTCCTTGGTGAGTGCGAAGTTGGAAGAGCATTGCCGATGGCGGTGCGCATGGCCGGCGCCATCGATGCCATGGTGCGTGCCGGGCCGCTGCCGCGCATCCTTCAAGTGAAGGGTGCGGCAGCGATTTGCCGATTTTTTTACAGAAAGGTGGGGGGTGGATGGAGAAGGTCGGTGCCGATCCCGTCATTGCCGCTTTTTACCGGGCGGCACTGGAGCCGGCGCAGTGGGATGCGGCCCTGCGTGCGTTCGCGCGGCTCGCTGGTGGCGACGTAGCCTGCTGTTTCCTGAAAGCGGAAGCGGGAACGGCGCCTTCGCGTGCCTGTGTCACGGGCCTGGACGAGCAAGCGTGGGAGCACGGTTACCGCCGCTACTATCACGCGCTCGATCCCGGCTATGCGGTCCTGACGCGGGGGCCGCCGGGGCGCATGCACCTGATGCAAGACTATTTCAGCGACCAGGCCGTGGCGCGTAGCGAGTATTTCCAGGATTTTTACCTGCGCGCGGGCGTGCGCTATTCGTGCAGTGGCGTCGTCCCCGATAACGGCGCGCCGACCATCCTGTCCGCGCACCGCGCAGCCGGCCAGGGCCGCTTTGACCGGCGCACGCATGGCCAACTGCAGCGCGTGCTCGCACATTTGCCGAATGTGTTTCGTCTGCGCGATACGGCGCAGCAAGCCCAGGCGCATGGTGGGCTGGCCTGGGCTGCGCTCGATGTCTTGCCCCGCGCGATCTTGCTGGTCGACGCCGGCCTGCGGCTGGTCTTCATGAACATGGCGGCGCAGCGGCTGCTGGCTGCCACGCCCCCGGTTCGGCCCTTGATTGCCGTGCGTGGCAGCAGCGTGGATGTGCGCGTCAGTTCGGTGCAGCAGCAGTTGGCGCAACGCGTGCGGCAAGTGTGCGCAGGGCTGGCCTGCCCGCGTCCGGCGCCCTTGTATGCCGCTGATGAGGATGGCCGGCCGGCCTTGGAAATAGGTATCCTGCCGCTGCCTGTGTGCATCGGGCAGCACGCTGTCGGTGATGGGGCAGTGATGGCCATGTTGTCCCTGCGGCCCCTGTTCAGGACAGGGCTGCGGCATTGGCCGGGTGCGTTCGAGCGGCCATTCCGCTTGACGGGCGCTGAGTGGGCGCTGGCGCTGGCGTTGGCGGACGGGATGGAGCCCGCCGGGTACGCGCAACGGCAGGGCGTGCGCATCAGTGCCGTGCGCAGTCAGATCCAGGCCATCCTGGCCAAGACGGGCACGCAGCGCAGCAGCGAGATCGCCAGCCTGTTCAGCGCTCTGGAGTGGGACGCCGGCACACCGCCATAAAAAAACCGGCCCAAGTCCCGGTTGTTGATTGATGCAGCTCAGATTACTTCTGATAAATCTTGTCGAATTCGCCGCCATCGTCAAAGTGTTTCTTTTGCGCCTGTTTCCAGCCGCCAAAGACGTCATCGACGGTAAACAGGCTGATCGGCTTGAAGCTGGCCGCGTATTTCTTCGCTACCGTGGCCGAACGGGGGCGCAGATAGTGCTTGGCGACCAGTTCCTGGCCCGGCTCCGAGTACAGGTATTGCAGGTAGGCCGTGGCTTGCTTGCGCACGCCGCGGCGGTCGACGACTTTGTCGACGACCGCCACCGGTGACTCGGCCAGGATGGAGATGCTTGGATACACCACTTCGAAGTTGTCGCCGAATTCGGCGCGCACCAGTTGCACTTCATTTTCAAACGTCACCAGCACGTCGCCGATTTCACGTTGCGTGAAGGTGGTGGTGGCGCCGCGGCCACCGCCGTCGAGCACGGGCACGTTTTTGAACAGCTTGCTTACCAGCTCGCGCGCCTGTGCTTCGCTGCCGCCTTTTTTCACGGCATAGCCCCAGGCTGCCAGATAGGTGTAACGACCGTTGCCCGAGGTTTTCGGGTTCGGCACAATGACCTTGATGCCGGGCTTGGCCAGGTCGTCCCAATCCTTGATGTGTTTTGGGTTGCCTTTGCGCACCAGATACACCATGGTCGAGTAGAACGGCGCCGCATTATTCGGCAATTTCTTGGCCCAGTCGGCCACCACCAGGCCCCGGTCGACGAGGATATCGATGTCATTCGCCTGGTTCATGGTCACGACGGACGATTCCAGTCCATCGGCGACGGAGCGCGCCTGCTTGCTGGAACCGCCGTGCGACTGCTTGATGGTGATGGTTTCGCCCGTTTTGGCTTTCCAATCAGCAATAAATGCGGGATTCACATCCTTGAACAATTCGCGCATCACGTCGTACGAGGCGTTCAGCAAGACTACCGGTTCGGCGGCGGATACGCTCATGGGCAGGCTCATGGCGGCGGCGGAAGCGGCCAGGGCACCGGCCAGGAACCAGCGGCGCGAGCGTTGGGTGAGCGTCGCTGGGCTGGTCGATACGGCGTTGGAATGGTGCATGTTGAACTCTTGTTGTGAGAATAGACAGTCATAGTCTAAAATTCCGGCCGGAAAAGAAACGAATTTTTCGTAATATGCTTAGACTTGATTCCCATTTGCGCTAAAAAACAGATATCGATTTTTGCAAACATTCGTGGGCAAGATGCGCATCAGCACGTAGTCTGCAGGCATTGCGCCATCGGCAAAAGCGGCTCGTGGCGTGCGGCAAAAAACCTGATTGCGCCGCTTGGTGTATAGTCGAATCGCACGATACAGGGGTAAAACCGTCTGCATCGGCAACTGGAATATTTTGTGAGCGTACATGAGTCTTGAAATTCGTATTGCAACATCGACCGACGCTTTCGAGGCGTGCAACGTATTACGACGCTCCATCGTCGAATGCTGCAGCCTCGATCATCGGGACGATCCGGCCATCCTGGAAGCCTGGCTGGGCAATAAAACACCGCAGATGGTGGCGTGCTGGTTTGCGTCGCCTACCAATTTTTCGCTGGTCGCAGTCGAGGCGGGCGCCGTCGTCGGTGTCGGCTTGCTGACGCGCGCCGGCAAGCTGGCCCTGTGCTACTTGCTGCCCGAGGCGCAAGGCCGGGGCGCCGGCAAGGCGCTGGTGGAACAGCTGGAAGCGCAGGCGCGCGAGTGGGGCATCAAGGCCTTGCAACTGCATAGCACGGCCAGCAGCGAGGACTTTTTCGTCAAGCTGGGCTATGTCGAGGCGGGCAATGTGCGTTCGCCGTATGGCGTGGAAACGATTTTTTGCTGGAAACAGATTGATCCCGCAGGCATCTCTAGCGGCGACCCCAAGCGCAAGCGCTTTTGCAACTGCAATTCGGCCTGACGGCTATCCTGCACTTCAGCCCGCCCAAACGGCGGCGGGCTTTTTCTTCCCTTTGACTATTTCCCTTCAGTAACTGATCTGGATATACACGCCTTGCGGCGCGCGATCGTCCACTTGCAGCAAGGTGCCGCCGGCAAACAGTAACAGTTCGCCGGGCGCGAACGCCAGCCAGTCCTCGTTTTGCGTCAGGGGTTGCGTGGCGATGACGGCGATGCGGTCGTCCAGGTGGTTATGCTGGCGAAAGTCGATGCTGCGCTCGCAGTCGATCAGTTGCGCCACGGAAAACGGGTATGCGCGTAGTACATAGTGCAGATGCGTGGAACAGTGGGCAAACAGCAGTTCTCCGTCCGAGAGGATGAAATTGAAGCTGCCGTGCGCGGCGATCTCCGTGGCGACCTCGGCGATGGCGGCGCGCAGCGCGGCGCGCGTGGGGTCACCCAAGGGAAAGCGCGTGCGCAAGCGGGCCAGCAGGTGGCAGAAAGCCAGTTCGCTGTCCGTGTCGCCGCTGGCACGGTAATCGGCATTGGCGGGCGGGCGCCACGTTTTCAAGTCGCCATTGTGGGCGAAGGACCAGGTCTTGCCCCACAGTTCGCGGGCGAACGGGTGGGTGTTTTCTGGCGCGATGCGGCCGTGCGTGGCCTTGCGGATGTGCGCGACGATGTTTTTCGCCTTCACGGGATGCTGCTGTACGGTGGCGGCCAGCGGCGAATCGATGGCCGCCAGATGGTCCGTCAGCAAGGTGCAGCCGCTACTGGAATGATAGGCGATGCCCCAGCCGTCGCGGTGCTCGTCCGTGCGTCCGCCCCGCTCGGCAAAGCCGGCAAAGGAAAATCCCAGCGCGGCTGGCTTGCTGCTGTTCATTGCGAGTAACTGGCACATGGCGACCCTTCCTGATGATATCGGTACACGCCCACAGTAAAGGCCGGGGCAGGGCGTTGGAAGGAATGTTTTCGACTATCGTTATGCGCTGTCCATTGCGGTGTTCTTATTCGCTGGCCGCATATCAAACGGCGAAACCATTCGTTCTCCTTTGGTTTGCGCTGGCTTACTCTGCACACTTTGGCGCCGTCTTCCCCATGCGGGATGCCAGCGCAGCCCGATGAAGGAGCAGCCATGCCATTTCCCGTCCTGAAAAACTATCTGGCCCGTTTGTCGCATCAAACCCAGGCCGGCACCCGTGTCTGGCAAGACGGGGAGGGCAGGGCGCTGGGGCGCTTTTTCAATTGCACCATGACCAGCGCCTTCCAGCCGCTGCGCGAACTGGGCAGCGGCAAGCTGGTGGCGTTCGAAGGGCTGGCGCGCAGCGTGTCGAAGGCGGACGAGGGCTTGTCGCTGTGGCGTTTGCTCGACCATGCGGCCAGCGACGATGAATCGGTGGAGTTGGATCGTTTGTGCCGCATGTTGCATGCGATCAATTTTTTCCGCCAGAGCGAAGCGGAGCAGTCCGACCTGTACCTGAACGTGCATGACCGCCTGCTGAGCGCTGTCAGCAGCAATCACGGCCACGCCTTCCAGCGCATCCTCGACGCGCTGGGCGTGCCCATCGGGCGCATCGTGCTGCAATTGCCAGCGGTGACGCCGAACCAGGGCTGGCTGCTCAATTATGTGGCCGACAATTACCGGCGCAACGGTTTCCGCCTGGCCATCAACTTGGCCAGCGTGCACGAAGCAAGCGGCATGCTGGAGCGCTTGCACCCGCATGCGTTCAAGCTCGACGCGGGCAACCTCAGCGACGAGCAGTCCGTCGCCAGCTTCGTCACCGTGTGCCATGCGGCGAAAATCCGCGTCATCTTCAAGCGCCTCGACACGCCGGCCGCGCTGGCCGCGCTGCAGCGTATCGCCGCCCTCACGGGCTTGCCCATCGTGGCGCAGGGCTATTTGCAGGACAAGCCCCTGACGGCGCTGGCGCAGGCGAAAGGGGTCGCCGCCCCCGTCGCGGTTGCCGCCTGAAGCAAAATGCATGGAAATGAGGGCGACACGATAGGCATTGAGGGTTTTTCTTCGCAGCACAATACGCTATAGTATTCCCATCGCTAAATTGGACTGACTATGGCATCGCGCAGAAACTTTCTACACCACGGTATGGGCCTGGCCGCGCTGGGCCTGGTAACCACCCCGCTCATCGGCTGCGCCTCGCGCACGGCCGCTCCCGCCTCGGCTTCGGCCAGCGCCAAGCCGCGCGCGCCGCGCACGAGCGTACCGCCCCAGCCGACGCAACTGGCCAGCGTCGACCGTTCGATCACCTCGCAGTCGCGCCAGGCCATCACCGAGATGGAACCGCCTCCCGACATTTTTGATGCGCAGGCGCTGGACCTGGAATTCTGGCTCAAGCCGCGCACCCTGGAAGTGGTGCGCCCGGCCAGCAATGAAAAGGCCAGGCTGCTGTACTGGAAAGATGGCGAGGTCATCGATTCTGCCTACCAGGAACTGTGCCACTTGCTGCGCGACGTGAACGGCAAGAAGACGGCCCCCATCGACCCGAAACTGCTGGAAACCCTGTGGGGCACACAAGCGTTTGTGGCCCGCTACGGCATCGAGCAGCCGCTGGAAATCCTGTCCGGCTACCGCACGGCCGAATCGAACAGCCGCCTGCGCGAAGCGGGCGTGCCGGCTGCGCGCCAGTCGCTGCACATCTCGGGGCGCGCCGCCGACATCCGCGTGGCCAACCTGAACGCGGAAGTGCTCGGTTCCCTGGTGCGCAGCTTCAAGCAGGGTGGCGTGGGCTTTTATTACCGTTCCGGCCCTCGTGGCGGCTGGATCCATGCCGATACCGGGCTGCAGCGCACCTGGAAAGGCTGAGGCAGTCGTCGTGGCAGGGCGGCTCCGGCAGGCTATCGTTGCTGGCGCGAAATTCACGGGACGTTCCCAATCAAGGCGCCAGCCGCTCCTTTGCGTCTGACCACCGGCGCGCGCAAAAGTGCCGCTTTGATCGTCCAGCCCCATGAAACTGTCCAGCCATAACATCGAACTGTTCCTGGCCGTCGTCGACGGCGGCTCGTTCTCGGCCGCCGCGCGCGACTTACGGCGGGCGCCCTCGGCCGTCAGCATGGCGATTGCCAACATCGAGGCGGAACTGGGCATCGCCCTGTTCGACCGTGGTGCGCGCGAAGCCGTGCCCACGCCCGCCGCGATGGCGCTGCTTCCCCACGCGCGCCTGATCGCCGAGCAGTTGAAGCAGTTGCACCTGCACGTGCAGGAATTGTCGCAGGGCTTGGAAAGCCGCATTTCGCTGGGCATCGCTGCCGAGCTCGACCATGCGCCCTTCCTGGCCGCCGTGCGCGCGCTGTCGCAGCGCCATCCGCTGCTCGACATCGAAGTGCTGACGGCGCCGCAGGACGATGTGCTCGACATGTTGCACCGGGGCCGCATCAGCGCCTGCATGGCTTTCGCTGGCGGACGCATCAATCACGAGGAGCAGTTCCAGCTGGTGGGCAGCGATGCCTTGCTGGCGATTATTTCCACCCAGCATCCGCCCAGCGTGGCGGGCCGGCCCTTGTATATCGAGGAATTGGTGAATTTGCGCCAGATCATCGTCGCCAGCCGCGAACTCGATCTGGCCGATGCGCGCCCGGTGGTGGGCTTGTCCTATTGGCGCACGGACAGTTTGCCGATGGCGCTGGCGATGGTGGAATCGGGTTTGGGCTGGGGCAACTTTGCCGCTTCGGCCATCGCCCACTCGCTGGCGGCAGGGCGGGTGCGCCGCGTGGCATTCAAGAATACGGGCAATGGCCTGGTCGTGCCCATCCACCTGGTGTGGATGAAGGACCGGCCGCTGGGCATGGCGGCACGGTCCTTTCTTCAGTTGCTGAGCGAGGTGCCGGCAGCGGCACCCTGAAGTCCGGCCGGTGCTTCCTTCGGCTGCTGCGCCGACAGCGGCACGCCGAACAGGCCATCGAAGAAATAGTTGAAGATGAAGCTGTAGCACGGGATGATCAGCATCAGGGCGAAGTCCAGCACGAAGGCTTGCCACAGGCTGATGTTGAGCCACCAGGCGATCAGCGGGATCAGGTAGATGACGAGGGTGATCTGGAAGCCGATCGCATGCAGGATGCGGCGCCAGACGGTGCGCGTGCGCGACACCTGGCGGATTTCCCAGTACTCGAAGGCCGTGTTGTAAAGCAGGTTCCAGATCACGGCGATGGTGGTGATCATGAGCGCCAGCGGGCCCGTGCTGGTGGGCGATTCGCCCGAAAGCAGGGTCAGCCAGGCCGTGGAAATGGCCATGCCGATGATTTCAAAGGCGGTGACGTAGACGATTTTGCGTTGGATGCCTTGCATGTAAAGCCTGTAAAGAAGAGATGGCCGCTATTTTAAGTCAGGTGTGCTGATGTTAAAAGTTAATAGACATCAGTTTTTCTGATAGATGTGCACCAGCAATACCAGGCTGACCGTGAACGGTGGATAATGGCGGCTGGCGGGCAACCGGTCCCGCCGCATCACCGCAGAAGAGGTCAACGAGCATGCAAGGCGCAGCAGACAGCAACATCCCCGACACCCCAGATTCCCCCGCCAGTCCGGACGAACGTCCCCGTTTTCGCCCCTGTCCGTGGGAGCACCTGGAAACGCCGTACGACGTGGAAGTGTGGATCGAGGAGCATAACCGCAGCATGCAGGACAATATCCGCGCCACGGAAACGGGCGTGGGCATCTGCTTTACCCTGGCCGAAGGGGGTGACATCTATCTGCAGACCAGTGCCGACGGCGCCGTCGTGCTGGACGTGACGCCGGATGCGGCCTGGGTCTCGCCCCTCATCAGTGCGGCGACGGGCTGCGAGGCGCCGGACGCGTCGCTGTGGATCTTGCCTGACGACAAGCTGATCCAGCTGATCGTGGGGCTTTCCAGCCTGGTGGCCAGCACCTTGCTGGTGGTGGGCCATGATTTCGGCTTGCGCCGGCGCGGCATGGGAAAGGGCCGCTGAGCGGGCTTGTTGTAGAAACGGTATCCATGGCAGGCATCGCTCGACACTGCGCGGTGCGCATGCTAGTCTCGCTACTGCACCCACCTGTTTTCCAGGGCGGCGGTGCCAAGGACAGCCATGGACATACCTCCGCAAGCGGCATCTGCTCCGGATTCCTCCCCGCTCGGCCAAGACGGCGTGCCGCAGCATGTCGCGCCCCTGCTTGACGATGGCGTCTTCAGCCCGGAACGGGTGAAGGCCGAACGCGAGCAAGCCTATTTCAACGAATTGTATCTGCTGGCGCCCGTCGCCTATTTCGTGCTGGGCCTCGATGGCGTGATCTTGCAAGTCAACCTGATGGCGGCCGAGCTGTTCGGCCTGCCGCGGGAACGGAACGGCCACGTGCTGTTCCGTTCCTTTATCCACGAGGCGTTCCGTCACGATTACGCGCAGTTCGTGCAGCGCGTGCTCAATAGCAGCGAGCCCGAGCGCATTCAGCTGCAGGTGCAGTTGGGGTCCCGTCCCGGCGCGCCCGAGGCCGGCTTGCCCGTCAGCCTGCTGGGCAGCGCCGACCCGAACGGCCAGGCGCTGCGCCTGGTGCTGGAGCAGGCCGAGGGCAAGCTGGCGGCGCTGGAACGCAGCGAAGAACGCTTCCGGCGCATCGTGCACAGCGCCGAGGAGGGCATCTGGGAAATCGATGCGCAGGCGCTGACCAGCTTTGTCAATCCGAAGATGGCGCAGATGCTGGGCTGCCAGATCGAGGATATGCTGGGCCAGCCACTGGCTGCCTTCATGGATGACGAGGGACGCGCCATTCTGGAGCGCAACATTGCGCGGCGCCAGGATGGCATTACCGAACGCCACGAATTCAAATTCCTGCGGTGTGACGGCAACACCTTGTGGGCCACGCTGGCTACCAATCCCATCTTCGACTCCGGCGGCACCTACCTGGGTGCGCTGGCGCTGGTCAGCGACATCACGGCGCAGCGCACAGCGTCCGAGCGCATCTGGCGGCAAGCCAATTTCGACCAGCTGACGGGCTTGCCGAATCGCCACATGTTTCTCGACCGGCTACAACACGAGACGCACCACGCCAAACGCGAAGGCGCTTGTCTGGCCCTGCTGTTCATCTACCTCGACCATTTCAAGCAGGTGAATGACCGCCTGGGTCACGAGAAGGGCGACATGCTGCTGCGCCAGGCGGCGACGCGCATCAGCGAACGCGTGCGCGCCACCGATACCGTCGCGCGCCTGGGCGGCGACGAGTTCACCGTCATCCTGGCCGGCGTGGGGCAGTTGGGCGGCATCGAGCGCGTGCTGCAGGAACTGACAGCGGCGCTGGCCCTGCCTTTCATGCTCGACGGCGACACGGTGCAAGTGTCGGCCAGCGTGGGCGTGGCGCTGTATCCGGCCGATGCGGAGGCGCCGGATACCTTGCTGCGACATGCCGACCAGGCCATGTATGCGGCCAAGAGTGCGGGGCGCAACGGCTATAGCTATTTCACTCCGGCTTTGCAGCAGGCGGCCGAATTGCGCCGCAACACGGTGCGCGAGATGCGTCTGGCTCTGGCGCAGGACCAGTTCGAAGTGCATTACCAGCCCATCATCCGCCTGTGCGATGGCAGTATCGAGCGGGCCGAGGCGCTGCTGCGCTGGCGTCATCCGCTGCGCGGCTTGCTGCTGCCCGCCGATTTCATCGCGTTTGCCGAGGCGAACGGCTTGATCATCGATATCGGCGAATGGGTGTTTCGCCAGGTCGTGCGTCAGGCGCGGCAGTGGCAAGACGAGCATGGCGCCGCGTTCCAGATCAGCATCAACAAGTCGGCCGTGGAATTTCGCTGCGACGCTGCGCTGTACCAGGATTGGGGCGGGCATCTGGCGCGCCAGGGCCTGGCGCCGGGCGCCATCGTCATCGAAACAACGGAAGCGGTGCTGCTTGACGAGGCGCGCCAGGTGGTCGAGCGCCTGCGCCAGTTGCGCGCCATGGGCCTGGCGCTGGCGCTCGACGATTTCGGCCGCGGCCAAGTGTCGCTCGCGTGCCTGAAAAAGTCCGATATCGACTTTCTCAAGATCGACCGTTCGCTGGTGGGGGAACTGGGGCGCGATGATGCCGGGCAGGGCCTGTGCGTGGCGCTTATCGGGCTGGCGCAGCGGCTGGGCTTGAAAGTCGTGGCCGAAGGCGTGGAGACGGCATCGCAGCGCGATCTGCTGCGCGCTGCCGGTTGCGATTATGCGCAGGGGTATTTCTTTTCCCGCGCGTTGCCGGCAGGGCAGATGGACCGCCTGCTGGCGGCTCAGCCTGCGGCTTGAATAGTCGTTTGCGCCTGCCCGTCGCCTTCCATCAGCTGTTCCACGGCAGCCAGGGTCTCGGCGGCGCTGACCTTGGCCAGCGTCAGGCCCGGTGCCAGGATGACGCGGTAATGGCGGCTGGCCGGATAAAACCAGCGATAGTTGTCGGTGCGGATGTAGTAGCCGACGATTTTCTTGTCATACGCCGAGGCGATGTGGATCACCGAGGTGTCGGGCGACAGCACCAGTTCGCAGCGGCGTATCAGGGCCGCCAGCGCCAGGATGTGGCCGGTGGGTGGCGCGGCCATCACGTTGGCATGGCCGGCACCGTCCACGATCTCGGCAGCGCGCGCCTCGGTGCCCGGTGCGGCGATCACCAGCAGCGCATGGCGCGGATAGCGTGCCGCCAGGGCGGCGCAGCAGCGCCGGGCGTCGGCCACGCTGACCGTGCGTTGCGCATTGCTGCCCTGGAAATTAAGGCAGAACAAGCCTTCATGGGTGCGCAGCAGGGTGTCGCAGGCAGCGTCGACCTGTGCCGCGTGCGCATCCACGCCGAACAGTTCATAGTGCAGGTCGATGTCGCCCAGGGCAAAGGCGCCAAAGGTGGCGAAGTAGCTGTGCAGGATGTGGCGGCTGCGGTCGCAGGGCACCGTATGGTCGAACATGCCCAGCTTGGCCGTCGAGGTGCCGTATTTGGGAATGGCAAAGCCCGTCAAATAGCGCGCACCCAGCCATTTGATGCGCAGCAGCAAGGGAATCGAAAAGCGGTTGTAGGGGTTGAAGATGACGTCGTAGCGGCGTCGGCGCAGCTCGGCGATGGTGGTGCGCAAGTCGCGCAGCAGCGGCTGCTTGTCCCAGATGAGGATGTCGCTCACATGCGGATTGTCGGCGATGATGTCGCGGTTGGCGCTGCTGGCTGCCACGTCGATCTGCCAGTGCGGATAGTTTTTTTTCAACTCGCGCAACAGGGCCGAGGTGACGATCATGTCGCCGATCTTGTCGTTGCGCAAAATCAATACCTTGCGCACCTTGGCAATATCGAGGGGCTGCTTGTCGGATTTGCCCAGCAGGGCGTAACTGAGCAGCCGGGCGGCGGTTTTTATCAAGGGAACTCCGGAAGTGGATGACGGGATGCGCTGGCGTATGGGGCAAAGCACCAGCGACAGCAGCATCTTACGGATTTCCACCGTGCTGAGCTAGGGGGCATGCCCCACTATTGCTGCGCGTGGCAAGGCAGCGCAGGCGGAAGAGGGCTTATTCCAGGCCCAGCAGGGCGACCACCCGCTCGCGGCTGATGCCGACGAGCGCCGAGCTGATCGCCAACAGCGATTCATAGCCGGGCTGGCTGGCTTTTTCCGTGAAGTTTTCCGCCAAGGTATCCATGCTGACGCTCACTTGCACCGGTTGTGCGCGGGCCACCCGTCCCGTCGCTTGCGCCAGTGCCAGGCTGACGGAACTGCGCGCCGCCTGCAACTGCGCCAGCGCTTGCACCACTTGCTGCAAGGTAGCGCGCAAGGCTTCCGTGTCACCGGTATGCCATTCTTCCGGGGCGATGGCGGCCGGTTCCGCATCCGTGCGCACGCGGCTCATCTGGCCGGTCGGATAGCGGATGCCGCTGCCGCGCACGGACAGGCTGTCGCGCACGTTGGCCCAGGACGCTTCCGACGTGCTGAACACCAGCTCGCCATTTTCGCCCAGCTTGACGCCTATGCCTGACGGCATGAGTGCGCGGTCGAAGCGGGACACGATTTCGCTCTCGCTCAGGCCCGGTTCGATATTCACCGAACGCAAGGCCTGGTTCGCGCCGCCGACGGAAAACGCCAGCACTTCCTGCGGTCCTTCCTGCAGGCTGGCCATGGTCAGGCCGCGAATGCTGAAGTTTTGCTGTGCCGCCTGCGGGCTGGTATAGCTGAGCTGTGCGTCGAGCGTGCCGCCCGAGGCGCTGGCGCGCTGGCGCCAGGTATTGCTGAACTGGCGTACGCGTGCTTCCACTTGCCCTTCGCGTCCCTGGCGCGCGGCCAGCTTGGCCGCCAGCTCGCCTTTCAGCGCTTGCAACTGACTGCTGCTGCGTTCCAGGTAATCGAGCGTTTGCTGCGCGTTGGAAATTTCTCCCTGCAACTGGTGATCCCAGTTGCTCAGGCCACGCTTCAGACTCGCTGTCGAACTCCTCGCTGCCGGCGCCTCGCTGCGCGCGCTGGCGCTGCCGCTGCCATTAATGGCGGCGGACGCGTCATCGGCGACGCGGGTCTTGCCGGTGCCTTTGGCATTGACGCCGGACGAGGAGGAAGTCTGAACGATTTGCATGGTGGTCAGAGAAGATCAAACAGGGAAAGGTTGCCAACCTTGGCGTACGCCTTGTATGTTGCCTGCAGGGCAGTCTGGTAGCCGTTCAGGTCGATGGCAGCCGCGCCCATGTCGGTCTTCTTCAAATCGGACAAGGCCATGTCGTTCGACAGCGAGACGTTGGCCAGGTTGCCGGACAGCGTAGTGAGGATGTTTTGCGCACCACCGAAGATGGCGATCTTGCCGGAGAGTAAATCCATGCCGTCATCGGTGCCGCCCAGGCCGTCGCTCACGATGGCGCGCACGGCAGGGTCATTCGGGCTGACGCCTGGCGCGCTGAGGCTGCCGATGACCTGGTCGATCTTGTTCAGCCACACTTCCAGGCTCTTCACGTCGACGTTGGCCGCCTGCGTCACGCCATTGCCCACTACCACGTTCTGCGTGTCGGTATTGCCGACGTAGCTGTAACGCGAGCCGGGAGCCGCCGTCGGGTCGTACTTGATGGGCGCCTGGTCGGTGGCGGTGCCGGAAAACATGTAGCGGCCTTCCTGGTCCTTCAGGTTGGCCGTGTACAGCACGCTGTCGCGCATGGCGGTCAGCGACTGCGTCATCGCATTCAGGTCGCCGGGCGTGTTGCTGCCGTCGGCGGCCCATACCAGCAGGTCGCGCGCCTGGCCCATGTCGGTGACCATGCTCGACAGGTAGTTTTCGTTTTTCAGCAGGCGCACTTTCACCGTGGCAATATTGTCCTGGTACTGGGTCACCATGGCTTGCTCGCGCGTCAGGCGCGAAATGCGCACATTGCCAATCGGATCGTCCGATGGCAGCTGGATGCGCAAGCCCGAGGACATCTGCTGGGTCAGGAAATTGATGCGTTCCTGATTTTGCTGAAGAGAAATATTAATCAGCGATTGGTACTGGCTGCTGGCGACACGCATGCTCTTCTCCTTAACCCATCATTTGCAAAGTGGCATCAAACAAGCTATTCGCCACGGAAATGACTTTCATGTTTGCCTGGTACATATTCTGGAATTCCACCAGGCTCATCGCTTCTTCGTCCTTGTTCACGCCGCTGGTGGATTTCCAGTCGTCAATGGCTTGCGCGCGCACCGTGTTGGACGTCTTCAGCAGGGCCTGGTTCTGCTGGCTGTAGATGCCCAGCTTGCCGACCAGCTGCGTGTCGGCGTCGCTCATCAGGACCGAGCCCACCCAGCTGACGGTGATGGGCTCATTCTTGATATCGATCAATTTCTGCAAGTTGCCGCTGTCGCCGGCGGCGCCCGTCAGCGACAGAGCCAGGTCCTTGGCGTTAAAGCCGGGAGTAATGCCCAGCTTGCCGTTCGCGTAGACCAGCAGGGGGCCGCCAGCGGCTCCTGCCATGGTCTTGCCCAGGGCCAGCTGCGCGTTGACCTTGGCGGTTAACTGCGTGGCCATGTCTTGCAGCGACTGCTGCAGCGGTTTCAGGGTATTTTGCTCGAATTCGCCCAGGCCGCCCATCTGGCCGCCGATGGCCACCGAATCGAGGGTATACGTCGACTTGGCGAAGTCGAGGCTCAAGGTTTGTTCACCCGTATTCGTCATGTTGCTGCTGAGGGTGCCGGCAATGCTGCCGATGACCAGCGGCTGGCCCGATTTCAGCGAGACGTTGCGCGAGCCGTCCGGCTGGTCGAGCACTTCGATGCCCATTTGCGAGGCCAGGCCATCGATCAGCTGGTCGCGCGCATCCATCAGCGACGACACATTCGTGCCCGAGGCGGTGGAGGTGCTGATGCGCTGGTTCAGCGCGGCGATATTGGCCAGGGTGGTATTAGCTTGCGGCACGATGGCTGACCGTTGCTGCTGCACCGACAGCAGCTGGTTGCCCATGACGGTGCTGATGCTGTTGAAGCGCTGCGCCATGGCGTCGGCGGAGGTGACGATCTGCTGGCGCAGCGGCGTCGAGGTCGGGTCGACGGCCGAGGCGTTGAGGGCGGCGAAAAAGCCGTCGATGCCGTTGCTGATGCTGGAGACATCGTCACCCATCACGCGCTCGAGTTGCGTCAGGTAGGGCTGGGTCTGCGCACGGGCGCCCTGGTCGGACGCGGCGCGCCACATTTGCTGGCTTTTATACGCATCGGCAAAGCGCAGCAGGGCCGACACCTCCACGCCATTGCCGGCCGAACGCACGCCCGCGCCTGCACCAAGCGAGGACAACAGCACGCCCTGGCGCGTGTAGCCCGCCGTTTGCAGGTTGGCGATGTTCTGGCTGGCCGCATTGAGTGCGGCCTGGGCGGCGATGCTGCCTGACAATGCATTGCTGATGATGCTCATTGGGCAATTTTCTTTCGTGAAGAGTGTGGCGCGTGCGGTTGGGCAGGCATTGAATCGTTGTTACCTTGTACAGGCGACGCTTCAGACGGATTTATTAAGCGGCGCTGCAATATTGTCGGTCTTGGCAGCGCTGTTGGCCGTATTCTTGGCTGCCACGGGGGCGCCGGCCGCCGGCAGCAATTGGCGCAGGATGGCGTCGGCGATGCCGAACGCGCGCTGGCCGGCCATCTTGTCGGCCACCAGGTTGTCGGCCATTTCCAGCATGTCGCTGTTGATCGGGTCCTTGAAGACGCTGTCTTCGCCTGCCATCTCGCGCGTGCCCGAACGCATCTGGCGCAGCATGTGCGAGATGAAGAAGGCTTCGAACTTGACGGCCGCCTCGGTGGCCTTGGCCGCGTAGCGGGGATCGGCCGGCGTGGCCGCGGCGGGGGTCTTGTCGTCGAGCGCCGAGGGCAGGGCGCTGCTGCTGTCGTTTACATTAAGCATCAAATCACCACCAGTTCGCCTTCGATGGCCCCGGCCTGGTCCAGGGCTTGCAAGATTGCCATGATATCATCGGGCGAAGCGCCCAGGCTGTTGACCACGTCGATGATCGATTGCAGCTTGGCGCCGGCCGGCCATTTGAACATATTGCCATTGCCCTGGTCGACCGACACTTTCGATTGCGGCGTGACGGTGGTCTGGCCGCGGCCGAACGGCGCCGGCTGGCTGACTGCAGAGCTTTCGGAAATAACCACCTTGAGCGAGCCATGCGTGATGGCGGCGGCCTTCACGCGCAAGCCTTCGGCGATGACCACGGTGCCGGTGCGCGAATTGAAGACCACCTTCGGCGTGTCGACGCCCACATCGACGGTCAACGCTTCGAGCTTGGCCATGAAAGCCACGCGCTGGGTCGGGTTTTCCGGCGCCAGTACGTCCACGCTGGTGGCGTCGCGCGTGGTGGCGACGGCGCCGAAGCGGCGGTTGACGGCTTCGACGATATTGATGGCCGTCTCGAAATGCGGATGGCGCAAGTTCAGGGTGACGGAAGGCTTGGTGGAAAAGTCGCTGAGAATCTCGCGCTCGATGTTGGCGCCGTTGGGAATGCGGCCCGAGGTGGGCGTGTTGACGGTGACGGACGAGCCGCTCTTGCCGGTGGCGTTCAAGCCGCCGACGACGACGTTGCCTTGCGCCAGCGCATATGTTTCATTGTCGGCCGCGCGCAATTGCGTCAGTAGCAAGGTGCCGCCGCGCAAGCTTTTCGCATCGCCCAGGGACGAGACGGTGACGTCGATGGCTTGGCCACGGCGGTATCCTGGTGGAAATACGGCGCTGACCATGACGGTGGCGACGTTCTTGCTTTTCGCTTCGGCGCCGTCCGGCATCTTCACGCCGAACTGCTTGAGCATGTTGACCACGGACTGGCTGGAAAACTTCACCTGGGTGGTGTCGCCGCTGCCGTTCAGGCCGACGACGAGGCCGTAGCCGATCAGCGGGTTGTCGCGCACGCCCTCGATGCTGACCAGGTTGCGCAGCACTTGCGCGGCGCTGGCGGGCAGGGCAAAGCCGGAGAGCACGGCCAGCATGGCTGCCAGGGGCAGGGCGGAGCGGAATTTCATGTTGTCACCTTAAAACGGCATCCACGGGCCGACGAAGAAGCGCGTCAGCCAGCCTGGTGTATTGGCTTCGGCCAGGGTGCCCTGGCCGGAATAGGCGATCTGTGCATTGGCGATGCGCAGGGACGAAACCTGGTTGTTGGAATCGATGTCGGCCGCGCGCAGGTAGCCGCGCAGGCGCACGAATTCCAGGCCCTGGTTCAGGGTCAGCGTTTTCTCTCCCTGCACGCGCAGCAAGCCGTTCGGCAGCACTTCCTGCACGATCACGGTGATGGCGCCGGACAGCGCATTTTGCTGCGTGCTGGTCGAGTCGCCGGCAAAGTTGCGGTCGGCCGACAGGTCGACACCCGTCTTGGGTAAGGTCTTGCCCAGAATGTTGGCAGCCTTCACGCCGACGGAGGAACCTTTGTTGAACGAGGTGCCGGCCTTCTTGCTCGCTTGCGTGGTTTCCTGCAGGGCTACCGTGACGACGTCGCCCACGCGGAAGGCGCGGCTGTCGGAGATCAGGTCCAGGCCCGCGTCGGGATTGAACACGCCGCCGCCCACGCCGCCGCGCGCCGCGCTGCGCGGCGCCACTGGCAGCGGCGTATCGGAAAAGCTGGGCGCCACGGGCGCGGCCGGCTGGCTGGCGCAACCGGCCATCAACACCAGCAGCAGGGCCGCCGTGGCTTTCATGGCGACTGTCATCAGCGTGCCGCTTGCGCCAGGTATTGCAGCATATTGTCGGCGGCCGACAGCACCTTGGTATTCATTTCATAGGTGCGCTGGGCAGCGATCATATCGACCATCTCTTCGACCACCTGGACGTTCGAGCCTTCCAGCGCAAACTGTTTCAGCTTGCCCAGTGCGCCTTCGCCGGGACGGCCTTCCGTCGGCGTGCCGCTCGATGCCGTTTCCTGGAACAGGTTTTCACCGAGTGCCAGCAAGCCCGTCGGGTTGATAAAGCTGGAAAGGTTCAGCTGGCCCAGCTGGGTGCCGTTGACATTGCCCGGCACGGTGGCCGTGACCATGCCGTTTTCGCCGATGGTGATTGCCGTGGCATTGTTCGGCACGGTAATCTGCGGCACCAGCGGCAAGCCCTGGGCGTTGACCATCACGCCGTTTTCATTGATGCCCAGCTGGCCGGCGCGCGTGTAGGCCGCTTCGCCGTTCGGGCGCAGCACTTGTAAAAAGCCGTTGCCGGTGATGGCGACGTCGAATTCGCGGCTCGTCGTTTGCAGGCTGCCGGTGGTAAACACCTTTTGCGTGCCCACCATATGCGTGCCGTTACCCAGCTGTACGCCCGATGGCGAGAGGGTATTGTCGGCGCGCTGCGTGCCCGGTTGCTGCTCGACCTGGTAAAACAGGTCTTCGAAGACGACGCGGTCGCGCTTGAAACCCACGGTATTGACGTTGGCCAGATTATTGGCGATGGCTTGCAGTTTGGCATCTTGTGCCTGCACGCCGGTCTTGCTGATCCACATTGCTGGATTCATCGTTTACTCCTGGTAATTGGTTGGCGTTGGGCTTAAGCGCCCAGCAGGCGGTTGCCGGATTCGGTCATGGAATCGCTGGCCTTGAATACTTTCATCTGCATCTCGAAACTGCGGTTCAGGCTCATGGTGGCGACCATTTCCTCGACGGCCGAGACGTTGCTGCCTTCCAGGTGGCGGTCGCGCAGACGTACCGTCGGGTCAGCCTGCAAGTCTTCGCCACCGCGCGCCACGATCAGACCCGCCTCGTTCTTGGTCAGTTCTCCCGCTTCGGCGTTGACCAGCTTGAGCTTGTCGACCGTCTGCATTTGCGCCGTACCCGGCACCTGGATGGAAATCGTGCCATCGGCGCCGATAGCCAGGCTGGTATGCTCGGGAATCGTGATGGGACCGCCTTCGCCCAGCACCGGCCGGCCGTTCAGGGTCAGTGCGCCCGTTTCATCGAGGTCCATGGCGCCGGCGCGGGTGTAGGCTTCGCCGTTTTGCCATTGCACCGCGAGAAAACCGTTACCCGTGATGGCCACGTCGAGTTCGCGTCCCGTTTCCTTGATGGGGCCCGTGCGCGTGCCGATGGCGCTCGACTGCGTCTGCGTCATGTGGCGGTCGTCGTAGCCATAGCCGTTTTGCAACGGCTGGGCAGTGGACACTTCCAGGTTGGCGCGAAAGCCTCCCGTCTCGATGTTGGCCAGGTTGTTGGCGTGTACCTGCTGTGCCCGCAGGGCGCGGTCGGCCCCGCTCATGGCGGTATAAATCAGCGCATCCATTGCTCTTTACCTTTGCGTATCGTGGATTACAGCGCTTGCATCAGCGATTGCAGCATGGCGTTCTCGGTCGAGATGACCTTCGAGTTCGCCTGGTAATTGCGCTGCGACGTCATCAGACCCACCAGTTCGGAGGTGATGTCGACGTTCGACTGTTCCAGCGAGCTCGTCACCAGTTTGCCGGCCATGCCCACGCCTGGGCGGTCGTAGATGGCGGTGCCGGAAGTGGTCGAGGCGACCCAGCTGGTATCGTTGATGGCAGTCAATGCGCCTTCATCGGGGAAGGTGGCCAGGGCGATCACGCCGATGCTTTGTTTTTGGCCGTTCGTGTATTTCGCCACGACAGAACCGTCATCGGCCAGTTCCACGCCCGTATAGGTGCCCGAGGCATAGCCATCGGAGCGGTCGGTCGAGGTGTTGGCTTCGCCGGCGAACTGGGTGGTGCCCGTGTAGTCGATGGCGATCGACAGCGGCGCGGCGCCGGTCGGCGTACCCAGCGCCAGCGTGACCGGCGCGGTCATCGTCAGCTTGCCGGACGTGTCGAAGGCCATGCTCGTCACTGGCGCCAGATCGGCGTTGTCCAAGGTGTAGTGCACGTCGACGCCCGTTGCCGTCTTGACGAAGTACTGGCCCAGCGAGTGCTTGGCGCCCAGCGAATCGTAGACGATCGAGGACTTGGCGCTGTTGTAGCTCAGTTCATTGGTCTTGTTGAAGGGCACAGCCTTGATAGTCCATTCGGATGACATATTGGCGGCATACGCCAGCTTGGTCGACGCCTCTGCGGGAATCTGGCCCGTCGGAATGAGCATGTCGCCCATGGTGCCCAGGGTGGTGCTGCCTTTGACGGCGGCATAGCCCTGCACCAGGCGGCCGTTCGCATCGATCAGCTTGCCGTCGCTGCTGGCCGAGAAGATGCCGACGCGGCTGTAGCTCATGGTGTTTTGCGCATCGCGGGCGACGAAATAGCCGCGGCCGTCGATGGCGGCGTCGAGCGCGCGGCCCGTGTTCAGCACGCCGCCATTGAGCGACATGCTTTGCGTGAGAGAGCCGATTTCCGTACCCGTGGCGCGCGAACCTGCATACATGGCCGAAAAGTTGGCGCGGCTGCTCTTGAAGCCGTAGGTGCCGGCATTGGCGATATTGTTACTGGTGCTGTTCAACTGTTGGTTGATGGACTGGATACCGGACAGGGCGATGTCGAAACTCATGTTGACTTCCTTTAGTGAAGGACGAGATTAGTGTGCAGCAAACGAAGGGAAGGGCGGATCAGGCCGTCTTGCCGTTAAAGCCGGTGATCGCGCCAGGGTTGACTTCGCCCAGGTTCGACACGTTCAGGATCATGCTGCCGCCGGACGACAGGCGCACGCTGTTGAGCTTGCCTGCGATGTCGACCGATGGCTTTTCGGTGCCACCGGTGGTCACCGCCATGCTATAGGTGCCAGCAGGCAAGCCCAGCGCGACGGGATCGATGGTGAAGGGGACGGTGCCGGCTCCTTTGGCGCCCAGTTCGATCTTGTATTCCTTGTCGTCCAGCCCTTTCAGTGTCACGGTGGTCTTGGTGGTGCCGGCGGCCAGCGCGATGCTGCCGCTGACCTTGCTCGTATCGAGTTGCACCGTTTCGCTGTTGACCATCACTTCGGAACCCACTTGCGCGCCCAGGGCCAGCACTTGCATCGATTGCAGCACGCTGGCATTGGCGCTGGTCAGCGCGGACAGGTTTTGCATCGCCTCCGTCTGCGCCTGCTGCGTCAATTGATTGACGAACTGGCTCGGATCGGTGGGCGCGAGGGGATCCTGGTTCTTGATCTGCGCGACCAGCAATTTGGTGAACATGTCCTGGGTGGCATTGCCTTGCGACTTGACGGCATTGTTGTTGCTGCCGCTGCCGCTGGTGTTATTTGTAAAGAGATTGGTTTCCATGGATTATGCTTCACCTAATTTGAGGAGCGATTGCTGCATCGACTTGATACGGCCCAGAACTTCGACATTGGTTTCAAACGCGCGCGACGCCGACATCATGTCGGTCATCTCGGCAACCTGGTTGACGTTAGGGTAGAACACCATGCCATCGGCATTGGCCATCGGGTGGCCAGGTTCATACACCTTGCGCAGCGGTTCGTCGCTTTGCACCACGTCGAGTACCTGTACGCGCCCACCGGCGCCGCTGGAACCGGGGCCGTCCATCACGGCCGCAAACACGGGTTTGCGCGCGCGGTAGGTTTCGCCTTCCGAACCGGCAACGGAATCGGCATTGGCCAGGTTGCTGGCGATGGTATTGAGGCGCACGGTTTGCGCCGCCATCGCCGAACCGGCGATCTTGGAAATATCCTGGAAGCTCATGCTGATCCTTATTGACCGGAAATGGCCTTGGACAGACCCTTCAGTTTCATGTTGACGAATGTGAGGCTGGTCTGGAAGTCGGTGGCATTCTGCGAGAACGCCGCCTGCTCGACGCCGATTTCAACGGTATTGCCGTCGCGGCTGGGGTGGTAGGGTACGCGGTACAGGGCGCTGGCATCGTCATCGGTCGACAGCAGGCCCGCTTCGTTATCCTGCAACTGCTGCAGGGCGCTGCCGAAATCCATGTCCATGGCCTGGAAGCCGGGCGTATTTTCATTGGCAATATTGGCCGCCAGCACGCGGGTACGGTCGGCACGCAGCGCGAGTGCATCGGCGTGCACGCCCAGCGCATCCTTGAAATTAATCCCCATGGTCATCCTTTGTATTGAATTCGATCGTGCTTTTTGCGGTTCGGGCCAGAAAATAGGTGGTGCAGAGCTAAAATCCCAGCCTGGTCATGTAGACGCATGGTAAGGTCATGCCGCTTCAGTATCTTTGATTAAGGTTAGCGATGATTTACTTTGAGAACTATTCCGTGATGTGGAACAAGGCGCAATGTCGTCACTTACTGCTTACTGGCCTATTTTTACTGACCAGCCTATATAGTAGTGCAGGACGCGCAGAATTGCCAGCCGACAATATATTTTCGCGTGTGGAACAACTGGCGCGCGAGCAATTGGCACAGCAGGCAGCCTCGGCGGGATTGCTGGAACCGCAGTTTCAGGTGACTGTGGTAAAAAGCACGCGCCCCGTGCCGGCGTGCGCGGTGCCCGTCGCGCTGGAGACGGCGGACAGCCGTTCGGCGCAGCGCATGCGCTTTGTGGCAGTGTGTCCTGGAAGCAACGGTTGGCGTTATGAAATGCTGGCACGCGGCAGCATCACGGCCCAGGTCGCCGTCACCAGCGCACCCGTCACGGCGAATACGCCGTTGCAGGCGGACGACGTGGCCCTGGCGCGGCGCGACGTGACGATGGTGCCGGATAGTATTTCTTCCTTGTCCGGCGCCGTCGGCCTGTCGAGCCGGCGCAGCTTGCGCACCGGCGAAGTGCTGCGCCAGGGGCAGCTGGCTGCACCCATGCTGATCAAACGGGGCAGTGCGGTCAATATCGTGGCGCGCAAGGAGCAGGTGGAAGTGAGCATGGCCGGTGTAGCGATGGACCCGGGCGCGCTGGGCGAAGTGATCCGCGTGCGCAACGCCACCAGCGGCACGGTGATACGTGCCAGGGTGGTCGATGCGGGCGTGGTGGAGCCGGCCGATATTACCGGCCGTTAAGGAAGGTCAGTCTGCGGCGGTCGTACGCTGCAAGCGCGTCGCCAGCTGCGTCAGCTTGGCGGCGTAATGGGGATCGGTGGCATAGCCGCCGCGCGCCAGGCCTTGCGCGAAGGCGCCCGCGTCGGCACCCGTGTTCAGGGCGGCGCGGTAGCGTGGGTTGTCGAGCAACACCTGGGCATAGTCGCGGAAGGCGCTGGCCTGGTCCGGGTAGCTGCGGAAGCGCTCGGTTTTCTTTAGCGCCGTGCCGCTGCCCGCCTCGTATTCGGTGGTGATATTGCTGGCCACGTCACCCTGCCATTTGCCGCCGGCCTTGATGCCGAACAGATTATTCGTGTCCGCGCCCGTGCCCTGGCGCAGCGGACGCTGGCCCCAGCCCGATTCCAGCGCCGCGTGGGCGGCGACAATTTCCGGCGCCACGCCCAGGCGCGCGCCCGTTTCTTGCGTCCACGGCTTGATCGAGGCAAGGAATTGCTGCTGCGTTTCGCCGATCTCGCCGCCCTGGTTGATGCTTCCCAGCACATTGACGGGCTGGCTTTGCTCCAGGTAGGCGCGTCCTTGCGGGCTCAGGCTGGTGGCGTTGCCGCCGCCCTGTTCGATGAAGCGGGCCACCTCGCCCTGTACCTGCCGGAACACGTCGCTGAAACTGCCAGCGGCCACTGTGGCAGGGGTCGCGTGCATATTGCTCAGCACGGCGGATGTGGCTGCCGTCGATGGTGTCGCTGCCGTGGCGCGGAGTGTGGGGAAATCAGCCTGGCGCATACGTATCTTCCTCGCCATGCAGCACGCGCTGCATGATGCTGTACTGCTCTGTTAATAAATCACTGTTGCGGGTATTCAGGCGCTTGCATTCCAGCACCATCTGCTCCAGCGCGGCCCAGTCGGCCTCGGCCTTGCTGCGCGCGTCTTCTTGCAACAACGCAAACAATTGCGGCATATCGCCTTGTGCGCCCAGCAGGGCAGTGACCAGGCTGACGCGCTGGCGGCGGCGCGCATCGAGGGGCTCGACGGCGGCGGTAACCTGCTCGGCTAGCGCCCTCAGCCGGGTGCTCTGGTGCTGCAAGGTGGCCTGGAATTGCTCTTCCAATAATGTTTGCAGGGCGGCGTAGCCGGCGCTGTCGTCCGACATGCCTTGCAGCACGCGGCGCACGGCTTCCTGGCGCGTGATGCCCTTGCGCGGCGCGGTCACGATTCGCCGCCGTGGAAACGCTGGATCAGGCCTGCCAGTTTCGAAGGATCGAATGGCAATTCGCCCTTGGCCAGCGCATCGCGCAGCATGGCCACGCGCTCGTGGTCGATCTCGGGCATGGCGCGCAGGGCGGCCATGGCCGGTTGCAGCACGGCCGATTGCAATTCCGCCCCGGCCGACGAGCCTGTCATGACGCCGGCGGCGCCCGCGTACTCGGCGATCGCCTCGGCCGGCGCGATGGTGCTGCTGCGTACGGCAGCGCCGGTATTGCCGGAGGAGATTTTCATACGTTGTCCCTTGCCCTTAATTTGCATGCTCATCGCGCTCCTTCTTTGCGGGCAGGCCCAGTTTTTCGCGCAGCCGTTGTAGCGTTCCCGCGTCCGGTTCGCCCACCTGCAGCTCTTCGCCTTGTGCCTTTTGCCCGGCCATGCCGAACATGGCGGCGATGCTGTCGGCCTGGCCACGCGTCAATATTAACAGTTCGATGCGGCGGTTGATGCCGGCGCTGGCATTTTTTACGTCCAGCGGCGCGCGGGCGGCCATGCCCACCACTTGCAGCACGCTGTCCGGACTCATGCTGCCAATCAACAATTGTGCGCGTGCCGACATGGCGCGGTTGGCCGACAGGGTCCAGTTCGAATAACCTTCATAGCCGTTATTGGCGTATTGCAGCGAGTCGGTGTGGCCGACGATCAGCATCTGGTTGTCCATCTGGGCGAAGACGGGCCCCATCTGGCGCAGCAGCTTGCGGAAGCGGTCGGTTGGCACGGCGCTGCCGCGCACGAACATGCCTTGCTTGTCCGTATCGTGCAGCATGACGCGCAAGCCGTACGGCGTAATCACCGATTGCAGATTGCTCTTCAATCCCGCTTCGTCGCTGAGCTTGTCGAGCGCACGCGACAGCGACAGCAGGTCTTCCGGCGACTGGTAGCTGACCTTGGTCTGGTTTTGCGGCGCCGCGCCGGCCTTGCCGTCCTGCGTCTGCTTGCCTTCCGTGCGCGTGTCGCCTGAACCCTTGCGGGGCATGGGGAAGCGCTCGATCAGGCTGCCACGTGGACCGCCACTCTGTTCCGGCATGACGCCCTGGCCTTCGCCCTGGCGGCTGCTGGCCGACGCGTCCATCATGATTTCCTTCATCGCCTGCTGCTCGCGCGCGGCCATCAGCCACAGCACGAGGAAGAGTGATAGCAGGGCCAGGCAAAAGTCGGCGAACGCTACTTTCCAGGCGCCGCCATGGCCATCGTCGTCATGCTTGCGACCGGCACGCTTGATGATGGCCTGTTCATGTTTCTCATGCGGCTTTAGCACGGCGGCCTCCCCGGCCTTGGCCCTGCTCTTGTTCGGCGCCGCCAGCTTCCAGCGTATTGATCCAGCTTTCCAGCTGGGCGAAGCTAGGCTTGATGTTCAGCTGCACCAGGCGGCGGCCAGCATCGATGGCCAGCAGGGGCGGCTTGCCCGCCACGTGCGTGACCAGCACGACCTTCACGCATTCCATGGTCGAGCCTTCCTCGCCCACCAGCTGTTTCATCATGTTGCACATCGGATCGAGCACGCCGTAGCAGAAGAAGATGCCGATGAAGGTACCGACCATGGCGGCGCCCACTTTTTCCGAAATTTCCGCCGCATCGGCGCCGTCGGCCACGGAATTCATGGCCATCACGATGCCCAGAACGGCGGCCAGGATACCGAAGCCGGGCATGGCTTCGGCGATCTTGTGCAGGGACTTCGACGGTTGCAGCAGCTCGTCGTGGATGGCTTCGAGTTCCTGCTCCAGCACGCCTTCGAGTTCATGCGCGTTGATTTTGCCCATTGCCATCAAACGGAAGTTGTCGACGATGAAGGCCAGCAGCTTCGGCTCTTCCAGCACCAGCGGATAACGCTGGAACAGGGCGCTTTCACGCGGCGCCTCGACGTGCGCGTCGAGCGCCTTCAGGCCGCCGGCGGCCGTTTGCAGCAGTTCATACATCAGCAGCAGCAACTGGCGCTGGAATTCCGAACCTTGCTTCTTGTGCGTGACGATCTTGCGCATCTGGTGCAGCATTTCCCCGAGTACATGCTTGGGGTTGCCCAGCACCAGGGCGCCGACGGCGGCGCCGATGATGATGATCAACTCGACCGGTTGCCAGATCGCGTGGACGGTACCACCCATCAGGGCGAAGCCTCCGAATACACATCCCATCACGATTAAGATACCGATAATTACCATGTCAACTGCCTTTCTGCGTCATTGTGCTGCGTCAATTTGATGGGTGTTGCTGAAACTTATGCGTCTTGCAGCATGGCTTTCATCTTGCCCAGCGCCGTCTTGTTCAGTTGGCAGACGCGGGCGTCGCTCAGGTCCAGCACGGCGGCAATTTCTTTATAGCTCAGTTCGAATTCGTAATACATCTGGATCACGCGCTGCTCGCGTTCGTCGAGCGCGCGCAGGGCTTGCTCCAGGCTGCGCCGCACCATCAATTGCTCTTCCGGGCTCGGTGCGCTGTCGGCTTGCCCCAGGCTTTCCTGCAGCACTTCGTCGAAACTGACGATCAGCTCGGCGTTTTCCGCCAACTGGTATTCCTGGAAGGCTTCCGGCGTCAGCTTCAGGGCGGCCATAATTTCCGCTTCCAGCGGCTCGCGCCCCAGGCGCCGGGTCAGGGCGCGCACGCTATCGCGCAGGCGGTGGCTTTCCTGGCGCACGGCGCGCGGACGCCAGTCCTGGCGCCGCAGTTCATCGAGGATGGCGCCACGGATGCGCAGGCTGGCATAGCTGCCGAAAGACTGGTCCGGCACGCCGTAGCGGCGCAGCGCTTCAAGCAGGCCCATCAGGCCAATCTGTTCCATGTCGTCGCGGTCGATGGCGCCTGACACCTGCGAATTGAGCTGGCGCACGATGCGCTTCACCAAAGGGGCATACGCCACCAGATGCTGTTGCTCTTCAGCAACGCTGAGCACGGCCGCGCAGGCGCTGGCGGCGGCGTATTCGCCGGCGCCATACGCTTCCTGGTATTGCTCTGCATAGGCCACGGGATATCCCACTAGGTCGGCTGGCGTGGTGGCTTATTCAATGATCAGCTTGCCGACCATGACTTCCGTAAACGGTTTTTCCATCTGCTCGCGTTCATAGCTGACATTGAAGGCCTTGTTGATCTGTTCGGCGTATTGCTCCACCGTCATGGTCTGCGCCTTGTCCATGGGAAAGCTCGACAGAGTACTGACGGCGATCGAGCGCATCAGCGGCAAGTGGTCCTTGGTCAGCTTTTCCTTTTCCTCGGTGGTGGCGATCACCAGGTCGGCCGACAGATAGTGCGTTTCGCTGTCGCCGGGGCCGCGGCGCAGCATCACGATGACCTTGTCCAGGGTGAGGAACTTGCGGGCCTTCTTGCCTGTGGCGGGCGGTGGCGGGGCTTTTGCGTCGGCAAGCTCGGCATGGCCGGCGACCGGTTTGGCCAAATACCACATGGCGCCGCCAGCCGCACCGGCGGCCAGCACGGCCACGGCGATAAAGCCGCCTATCAATTTCATTTTCATAGTCATCAGGCAATTTCTCGCTCATGCATGGCGTAAGTGGTGGCGGCAGCGCTGCCGTCGGACAACGCGCGGCCGGGCTCTGATTCATCCTGCTGGCGCCCAGGTTGACGCTGGCCGCGCGCGTCGCCTTCGGCAAACGCCTGGGCGGCGGGGCTGCGCGGGGTGGCGCTGATATTCACGGCCACATCGGTGTACTGGCGCTGCGCCAGGTCGCTGCGCATGTTTTCGCCGATGCCTTGCAACTGGCGCAACACTTCCGAGTTCGACGCCGTGACGTTCACTTGCAGCGCGCCGGCCGTGTGACGGATGGAAATTTCAATGCGGCCCAGCATGGGGGGATCGAGGCGTATCGTCGCGTGTTCGCTGTTGCGGCCGATCTGCGTCTGCAGGCGTTCGCCCAGCGCTTCGCGCAACGGTTCCTGCCATTGCTGGGCAGGGCCGTTGAGTTTGATGGTATCGCCGGCTGGCGCCGCCGTGGCGGTGTTGCCGACCGCGCCCGTCAGGCCCAGGTTGGGCGCGGGTGCCGGCGTCGCGGCGCCACGTTCGCCTTCGCGCGCGGCCACGGCTGGGGCGGCCACGGCTGTCGCCGGCGTGCTTTGCTGCAGTAACGAATCGAAAGGCTGTGCCGGCGCGCTGCCTTTGGCAGTCATCGCCGGGTTGGCGGCGGCCAGCGGTTCGCGCATGTCACGCCCTGCTGATTGCACCATTGCCTGCGCGGTAAGGCTGATGGCCGCCGGATGCAGGCTGATGTTGAGTGCCGGGTTGGCCTGCGCCACATTCGCCTGCACTTGGGTCTGTACTTGCGCCTGCGCGTTGGCGCGTGCCTCCGCTGCCGCCGCGTCCGCCGGTGGCAGCAGCGTCACGGGCAAACCGAGGACGGGGGCGGCCATGGCTGGCAAGCTGCTGTCGGCCGGGCTGTCGCTTTCCTTGGCAGGCTCAGCTTTGGCGGCATCGGCCGTATCGGCTTCGGCCGTCGGCTCGCCTGCGCCATCGAGCACCTGCGCAAACAGGGGCAGGACGGCGGGTGCACCGCTGCCATCGCCCGGCGTGCCGGGCAAGCTGGTCGTCTGTGCTGGCGCTGGCGCTGGCGCCGACGCTGGTGCCGCATTGGCCGCCGGTGCCGGCGCCGTGTTGAAGTTCATGATCATGCTTGATTCCCGTCCAAGTCGTATTCGCCGAGCGCGGCGTAGGCGACCCAACCTTCCTTGTTTGCCTGTAATGCACCCAGGTGTAAGCCCAGGCGTTCTTTTTCCTCAGAGCAAATTTTAACCGCTTGCGCGTGAATTTTGCGCAATTGCAACAATTCTGCTTGTTCCAGCGCATTCCATGCGCCCCGTTCGGCCAGTAGCGGGAGGTTTTTCGCCAGGCTGGCCGAGAGTTTTTGCATCGCATCCCAGTCCGGCTGCGCGATCGCCGCGCTGAATTGCCGGCTCAGCTGCTGCAGCGCAGCGCGCCTAGGCATTATTCGCCTGGACGCCCACCCAGCCGCGCTTGATGGTGGTCATCAAGGTCGTCACTTCATCGATCAGCGACGGGTCCAGCTTGATGCCGGCCGTGTACAGACGCGCCACGCAGTAATCGTACAGGCGCGCCAGGCTGACCACCACTTCGCCGCCATTGTCGAAATCGAGCGAGCTCGACAAACCGTTGATGATCTGCGTGCACTTGTCCAGGCTGATCGCCTTCTGTTCGTAGCGCTTGCCCACGATATGCCCGCGCGCGCGCGCCAGTTCTTCCAGCAAGCCGTCCGTCAGCACCAGTACCAGCTCGACCGGTGTGGCGCGGGCGGTCTGGGAATCCAGGTTGACGGCATGGTAGTTGCCGTAAGCTTCATTGTTCAACATTATTATCTTCTCGCTATGTTAACGTGGGGCGGCGCGGCTGGCACGCTCGCCTTAGGATTTGCTGTTATTAAACATGGCATCGAACATGTCAGAATTCCTGGTCATTTGCTCTTGCAGTACCTGCAGGCGGGAATACTGGTCCAGGAAACGGCTGTAAGCCGTGTTGTACTGATTGGTCAGACGCTCGCTGCTCTTGGTCAGGCTTTTCTGCAGCTTGTCCGTCGCTGCCTGGCGCTGGGTGATCTGGCCCTTGGTGACATTGCTCCACTGGCCCAGAACCTTGTCGAGGCCGCCGAGCACGCCGGCAGGCGCGGACAGGCTGTTATTGCCGAACAGTTTGTCCAGGCCGGCAGGATTGTCGGCCAGCTTGGCCGTCAGCTTGGCCGTATTCAGGCTGATCGAGCCGTCGCGCTGGGCGGTAATGCCATACGCCACCAGCGATACGCCATCGACCGTCAGGCGCAAGGCGTCGCCCATGCTCGAGCGCAGGGCGTTCAGGCCGGAGTCGTGGGCAAAGATGCCGGCAGCGATATTTTTCTCCGGGTTGCCGGGATTCGCCAAGCCATCCATCACGCTTTTCAGCTTGTTGTAGGCGTCGACGAAGGCTTGCACATTGGCAATGGTACCGGCACTGTCGGTCCCGACGGTCACGGTAATCGGGCTTTCGCCTGACGTCATGGCCTTGGTGAACGTCATTTTCACGTCGGGCACGTTGGTGAAGGTATTCGACGCCTGGGTAATTTTTGTGCCGGAGCCTTGAGCGCCCAGCCAGACGACAGCATCCTTGGGTGCCACGAGGGATTTCTTGTCGCTCTGCAGCGCTGTCTGCAGCGCCGGATCCGTCACACTGCCGGTGTCGATCGAGACGGCATTGGCGATGCCGGTGAGATTCGAGGTCAGCACCAGTTGCGCCTGGTTGCCGATATTGATGACGGACGCAGTGACGCGCGCATTATTCTTGCTGTTGCCATTGATGGCGGCAGCGATTTCCTGCGGCGACAGGTAGGCGTCGCCATCCTTGTTGGCGGCGGCCAGGTCGATGTCGAAGGCGTTGTCGGCGGTGACAGCGGCCAGCGGGTCGCCGATGCGGATGGTCATGGAACCGCCGTTGGCGGGCATGGTGCTGCTCAAGCCGCCATACGAAGTCTGGCTGGCAGTGGCCAGTTCTTCGACAAAGAATGCGTAGCTGCCCGGCGCCGCCTTGATGCCGGCCGTGGCTGTGCCATACGCGGTATTGCTGAAGGTCGCAGACTGGCTCAGCACGGATTTGCTGGACGTCATGGTCGTCATCGCCAGCTGGAATGCCGAGATGGCCGATTTCAGGTTGCCCAGCGCGCTGGACGTGTTGTTGGCAAGCGCAGTCTGAGCCGCCAGAGCTGCCTTTTGCGCCGCCACCGATTTGGTAGCCAGGTTCTCTGCTGTGACGAGCGGATCGTATCGTGGTGCGGTAATTGCGTTTGCCATGCCAGACTCCTGAATAAAGGGATATACCGGTACAAGGCGACCCCCATTCCCGTTTCGTGAAGTTTTCCTGAAAGAAACTTACACAAACCTCATTTTACCTGCCCGCGGAACCAGAACTGCGTCGCCAGCTCGTCTTGCCGCTTGGTATCGACACGTTGTTGCTCATTTGCAACATGCTTTTGTTTTTGCGTCAGCACCTGGCCCAGTACCTCGCGTTTGGCCCAGGCCGTATTCAGGGCGCGCTGCGAGACGGCCATGTTGGCCTCGTGCAGGTGCAGATCGGTACGGTGCTGGTCGGCCATCTGCATGACCGCTTGTTTGAAGTTGCCGCAGTTGACGGACAGGGCCAAGGGCAGGGCGCCGCTGGGGCCGCTGTCCGTGTACAGGCCCGTCAGGCGCGCCAGGTTTTTCTGGTAGCGCTCGCGCACGGCCGTCTGCGCCGCCATTTCACCTTGCAGGCGTTCCACTTCGGTGCTGCGCAGGCCGACCAGGGTGGTCAGGTTGCGGATGGTATGCGCGTCGCTCACGTTTGCTCCTAGGCCATGATCTGTTCAAGTTGGGCGATGCACGGCCCCATCGGCGCCTCTTCCTTGGTGCCCTGGCACAGGAAGGCTTCGATGGGCGTGTGCAATTGCACGGCGCGGTCGGTGATCGGGTCGGCGCCGGGCACGTAGGCACCCAGCGGGATCAGGTCGCGCACGCGCGCATGGCGCGCCATCGACGCTTTCAGCGCGCGCGCCGCCTGCATGTGCTCGAGCGTGATCACCTGCGCCATGCAGCGGCTGATCGAGGCGGCGATGTCGATGGCGGGGTAGTGGCCCCGCTCGGCCAGTTCGCGCGTGAGCACGATGTGGCCGTCGAGAATCGCGCGCGCCGTGTCGACCACCGGGTCTTGCTGGTCGTCGCCTTCGGCCAGCACCGTGTAGATGGCGCTCATGCTGCCGTCAGGGTGGGCGCCATTGCCGGCGCTCTCCACCAGTTGCGGCAGGTTCGAAAACACGGACGGCGGATAGCCGCGCGTGGCCGGCGGCTCGCCCAGCGCCAGCGCCACTTCGCGCAAGGCCATCGCATAGCGCGTCAGTGAATCGACCAGCAGTAGCACGTGCTTGCCCTGGTCGCGGTAATGCGCGGCAATCGAGTGGCACAGTTCGGTGGCCATGATGCGCATCAAGGGCGACTCGTCGGCTGGCGCGATCACCAGCACAGCCTTTTTCAAGCCTTCGGCGCCCAGCGACTTTTCGACGAATTCGCGCACTTCGCGGCCGCGTTCGCCGATCAGGCCGACGACGACGACATCGGCCACCGTCTGGCGCGTGATCAGGCCCAGCAGTACGCTTTTCCCCACGCCGGAGCCGGCCATCAGGCCCACGCGCTGGCCCTTGCCCAGGGTCAGCATGCTGTTAATCGCCCGCACGCCCACGTCCAGCGGCTCGATCACGGGTTGTTTCTTCAGGGGATTGATTTTCGGCGGCGTGACTTCCAGGATGTGTTCGCCACCGAGGCGGCCCAGGTCATCGATCGGCTCGCCCAGGCCATTCACCATGCGGCCCAGCCACGAGGGGCCGATCTGCAGGCTGGCCTTGTCGGGCAGGGGCAGCACGCGCGCGCCCGTGGTCAGGCCCGTGGCTTTCTTGAACGGCATCAGGTAAGACAGTTTTTCGCGAAAACCCACGACTTGCGCATCGAGCCATTCGCCGCTCACAGTTTCAATTTGACAACGCTGGCCCGTGTGCAGGCGGCAGCCGGCGCTTTCCAGCAGCAAGCCGGAGGCGCCGACCAGGCGGCCGGTGGGTGTCGCGACCGGGATATCGCCGATCTCGAAGCTGCGCAGCGTGTCGGCGATCATGCAGGCGCGCCCTGGTCTGCGTGTTCGGCGGCCAACGCCAGATGGCTGCTGACCTGGTCCATGCAGGCCGACAGGCGCTGATGGCAACCCGCGTCGACTTCATTGTCGCCCGCCTTGATGCGGCATTCGCCCGCGTCGAGGCGCGCGTCCGCGATCAGGTTCCAGCGCTTGGCGCGCTTCGGATCGAGTTCGCTGATGCGTTTGAGTTCTTCCGGATTGAGGAAGACGTCGATTTCTTCGCGCGTGGGCGGCATCGAGGCCAGGGTTTCGTCGACCAGGGCCAGCAATTGCACCGGTTGCAGCGCCAGTTCAGCGCGGATCACCTGGCGCGCCACCTTGGCCACCAGGTCGACCACTTCCTTGCGCTGCGCTTCGCGGTAATCGGCGCGCACTTTTTTCAGGTCGCGCAAGATGGCGTCGACGGGGCGCGCCAGGCGGTCCAGCGCCACCAGGGTTTCATTGCGGCCTTCTTCGCGGCCCTGCGCCATGCCATCGTCGCGTCCGGTGTCGTAGCCGTCCTGCTGGCCTTGCACCAGGCCCACTTCGTAGCCGTCGCGCTGGCCCTGCTCGAAACCTTCCGAGACGGACGCCTGCCACTGGCCATCCGTATCCTCGTTGGAGGCGCGCTGGCCGGCGGCGATGAATTGCGACAGGGGCGGGAAACGATACGAGCGGAAGTGTTTCATTCGATCACCGCTTCAGCAAACAGTTGCACTTCGATCTCGCCCGCATCGGCGAGGCCCTTGACGGTGGCCATGATTTCCTGGCGCGTCTGTTCGATACGCGAGAGTGGCACGGGGCCGGAACGGCGCATCATGTCTTCGAAGCTTTGTGCCTGGCGGCGCGGCATGGTTTTCAGCACGGCGTCGCGGATAGCCGGTTCCGCGCCCTTCAGGGCGATGGCCCACTGTTCCATCGGCACGTCTTCCAGGATGCGCGTGAGTGTGACATCGCTCTGCGTGGACAGGATCAGGAAGTCATACATGCTCAGTTCGATTTCCGAGACCACGTCCGGGTCGTGCGCGCGCAGCAGTTCGACCAGCGCGGCGCGGTTGCCCGGCATGCGGTTGAGAATCTCGGCGGCCTGGCGGATGCCTTCCACGCTGGTGCTTTGCGTGTCGAGCGTGCCCAGGCAGCGGCCCACCAGTTCGTCGAGCTCGACCAGCAGGTCGCGGTCGATCTCGTCCAGGCGCGCCAGATTCAGCAAGACCAGGTCGCGGCCTTCGACGGGCAGGGCATCGAGGATCTGCCCAGCCAGCGCGGGCGGCAAAAAGGCCAGGAAGACGGCTTGCATCTGCACGTGCTCGTTGACGATGTATTCGGCCAGCCATTTCGGCGAGGCCCACTGCAGGCGCGCCATTTTCGGGCGGATGGCGTCGCCGTAAATGTTGTTCAGCACGCTATTTGCGATATCGCTGCCCAGCGCCATGTCCAGTGAGCGCTTCAGGTAGCTGCGCGATGCGCCATGCACGCCGCTTTGCTGGCGGTAGTCGTCAAAGAAGGTCTGCATCGCCGTTTTCACGGATTCGACCTTGATGCCGCTCATGCGCGACATCACTTGCGTAACTTCCAGCAATTCTTCGCGCGACAGGCAGCGCAGCACATTGGCTGCCTGCTCTTCGCCTATGCTCAGCAGCACGATGGCGGCCTGTTCCACGGGATTCAGGCTGACGCTTTCGTACTCAGCGCCGTCGGAGGGATTATTGTTGTTGAGTTCGGCCATTTTTCTGCATCCATTGTTTGACGACTTCGGCGACACGCTCGGGTTCTTTTTCAGCCAGCACTTTCAGGTGGTCGACCATCACGTCGACCGCCGAGCCTGGTGGCGGCAATTCATAGTTTTCCAGTAGGGGCACGACCGGCATGCTGCCGGAGCGGGCCTCGCCTTCGAGCGCCAGCGGGCTGCCATTCACGCCCAGGGCTGGTGCGCCGGCGGCGGCTGCGCCATTCGCGCCGGCGGCGCCGCTGGCGCCCAGTGCCAGGGCAGGATCGAGCTGTTTCAGTGGCGGCGGCGCCAAACGCGTGGTCAGCAGGCGCAGCAGCGGACGCAGGATCAGGAAGTAGCCGAGCACCGCGCCCAGGGCGTACAGCAGCCAGCTGCTGAAATCGACGACGGTGTCGCGCTCTTCCCACCACTGCGCCACGGGCGGCTTGGCAGGGAAGGCCAGCGCCGTCAGGCTCAGGCTGTCGCCACGCTGGGCATTGATGCCCAGGCCGCTGTTGAGCATTTTTTCAATATTGCCCAGTTCGGCAGGGGTCCAGCCCGTTTTCGGATTCGGTGCAGCGGCGCTGTTGAGGACGACGGCCACGCTGAGTTTTTCCAGGCGGCCGCGGCTGCGCTTGATCTGCGTGATGCTGCGGTCATACGCGTACTGGCGCGTGGTGGCGTTCTTGCGGGCCGTGCCATCGTCGGACGGCTTCGGTGCGCCATCGGCCGGCGCGGCGCCAGCGGTGCCGGCTGGTGCCGGCACGGCGGCCGCTGGCGGACGGTTCGACAGGCTGCCGGGAATGCCGGCCACGGTGCGGTTGCGTTCCTGCTCTTCGCGCATCGCTTCGCTCGTCACTTTCGGGGCTTCGCCGTATTTTTCCAGCGTTTCGTCGACGCGGTCGTTGTTCACGGCGGCCGTCACGCTGAGCTTGAAGTTGTCTTCGCCGATGACGGGTCCCAGCAAGCCCGTGACATTGCGGCGAATTTCATCCTGGAAACGTTTCGCACCTTCATTGCCAGCGGCCGAGGCGTCGAAACCGTCCGTCAGGTCGACGTGCGCGGACAGCAGGTTGCCGCCCTGGTCGACCAGGCTCACGCGCGTAGGCGCCAGGCTGGCGACGCTGCCGGCCACCATGTTGATGACGGCGGCGATCTGTTCCGGCACCAGCGTGCGGCCCGGTTTCAGCGCCACCACCACGGAGGCGGACGATTTGTCGCCGTCGCTGGCGACAAACGAGGTCGATTTGGCAATCGACAGATGGACGCGCGCCGAAGCGATCGCGTCCATCGTCATGATGCTTTGCGCCAACTCGCCTTCCAGGCCGCGGCGGAAGCGCACGTCCTGCACGAATTGCGATACGCCCAGCGGGTCGTTCTTGTCCATCAGCTCCAGGCCGGCCGGCAGTTGCGCCGTCACACCCTTCGAAGCGAGCAGCATGCGCACCTTGCCCAGCATGGCGTCGGGCACCAGCACCTGGCCGCTGTCCGGATGCAAGCGGTAGGGGATGTGCTCGGCGTCCAGGGTGGCCATCATGTCCGTCACGGCCACTTTTTCGCGCGCGCCAAACACCGGCTTGTAGTTGGCCTGGTCGCGCCAGGCATACAAGGTCACCATGGCGGTGATGCCGATGGCCAGCACGACGATGGGGACCAGGTTTTTCAGCAGGGCGGGCGGAATGGCGGGCTGGGTGCCAGGGCGCCAGCGCGCAAATGCGGACTTCATGGTGGTAATCACTTGGGGTAACTTTCGCTGGGAGGCTGGGCGTGGATCAGGGCGTGAAGATTACAGAGGCAGTTTGATGAGCTCATCGACGGCGCCCATGACCTTGTTGCGCACTTGCATCAACATGGAAAAGGACAGGCTTGCTTCCTGGCTGGCCAGCATGGCGCCGACCATGTCGTCGCTCTTGCCGCTGTCGACGTCGCTCATTTTCTGCGCTGCCATGCGGTCGTCGCCATTCACCTTGCCGATGGCGTCTTGCATGCTTTGCGCAAAAGAAAAGCCGGATTGTTCCGGTGCGCCGAACTGCGCGGCGGGCGCGATGCTGGCGCCCAGGGCGTGCGCGTCATTGCTCAATGCTGCCAGATCGGCCTTGATCAGACCTGCGAGTTCATTGCTCATCTTGCCCTCTACTTTCAATATGCGGTGACGTATCAATCAGAATTACTGGTGTTGCCAATCCGGCAGTCGTGCATGTGAGTGCCATTCTGCCCGGCCCGATCCGCAGGGCCCATCAGTTTTATCAGTTGCCACACCATCCGCTTGAGCAGATTCAAACAAACCCGGCAGACTCGCGCCGATATGATTTACATGGCCATGACAACTAATAATTATCTGATAAAAGTTTCTTATGGTGGCAATAAACGGAACTGGAAACTGCCATAAAAACCGGAATCAGGTAAGCGGAATGGCGCACTGCAAATCACTATTTTCTCGCTACAAGCTTACCTCGGGGCAACTATAAAGTAAAGAGAGAATTGCCTCAAAGAATATTGGTACATGGCAATATTTGGCTTTTTCATGTATTGTTCAGCACCGTAGTCATCTAGCATGCGATACGATGCTGTATTTAATTTCGGGTGATCCGTATAATTTGTTCTGCCACCGCAATACCGACATGACTACTACATGACAATCATTACCAAGACAGATCAAACTGTGCGCCATCAAGTCCTCGATTCCTGTCTGCTTGGACGTCCTGTCCATTTGCTGCATGTCTTCGGCGCCCAGCTGCGCGACGACCTGGCCGTGGCCCTGCGCCAGCCGATGAGCCGTCGCTACTGGGGTAATTTCCAGATCGATGGCGTGACCTTGTCGCGCGTGGAAAACGAGGACAGCGTGAATCTCTGGCTGAGTTTTTCCACGCCGGCCGGCCAGACGGGCTTTACGCTCGAACGGCAGATACTCTTGAGCGTACTCAACTATCGCTACGGCAGTGCCGGCGCCAAGGGTGCGCTGCCAGATCCGGCGCAAGTGCGCGTGACGGCCACGGAAGAACGTCTCGCTGTGGTGCTGGGACAACAATTGGTGAACAATTTGTTCGCCCGCGTCCACAAGAATCTGCAAACCTTGGGCAAGAGTAGCGAGCTCGACACCAGTGCCGAGGTTGCCGTGCAGACTGGCGTGCACCCGGTGCGCGGCAGCTGGATCGTCAGCGTGGCGCTCAGCGACGTCGAAGCCGGGCAGAGCGGTCAGTTCTGGTTCTCGCTGGACAAGCGCCTGATGGCCGACGTGCTGCGCGGCCTGCTGCCCGAGCGCGCGCAAGCGAAGAAAGCCTTGCGTGGCAGCGTGCGCCCGCTCGCTTCGCGCCTGCAAGTGACCCTGGAAGGCAGGCTGGTCAGCAAGCAGATGCAGCTGGGCGCCTTGTTCGACCTTCGCGTTGGTGACGTGATTCCCGTCAGCCTGAGCCGCACCGACGTCATGCTCGACGACTCCCGTTTATTTACCGCGGCTGTTTCCGAACACAAGGGCAAGCTCTGTTTAACCTCATTTGAAGATGTCGAATAATATGAATATCACCGATACCAACCAGAGCGAAACCCTGCTGGAAGACCTGGGCGATGACATGATCATCGAACAGGGCGATGTGTCCGACGTGGCCAGCACCCGCGCGCGCCGCGATATTCCGCAGATGATGCGCAAGATTCCCGTCACCCTGACCCTGGAAGTGGGTTCGGCCCGCATTTCGCTGGAAGAACTGATGGCCATCGGCCCGGAAAGCGTGATCGAACTCGACATGCTGGCCGGCGAACCGCTGGTGATCAAGGTCAACGGCACGCCGATCGGCCGTGCCGAAGTGGTGGTGGCTGGCGAGAACTATGGCCTGAAAGTCATCGACCTCGACGGCCTCAATCTCGACCTGATGACAGCATGAAGCTGGCGGTACCCGGTTTGAGCCGGCGCCGCGGCGCGCTGGCTGCCGCGCTGGCTGTTCCCGTTCTGATGCTGTGCTGTAGCGCCGCCGGGGCGCAGGATTTATTGTCCGGCGTGGTGCCGGGCGCGAAGACCGACCTGTCGGTGAAGATGCAGATCCTGGTCGTCATGACCCTGCTCGGGTTGCTGCCCGTGATGGTCATGATGATGACCAGCTTTACCCGCTTCGTCATCGTACTGTCGCTGCTGCGCCAGGCACTGGGACTGCAGCAGGGCTTGCCCAACCGCATCGTCACGGGCATCGCCCTGATTCTCACCTTGCTGGTCATGCGTCCCATCGGCGACCAGGTGTGGAAGGAAGCGTTCATGCCTTACGACCGCGACCAGATCGGCATGCAGGAAGCGCTGAAGATCGCCGAAGTGCCGATTTCGCGCTTCATGCTGGCGCAGACGAGCAAGGCTGCGCTGGCGCAGATCGCGCACCTGGCTGGCGAGCCGTCGAGCATGCGTCCGCAAGACCATAGCTTCACGGTCAAGCTGGCAGCGTTTGTGTTGTCCGAACTCAAGACGGCGTTCCAGATCGGCTGCATGCTGTTCATCCCGTTCCTCATCATCGATCTGGTGGTGGCGTCCGTGCTGATGGCCATGGGCATGATGATGCTCTCGCCGCTGGTGATTTCCTTGCCGTTCAAGCTGTTGCTGTTCGTTCTGGTCGACGGCTGGACCCTGACCGTCAACACTTTAGTTACCAGCATACAGGGCTATTGATCCATGTTTACCCCTGAAGTCGCCGTCGACCTGATCATCGAAGCATTGCATGTCGTGATGCTGCTGGTGGTGATCCTGGTCGTGCCAGGTTTGCTCATGGGCCTGCTGGTCGCGCTGGTGCAGGCGGCCACTTCGATCAATGAACAGACCATGAGTTTCCTGCCGCGCCTGCTGGTCACCCTGCTCGCGTTGATACTGGCCGGGCGCTGGATGGCCGGTTATCTGATGGATTATTGCGTGTCCATTTTTCAGCGCGCCGCCACCCTGGTCGGATAGCGCCGCGCGCCCATGGATCAGATTTTCAATCAGGTGCTGCCGTTTCTGCTGGCCGTGTGGTGGCCGTTCTGCCGCATCCTGGCCATGCTCAGCGCCTCGCCCGTGATCGGCGACGCCATGGTGCCCATCCCCGTGCGGGTGCTGCTGTCGCTGGTGCTGGCGATCCTGATGCTGCCCGTGATGCAGGCGTCGGGCATCTCGCAGGACTTGTTGAAAATCGATCCGTTTTCGCTGCACGCCGTCGTCGCCACCCTGGAGCAGGCCATCATCGGCTTCATCCTGGGCCTGGCCTTCCACTTCGCCATGTCGGTCATGTCGGTGCTCGGTTACCTGGTGTCGAGCCAGGTGGGCTTTTCCATGGCAGTCATGAACGATCCGCTCAACGGCACCTCGTCGGACGTGATCACGGGCCTGCTCACCATCATGTGCATGATCGTGTTTTTCGCCATCGACGGCCACCTGGTGCTGACGGGCGTGATCGGCGCCAGTTTCACGGCCTGGCCCGTGGGGCAGGGCTACGGACCGCTGCTGCTGCAGACGGTGGCCTATAACGTGGCCTGGATTTTCGCCGCCGCCATGCTGCTGGCCTTGCCCATCGTCTTTTCCACCATGGTGGTGCAATTGGGCTTCGGCTTCCTGAACCGCGTGGCGCCGTCGCTGAACCTGTTTTCGCTGGGCTTTTCCATGATCACCATGTTCGGCCTGCTGATGCTGATACAGATCGTGCGCTTTATCCCCGAGCACTATATCGCCATGACGAATCGCGTGCTGGACATGCTCACCGAACAGATGCGGGTGGCCCATGGCGGATAACAGCACCGGCGACAAGACAGAGAAGGCGTCACAGCAAAAGCTGAAGAAGTCACGCCAGGAAGGGCAGGTGGTGCGTTCGCGCGACCTGTCGACGGCGCTGGGCATCCTGATCAGCATGAAGGTCTTCATTTATTTGCTGCCGGGCTACCTGCAAAGTTTTCGCGAACTGTTCGCCATGGCCTTCATGCCGCTCGACAGCAAGGGCGCGCTGGAAAATGCCATGTCGATGGCGTTTTCCACCTCGGTGGGCTTGCTGATCAAGATGATCGTGCCGCTGTTTTGCGTGCCCCTGTTTGTGGTGCTGGGCTCGCTGGTGCCGGGCGGCTGGGTCATCAGCACGAAGAACTGGATGCCGAAGATGGAGCGCCTGAGTCCGGCCAAGAATCTGGGGCGGCTGTTTGCGCCCAAGCATGCTTTTGAATTCGGCTTGTCCATCGCCAAGGCCGCCGTGCTGGGCATGGTGCTCGTGCATGTGAGCCGTTCCAGCCTGAGGCAGTACGTGGACTTGCAGCACCGGCCCCTGCAGCAAGCCATGCTCGATGGCTCGGCCTTGATGCTCGATGGCTTGATGGCCCTCATTTCCGTCTTCGTCCTGTTCGCCATCATCGACGTGCCGGCGCAGGCGTTTTTCTTTGCCCGCAACCAGCGCATGAGCAAGCAGGATGTCAAGGAAGAGCACAAGAGCAGCGAAGGCCGGCCCGAAGTGCGCCAGCGCATCCGCCAGTTACAGCAGCAGATCGGCCGACGCAGCGTGCGCAAGACCGTGCCCGACGCCGACGTGGTGATCGTCAATCCCGAGCATTACGCCGTTGCACTGAAGTATGACCAGGACCGCGCCGAGGCGCCGTTTGTCGTTGCCAAGGGCGTCGATGAAATGGCGCTGTATATCCGGCAAGTGGCGAAGGAGCACCATATTGAAACGCTGGAACTGCCGCCGCTGGCGCGCGCCATCTACAACACCAGTCAGGTGCAGCAGCAGATTCCCGTGCAGCTATACCAGGCCGTGTCGCAGGTGCTCAACTACATACTCCAGCTGAAAGCATTCCGTACTGGGCAGCGAGCCGCCCAGCCCCCATTTCCCACCGAGGTGGTCGTGTCATCTCATTTGAGCGAGGTAGTCCCTTCATGAATTTCCTGAACCGCGTGGTTGCCGAAATGCGCCGCCACAAGTTCGCCACGCCGCTGTTCCTGCTGGTGATCCTGGCGATGATCATCCTGCCGCTGCCGCCGGTACTGCTCGATATCTTGTTCACTTTCAATATCGTGCTGGCTCTGATCGTCATCCTGGTCAGCGTGTCGGCCAAGCGGCCGCTCGACTTCTCCGTCTTCCCGACGGTGATCCTGGCCACCACCATGCTCAGGCTGACCCTCAACGTGGCGTCCACGCGCGTAGTGTTGCTGCACGGCCATACGGGCGCGGACGCGGCCGGTAAAGTGATCGAGGCTTTCGGTAACGTGGTGATCGGTGGTAACTTCGTCGTCGGCATCGTGGTCTTCGTGATTTTGATGATTATCAACTTCGCCGTCGTCACCAAGGGTGCCGAGCGCATCTCGGAAGTGTCCGCGCGCTTTACCCTCGACGCCTTGCCGGGCAAGCAGATGGCCATCGATGCCGACCTGAACGCCGGCCTGATCAACCAGGAAAAAGCCCAGATCCGCCGCAAGGACGTGGCTGCTGAAGCCGATTTCTATGGCGCCATGGACGGTGCGTCGAAGTTCGTGCGCGGCGATGCCGTTGCCAGTATTTTGATTTTAATCATCAATATGGTCGGTGGCGTGGCCATCGGCTCGCTGATGCACGACTTGTCGTTCGGCGATTCTTTCCGTCAATACGCGCTGCTGACCATCGGCGATGGTTTGGTGGCGCAGATTCCGGCCCTGCTGCTGTCGGCCGCGGCCGCCATCCTGGTGACCCGTATCAGCGATTCGGGCGATTTCGAGCAGCAAGTGGCAGGCCAGGTGCTGACCTCGCCAACGGTGATCTTCAGCGCGTCCGGCATGATGGTGGCGCTGGCCTTGATCCCGGGCATGCCGTGGTTCATGTTCATGACCTTTGCGGGCGTACTGGCTTTTGTCGCCTGGCGCCTGACCAAGCGCGTGAAGGGGCCCGATGCGGCCGGCATGGCGGCCATCGAGGCGGCACTGCGCGATGACAAGCCTGCCGAGATGGAGTGGCAGCAATTGCCTGCCGTGCAGCCATTGATGGTGATGCTCGGCTATAAATTGGTCGGCATGGTGGATAAAACGCAAGGTGAACCGTTGAACAAGCGCGTCAAGGGCGTGCGCCAGAGTTTGTCCGAAGCCATGGGTTTGCTGCTGCCGAACATCGGCGTGCGCGACGACCTGGCCCTGAAACCGTCGCAGTACGCCATCGTGCTGTCGGGCACCGTGGTGGCGCAGGCGGAAGTGCAGGCCGACCGGCTGATGGCGATTCCGTCGCCGAACGTGTACGGCCAGCTCGACGGCATTCCCGGCATCGAACCTGCCTACGGCATGCCCGTCACGTGGATAGAACCGAGTGAAAAGGCGCATGCGCTGGGCCTGGGTTACCAGGTCATCGAGGCGCCCAGCGTGATCGCCACGCACTTGTCGAAGATGGTGCGCGAATACTTGCCGGAACTATTCCGCCACGAAGATGTCTCGAACATGATGGAGCGCCTGACGGCCCTGTCGCCCAAGCTGGCCGGCGCGCTGGACAAGGCGCTGACGCACACGCAGCTGCTGCGCGTGTTCCGCGTCTTGCTGGCGGAAAATGTGTCTTTGAAAGATATCGTGCCCATCGCCACCACCTTGCTCGACAGTTCGGAAACCACCAAGGACCCGATCCTGCTGGCGGCCGAAGTTCGCTGCGCGCTGCGGCGCCAGATCGTCAGCGGCCTGTTCGGCCAGAAGATGGAAATGCAGGCGTTTAACCTGGGTGGCGAGCTGGAAAACATGCTGCTCGGTTCGCTGAACCAGGCGCGCCAGTCGGGCAAGGTGACCCTGGATAATTACCCGATCGACCCGCATCTGTTGTCGCAGCTACAACTGAACATGCCGGTGGCGCGCGAGCAGATGAAACAGCAAGCCACGCCGCCGCTGCTGCTGGTGCTGCCGCAGATTCGTCCTTTGCTGGCCCGCTATGCGCGCCTGTTCGCGCCTGGCCTGCATGTGCTGTCGTACAACGAAATCCCTGAAAACCGCGAAGTGAGCATCATCGGTACGGTAGGGTAAAAATGAAAAACGGCGCTGCGGGCGCCGTTTTTTTTTGCTGCATCAATCCTGCTCGTCGATCGGCGGCAGCAGGTCGTGCTCCTGGCCGTCGGCCAGCAACAGCACGCTGCGGCCTTGCGCCGCTTCTTCCTCGTCGCCATAATCATAACCGAGCGGCGCCGCCACTTCCTTCGAGGCGATGATGGTTTTCTCTTCGGCTACGGCCGGGGGAGCTCCGGGCGCGTCGGGATTGGCCGCCGCTTCCGCTTCCGGCTGCGTCAGCAGCAGCGCCACTTCGGCCATGGCGCGGAACAGGGGCAGCGATAGCGAGGCGGCGCCCGCTTGCATCGGGTAATTGCCGTGCACGCGCTGCGCGTGCAACTGGCGATTCAGGCGGCAGCGCAGCACGCGCAAGCCTGCGCGCCGCACGGCGCCGGCAATCTCGGGCAGGGCCAGGCGCAAGTGGCGCAAGGCGGCTTCCTCGTCGGCCGCCAGTTCCAGCAGCACGCCGTCGCCTGCCGGTTCCATCTGGATCACCACCCGGCCGATGCCGGCAATCAGCAGTTCGACGCGCAGCGCCACCTTGCCGCGCCGCCTCGGTGTTGCCTCTTCGTCTTCGTCGCTGGCCAGCACGCGCAGCAGCAGGCGCTGGCCGCCCCAGCCATATACGGCAAAGCGCCACGCTTCGCTGTCGACCGTCAAGGGCGGACGGGCACCTTCGCGCAGCAGGGCAGCTTGCTGCTCGGCCATGAACAGATTGCCCGGCACGTGCTGGCCGCGTGCCTGTTCCTGCAGGGCCGCGTATTGCTCGCCATACGTCTTTACCATCACGCGCCAAGAGGCGGCCAGCTGCGCCGCATCGGGCGGTTGCCAGACCAGCTGGCGCGTGAAGAACAGTTGATTGACCTGCATGGCGCTGCTGTCGCGCGGCATGGCACCGCCCGTGCCATCGGCATTGGGCTTGATGAGGGACGCCAGGCTGTCCTGGCCCTGTTGCAGTTGTGCCGGCAGGGTGCCCGCATCGGGTGCAGGCGCCATGTAGGGCCCGATGGGCACCAGCGGCTGCACCACGCCGGGCACCATCGGCGTCGCGGGGCTGACGTCGAAACGCTGGGTAATCAAGGGTACCGGATTGCCCGATGAAATGCGGTCTATCGCCATGCCATTGCTTTCTGGTGATACATATGAATAAATTCCGCCATCTTGACCGAATCGAAATTATTGCAACAAGGAAAGAATCAGCTTGCTCATGCTCTGGCTTTGCTTGAGCATGGCCGTACTGGCTTGCAGCAGCATTTGCGCCGACGTCATGTTGGCGCTTTCCGCCGCGTAGTCGACATCCATGAGGCGGCCGATGGCGGTTTTGGTGTGGGTGATCATGTTGGACAGGTTATTGTAGACATGTCCGAGCCGGTTTGCCGTGGCGCCCAGCGCCGAGCGCACGCTGCCGACCTTGTCGATGGCCGCTGCCAGCAAGTCGATCATGCCGTTGGCGCTGCTGTTGCTGGTAAATTCGCTGCCCGGCGTGGCGCCTGGCGCGAAATTGGCCGAGATCGCCTGCAGCGCCGCGTCCAGGTTGCCCATGTCGCCCGCCACGTTGAATTGCATGGTCTCGCTGCCGCTGGCGCCGATCTGGAACGTCATGGCTTGCGACAAGGTGCCCTTGCCGGCGCTGCCGTTACCCAGCAATAAAGTGCCGCCATAGCGGGTGTTCGTCATCACGTTGTACAGCTCGGCGCCGAGCGCATCGTACTCGCCCTGCATGGCGTCGCGGTCTTTCTGGTTCGACGACGCGTCCGCTGCCTGGGTGGCCAGGTCCTTCATGCGCACCAGCATGGCGCTGACTTCGCCAAACGCGCCTTCGGCCGTTTGCAACAGCGAAGTGCTGTTTTGCGTGTTGCGCATGGCCACTGCCATGCCGCTGGTCTGGGCGCTCAGCCTGGTGGCGATCTGCAGGCCGGCCGCGTCGTCCATGGCCGAGTTGATGCGAAAGCCCGTGGAGAGGCGCGTCATCGAAGTCGACAGCATTTGCTGCGCCCAGCCCATGGCCCGCTGGGCAGACAGTGCGGCAGTATTGGTATGAATGCTCAGCACGCGGCGGCTCCGGTAGGCAATTGTGTGGTGTTCTACCTTGTACAGGCGACTATGCCGGCAACATCGTTAAACGTGATGGCAATTTAGTTAAATTTGCTGGGTATGCATGCTGGCGCAGACGAAAAAAAAGCCAGACCGGAGTCTGGCTTCGAGTGACTGGCCGCAAGCGGCCGGGTCAATATTATTGCAGCAGGGACATGACCATCGAGGACATGCTGTTGCTTTGTTTCAGCATCGCGGTGCCAGCTTGCAGCAGCATTTGCGACGACGTCATGTTCGAGCTTTCGGTAGCGAAGTCGGTGTCCATGATGCGGCCGGTAGCAGCTTTGGTGTTGGTGGCGATGTTCGACAAGTTGGTGTTGACGTGGTCCAGACGGTTGGCCGTCGCGCCCAGTGCGGAACGCACGGTGCTGACGCTGTCGATGGCGGTCGCCAGCAGGCCGATATTGGCGTTGGCGTTGGACGTCAGTTCCGTTGCGCCTGCCGCAGCGGCGCTCGAGAAGTTCGCGCTCAGGACGCTCAGGGCCGTGTTCAGCGTGGAGAGGTTGGCCGACACGTCAAAGCTCATTTTTTCGGTCGAGCTGGCGCCGATCTGGAAGGTCATCGACGTCGACAGCGTGCCGTCAGCTGCCGCGCTACCCTTGCCCAGCAGCTTGGTGCCGCCGAACGTGGTGTTGGTCATGACGTTGTACAGTTCCTGGCCCAGCGCGTTGTACTCGGCTTGCATGGCGGTCTTGTCGTTGGCGGTCGACGAGGCATCGGCTGCCTGGGTTGCCAAGTCTTTCATGCGCACCAGCATGTTCGTCACTTCAGCGAACGCGCCTTCGGCCGTTTGCAGCATCGAGGTGCTGTTTTGCGTATTGTTCATGGCAACGGACATGCCGCTGGTCTGTGCTTTCAGGCGGGTGGCGATTTGCAGGCCTGCAGCGTCGTCCATGGCCGAATTGATGCGGAAGCCGGTGGAGAGGCGCGTCATCGAAGTCGACAGTTTGGCTTGGGTGTTCGTGATCGAGTTTTGTGCCGACAGGGAGGCAGCGTTGGTGTGAAGGCTCAGCATGGTGTCATTCCTAATTGGGTGGTTGCGGTGAGGAGCGACTTTTAGCTGCTCCTATCAGTACAAGACGACCGTTCCGCCACCTTAATTAAATGCTTTAAGGAAATTTTTGAAAATAAATGGTATTTGTTGCTCGCCGGCCCATCTTGCGGCATGTTTGTATGGGTGCGTACGAAAAAAAGCCAGACCGGAGTCTGGCTTCGAGTGACTGGCCGCAAGCGGCCGGGTCAATATTATTGCAGCAGGGACATGACCATCGAGGACATGCTGTTGCTTTGTTTCAGCATCGCGGTGCCAGCTTGCAGCAGCATTTGCGACGACGTCATGTTTGAGCTTTCGGTAGCGAAGTCGGTGTCCATGATGCGGCCGGTAGCAGCTTTGGTGTTGGTGGCGATGTTCGACAAGTTGGTGTTGACGTGGTCCAGACGGTTGGCCGTCGCGCCCAGTGCCGAACGCACGGTGCTGACGCTGTCGATGGCGGTCGCCAGCAGGCCGATGGTGGCATTGGCGGAAGCGGTCAGTTCCGAGGAAGTCGTCGTGGCTGCTGACGAGAAGTTCGTGCTCAAGCCACCGAGGGCGGTATTCAACGAGGCCAGGTTGGTCGAGACATCGAAACTCATTTTTTCGGTCGAGCTGGCGCCGATCTGGAAGGTCATCGACGTCGACAACGTGCCGTCAGCTGCGGCGCTACCCTTGCCCAGCAGCTTGGTGCCGCCAAACGTGGTGTTGGTCATGACGTTGTACAGTTCCTGGCCCAGTGCGTTGTACTCGGCTTGCATGGCGGTCTTGTCGTTGCCGGTCGACGAGGCATCGGCTGCCTGGGTTGCCAAGTCTTTCATGCGCACCAGCATGTTCGTCACTTCAGCGAAAGCGCCTTCGGCGGTTTGCAGCATCGAGGTGCTGTTTTGCGTGTTGTTCATGGCAACGGACATGCCGCTGGTTTGTGCTTTCAGGCGGGTGGCGATTTGCAGGCCGGCAGCGTCGTCCATGGCCGAATTGATGCGGAAGCCGGTGGAGAGGCGCGTCATCGAAGTCGACAGTTTGGCTTGGGTGTTCGTGATCGAGTTTTGTGCCGACAGGGAGGCAGCGTTGGTGTGAAGGCTCAGCATGGTGTCATTCCTAATTGGGTGGTTGCGGTGAGGAGCGAATTTTAGCTGCTCCTATCAGTACAAGACGACCGTTCCGTGCACTTCATTAAATGCCGCATGGAAATTTTTTCATGGACGGCCTTGCGTCAACGTGAAAGTATCTTTTTTGGCATGTTTCTGGTTTAGGGCTAGCCTGTGCCGGACTGTGACTTCGGGTTATTTTTTCGCGCAGGCCAGTTTCTCTAAAAGCAATGTTTCTGCTACGAGTAAGCCTCGCGCGCGGTTTTTCAGGCGCTTTGCCGGCGTGCCGGTATAAAGGCCCCAGCTTTCCAGGGATTTGGTCACCAGGCTAAGAGCGCCCACGGCCGTGCCTTCGCCTATCGTCACATCCGGCAGAACGACGCTGCCCGAGCCGATGATGACGTGGCGGCCCAAATGCACGGGACCGCTTTTACAATTGGTAAATTCTTCCGGTACGGTGGGATTGGTCAAGCTGGCCCCGCTGTAGTCATCCGTCTTGCTATACAGGCGCACGCCTTGCGACAGACCCGAGAAGTCCTCCAGCGTGATGCCCGCCGCACCCGAGAGAAAGCCGTAGCCACCGATATGTACATGGCTGCCAATGCGGATGTGGCCGCCGTCAGCAGCGACCAGGGTGCTGTAGCCGTCAATGCGGACATTGTTGCCGAGCGAGATATTTTCTATGCCGACAATCACGCAGTTCTTGGCAACGCGGACGTTGTTGCCGACGGCGCGGAAGCCCGCACGCCGCAAGTCGTCTTCCGTGTAATAGCCTGGATTAAACAAGTCACTCATGGTCACTCCTTGCAGGTAATCGGGATGGCAGTGCTGGCCTTGCCGCACTCAGGCAGCCACGCTTCCGTGTTTTTCTTCCCATTGTTTGCGGCTGTTTTTCAGTATGTCGATGACCAACAGTGCCTTCGCTTCGTCGGCGCACATGTCTTCCAAAAACATGGCGTTGTTGTCGCGCACCCAGCTCAGCGGCATTTCCCACCAGGCCAGTTCCAGCAGCGCTTCACGGACTTTTTCCGTGAAGCGGTAGCGGATCAGGCGTGCGGGCGAGCCCGCATACACGCCATACGGTTCGCTGCGGAAATTGGGTGGCAGCAGCGAGCGGGCGCCGATAACGCAGCCGTTTTCGATCACGCAGCCGCCCAGCACCATCACTTCGTCGCCTATCCAGACATCATTCTTGATCACTGTGTCGGCATATTGTGGCGGGGGGGCATTTTTCAATCCGCCGCCGAGGATCGACAGCATGTATGTCGAGATCGTGCGCATTTCATGCCGGCCGTTGAGCAGGAAGCGCAGGCGCGAGCCGCCGGCCACATAGCGACCCACGCACAGGCTTTGCTGCCCGCTGTCGTATTTTACCAGCGAGCCGACGCCAAAACCGGAGCCACGTCCTATGTAGAAGTGCCCGCTGGTCGGTTCCAGGTCCAGCCAGTTTCGGAAAAATTGATGGGGCAGGGTGCTGATGGCGCCATCGTCGTAGCCGAGTACCGTGAATTGGCCAGACCACGGATGGTTCTCCGCCACACCGGAAAAATTGGTTTCAGTGGAAATGTTCATCAGACTATGTTCCGTATCGATGCTTGTTGCAGCGCGGGGGCGGCGATCATGGCGATGATGGCATCCACGCTTGCCATCTCCAGGTCCGGATAGATGGGAAGGCAAATCACTTGCGATGATGCCAGGCGCGCCACGGGGAGATTTGCGTGCGCTGCGGACGGCATGCCGCGGTACATGGGGAAGTCGCTGATCAAAGGGTAAAAGTAGCGGCGCGCGTAGATTTCCTGGTCGCGCAACAGCTGGAACAGGGCGTCGCGGGCCAGCGGGTAGCCGGGACCCACCAATATCGGGAAATACGCATGGTTGGCCGCCTCGCCTTCACCCTGCTGCAGGCAAGTGATGCCGTCGATGCCGGCCAGTTGCTGCCGGTAGTGCGCATCGATGGCCTTGCGCTTTTGGCGCGCGCCGTCGATACCCTTGAGCTGCAGCAAGCCGAAGGCGGCATTGATCTCGCTCATTTTGCCATTGATGCCTGCCGCGACCACCGTGACTTCATCGACGAAGCCGAAGTTTTTCAGGTGGTCGATGCGCTGCTTGGTCTTGGCGTCTGGGCAGACGATGGCGCCGCCTTCGAAGGTGTTGAAAATTTTGGTGGCGTGAAAACTGATCACGGAAAGATCGCCATGATTGAGCACGCTGCCGCCCCGGTGGCGCACGCCAAACGCATGCGCCGCGTCGTAGATGACCTTCAAATTGTAGTTGTCCGCAACTTTCTCGATGGCTTCGATATCGCATGGCCGGCCGTAGCAATGCACGGGCATGATGGCGGTGGTCTGTGGCGTGATGGCCGCCTCGATCTTGCTCGGGTCGAGGTTCAGGCTGTGCGGCTCGATATCGGCAAACACGGGCTTGATATTGTTCCACAGCAAAGAATGGGCAGTGGCGACAAATGAATACGGCGTCGTGATGACTTCGCCGTTGATGCGCAGCGCCTGCAAGGCTGTCATCAGCGCCAGCGTACCATTGGCGAACAGGCAGATGTGCTTGACGCCCAGGTAGTCGCACAGCGCTTGCTCGAGCTGCTGGTGGAACGGGCCGCCATTGGTCAGGATCTTGTTGTCCCAGATCGCCTCCAGATAAGGCAGGAAATCTGCCAGGGGCGGCAGCAGGGGCTGGGTGACATACACCGGTTTGTTTTTTTGATCGCTCATCATAATCCGATCGGCGGGTTGGGCACGGCCACGGGGGCTTCGAACGAGATGGGAGGCAAGCCGTCGCACCAGCGTTGCCAGATGATGCGCAAGCCATTTTCCAGACCTTCCGTGATCAGCTTGGGCTTGCCCATAGTCGAGCGTTCCAGGCGGTGCCGCATGCTGAAGCGGTAGGCTCCCAGCAGCATGGGATTGCCTGCCATAGCCACACCCTTGCGCACGAAATCGTCGCCGTCGCTGGCAATGAATTCTTCCAGCTCGATCTGGCGCAGGATCATCGTGCCGGCTCGGCTGGGCAAGGTGGGACCGGCCACCGTGAGCGTGGGCACGCCCATCCACAGCGCATGGAAGGTGGTCGTGCCGCCGCCGTACGGGAAGGTGTCGAGGCAAATGTCGACGCGGTGGTGCATGGCCATGAATTGTGTTATGCCGGTACGTCCTTCAAAGGTCAGGCGCTCCAACGCGATGCCTTCTTCCCCGAACCAGGCCTCCAGTTGTTTTGGCGCTTCGGATTTCGGCATGGCGGCGAGCAGCATCCTGGAATCCGGAAGGGCGCGCAGCAACCGGCACCAGTGCGCGACCACCTGGCGGTTGATCTTATTCAAACGATTGAAGCTACCGAAGGTTATATAGCCATTTGCCAGGGCGGGCGCGGGCTGCACGGCGGGTGCAAATACGGATGGAAGGAAGGGCACGCAGGCCGGCAGCAGCAATAATTTCTCGGTGAACTGGCTGTCTAATTCCCCGGGCGGCGAAAAAAACGGGTCGCTCAGGTAGTAATCCATGGCCTGCAAGCCCGTGGTGAGCGGATAGCCGATCCAGCTTGCCTGGACAGGTGCAGGTTTTGCAGCGAACATCAGCAGGCGGTTCTTGCCAGTGTGACCAGATAGATCGATCAGGATATCGATGCCATCGTCGCGAATCAGGTGTGCCAGGTCGGGGTCGGACAGGTGCTCGACCTGACGCCAGTGGGGAATGACTTCACGCAGGCGCTCTGTGATATCGTCGTTTTGCGCATTATTGTGGTAGGCATACAGTGACAATTGGGCACCATCTACGATATTTTCCAAGATTGGAATAAGGAAGTGTGGCACCGGATGGTTAAGCAGGTCGCCTGACACAAAGCCCACCTTCAGGGTGCGCAGCGGGTCGCGGGTATTGTCGTGCGGCAGCGGGTTCTTGGTGACGTGCTTTTCGAACGTTTCACTAAAGCGCTGATGCTCGGCAAATAGTGTTGGGGCATCAATGTTGGCGCTATGCAACAGCAAGAACAGGTAGTTGCTGAACAGGGTTTCCCACAGCGGGCAAACGGCCAGTCCCTTGCGGCAGGTTGCAAGAGCTTCGTCTAGTCGGCCAATATTGCTGAAAGTGGCGCTGATATTGACGTAGGCATCGCGATAGTCGGGATTGATTGCCAGCGTCTTGTGATAGCAATCGAGGGCCAGCAGAGGTTCACTCATGAGCACGTGGCAATTGCCGAGTGCAAAGTGAGCGCGATCAAATTCGGCGTCGATAGCGAGAGCGGCCAGATAAGTCTGCCTGGCCAGTTCGATTTGATTCTGCGCCTGTTGTGTCGAACCTAGGTTAATGAGCGCCGAGGTGTTTTTCGGATGCAATTCCAGCGCGCGCGCGTACGCAGCGGTAGCTTCGTCGTAAGCCTTCAATTCCTGTAGAACGACGCCGAGGTTGTTATGCGTCTCGCTATTGTCTGGTTCGTACTTGAGCGCCTGGTGGTATGACGCTACGGCCTGCTCGAAGCGCTTAATGGTGTTGTAGTAGTCGCCCAGGTGCTTATGCATTGCGGCGTTTTCAGGCGCCATGTCGATGGCCTGTTGAAAGTACTTTAGCGCATTGTCCCTGTCTTCGGCGCTCCCGTAGGCGATCGCGAGCTGGGCGCAGGTTGGCGCATCGTCAGGTTGCAGGCGCTGCGCGCGCATGCAGTACTCGATGGCTGCAGTGTAGTTCTTGTGCTTGCATTGAAGTAATCCCAGATTGCTCAACGCCTGTGGGAAGTCGCCATCGAGCGCGATCGCTTGTTCATACGCAGCGATGGCTTCCTCTACCCGGCCCAGCCACTGAAGTGCGCGTCCCAGATTGTTGTACAGCTTGGCGTCGTCGGCATGCAAATTGATGCCAGATTGACAGGTTTTTACCGCACTCTCGTAATCTTCGGCCTCATGCAGCGCCGCCGCCAGATTGGCATGTGCCGCTTTGGTGTGCGGCGCAAGTTGGAGCACAGCCCGATAGCTGACGATGGCCGCTTGCCATTGTTTCAGGTCTTGCTGCGCGTTGCCCAGATTTAGGTAGATTTCAGCGTCGCCCGGCAGCAGGGCCAGTGCACTTTGATAACAAATGACGGCTTCGGCGCTGCGCCGCATGGCCTGCAATGTATTGCCCAGGTTGAAATGTCCCTTGGCATAGTCTGGGCGCAGCGCCAGCGCTTGCCGGTATGCCTGTTCGGCTTGCTCCAGCTTGCCTTGCGCCTGCAGCGCCGCTGCCAGGTTGCCATGCGCCTCGACAAAGTCCGGATTCAATTCCAGCGCCCGCGTATAGCTGTCGACCGCTTGCGCATACATGCCACGTTCCTGCCATGCGGTGCCCAGGTTGCCATGCGCTTCGGCATCGTTAGGGGCCAGTTGCGCGGTTTTTTGCAGGGCCTCGAAGGCATCCTTGCCCTGTAATTGCATGGCGGTGCCCAGCACGCTCCAGGCAAAGTCCGACTCGGGGTAGCGCTGCGTCAGGGCGTGGCTGGCCACTTCCAGTTCGGCATGGTGGCCGGCTTGATACAACTCAATGACGTGCTGCGTTTCCTGCGCTGTCGGCGTGCTTGCTATGGCCGTTTCGATGCGGCTGCGCAAGCCCTGCGACTGTTCGTTGTCGAGCCCGCGCGTGATGGCTGCCGTGACGATCTCCAGCGCCTGTTCGCGTTCGCCCGCCTTGAGCAAGCCATCCGCATACGACAGCCAGAACTGGCCTTCGTCGGGGTTGACCGACAGCGCCTTGTGCAGATACGGCAAGCCGGCCTGGTATTGCCCGACCTGTCCCGCCAGCAAGCCCATATTGTGGTTGGCAATGGCGTGATACGGCTGTGCCTGCAAAATCGCCAGGTACAGCTCTTCCGCCTCGGCATACCGGCCAGCTTGGTGTGCAGTGATGGCCTGCTGCAATTCGGCGTCGAGGGGCGCTGCGGGATGGGCGTTTGCGTTCATGGGAGGGGGGAGGTGAAATAGTTAGCAGAGGGAATTGTAACTGCTGGAAGTGCTTCTGAGAAACATTCGAGGCGGAATTTTTCCAGGAATGCTGTCGCAATGCAAACTTGGTGTTGCTGGCGGGTCAAAGCACGGAGGAATATGATGTATTTAATAAAAAACAGCGCGCTACCGTTGGGTAGGGCGCTGTCTTCCTGCAAGCTGGCGACGCTGCTTACATATTCGGATAATTCGGACCGCCGCCACCCTCCGGCGTCACCCACACGATGTTTTGCGTCGGGTCCTTGATGTCGCAGGTCTTGCAGTGCACGCAGTTTTGCGCATTGATCTGCAGGCGCTCGGCGCCGTCGTCGTTTTTCACGAACTCGTACACGCCGGCGGGACAGTAGCGCGCTTCCGGGCCCGCATACGTGGCCAGGTTGACGTCGACGGGCACGCTGGCGTTTTTCAAGGTCAGGTGGATGGGCTGGTCTTCCGCGTGGTTCGTGTTCGAGATGAAGACGGACGACATCTTGTCGAAGGTCAGCTTGCCATCGGGTTTCGGATACACGATCTTTTTCGACTGGGCTGCCGGCTTCAGGCATTCATGGTCGCCATGCGTGTGGTGCAGGGTCCACGGCGCCTTGCCGCGGAAGAGGAGCTGGTCGACGGCCGTCATCACGCTGCCCAGGTACAGGCCCTTCGACAGCCAAGGCTTGACGTTGCGCGCTACGTGCAGCTCTTCATGCAGCCACGATTGTTCAAACGCGACAGGGTAGCTGGACAGTTCGTCGTGCTGGCGCTGTTCGCCCAGCGCGCCGAAGGCCGCGTCCGCCGCCAGCATGCCGCTCTTGATGGCTGCGTGGCTGCCCTTGATGCGGCTCATGTTCAGGAAGCCCGCATCGCAGCCGATCAGCGCGCCGCCGGCGAACACCAGTTTCGGCAACGATTGCAGGCCGCCGGCCGTGATCGCGCGCGCGCCGTAGGAAATGCGCTTGCCGCCTTCGAAGAACTTGCGGATTTCCGGATGCGTCTTGTAGCGCTGGAATTCCTCGTACGGCGACAAATACGGGTTTTCGTAGGCCAGGCCGACCACGTAGCCAACCATCACCTGGTTGTTTTCCAGGTGGTACAGGAAGGAGCCGCCGTAGGTCTTCGCGTCCAGTGGCCAGCCGGTCGAGTGGATCACCAGGCCCGGCTGGTGCAGGGCAGGGTCGATTTCCCACAATTCCTTGATGCCGATGCCGTACGATTGCGGGTCCTTGCCGGCGTTCAAGTCATACTTGGCCATCAATTGCTTGCCCAGGTGGCCGCGCGCGCCTTCGGCGAACAGGGTGTACTTGGCATGCAATTCCATGCCCAGTTGGAAGTCGGGGCCCGGTTCGCCGTCGCGCTTGACGCCCATATTGCCGGTTGCCACGCCTTTCACGGAACCGTCGTCGTTGTAGAGGATTTCCGCGGCAGGGAAGCCAGGGAAGATTTCCACGCCCAGGTTTTCCGCCTGCTGGCCCATCCAACGCACCACATTGCCCAGCGAGACGATGTAATTGCCGTGGTTTTCAAAGCAGGCCGGTACGGCGAAGTTCGGTGTCTTGTAGGCTTTGGTTTCCGTCAGGAACAGGATGCGGTCTTCCGTCACTGCCGTGTTCAGGGGCGCGCCCAGTTCTTTCCAGTTCGGAATCAGTTCGCTCAAAGCTTTCGGGTCCATGATGGCGCCGGACAGGATATGCGCGCCCAGTTCGCCGCCTTTTTCCAGCACGCAGACGGACACTTCCTGGCTCTTTTCAGCGGCCAGCTGCTTCAGGCGGATGGCCGCCGCCAAGCCTGCGGGGCCACCGCCGACGATCACCACGTCATACTCCATGGTCTCGCGCGGTCCGTACTGTTCAACTAAGTTATTAGGCTGTGTCATGGTCTCGATTGTTAGTCACTAAATGGGTGGGTGAGGAATCTTCGGATAAATTTAAGCACGAGTGTGCTTGTTTTTGACGAGGATTGCAACTTTGGCGCCATTTTGCGTGACATTGCCCCTCGCCGCAATCTAAATCCGGCCATTTTGTGTAATGATGGCGTTTACCTTTGCTCAACTGTGGCGCAGGGTATTTTGCCCCTGTGCCAGTGGCGCGGCGTAAAGTGTTATCTAAAACAAAACAGGAGTAGCTCGTGGGCATAGAAGTCAATTTCGAGGGCAAGATTGCCCTGATTACCGGCGCATCGAGCGGCCTCGGCGCGCGCTTTGCGAAAGTGCTGGCCCAGGCCGGCGCGCAGGTCGTGCTGGCGTCGCGCCGCACCGAACGCCTGAAGGAGTTGCGCGCCGAAATCGAAGCCGATGGCGGCGCCGCGCACGTGGTGTCGCTCGACGTGACCGACTTTGCCAGCATCAAGTCGGCCATCGCGCATGCGGAAACGGAAGCGGGCCCCATCGATATCCTCGTCAACAATTCCGGTGTCTCCACCACGCAACGCCTGGTCGACGTCACGCCCGAAGATTATTCGTTCGTGATGGACACCAATTTGCGCGGCTCCTTCTTCGTGGCCCAGCAAACGGCCAAGCGCATGATTGCGCGCGCCAAGGGCGACCCGAAGAAGCAGCACCGCATCATCAATATCGCCTCGATGGCGGGCTTGCAGGTGTTGCCGCAGATCGGCGTGTATTGCATGAGCAAGGCCGGCATGGTGCACATGACACGCGCCATGGCCGTGGAGTGGGGCAAGTATGGCATCAACACCAACGCCATCTGCCCCGGTTACATTTCCACGGAAATCAATGAAGATTACTTCGCCACCGAGCAGGGCAAGAAGCTGATCGAGATGCTGCCGAACAAGCGCCCGGGCAAGCCGGAAGACCTGGACGGGCTGCTGCTGTTGCTGGCGGGCGAGGATTCGCACTTTATCAACGGCGCGATCATTTCCGCAGACGGTGGAATGAGTACCTTCTAACCCTGCAGCTGCAGTCCCACCAGCTTGTGTACCAGCTCCGAAGACGTCGATGCGGCGAACTTGCGCATCAGCTTGGCGCGGTGCATTTCCACCGTGCGGGGGCTGAGGTCGATCTGGCGGGCGATGACCTTGCTGGTCTTGCCTTCCACCAGCAGGGCGGCGATTTCGCGCTCGCGCGGGGTCAGCTCGGCCGTCACGGGGCGTTTCTCGCTGACATCCTCGAACGTCCAGATGCCCGCTCCCAGCGGTTGGTTCGACAGCATGGCGTGGCCCGTGACGTGGCACCAGAACAATTCACCGGTACTGCGGCGCATGATGCGCTCGTCCGAATAGCGGCCCCTGGCATTCATGATGGGGATGATGCGGTCACCCGTGCGCAGGAATTCGTCGTGCGTGGGGTAGAGTACTTCGAAGGACTGGTCGTCGAGTTGCGCGCGCGCATAGCCGAACATGGATGCCAGCGCCTCGTTGCAGCTGCGCATGATGCGGTTTTCCGACATGCACATGCCCACGGGCGCGTGCAGGAAGATGCTTTCATAATCGATGGCTGACGCGGCGTTCATCTGATACGTATCACTCTCACAGTGGGATGGCCGGCACGGCGCCGGTAGTTCTACGGTATTGTACTTTCCACTCGCGTATTTTATGCTGAGTCGCTGCCTGAGTCATGGACTCAAGAACAAAGCTTAACAAAAGATAGAGGGACACCCATGAATAAAGTTTATCCTGACGCCGCCTCGGCGCTGGCCGGTATCGTCCAAGATGGCCAGACCATCGCCGTCGGTGGCTTCGGCCTGTGCGGCATTCCCGAAGCACTGATCGCTGCCTTGCGCGATTCGGGCGTGACGGGCCTGACGGCCATTTCCAACAACGCCGGCGTGGACGGCTTCGGCCTGGGCCAGCTCTTGACAACGCGCCAGATCAAGAAAATGATCGCCTCCTACGTGGGCGAAAACAAGGAATTCGCGCGCCAGTACCTTTCCGGCGAACTGGAACTGGAATTCACGCCGCAAGGCACCCTGGCTGAAAAACTGCGCGCCGGTGGCGCCGGCATTCCCGCCTTCTTCACCAAGACGGGCGTGGGCACCATCGTTGCCGACGGCAAGGAAATCCGCGAATTCGACGGCGAACAATACGTGATGGAACGCAGCCTGGTGGCCGATGTGTCGCTGGTGAAAGCCTACATGGCTGACCGCGCCGGCAATTTGGTTTATCGCAAGACGGCGCGCAATTTCAACCCGAACGTGGCCATGGCGGGCAAGATTACCATCGTCGAGGTGGAGAAACTGGTCGAAGTGGGCGAAATCGACCCGGACCAGGTGCATACACCGAGCATCTACGTGCACCGCATCGTGGTCAACGCGAACCCGGAAAAACGCATCGAGCAGCGCACCGTGCGCACCGAAGCATAAAAAAGAATACGGAGATTAATATGGCTTGGACACGTGATGAAATGGCCGCGCGCGCGGCGAAAGAGCTGCAGGATGGCTTTTATGTGAACCTGGGCATTGGCTTGCCGACCCTGGTGGCGAACTATGTGCCGGACAATATGGAAGTGTTTTTGCAGTCGGAAAACGGCTTGCTGGGCATCGGCCCGTTTCCCACCGACGCGCAAGTCGACGCCGACCTGATCAACGCGGGCAAGCAGACGGTGACGGCCTTGCCCGGCGCCGCCTACTTCAGCTCGGCCGACTCCTTCGGCATGATTCGTGGCGGCAAGATCAACCTGGCCATCCTGGGCGCCATGCAAGTGTCGGAAAAGGGCGACCTGGCGAATTGGATGATTCCAGGCAAGATGGTCAAGGGCATGGGCGGCGCCATGGACCTGGTCGCCGGCGTCAAGCGCGTCGTCGTGCTGATGGAGCACGTGGCCACGGCCAAGGATGGCACGACGTCGCATAAATTGCTGAAACAGTGCGACTTGCCGCTGACGGGCGTGGGCGTGGTCGATGTCATCATCAGCGACCTGGGTGTCATCGACGTGACGGAAAACGGCTTGAAACTGGTGGAACTGGCGCCGGGCGTGAGCAAGGAACAAGTGCAGGCCGCCACGGGCGCTGAGCTGGACGTTTCGGCCGTGTAAGCGGAATAAGCGGATCGTCGTATTGAAGAGGGGCGGACAGCGATGTCCGCCTTTTTTTATGCGCCAGCCTTGGCGCGCAGCCCGTCCAGGCTGTAGGCGCCGGCACCCGCAGCGGCGAAGTACAGGAAAGTGAAGCAGTACATCACGGCCATTTCGCCGCCGTTCAGGATGGGCAGGAAGCCGTTAGGTGCGTGCATCATGAAATAGCCCACTGCCATCTGGCCCGACAGGATGAAGGCGACGGGGCGCGTGAACAGGCCGACCAGCAGCAAGCTGCCGCCGACGAGCTCGATGACGCCGGCCGCGCCCATCACGGACGCCAGTTGCAGGCCGTCGAACATGGCGACATGCGGTGCGCCGAACAGCTTGGCCGTACCATGTTGCAGGAAGAGAAAGCCGAGGATGATGCGCAGCAGGCCCAGCAGGCGTGGGTTCCAGGTGGCGTAGAAGGCGGGCGAGAGGGACATGAGGTACTCCATTCAAAAAGGTGGATGGTTCGGTGTCAGGCTTGCATTAACGCAAAGTCATTATGCGCGAGCCTGGCGGCGACCAGGTGACAGCACTGTAATGCTTTTTGAATCATTGATCATCATGATAAATATTGATGCATGATTTACTGTGTGTTGATGATGCGATAAAACTCGCGTGCAATGAAAAAAGCCCCGCAGAGCGATCTGCGGGGCTTTTCAATGAGGCGGTCAGCTTACTTGACGATACTCACGGCCGGTGCAACGTGGGCGTCGTCGGTCGGGTGGGTGGGATG
>NZ_PEBS01000035.1 GCF_002869965.1 Janthinobacterium sp. ROICE36
CACGCCGACGTCCGCCTCCTGGCTCAACATGGTCGAGCGCTTCTTCCGCAGTTTGACAACGGATCGACTCCAGCGCGGAGTCTTTCGTAGCGTCCATGAACTGACCGTCGCAATCCATGAATATATTATGGCCCATAATCAGAATCCGAAGCCGTTTGTATGGACCGCCAAGGCTAACGACATCCTGCAAAAAGTGATCCGTGCCAATCGGAGGCTTAGTTCAAAGAATAACGAAGCACTACACTAGCTTGCCCGCCATTCCCGCACCGACATTGCAAATAGCTAAAGCACCAGGTCCGATCGATCCCAACTCTGGCCCCCACGCCCCGCGCCAGCTGGCATGGCCATGGGACGAAGGACGTACCTTCGAGGCAGAATTCAATAGTAGCTGCCGGGGCCCCATCTACTTTGTCGACAAACAGCGCAACATCAGCAGCTTTGTGGGCATAGACTCTCCGCCGCTGGCCACGTTCGACAGCGATGACCCCGACGTTATCCTGGGCAATATTGGATACGCTGAACGACTCATTTTCTCGACCAATGGGGGACGCAGTTTTTTCAAGGAAGTACGGGCCTTCCCCAGCTCAGCCTCTATCGAATTCATTGCCGTGCGCAAAGGGCATGTGTATGTGGGAATGTATCTCCGATCAAACGAAGCCGATGCCTACTTTGCCTGGCATAGAACGAAGAACAAGTACCGTTCCAAGGAAATGGAAGAATACGATAGCAAACTGATGATTCTCGAAGGAAAACTCGATAAGGCCCGAGGCCGCATCGCAAGCTATCGGATACTCAAACCAAAGGGCCATCAATTCAGCAGCCCATACGCCGCCATGGCTGCGGAATACATCAAGGAGATCGACGACATCGAGGCCTTGGGCCTGCCGCACGCTGGCGGCAACGTCCCCAGGCATGTCTGCCGCACGACCATGCAACTGCCCGTCTGGCAGCACTGGGCATCAAGGAAAGATTTGGCGGAAATGAGCACATGGTACGAAACCACCAAACGCGCCCACCCCGGCTGGGCCACGGCAGAAATGGACAAATTGATGCAGGAAGCGCGTGAATTTACCGAAAAATATCGCTAGGCCTGCAGTGTGTACCGGCGCAACCTTATCCCGCCGTCTTCTGCCGCTCGAATGAAAACCCCGGCGCATATGCGTGATAGCCGTCGAAATCGCCCTTGCCGATGGCCGCGCCGGCGCTGCGCGCGATCGCATACGCCATGCCGAAGTGAAAGTAGAAATTCGGCAGGATGTACAGATTCAAATACTCGCCTGCCAGCAAGGCGATGTCGGCAAAGCCGGCGCGGTCGCGGCAGAGGCGCTCAAGCGGCCCGTCAAAGCGCTCCGCGGGGATGGCCTTGAGGTAGCGTATGGTCTGCGCGATCTGTTCCTGCAGGCTGGCGGCGGCGCTGAAATCGGCCACTTCCAGGCCCGCCAGCGGGCAGCAACCGCGCAAGGAAAAGCTCACGGCCGCGCGCACCTGCTGGGCGAAAGGCAGCATGTCCGGATGCAAACGCGCCGCCAGCAGTTGCGGCGCCGTGCCCGTCTTGTCGAGCATGGCGGACAACTGCGCCAGGGAGCGGCAAAAGATGGCGGCGGGGTTGATACGCATCAGCTCCGTCATGACTGGCCCTCCTGTGCAGTAGCATCCTGGAGCGCAACCTTCTTCAACACGCGGATCAGCCGGCGTTCATGGCGGCCCACGGCATCCCAGTGCCGGGCGTCGGTCGGGCCGAATGCCGGGTAATGGCGCTGCCATTTTTCCGCGCGCTGCTGCGAATTGACGCTCACGTTCGAGTTCAGGCCCTGGCCGCTGGACAAGCGCAGGTACACGCGGATGACGCCCCAGCCTTCGCACACGTAGCGGTAAGTGAGGCCATCGCACTTGGCCGGGTCGAGCGCGATACGGGTCGGCGCAAAGTGCCCGCCCATGTCCGGGTAATGCACGGCCAGGAGTACCTCGCTGGCCCCTTCGGCTTCCAGCCTGGCCGCATACGCGCACAGCTCGGCAGGCGAGTGAAAGTGCAGCGTTTCCTGTTCCGGCTCCGAATACACTTCTGCCACGGCCGCGCCGGGCTTGGCGAAGATCGCCTCGGCCATGGCCGCGATACCTGCTTCTGACATTGCCACCGTGCTCCCCCTTCCCTGATTTGCCGCATGGCACTGCAGCGATGGCCGCCATGCTAGCATGGCGTCAACGGCGATGGCGGGGCCGACATGGAACAGCGCATTCGCCTGGCAATTATTGATGAGCAACATCATCAGCTGCGCATGGGCCAGCGCCAGGGTGTTGTGCATCAGGGGCAGCGGCGTGCGCAGTTCGTGGCTGACGTCGCGCGCGAAGGCCTGTTCGCGCCGCAACACCGCCTGCAGTTCGGCACAGGTTGTTTCCAGGCCGCGCGCCAGGAAACCGATCTCGTCGGGACGCTCGCGTTCGCTGCAGCCCAACGTGCTGCCAGGCTCAAATTGCCTGGCTTCCTGCGCCAGTCAGTACGCCATCCAGGGTGCCGTACCACGTCATAGCTGCGCTGCGTTGTCAGCGGGATGCTCAGCCTGCCACTGGTGGAACGTCGGCAATGCGCGCATACAGCCAGAAGTTACCGGATCTTCCACGAATTTGCCGGTAGCAGCGCAAATAACCTTCCCGCTCGAAAGCGCAGCGTTCGAGCACACGGATCGAACGTGCATTGCTCTCCAGCACGGTCGCCTGGATGCGCAGCAAGCCCAGACCCTGGAGGCCCCAGTCCACGACGGCGTTCACGATGGCCGTGGCCACGCCCTGCCCCCAGACGGCAGGCGCCAGGTCGTAGGCGATTTCCGCCGTGCGGTGTTGCGGGGAAATGGCATTCAATCCGATGGTACCCACGAGGCGGCCACCGTCGCGCAGCACGACGGCCAAGCGGATGGGCGAGGACGGCTGGGTCGATGCATAGTCATCGAAATGGGACTGCAAGTCGTCGATGCTGCGCAAGTCCCAGCTCGTGTGTTCGACGACAACAGGGTCGGCCAGGTAGGCATACCAGGCGGGCGCGTCGCTACGCTCCAGGTGGCGCAAGGTCACCAGCGGATGATCGGTGAGCGGCAATCGCGGCTTCCCGCAGTGGCTCACGCGGCGCCCTTGCGCCGTGCTTCCCACGTCCGCCGCAGCAAGCCGTACAGGGCCGAATCGCTGACCTGCCCGCCCACGATCCAGCGTTCGGGCAGGAAGCCTTCCTTGTTGAAACCCTGGCGTTCCAGGGCGCTGGCCGAAGCGGCGTTGTGCGGATCGATATCGGCTTCCAGGCGGTTCAGGTCGCGCTCGATGAAGGCGAATTCCAGCAGTGCCGACAAGGCTTCGTGCATATAGCCCTTGCCCCAGTACGGACGGCCCAGCGCGTAGCCGATTTCGGCGCGGCGGTTCTGGCGGTGCTCGGAAAACAGGCTGCAACTGCCCAGGTATTCGCCCGTCGCCTTCAGTTCGACGGCGAAACGAAAGAATTCCTCTTTCTCGAAGGCGGCGCTGTCTTCGGCGATCTGGCGCGCGGCGCGGCCGACATCGGTCCACGGCGGCTCACTGAAATAGCGCATCAACTCGGGATCGGCATGCATGGCGAATTGCGCCGCTTCATCGGATGGCTGCGGCTTGCGCAGGATCAGGCGTTCGGTATTGAGGATTTTCGTGTAAGCCATGCGACTCCAATCGAAGGTGTATACGGGTGATGCTTATTATTCCATGCAACTATAACGATGTGGCAACTTTGTGGCACGGCTTTTTAATGTAGTATGGCAATGTATTTCCATATCATTGATACAACTCCAGCATCCACGGATGCACGCAGCAACATATGCAGCCAACGCCAACCATGTCCATCGCTAGAATCCACCTCACCTTGCCGCTCGCCATCATCGCCTTGGCCGTCTGGCTGGGCTTGAGCATGGGCGGCCGCTGGCTGGAATTCGCCGGCTACGCCTTGCCGGGCGCAGCCGTCACCGGCCGTATCGGTCTGTCGTGGGCGCTGGCCGCCCTGTTCGCACTGGCGCTGCTGCTGGCCTCCAGCCGGCGACGCGCAGCCGGCCTGTGCGCGCCGCCGCTGAAAACGCTGTGGCTGGTCTGGCCGCCCCTGCTGTATGCGCTGCTGATGCTGTTGCTGGCATGGGCCGGCGGCTGGCCGCAGCCGCGCGTACTGCTGATCGTCGCTTGCAATGCGGCGCTGGTAGCCATCTCGGAAGAGCTGATGTTCCGCGCCATCTTGCTCCAAGGCATGCTGGACCGCTACGCCGTCTGGCCCGCCGTCTTGCTGTCCTCGGCACTGTTCGGCCTGGCCCATACGGCCAATGGCTTAACCACCGGCGACGTCAGTGGCGCGATGTGGCAAGCCATCGCCGCCACGCTGCAAGGCGTCGGCTATGCCGCCATCCGCCTGCGCACCCGCTCGGTATGGCCCATGGTCCTCGTGCATGGACTGTGGGACTACGCACTCGTGACGGCCACCTTGCCGCATCCGGCCGAAGACGGTGCGTCTATCCTGCCGACTATCGCCCTGCTGGCCGTGCTGCCCTTGTGCCTGTACGGCGTCTACCTGCTGCGCTCCAGCCAGCGGGCGGTCCTGTCTCAACTGCCACTATAGGAATGTGCATGGCGTTTTTTTCACGTGATTACGAGGTATTCCTGCTACTGGCAGCGCCCGATGCGCCGCCGCTGTGGAATGCGGCGCAATGGATGCCGTTTGCCGCCAGCCTCGATGGCCTCGTGGCGCAAGCGCGGGGCAAGGCCGGCGTGCGCAGCCATCAATACAATCCCAAGGGCAAGCCGATTGCCTTTGGTCGCCTGGGCTGGGATGAGAAATCGCACGCCAAGTGGACGCACACGCCGGAAACACGCGAAGCGCGCTTCATGAGCCAGGAAGCGTGGGCGCCCACCTGGACCCTCTGCGAAAAAGACAATCTGGCGCCCGATGTGTTCCTCGCCCTGGCCAATGAATCGCTGCTGGGACTGGCAAACAAACCCCTGCAGTTCGGCCAGCGCCTGGTATGCGCCATCGCCACCGACATGGGTCTTGATGCGGCCGCTACCTTGCGGCAATCCCTGGCGCAACTGGCCACGCAGCAAGACGCCGTCATCTTCGCCCACACGCGGCGCCAGTGGGGTCGCGCCGCGTATGGCGGTTTCACGGGCGCCATCCAGGATATGCTGATCGGCGGCCTGTTCCAGCCAGACGACCCGCATGCGCGACCGCTCGATGCGGCCACGTTCCGCGAAAACTGGACCTTGCTCGACATCCCCCAATCCTGAACGGACTCCCATGCAACGCCTGACCTTCGCCATCCTGCTGTGCTGGAGCGTCCATGCGGGCGCCTTCGAACTGAGCGGCACCATCCGCAGCAACGGCCCACCGCTGCCGCCAGCCATCAGCATCGTTGCCGAGCGCATGCACGGCGAGCCGCAAATACATGGCACGGTCGAGAATGGCCGCTACCGCATTGACGTACCGGAAGGCGCCACACTGGCACTGTTCCTGCAATCGCCCGACTGGGAAGCGGAACCCAAGCTCATCTTCAGCGCGGCCACGGCGGACGCATCGGACTTCCTGCTGTATCCGGCGGCAGTGCCCGAAGCGACGCTGGCAGCCGAATTGCGTACCATGGAGCAGGAAGACCAGGCCTTGCGCGCGGGATTCCCGCCAACGGGGCCGGACCTGGCCACACGCCAGCGCATGCTGGCCACGGATGGCGCACGCGAGCAACGCTTGCGGCAAATCATCGCCAGCAAGGGCTGGCCCACGCAAACGATGGTGGGCTACAAGGCAGCGGGCAGCGCCTGGCTGATTGTCCAGCACGGCTCGAAACATTTTCTGAAACGCAGCCTGCCGCTGATGCGCGCAGCAGCGGCACGGGGGGAGATCACGCCATCGAAGCTGGCACTGGCGATCGACCGCGACCTGTGTAACGACAATCAGCCGCAGCTGTACGGCAGCCAGTTCCACACGGATAGCACCGGCAAGACGGTCCCCTTCCCCATCGATGATCCGCAGCGGCTGGATCAGCGCCGCGCCAGCATGGGACTCGAACCCTATACGCAATACCGGCAGCAATTCGAACAGGACAATTGACAACGCCATCGATTGCATTGCATGCTTACCCCATGCCATCGCCATTCCCGCCCCTGCCATCGATTATTGCCGCCATTCGAACCATGGTGGCTGGGCAGGAATGACATTGACCAAGCCGCCTGCAAGGCGGCTAGGCTTCATCTGTCGTCTCGCAGGCTGTGTTTCCCTCACCTGAAAGCGCGACCATGCAAGCCACTTCCAGTACCACCGCCGCCCCCACCGCCACCCTGCACCTGGTGTGCGGCAAGATTGCTTCCGGAAAATCCACCCTGACGGCCCGGCTGGCCATTGCGCCGCAGACCGTACACATCAGCGAGGACAGTCTGCTGGCGCAGCTGTATCCGGGCCAGATCGCCAGCCTGGCCGACTACGTGGCTTGCGCAGCGCGGCTGCGCGCGGCCATCGCCCCTTTGGCCCTGCAGATGCTGCAGGCAGGCGTCTCCGTCGTGCTCGATTTCCCCGCGAATACGCCGGCCAGCCGCGCCTGGATGCGCGCGTTATTCCAGCAGGCAGGCACGCCGCACGTGCTGCATTACCTCGACGTGCCGGACGACGAATGCAAGGCGCGCTTGCGCCAGCGCAATGCCGGCGGATTGCACCCGTTCGCCACCAGCGAGGCGCAATTTGATGCAATCACGCGCCACTTCGTGCCGCCCGACGCATCGGAAGGCTTTCACATCGTGCGGATTGCCGCTTAAAACGTTCCCGGCAGCAGGATTTTCTTGTCCACATGCTGCAAGTCGCGCAAGCCGCAAAAGGCCATCGTCAAGTCGAGTTCGTTGCGGATGATGTCCAGGCAGCGCGTCACGCCCGGGCCGCCCAGGGCGCCCAGGCCGTATAAAAACGGGCGGCCGATGTACACGCCTTTCGCGCCCAGGGCCACGGCCTTGAGCACGTCCTGGCCCGAGCGGATGCCGCCATCCATATGCACTTCGATCTGGCTGCCGACCGCGTCGACGATGGCGGGCAAGGCTGCGATCGACGATTGCGCGCCGTCGAGCTGGCGCCCGCCGTGGTTCGAGACGATCAGCGCGTCGGCGCCGCTTTCCACGGCCAGGCGCGCGTCTTCGGGGTCCATGATGCCCTTGATGATGAGCTTGCCGCCCCAGCGCTGCTTGATCCATTCCACGTCTGCCCACGACAGGCTCAGGTCGAACTGCTGCTGCGTCCAGGCCGACAGGGACGACATGTCGGACACGGACGTGGCATGACCGACAATATTGCCGAAGCCCCGGCGTTTCGTGCCCAGCATGCCCGCCACCCAGCGCGGCTTGGTGGCCATGTTGAGCATATTCGGAATCGTCAGTTTCGGTGGCGCCGACAGGCCGTTGCGCAAGTCCTTGTGGCGCTGGCCCAGCACCTGCAAGTCGAGCGTCAATACCAGCGCGCCACAGTTGGCCGCCTTAGCGCGATCAATCAGGCGGTTGATGAATTCGCGGTCTTTCATCACGTACAGCTGGAACCAGAATGGTTTGCTCGTGTTCGCCGCCACATCTTCGATCGAGCAGATGCTCATGGTCGACAGGGTGAACGGCACGCCAAAGCGCTCGGCCGCCTGGGCCGCGAGGATTTCGCCATCCGCATGCTGCATGCCCGTCAAGCCCGTGGGCGCCAGTGCCACCGGCATCGACACGTGCTGGCCCACCATGGTCGAGGCCAGGCTGCGGTTTTCCAGGTTGACGGCGACGCGCTGGCGGAATTTGATGTTGGTGAAATCGCTGTTGTTGGCGCGGTAGGTCGATTCCGTCCAGGAACCGGAATCGGCGTAGTCGTAAAACATGCGCGGCACCCGTTTCTGGGCCAGCACGCGCAAGTCTTCGATGCAGGTGATGATACTCATGCGTTTCCTCGGTCGATGGCAAGTCGGATCATGATCGTGCATTTACCCGCAATTGTCTATCCGGCAGGCAAGACTGTTGGAGGGAACGTGGCTTACCAGTCGCGCGCGCCGAGGATCTTCTCGCCCAGTTCGCTCAGCTGCGCTTGCGGATAGCGCAGCTTTTCCTTTTCCTCGGGGTCGCCGGGAAAGGCATAGCCCTGCGGCGCGCTGCGCTCGCGCCAGCTTTGCACGCGCCAGTCGCGCAAGGCTGGCTTGTCTTCCTGGGCGGGCGTAAAGGAAATGTATTGCGCCAGGCGCACCTGATCCGTGGAGGTGTTCGGACGGATGCCGTGCGCCAGCAGACTGTTAAAGATCAACAACTCGCCTTTCTTCATGGCGATGAATTGCATCGGGTACGGCACGGTCGCCAGGTCCGGCTGCCACGGGTTGCGATCAAGAGGCACGGTCTTGCGCCATGCCAGCAAGTTGTTAAACAGTTCTGGATAGCACTGAAAACCGCCGCTCTCGGGCGAGGTATCGGACAGGGCCAGCACGCCTTGCACGTTGACGGGCAGCGGGTCGAGCGTGGTGTCGGCATCCCAGTGGATGAAGCCGCCAAACTTGCGCTTGCCCTTGTTCGGCGTGTTCAGGTTGGCGCGGTCGATGGTCACCCACAGGTCTTCGCGGTCCCATATGTCGACAAAGGCGTCAACTACGCGCGGGGTCTGGCGGTTATCCCACAGGGTCTGGTTGTGATAGGCCTCGACCATGCCGGAACCGTTGAGCTCTTTCATCGCGTGGTCGCGCAACTGGTCCCGGTTCCAGGTGGCGGCGTCGTTCTGGTCGAGTCCCTGGAATTGCCACAGAAAATCCGTCGTGCGCTTTACTTGCTCTGGCGACACCGCATCCTTGACGATGACATAACCATAGGTTTGCCAATGCAAAAAATCGCTGTCGGACAGCACGCGCAGGGGCAGCTGTTTTTGTATGTCGCGCAACTGGGTCTGTGCCGTATAGGCCACGGACGGATTGCCTGGACGGTCTTGGCCGTATTGGTATGGGTTCTGCATCGCTGTCTCCCGTGTTGGTGTGAGACAGATTGTGCGATGGCACGGCCAGCTGAAATGCGCGCCGAGCGGCCAATACTGATACTATCCTGACTATCGATAGCATCAAAACGTCATCATGACGCCTTTATTTGAACAAGTCACAATCCCGACAGGCCACTCCTGGGGTTTGCTGTGGCGCGAACTCGACACCATTCCCTTCCTCTGGCACTACCACCCGCAGTTCGAGCTGACCCTGACGGTGAATGCCCGGGGACAACGCTACATCGGCGACCACCTGGGCGATTTCGAACCGGGCGACCTGGTGCTGCTGGGACCGAATTTGCCACACACGTGGTCGGCCAGCGAGCGCATCGACAGCGCGCAGCCCATGCTGGCCGTCGTCGTGTGGTTTTCGCTGGAGTGGCTGGAACAGCTGGCGGCGTGTTTCCCCGAATTGCACAGCTTGCGGCAACTGGCGGCCCGCGCCGGGCCCGCCCTGCACTTTTCGCCGGCAACGAGCGCGCGCAGCGCGGCCAAACTGCTGCAACTGCATGCCCTGCCCGTGCCACAGCGCCTGCCGCTGCTGCTCGACGTGCTGCTGGAACTGGCCGGTGATGGGGGCGCGCAGCCGCTGGCCTCAACAGCGCAGGCACCGATGCCCGATGGGCAGCAAAAGCGCCTGGCCAGCGTGTTTGATTGCATGCACACGCATTTCCGGGAAGAAATCGCCCTGCAGACTCTGGCGCAGCGGGCGGCCCTGTCGCTGGGCGCCTTTCACCGCTGTTTCAAGCGCCACGCGCATTGCACGCCAGGCGCCTACCTGGCGCGGCTGCGCATCGGCCGCGCCTGTCAACAACTGATCGAGAGCAACCTTGCCATCGCCGTCATCGCGCAAGAGGCCGGTTACCGCAACCTGGCGCATTTCAACCGCCAGTTCCGCGCCGCCAAGCAAGTCACGCCGCGCGCGTTTCGCCTGCAGTACCGGCGCGGCGCCACAGGCGCAGCGTAAATCCATGCAGAAACGAAAAAAGGGGATCAGATTTAACAATCTGACCCCCAATATTCTGGTGCGGCTGGCAGGAATTGAACCCACGACCCCTTGGTTCGTAGCCAAGTACTCTATCCAACTGAGCTACAGCCGCCTAAGACAAGATTATAGCAGGGCTTTGCAGAATGGCAAAGGGCGCCGTGTGGATATTTCACAATTGCCCAGGCCGCCAGCATGACCCCTGCCTGCCCGATGTCATGACGAAAAAAACCCGGAAAGCGAGCTTTCCGGGTTTTTTCTTTACTGCTAATACTGGTGCGGCTGGCAGGAATTGAACCCACGACCCCTTGGTTCGTAGCCAAGTACTCTATCCAGCTGAGCTACAGCCGCAAACACTGACACACTTCACCGGACGGCGCGAAGCTTGAAACTTTCATCAAAACCAGGCAAACCTGATGTTGGCAATACTGGTGCGGCTGGCAGGAATTGAACCCACGACCCCTTGGTTCGTAGCCAAGTACTCTATCCAGCTGAGCTACAGCCGCAAAACTTCTACAACATTCCATCAACAACATGGAGGTGAAATTTTTCACAACAAAACCAGACAAAGTCTGATTTTCAGTATTCTGGTGCGGCTGGCAGGAATTGAACCCACGACCCCTTGGTTCGTAGCCAAGTACTCTATCCAGCTGAGCTACAGCCGCGCAGGCAAACATTATAGCGTATTCATTTCGCTTTGAAAAGTTCGATTTTTCAATCGCTTAGCTGATTTTGCAGAATACCGCCCCACACTACCAAGCCTCTTTTCACTGCCGAAAAGCCGACGCCTTTCATCGATGGACACGGCTGCTTTCACAGTCGCCTCCAGCGCATCGAGAAGTTGCTGTCTCGAAAGAAGCGGGATTATAGGGACTGCCTTCCCGCCTGTCCAGTGCTATCTGCAGGCGGCACGCAAGCGTGCGGTGGCGGCGCGCCGCTTGGGGCTACAATACCGGTCAGACAGGAGTGCTTGTGCCTCCTTTCATGCATGACAGCAGGCAGTTCCATCATGCCCCATTCACTGAGCTTGGCGATGGCGGCCCGGCGGGGCAACCGCCTGTGCGGCAAACTCACCGTTGCAGGATTTCCGATGGCTAAGCATGACCGCAAACAAGATTTGCTACCCCCATCAGCGCCGCTGAGCCTGTCAGACGAGCGCCTGGCCAACTTGCTGGAGAGCATTACCGACGGCTTCTGCCTGCTCGACCACGACTGGACCATCCGCTACATCAATACGCGCGGCGCCGACATGCTCGCGCCGCAGCGTCCGCCCGACAGCCAGCTGGCAGGCAACAGCCTGTGGCACGCCTGCCCCGAATTGCAGGGCACGGAACTGGAGGTACAGTATCGGCGCGCCATGGCGCAGCAGCACAGCTGCAGTTTCGAGCTGCTGTATCTGCCACTGGGGCGCTGGCTGGAAGTGCGCATCTTCCCGTCCAGCGAAGGCTTGACCACGTATATCCAGGACATCACCCAGCGCAAGGCGGCCGAGGAAAGCTTGCGCCACAGCGAGGAAGAATTGCGCGCGCTGGCCAATTCCATCCCGCAACTGGCCTGGATCGCCAGCTTCGACGGCACCATTGTCTGGTACAACCAGCGCTGGCACGGCTACACGGGCACCAGCGCGGAACAGATGGTGGGCGAGGGGTGGAGCATCGCCTATGACGCGCGGTACCTGCCCCCCATACTGGAAGGCTGGAAGGCTGCCTTGCGCGATGGCACGCCCTTCGAAATGGAATTTCCCATCTGCGGCGCCGACGGCCAGTACCGCTGGTTCCTGACGCGCGCCAACCCCGTGCGCGACCGGGGCGGCCAGCTGCTGCGCTGGTTTGGCACGAGCACCGACGTCGACCAGGTCAAGCGCGCGCAGGAAGCCTTGCGCGACGAGACGCGCGTACTCGAGTTGCTCAATAACACGGGTGCGGCCCTGGCCAGCACGCTCGACTTGCCTGCCCTGCTGCAGGCAACCGTCGATGCGGCCACGCGCATCAGCGGCGCGCACTTTGGCGCTTTTTACTATGACGATGCGGGTGATATCCTCGACAGCCCGGGCACCGTGCCCGCAGCGTGCGCCGTCAACGGCATCAGCCTGCACCAGGCCGATGCCGTTGCGGTGGAACTGCGCCAGGGACCGGCCATGCGCCAGAACGACTTGCAGACCGCACCCGACGCCAGCGCCGACGGCGCGCCGCCGCTGCGCAGCTGCCTGAGCCTGCCCGTCAGCTCGCGCTCGGGCCTGCTGCTGGGGCGCTTGCTGCTGGGCCATCAGCAGACGGGCATGTTCAGCGCGCGTAGCGAACGCATCGTCTCGGCCATCGCGGCACAGGCCGCCGTCGCACTCGACAATACACGCCTGTACGCAGCCGCCACGCGCGCCGCCGACGAGCGCAAGGTGCTGCTCGACAGCGAACGCGAGGCGCGCGCCGAGGCCGAGCGCACGAATCAGCTGAAAGATGATTTTCTCGCCACCCTGTCGCATGAACTGCGCACGCCGCTGTCGGCCATCCTGGGCTGGGCCCAGGTGCTGCGGCGCGGCACGCGGGACCAGGCCGACCTGCACCGTGGCCTGCAAAGCATCGAACGCAATGCGCGCGCGCAGGCGCAACTGATCGAAGACTTGCTCGATATGAGCCGCATCACCTCCAACAAAGTGCTGCTCGACCTGCAAACCCTCGCGCCCGCCAGCGTCATTGCCTCGGCCATCGAAACCCTGCGCCCGGCAGCCGACGCCAAGCACATCGCCATCCACAGCCACATCGCCAGCGATGCGGGCAGCATCATGGCCGATCCCGCCCGTATCCAGCAAGTGATCTGGAACCTGCTGTCGAATGCCCTGAAGTTCACGCCGCAAGGGGGGCGGGTCGATATCGGCGTGCGCCGCGAGGCGTCGCGCCTGGCCATCACGGTGAGCGACAACGGCGTGGGCATCAAGAAAGACTTCCTGCCCCACGTATTCGACCGCTTCCGTCAGGCCGACGCCTCCACCACGCGCCGGCATGGCGGCCTGGGACTGGGGCTGGCCATCGTCAAGCACCTGGTGGAGCAGCATGGCGGCACGGTCACGGTCTGCAGCGCCGGTGACATGCAGGGCGCCAGTTTCACCGTGCGCCTGCCCCTGGACACGCCGGCCGCTGCCGTGCGCCAGGGTGCTGCCGGTCGATGACGAGGCCGATGCGCGCGAACGACGGAACGCATCCTGCGCGACAACCACGCCGAAGTACACAACGCCGGCAGCGTGGCAGCCGTGGCGCAACTGGCCGCGACGCGCATCACGGCCCCGACCTTAAAAAGATGATGTAAAGAAATACATAGTACAGAATAAAATGACTATTTTTGTGGGTTGGCCTTCCTACTTTCAGACGCGGCACTGTCCTACAAGCAACTAAGCTGAAGTTTGCTACACTGAAATACAGAAGCACACCTGCACGGCAGGCAGGAAACAGGCACCCTTGGCTGCCATCAGTGGCAGAAGCGAGTTCAAGCGCTGTTGTGCGCCCTATCTTGTTGCAAGGCGCTACTATCTTTCCCACCGCCGTCAGCAGATCATCAGCGGTAGAAGCCAGCGTTACATAGACCGTATTAACCGAGACCCTACATGCCCAGCCAAGATGAAATTTTGAAAGCCAAAATTTTGGTCGTCGACGATTCGCCCGACAATGTCGACCTGATGCTGGAAATCCTGCGCGATGCCGGCTATACCAATGTCACGGCCACCATGCGCCCGGCCCAGGTCTGCCCCCTGCACCGGGAGCATTGCTACGACCTGATCTTGCTGGATCTGCAAATGCCGGAACTGAATGGCTTCCAGGTCATGAAAGGCTTGAAGGAAATCGAGCATGGCGGCTACCTGCCCGTGCTGGCCCTGACAGCACAGCCGAGTTTCAAGATCGCAGCCCTGGAAGCGGGTGCGCGCGACTTCATCAGCAAACCGTTCGACCTGATGGAAGTGCACAAGCGCATCCACAACATGCTGGAAGTGCGCCTGCTGTACAAGGAACTGGCGCAATACAGCAAGCAACAGCAGGAACTGGCGCTGCACGACCCCCTGACGGGCTTGCCGAACCGACGCCTGCTGGAAGACCGCATCGAACACACCCTGCAGCAATCGGCCCGCAGCCGCGGCAAGTCGGCCATTTTGTACCTGGACCTGGACGGCTTCAAGGCCATCAACGACAGTTACGGCCACGGCTATGGCGATGACATCCTGAAAATGGTGGCGGCCCGCCTGGTGGGCGCGTCGCGCAAGGAAGACACGGTGGCGCGCATCGGCGGCGACGAATTCGTCATCGTGCTGGGCAACCTGGCCGGCAAGGGCGACGCGCGCGAACCGGCCGCCAAGCTGATCGAAGTCATTTCCGAACCGTATTTCATCAACGACCTGACCTTGCGCCTGTCGACCAGCATCGGCATCGCCATCTATCCGGACGACGCCAATACCGTCGAGTCCCTGCTGGGCGCGGCCGACACGGCCCTGTATGAAGCCAAGCGCTCCGGCAAGAACCGCTTTTGCTGCTCGCCCCACGACGTGATCGTGTCGCAGGTGAACATGCAGAAAAACAGCATCCCCTCGATCGCATGAACTTAATTCCGCGCGGCGCGTAAAAAAAACCGGCTGGCCATCATCACGGCCAGCCGGTTTTTTATGCAGAGACACCTTATTTCTTGTCAGCCGTCACTTCGTGCTGGCCCGCATGCTGGTGGTCCGTTTGTGCATTCACGGTCTCCGGCGGCACTTCGATGCGCGTAATGCCGGCATCGACGGAAATCGGGTCGCTGGCGGGGAAGGTCATTTCCACGGCGTCGTCGAGCAACTCTTCCTTGGCCCGCTCTTCGCCGCTCATGCCCTCTTCATCGGCCAGGATGGCCAGCGCACTGGCCCATTTGACGAAATTGAGGTTGGACAGTTCGCGCACAGTGTTCACGCCAAACGCCTGCTGCAAGGCCTTGGCATCCTTGGCGCTGACGCCGCGCAGGGCGCTGATGGGGGCATTGACGATGTCGCGGAAGCTTTTGTCGAGGTATTCCTTGTCGACGATGGTATCGATATTCATGGCATGTCCTTTCGTTTCGGTAAGCGGGCCTGTATCGCGCCCTGCGCCGCATGGCGGCTATGCTGCATGGGGAGAATGCATGACCCACTATGGCAGCGCGCAGCGCCCCGGTATGTGCGCAGCCGTACGTAACGACGGGAACTTTACCAACTGGTGAAAACAATAATCTTGCCTATCATATAAAAATGATGGAAGGAGATCAAAATTGCTGAAAAGACAGAAATTTTCCATCCATGCGCCCCGCGATGAAATCCTCATGTATGATCCACCACTTGAATTTGGTCCACCATTCACCATTCACGGGGCGCTATGTCCGCACAAACAGATCCGAACAAGGAAGCGGCCCAGGCCGATGCGGAACGCGCCGCCGATCTCAGCGAGTTGCTGGGTCATGTCAACACCAGCTGGGACAATGAACGGCGCGCCCTGTCGCGCCAGCTGCACGACAGCCTGGGCTCATCGCTGACGGCGCTGACCATGCACCTGTCGCTGCTGACGCAAAAAATGCCACAGGAAGCGGCCTTGCTCGACCGCGCGGCGACCATGAAGCAATTGCTGCTGAATGTGATTGAAACCAACCGGCAAATGCAGATGAAGCTGTGGAATGACAAGCTGGAGTTTCTCGGCGTGAATGTGGCGCTGGGCGAGCTGGCCGCGCAATTTGCCGAACAGCACAAAATTATCGTGCGCTGCAGCCTGCCCGACGATGAACTGCTTTGCCCGCGCAACGTGGGCGTGGCCCTGCTGCGCACCCTGGAAGAAGCGCTCAGCAACATCGCCACGCATGCCAACGCCACAGAAGTGGACATCATCATCGACGACAACGACGAGGCGCTGATGATGACCGTCAAGGATAACGGCAGCGGCTTGCCGGCCAGCGGGCCCGTCGAAATGCACAAGCATGGCCTGCGCTCCGTGCGCGAGCGCGTGCAGTACCTGGGCGGCAGCCTGAGCCTGGCGGCCAAGCCCTCAGACGGCACGGTCCTGAGCGTCGTCTTGCCGCGCATTAGCCCGAAAGAATAGTCATCGCGCGGCGGGACCGGGCCATAACGCCGCCGGGCCGCCCTGCCCCGCTGGACGAGTCAACGACAGGAGATCGTATGCAACGATACGCAAGCACCCTGCTGGCAGCGCTACTGGCCGTCGGCGCCACCCAGGCCGCCGAAAAGGCCGCGCCGCCGCCGGAAACGGTGGACAAGCTGGCCTGGCTGGCCGGCTGCTGGAACGTCGATGGCGCCGAACCCGGTTCCGGAGAGCAATGGAGCACGGCTGCCGGCGGCACCCTCCTCGGCGCCAGCCGCACCCGTCAAGGGCGGCAAGACGACGGCCTTTGAATTCGTGCAGATCCGCCTCACCGAGCCGGGCCAGCTGGCCTACATCGTGCAGCCATCGGGCCAGCCGCCCGTGGTCTTCAATCTGCTGCGCCAGGACAAGCCGAATGAATTCATCTTCGCCAACCTGGACAATGACTTTCCCAGCCGCATCATCTACCGCCACGACAGCGAGCGCATCTTGCACGCCAGCATCAGCGGCAGCTTGAAAGGCAAACTCACCACCATCGCCTTCCCCATGACGCGGAGCCGCTGCGAGGCGTCTCCCCTCGCGCGCGCACAATAAAAAGGGGCCGCACAGCCCCTTGTTTGATCCGGCGCAAAGCGCCTGGTGCAGCATTGCTTAATGCAGCTTGACCTGCGGCGTGCTGCGCTTGATCAGGAAGCGGCCCATGGCCATGACGGCCGTGCGCACGCTGCCCAGCACGGCGTTGTGGTGCATCAGGTGCAGGCTAACATACATCATGCGCGCGACAAAGCCTTCCACGAACCAGCTCAGACCCTTCAGGGAGCCCATCAGGGTGCCCACCGAGGTGGTGCGGCCGAACGACACCAGCGAACCGTAGTCCAGGTATTCATACGGCTTGGTTTGCGGCGGCTTGCCCTTGGCTTGCAGCAAAAAGGTTTTCAGCAGGTAATCGGCTTGCTGGTGGGCTGCCTGGGCGCGCGGCGGCACCAGCTTGCCGTCCGGCCCCGTGCAGGCAGCGCAATCGCCCAGCGCGAAAATATTCGCATGGCCCTGCACATTGAGCATGCCCGTCACTTCCAGCTGGCCGGCGCGATTGGTCGGCAAGCCCAGCGTCGACAGGAATTCCGGCGCGCGGATGCCGGCGGCCCACACGCAGATGTCGGCCGCATAGCTGGTGCCGCTGGCCACCGTCACCTTGTCCGCTGCGATGCTGGTGACGCGCGTATCGGTCACCACGGAGATGCCATGCTGGTGCAGCAGTTTCGAGGCGGCGATGGAGACGCGCTCGGGCAGCGGCGCTAGGATGCGCGGCGCCCCTTCGAGCAGGGTAATGCGCACGTCCTTGATGGCGTTGAGATTCTGGAAACCATACGCGGCATACACGCCACTCGCTTCGCGCAATTCGGCCGCCAGCTCCACGCCCGTGGCGCCGCCGCCGATGATGACGATATCGACGCCGGGATGGCCCGCATCGCCCTGGCGCTGCTCGGCCATGGCCAGCAGTTTCAACAGCGTCAGGCGGAAGCGTTCGGCGTCTTCCGTGGCATTAAGGGAAATCGTGTTTTCCTTGGCGCCGGGTACGCCGAAGTAATTCGAGGTGCTGCCCACTGCCAGCACCAGCTGGTCGTAGTGGATCTGCCGTTGCGGCAAGAGCTGCTCGTCCTTGTCGGTAGCGATGGCGCCCACGGTGAGGCTGCTCGACGCCGCGTCGAGCGCGATCAAGGGCCCGTAGACATAGGTAAAACCATTGTCATGCGCCAGCATTTGGTACGACAGGCCCTCCTGGTGAATGTCCAGGGTGCCGGCCGCCACCTCATGCAGCGACGGTTTCCAGATATGGTACAAGCGGCTGTCGACCAGGGTCACCTGGCCGGGGCCGCGCTTGCGGCTGAGTTTGCAGGCCAGCTCCAGGCCGCCTGCTCCGCCACCTACAATAACGATTTTACTATGCAAAGATCCTCCTGCTTGTTAATCCCTGTGCCCGTTGCCATTGCCGTGACCATTGCCATGGCCCTTGTCCGGCTTGTTGTCATGCCTGTCGCGCTTGTCATTATGCTTGTCAAAGTGCTTGTCATGCTTGTTGTCATGACGGCCGCGATCACCGTAACCGGGACGGCCATGGTCGCCATGCTGCTGGCGATAACGGGGCACGTATTGATTGTTATACCAACTATCTTGGACGAAATAGACCTCTTGGTTACAGGCATTATACTTGCGGCAGTGCTTGGACCAGTTTTTCGCATGGCCGGGCGGCACGCGCAAATAGATGGGACGGGATGAATAGTATTGCGGACGCTGCACGATGACGGGCTGGGCGTAGATCAATTGCGGCGCGGGATAGTCGCCCACGTCGATGCGTCCGTAAAAGCCTGGCTGGCCGATGCTGACGGAGACGCCCACCTGGGCAACAGCGGCGGTGGCGCCAGACAGCAAGACGGCGGCAAGAATCAGGGGTTTCATGGGGACACTCCTTTTATCAGTGATGTCTCGATTGTAGTCCTTGTGCGTCAGCTAGTTTGTTCGCAAGGATACATAAGGAAAGCCGTGGCAAACTCACCACAGCTTGCCCAAAGGCACTACCAGGCCGCTAAACAGCGACCAGTCCGGCGGCGCTGCAGTCAAGCCGCGCGCCATGCCGATATCGATGGCCAGCCGTGGCGTGGGACTGTAGGTGGCTGCCAGCAGCAACTGCGCCGTGGCTGCGGCACCGCGCAAACGCGTGCCGGACACTTCCGCCGTGGCGCCCCAACGGGTGCTGACGGGCGTGGAAAAGGAGGCCGCCCAGCCCGTTTGTACCCGGCCCGTGCCAGGGTCCGATGCCCCCAGGCGCGCGGCGTTCAGGTTGGCGTCCAGGTGCACGGCGCCCAGGTCGCGGCTGAAAATACCGTTCAGCGACACGTCGCTCTTGCCGCTGCCGATGCTGTCCTTGGCCGTCGGCAACTTCCAACCCAGTTCCAGGCCCAGCGCCGTGGCGCTGTCGAGCAAGAAAGCACGCTTGAGCACGACAGTCGTGTCGCCCACGCCCGTCTCGCGCCGGCCCGTTTCATCGCGCGCGCGCACAACACCCTCGCCTTCGAGCAGCACGCCCCATTCGGGCGTGAACGCCAGTTTAAACGTGGTTGGCAGGCTGGCGCGGCGCGTATCGTCCGTTTTCGACAGCAGGCCGCCCACCTCGAATTCCAGCTGGCCCGGCACGGGCAGCTGGGCGGGACTGGCCACGGAAGGCCGGTAAGGCAGGACGGGATCGCCCTCCTGCGCCTGCGCCAATGGTACCAGGGACAGTAGCAATAAGGAGAAACATATGGGCGACACGAAAGGAGACGGCATGAAAGACCCGGAAGCGGCAAACGCGCAATAACGACAGCCTACCACCACCGCGCCGATGGTGCCCGAGCCAGCCGCGTTCAAGCCAGGCGCCGCACGCCCTGCCTGGCCGGGGGCGCCGGCCGGCGCAGCGGCGTGACGTTGCTCGCTGGCGGTATGGCCAGCTGTTGGGCCTGGGCATGCAGGCGGAACACGCCCACCAGTTCCGTCAAGGTGTGCGCCTGCTCTTGCAGCGAGGCGGCGGCAGCCGCCGCCTCCTCCACCAGGGCCGCGTTCTGCTGCGTCACCTGGTCCATTTGCAGCACAGCCTGGTTGACTTGCTCGATGCCGGCGCTTTGTTCGGCGCTGGCGGCCGTGATTTCCTGCATGATGTCGGCCACCTGGCGCACGCTGGCGACCACTTGATCCATGGTCTTGCCCGCGTCATGCACGAGCTTGGAACCGATTTCCACCTGCTCGACGGAGTCGCCGATCAGGGTCTTGATTTCCTTGGCCGCACTGGCCGAGCGCTGCGCCAGGTTGCGCACTTCAGACGCCACGACGGCAAAACCGCGCCCCTCCTCGCCCGCCCTGGCCGCTTCCACGGCCGCGTTCAAGGCCAGGATATTGGTCTGGAAGGCGATGCCGTCGATGACGCCGATGATGTCGACGATCTTGCGCGAAGAGGCATTGATCGATTCCATCGTCTGCACTACCTGCCCCACCACGGCGCCGCCCTTGCCGGCCACCTCGGAGGCGGCGCCGGCAAGTACATTAGCCTGGCGCGCATTGTCGGCATTCTGGCGCACGGCCGAGGTCAGCTGCTCCATCGATGAAGCGGTCTCTTCCAGCGAACTGGCCTGCTCTTCCGGACGTGACGACAAATCCAGGTTACCCTGGGCGATTTCGCCCGAAGCCGTGTTGATGGTATCCGTACCCGAGCGCACCTGGCTGACGATGCCCACCAGCTTGTCGCGCATGGATTTCATGGCAAACAGCAGGCTGTCGCTGTCGTCGCTGGCCGTGCGGATATTTATGGTGAGGTCACCGCCGGCGATGGCACCGGCGATCCTGACGGCATACGCCGGTTCGCCGCCCAGCTGGCGCGTCAGTCCGCGCGTGATCAGCGCGCCCAGCGCCAGGCCGGCCGCCACGCTGCCCAGCACCAGCGCAATCATGAAGCTGCGGCTGGCCTGGTACACGCCGGACGCCTGCTCGGCCGCCGCCCTGGCGCGCGCTTCTTTCTGCAGCGAGAGTTTATCCAGCACATCGTCGAGTTCGTCGGCATGCAGCCGCGTCTTGTTGAGCAGATCGATCAGTTGCGCGCTACGCTGGGCCAGCGGCTCGGCCGCAGCCAGCGCCAGCGCCTGCCGCATGGTGGCAATATAGTCCGCTTCGACGGCGGCAAAACGGGCAAACAGCTCCTTGGCAGCGGGCGTGACAAACAGCGGTTGCGCCTTGACCAGGTAGCTTTTATTCACGTCGAGGAATTTGGCGATGTCGGCCTGACGCTTGGCGCGCTCTTCGTCAGTAGTGGCCAGCAAAAAATTACTACGGGCGCGGCCCACCTTGATCAAGGCGATGTTGGCTTCCTTGATGTGCGACAGGCCCAGCAATTCGCTGTGGTACATCTGCCCCGCCATGGTATCGATCTTGCCCATGTTGAAGATGCCGATGCCGGCCACGATGGCCCCCATCAGCGCGACACAGAAAAATGCCGCCAGCAAGCGCGTTCCCACCTTCATCCGGTTCAACATGATTTCCCCCGTAGACTGGCCCATACTCGATGCAACTGGAGCGTACTGGCTTGAATATAAAGAAAAACCACGAAACAAAATGCTCGGATTGTCACCAAACAATAATTCATTGATGTGCAACAACATGCAAAACGGCTTGCCATGCTAGGCAAGCCGTTCGGGCGCATCCTTAATGTCCGCTGTGGCCGGCCGGCTTGCGCACCGTCATTTCCACGCCGCTCTTGGCCGTGCCCTGGCCACGCACCGGTTCCGGCAAGGCGCCCGTCCATTCATAGGCCACGCTGCCGGCCGGGTGCTTGCACCAGCCCGGGTCGCGGTAGTCGCCCGGCTTCTGCTCCTTGCGCACCTTCACCGTGGTAAACATGCCGCCCATGCCGATGGCACCGAAGGGACCGTCGCCGGCCATCATCGGCAAGGTGTTGTCGGGGATCGGCATCTGCATCTCGCCCATGTCGGCCATGCCCCGCTCGCCCATCACCATGTAGCCGGGCACGAGCTGGTTGATCTTCGCGGCCACGCCCTGGTGGTCGACGCCTATCATGGTGGGCACATCATGCCCCATGGCATTCATCGTGTGGTGCGACTTGTGGCAATGGAAAGCCCAGTCGCCCAGGTCGGTGGCCGTGAACTCCACGGCGCGCATTTGGCCCACGGCAATATCGGTTGTCACTTCGGGCCAGCGCGATTCGGGCCGGGTCCAGCCGCCATCCGTGCCCGTCACCTCGAATTCATGGCCATGCATGTGGATCGGATGGTTGGTCATGGTCAGATTGCCCACGCGCACGCGCACCTTGTCGCCCTGGCGCACCACCATGGGGGCGATGCCGGGGAAGACGCGGCTGTTGAAAGTGAACAAATTAAAGTCTGTCATGGTCATGATCTTCGGCGTGTAGCTGCCGGGATCGATGTCGTAGTTGCTGAGCAAGAAGACGAAATCGCGGTCCACCTTCATGAAGTTCGGGTCTTTCGGGTGCGTCACCCAAAATCCCATCATGCCCATGGCCATCTGCGTCATTTCATCGGCATGCGGGTGGTACATAAAGGTGCCGGGGCGCTTGGCGACGAATTCATAGACGAAAGTCTTGCCCGGAGGAATGCCAGGCTGGGTCAGGCCCGTGACGCCATCCATGCCGTTGGGCAAGCGCTGGCCATGCCAGTGCACGCTCGTGTGTTCCGGCAATTTATTCGTGACGAAGATGCGCACGCGGTCGCCCTCCACCACTTCGATGGTGGGCCCCGGCGACTGGCCGTTGTAGCCCCACAGATTCGCTTGCATGCCGGGCGCCAGTTCGCGCACGACGGGTTCGGCCACCAAATGAAATTCCTTGACGTTGTTGTTCATGCGCCAGGGCAAGGACCAGCCATTCAGGGTGACGACGGGGTTGAATGGCCGCCCGTTCGGCGGCGGTGGCGGCGCCTTGGTATCGGCGCCGGCCATGCTGACGGCTTCCGGCAACGATGCCGCGCCGACTCTGCTGACGGCTGCCGCACTGAGGGCGACAGCGCCCGCATTCATGAAAAAGTTTCTACGTGTAATCATCATTATTCCTTCGCGGCAGAGCCGCTGCCATTGATGGCTGACTGCAATTCGGTTTGGGCGATCCAGAAATCGCGCTGGGTGTCGATGGCGCTGTTCACGCTGGCGACCTGCTCGCGCGCGTCAGCCAGCAGCTCGAACACGCTGGCCAGCATGCCGTTGTAGCGCAGCAATACTTCATGCGAAATCGTCTTGCGCAGCGGCACGACTTCATCGCGGTAGTGGCGCGCCAGGTCATACGTCGTGCGGTAGCGGGAATACGCCTCGCGCACTTCGGAGCGGGCCCGCACCGCCGTGCCCGCCGTGCGCTGCAGCGACTGCTCGTACAAGGCTTGCGCCTTGGCGTTGCGCGCCGTACCCCAGTCGAACAGAGGCAATTCCAGCGACACCTCATAGCCGTTCTCGCGCGGCGCCTCGTTCGTGCTCTTGTTGGTATAGCCCACGTCGAGCACATTGACGAAACCCGTCACCTTGGCAAGGCCCAGCGCGTCGGCCGTCGCGTGCGCATCGAGTTTGCGCATCTGCACGTCCAGGCGCTGCTCCATCGCCTGCGCCTCGATATTGGCCGCCTGCACCGCCTGGGCCGGCAAGTCCGGCAGGCGCGACGGTAAAGTAAAGGCCGTCTGCTTGCCCCACAGGCCCAGCTGCCGCGTCAGGTGCTCGCGCGTGGCGGTGGCCTGGTGGCGCGCGCGCGCCAGGTCGCCGACGGCGTCCGCATAAAACACTTGCTGGCGTGCCTGGTCCAGGCGGCTCCAGTTGCCCGCCTGCCGCAGGCGCGTGGCCAGTTCGGCGCCCGCCTCCGCCGACACCAGCGCCCGCTGCATGAATGCTTCCGTCTGCACGGCGGCCACGGCATTGAAGTAGGCGCGCCGCGTGTCAGACGCCAGTTGCACGGCGCTGCTGGCTGCCTGCAGCTTGGCTTGCTCGAAACGGCCCCGCTCGATGTTGACGCGCATCGGCATGGTCAGCAGTCCTGCCAGGTCGAAACTGACGCCGCGGTCGATTTCATTGCCGTGGCTGCCATGCGAGCGGCCGAACGACAGGCCCGGGTTGCGCAAACGTCCCGCTTGCACCAGGTCCGCCTCGGACGCGCCCAGCTGGGCCAGCGCCACTTTCATGCCGTGGTTGTTCATCAGGGCGATGCGCACGGCGCTGTCGGCGTCCAGGGGCTGGGCCAGCAGGGTAGCCAATTTATCCTCGCCGCCCTTGTCCGCCAGAGCGGCGGGAGCGCCCGTGCGGGCGTCGGCCAGCGCGGACACCGTCTGCATGCCGCCATCGGGGCTGAAGCTGGCGCAGCCGCTGAGCAGCAAGACGGCCGCCAGCGCCAGCGGCGTCAAACAAGTTGATTTTGTGAAACGGGCCATGTCAGTGTCCTTCGTGCTGGTGTTGCGGGGCGGGCTGGGCGGGCGGTTTGGCAGTGGGCTTATCCATTGGCATCTTGTGGCCCTCCATCTTCATCATGCCCATGTGGCCGCCGGCCTTGCCGACTTTCTCGTTGACGGCGCGCCAGGCCTGGTCGGGCGTGGCCTCGTCTTCGGCGGCGGGACGGTAGCCGGCAAAGGCGGAGCGGTACGTGCTGGCCGGCACGGGCGCTTGCGCCTCTTGCGGGGCGGGCGTGACGGCGGCGACCGGGCGGGCGGCACTGGCGGCCAGCGGCAGCGCCGCCAGCGCGAGGCTGAACAGGTATTTCATGGCATTCCTTGATTGACAGGGTATGGCGCGGCGGGCGCGCTATTGGAACGCTGGCGCGGCCGGTGCAAGGTGCAAGCACGTGCGACGGCGGCACCGCCAGGTTCAACGGGCGGTCAGGCGGAGCGCGTGCTTCTCGGGGGACGTTCGGGACCAGGCGGGATATGCCCGGCGAACAGGGAATCGGGCGCCAGCGCCGGTGGCGGCGCGCGCAGAATCAAGGCGTGCAAGGCCGGCATGCCCGGCGGCGCCGTGGCGCCCACGGTACACGCGCCATGGTTGCTGCAATCGTGGCCATGCTGCGTGGCACCGCCATCGTGCATGGCCATTGTCATCGGCTGGTCCGCCATCTGCATGTCGGCCATGTCGCCCGCATCGTCCATCTTGTGGCACTGGGGCGCCTGCGCCTGCGCTGCCACGACGGTCGCCGTTGCCGCCAGCTCGTCCACGCAACAGCTGCGCATGGCCGACGCAAAGCCCTGCAAGGGCAAGGTGACGGCCAGCAGCCAGAGCAGCGAGCGGGCGAAAAAGCGGGAAAAGCGAAAAAAGGCACGGTTCATGGCATGGACTATAAACCTTCCCACATGTGGAAGGTCAAGTCCCTATTTGCGCACGTAGCCGTGCGTCAGCCAGATGCCGTACGCACCATAATATCCCTGCCCTTCGAACAGGGCCTGGCACGCTCAGGCGGAACGGGTGCAGCGGATGCCAAGCTCTTGCTCAAACGTCATCAATATCCATCCCTGCCATCGCTGCTGTCCTCCTAGTACCTCATCAGGGCCAGATGGCAAGCGCTGGCGGGCAAACCGGACAGGCTCAGAGACAACAGAAAACAGCGGATCAGTTTATGCCGCACGTCCGCCTGTCAGGCAGGCTCGGCCAGTCCCACGCGGTTGCGTCCGTTTTCCTTGGCCACATACAGGGCTGCATCGGCGGCCAGCAACACGGCGTCCGTGCTGCGCGCACCGTGCGACGACGAGACCACGCCCAGCGAGACCGTGACGGCGCCCGCGCCGGGAATCACGGCGGCCGCCACCTTGGCGCGCAGGCGCTCGGCCACCTGCATGGCCGCGTCCAGGTCGGCGTCGGGCAGCAGCATGATGAATTCATCGCCGCCATTGCGGCACAGCACGTCGGCATCGCGCGAACAGGCGCGCATCAGCTGCGCCAGGCGCAGGATGACGTCATCGCCCACGGCATGGCCCCAGCGGTCGTTGACTTGCTTGAAATGGTCGATATCGATGGCGATGACGGAAAAGGGTCGCGCCTGCGCCTGCCAGACATCCAGCGCTGCCGCCATGCCGCGCCGGTTCGACAAACCCGTCAGCGGGTCCGTTTCCACGTCCGTCTTCAGCTTGCCGATCTTGTTCTGCAACAACGCCAAGCCCTTCAGCAAGGCTTTCTTGATCTGCGCCGCCTCCACGTACCACGAGCGGATGGCGGCGATACGTTCTGCCGTGCCGGGCGCATCCATGCGCCGCGCGCCCTCGGCCAGCTGCACCAGGGGCCGCGAAATCAGGCTGGCCAGCCACCAGATGAATGGCAGGCTCAGCAAGGCGATCGGCAAGGAATACCAGACCGTATTGACCATCAGCTGGTTCAGCGGGGCCAGCGTCATGGCCGTCGGACGCTGCGCCACGATGCCCCAGCCCGTCGACGGCATGACGGCGTAGCCGGCCAGCATGTCCACGCCCAGGCTGTTGTGCATGCGCCGGTTGCCGCCGCCCTGCTGCGCGATGATGGTGTCGATCACGTCATTGCTGCCAGCCACCTCGCCCAGGCGCTCGGGGTCCGGGTGGTACAGCAGGCGGCGGTTCTGGTCCACCACGTACAGGTAGGAGCCGTCGCGGTAGTAATGCTGGCCCAGCATGGTGTACAGGATGTTTTTCTGTTTCAGGTAGATGCTGCCGCCCACATAACCGAGGTAGCGGCCATCCTTGCCGACGATGGGATGCGAAATGAAGACCACCAGGTTGCCGGCCGAGGACATGTACGGCTGCGTCACCAGCGGGCGCCGCTCGCGCAGCGCCTGCACGGCGCCGGCCGAATCGAGCGTGCGGTGCTTGAGGGCCAGCGTTTCCGGCGACACGCCCAGCACCTTGCCCTGGGCATCGACGATGAGCACGGAATTGAAGCTGTTCGTTTGCAGGCGCAGCCGCTGCGCCTCGTCCGTCAGCCAGGCGTTGTCGCCCATGCGCGCCGGCAGGCCGCCGGCGCTGTAAGCGAGCTGCTGGCGCGCCGATTGCAGGAAATCCTCGGCCGTGCTGGCCAGCTTGCTCGCATACGCGTGGTTCGCTTCCAGGGTGGTGTCGATCAGCAACTGGCGCTGCACGCTGTAGCTGGCATAAAACGTATTGACCAGCGACACCAGGGCGCTGGCAAAGGCCACGAGCACGATCAAACGGCGCAAATTCATGCGCGGAACAGGTTTAGTCCACATGGCGTCGGCAAGAAAAAATATTGCGCTAAAGAAAGGGCGCATTATACCGAGACAACCGTGCCAATATTGAAATCTTGGCATCCATGCTCAAAGAATGTGGGCAAGCGGCAACGCAGGACGCTGTCGCCTTGCTATGCATCAAGCGTGGATGGCGTGCTTCCTGACCCAGTCCACATAGCGCTGCATCCAGCCTTGGAAGAAGCCCAGGCTGGCCGGGCCGATGCCGCCATGCTCGTCGAACAGGCCTTCCTTGGCCTGGATAAACATCTCGGGCTGGCCCAGCAGGGGCACATCCAGATAGGCCAGCACATTGCGCAAATGCTGCTGCGCCAGCGCCGTGCCCGTGGCACCCACGGAAACACCGAGCACGGCACCCGGCTTGCCGCCCCACACGCTCTGGCCATACGGGCGCGAAGCGTGGTCGAGGGCGTTTTTCAGCACGCCAGGGATAGAGCGGTTGTATTCGGGCGTGAGGAAGAGCAAGGCTTGCGAAGCAGAAATGTCGGATTTAAGGCGCAACACCTGCTCGGCCTGTGCGCCATCGTCATCCTGGTTGTACAGCGGCAAGTCGCCGATGTCGATATGTTTAAAAGAAAATTCGGGCGGCGCCAGCTTGATGATGGCGTCGGCCAGCTTGCGGTTGAAGGAATCCTTGCGCAGGCTGCCGACGATGATTGCAACTTGATATTGACTCATAGAAATCCCCGATCATGATGAAAAAAATAGCCCTGGAGTGAAGCTCACACCAAGGCTATCTTGCCACACAATCATCGGTTTCGCGCTGTCTAGCGTGCGGCTTGCGCGAGGCCTTGATACTCGCGGTAATAGCGCCCGCCCAGATTCGTCAACACTTCATAGCCGATGGTATTGGCCATGGCCGCCACGGCGTCGACCGGGTGTTCGGCGCAAATCAGGTCGACCAGGCTGCCCGGCACCACGCGCTCCTGCGCGATGGTGCTCACGTCCAGGGTGATGGAATCCATGGAGATGGCGCCGATCTGCGGCACTTTCACGCCATCGACGATGGCCAGGCCCTGGTTGCTCATGCTGCGCAGCCAGCCATCGGCATAACCGACGGAGACGGTGGCGACCTGGCGCGGCTCGCTGGCCGTGTAGCGGCGGCTGTAACCGACGTGGTCGCCGGCGGCGATCGTGCGCGTTTGCAGCACCTTGCCTTGCAGCCGGACCACGGAGCGCAGGGGATTGGGCGCGTCGCCCTGCGGCGCGATGCCGTACAGGGCAGCACCGGGGCGCACCAGGTCAAAGTGATAGTCGGGCGACAGGAAGATGCCCGAAGAATTGGCCAGGCTGGCGCGATACTGCGGCAAACGGGCGCGGATGGCGGTGAAACGGGCCAGTTGCTCGCCATTCATGGGGTTGCTCCGTTCGTCGGCGCACGCCAGGTGGCTCATGATGTAGCGCACCTTGATGCCATCGAGAAAGTGTGCATCCTGCAGCCAGCCATCGATTTCACGCGGCGACAAGCCCATGCGCGACATGCCGCTGTCGACCTGCACGATGGCGTCCAGGGTAGTGCCCAGCGCTGCTGCATGCTTGCGCCAGCCCGCCACCTGCGGCTCGCTGTTGAGCACGGGTATCAAGCCGTGGGCCGTGAATTCACCTTCCGTATCGACGGGCGGGCCGTGCAGCACGAAGATGTCCGCGTCCGGCGCCACGTGCGGGCGCAGGCTGATGCCCTCTTCCAGATGGGCCACGAAGAAATGGCGGCAACCCTCTTCATACAGGGCCGCGCCCACTTGCGCGGCGCCCAGGCCATACGCGTCGGACTTCACCACGGCCGAGCAGGCGGCCGGGTGCGCCTTGTCTCGCAGCAAGCGGTAGTTGGCGCGCACGGCATCGAGGTCCACCGTCAGGATGGCGCCGCTACGTTCCTTCGGAGGCATGCTGGCCGCCATCTCAGGCTCCCGCGTATTGCAACTTGCCGCTGCGCTGCGCGCCGCTGTAGCGCCTGACGGACAGGTCTTCGGCCAGAATCGCCGGCTGCTTCGACGACATCAGGTCGGCCAGCAATTGCGCCGAACCGCAGGACATGGTCCAGCCCAGAGTGCCGTGGCCCGTGTTCAGGAACAGGTTGCGCAGCGGCGTGCGGCCGACGATCGGCGTACCGTCCGGCGTCATCGGGCGCAAGCCCGTCCAGAACGTGGCCTGCGCCGTGTTGCCGGCGCCGGGGAACAGATCATTGACGACCATTTCCAGGGTTTCGCGGCGGCGCGGGTTCAGGTCCAGGTTGTAGCCGGCGATTTCCGCCATGCCGCCCACGCGGATGCGGTCGTCGAAACGCGTGACGGCTATCTTGTAGGTTTCATCGAGGATGGTCGACACGGGCGCCTTGGCCGCGTTGACGATAGGCACGGTGATCGAATAGCCCTTCAGCGGATACACGGGAATGTCCAGCAGCGGCTTCATGAAGCCGGTCGAGTAGGAACCGAGGGCCACCACATAGGAATCGGCCTTGACGATTTCCGCGCCGCATTGCACGCCAGCAATTTCGTCGCCCTGCGTCAGCAAGGCATCGATGGCCACGCCATAACGGAACTTCACGCCCAGCGCCACGGCCATTTCCGACAGGCGCGTGGTAAACAGCTGACAATCGCCCGTTTCATCGTTGGGCAGGCGCAAGCCACCGAACAGTTTATCCTTGACACCTTCCAGGGCCGGTTCGGCGCGCGACAACTCGTTGCGCTGCAGCACTTCATACGGCACGCCTGCGTCTTTCAACACTTCGATATCTTTCGCGGCGTCGTTGTATTGCTTTTCAGTGCGGAACAATTGCATCGTGCCTTGCTGGCGGCCTTCATAGGTGATGCCCGCCTCGGCGCGCAGCACCTTGAAGCAGTCGCGGCTGTACTCGGCCAGGCGCACCATGCGTTCCTTGTTCACGGCATACGCTTCCGGGGTGCAATTACGCAACATCTGCCACATCCACTTGAGCTGGGCGGCGCTGCCGTCGAGCGAGATGGCCAGCGGTGCGTGGCGCTGCATCATCCACTTCACGGCTTTCAAGGGAATGCCGGGCGCCGCCCATGGCGAGGCGTAGCCGGGCGAGATTTGCCCCGCATTCGCGAAGCTGGTTTCCAGTGCCGGGCCCGGCTGGCGGTCGATGACGGTCACCTCATGTCCTGCCTTGGCCAGATAGTAAGCACTGGTGACGCCGATGACGCCGCTACCCAGAATCACAATACGCATAGTTTCCTCGATTATATTTATGGCTAGCGCCAGATTAACCGCTATCATATTGGGAAAGAGCCAGTATTTGTTCACGTATAAATCGAGATATTCAGCAATAAATCATGAGAATCCTTAAAGAATCGGCACGTGGCCTCGACAAGCTGGACCGCCACATCCTGCGCATCCTGCAACAGGATGGCCGCATCTCGATGAAAGACCTGGGCGAACAGGTGGGCCTGTCGATCACGCCCTGCATCGAGCGGGTCAAGCGCATGGAACGCGACGGCGTCATCACGGGCTACCACGCCAAGGTGAACCCGGCCGCGCTGGGCGCCAAGCTGCTCGTCTTTGTGGAGATTACGCTGAATCAAAAATCGGCGTCTGCCTTCGAGCAATTCCGCCGCGAAGTGCTGCAAATTCCCGAAGTACAGGAATGCCATCTGGTGTCGGGCGACTTCGACTATCTGATCAAGGCGCGCATCCATGAAATGGCCGAGTACCGCAAGCTGCTGGGCGACATGCTGTTGCAACTGCCGGGCGCCGCGCAATCGAAAAGCTATGTGGTGATGGAAGAAATCAAGGAAACCCTGGCGCTGCCCACCGACGTGCTGCAGAGCCGCTGAAGGTACCGGCTGCCGGTACCGGTAGCATCGTTTTGTTCGCCTTTGTATAATCTTGTAGCACATTCGTGGCGACACAAGCACACTCCCCACCTGACATCACGCCCGTCCCCTCTGAGATTGGAAGCAGTGATGCACACTGGGAGTCCATATGAACACATTGATAAAACTGGCAGCATCCTGCCTCGCGGGCCTGGCCGTGGCCATGTGCACCGCCAGTGAATACAAGGTCAACCGCGCGCCCGATAACGGCGCCTTCTATCAGAACATCAAGGTGGGCAAGACCACCCGCCTCGACCTCGACGCGGCCCTGGGCAACGCCACCGTCGTCAGCTTCGATCCGGGCTATGAAGTCTGGGTCTACAAGAACCAGTTGCAAGCGCCCAAGGTGACGCGGCTGATCCCCCTGCTGGGCGAAAAAGGCACGCGCGAAGTGGCCGTCATGTTCGACCAGGCGGGCATCGTCAGGAAATTCCGGATACACGAGCCGCGCAAGTAAATCACGCAAATAAGCTGCACAAGCAAGCCATGGGGAACGCGCCAGCCGCGCCCTCTTGTTCTACACTGGCGTTTTCTCTTCCTGCGCCCCATGCAACGACCTGCTAACTTCGCCCACCTTTCGGCGGAACAAGACTGGCAACACACGACAGCGTATCCACCGCTAGGCTTCACACCGTTTTCCGAAGGCGCGCTGGGCAACGGCGACACTTTCGGCCTGTACTGGCCCATCGGCCGCGAAGCGTTCGAACCGATCGTGGTCGAGACGTGGCATGACGAATGGCGTATCCAGCCACACTTTTCCAGCCTGGCGGCGTTTCTGCAAGCCCACGCAGCCGCAGAGGACGAGTATATCGCCACGCCCTCGCTGGCCGATGATGCCGCCTCGCCGCGCGCCGCCTTCCTGGCTGCCAAGGAATGGATTGCGCAGCGCAACCCGGACGCTGCCATCGCGCTGCTGGAAGCGGCGCTGGCCATCCTGCCCGAATATACGGACGCCCTGGTGCTGCTGCATGGCCAGTATGTGCGCGCTGGAAGCTGCCCCAGGGCAGCGGCGACTCGGCAGCGCTATGGTTGTCGGGCATGGCTTAGTTGCTGCCGGAACAGCTTGCGATACGCCGATGGCGACGTCTGCAAGTTCGCCCGGAAATGCTGGCGCAGCGACAGGGCCGTGCCGAAGCCAGCCTCTTGCGCCACGACATCGATCGAGGCCGCGCTTTTTTCCAGCATGCCTTGCGCATGCGCCAGACGCTGGTTCAGCAGCCACTGCTTGAATGACGTACCCGTGGCCTGGCGGAAATGGCGCGTAAAATTACGCCGGCTCATGGCGGCCCGCTCGGCCAGCGCGTCGATGCTGTGCGCCTGGCCCAGGCTGGCCGTCACGCAGGCGAGCACATCGGCGAAGCGCCCTTCGCTGCCGGACACGGGCAGCGGGCGCTCGATGAATTGCGCCTGCCCACCCTGGCGGTGCGGCGCCACCAGCAGCCGGCGCGCCACCCGGTTGGCCACCTCGGCGCCCGCCAGCTGGCGCAGCAAATACAGGCAGCAATCGAGGCCGGCCGCCACGCCCGCTGACGTCAGCACGCCGCCATCGTCCACATACAGCACTTCCCGGTCCACCCTGACCTTGGGATAGCGGGCCGCCAGCCCGTCCGCCATGCCCCAGTGCGTGGCCGCGCTCTTGCCATCCAACAAGCCTGCCTGCGCCAGGGGAAACGCGCCCAGACACAGGCCCACCATGCGCGCACCGCGCCGGCTGGCCGCCTGCAGTGCCTCGATCAATGGCGCCGGCGCAGCGCGGCAATCGTCGTGCCACGCCGGCATGATGACGATATCGGCCCCCTCCACTCCTTCCAGCCCGAACTCGGGCGTGATGCAAAAGCCAGCCGCCGTGCGCAGGGGTGAGGGATCGGCGGCGCACACGCGCACGTGGAAAGGCGGCAGATCGACCTCGTCCGTCTGGGCGCCAAACACGAGGCAAGGCACGGACAAGTGAAATGGCGTCATGCCGTCGAAGGCGATCACGGCCACGCTCAGAAGGGAGGAAGAAGCAGGAATAGTAGGCATGGCCCGATTTTATCGCATATCGGCCTTCAGGCCACTTTATATTTACGGCGCACGGCCTGACAATGGCCTTATCGAGGAGCTGTTTCCTCTTTTCAACCTTTCCAGGAGAACCCATGTCCACCGCCCCACGTCGCGCCCTGCTCGTCATCGATGTACAAAATGAATACTTCACGGGCGACATGCCCATCGAATACCCGTCCGTCGACATCTCGCTGCCGAATATCGTCACCGCCATGGCCGCCGCCCGCGCCGCCGGCGTGCCCGTGATCGTCGTCCAGCACGATGCGCCGGAAGCCTCCCCCATCTTCGCAAAAGGCAGCGACAGCTGGCAGTTGCATCCGCAAGTGGCCGCCTTCCCCGCCGACCACCGCATCAACAAGGTCATGGGCAGCGCGTTTGCGGGCACGGACTTGCGCGCCTGGCTGGAGAGCCATGGCATCGACACCTTGACGGTGATCGGCTACATGACGCACAACTGCGACGCCGCCACCATCTACCACGCCGCGCACGACGGCTTGCAAGTCGAGTTCCTGCAGGACGCCACCGGCACCCTGCCCTACGCGAATGCGGGAGGCACGGCCAGCGCGGAGGAAATCCACCGCGTCTTCAGCACTGTGTTTCATTCGAATTTCGCCGCCGTCGTCAGCACGCAGGACTGGCTGGCTGCCGTACGCGAAGGCAAGCCTCTGGAAATGGACAATATTTATCTGTCGAACCAGCGCGCGCGACAAGCGCAGGCGAACTGACACTTGCCGGAATGGACGGGTATGATGCGTCCATTCCAAACTTGATGTTGAGCGATGCGAAAAATAACTGTGCTGGGCTTAACGACCGCGGGTGTTTTCCTGCTGGCCACCGCCGCCCTGGTGCTGGCGGGCCTGCACGACAAACTGGCGCCTGCCGACGTGATCGTCGTGCCCGGCAATACGATCCTGCCCGACGGCACGCCCAGCCCCCGCTTGCAGGCGCGGCTCGACGTGGCGCTCAGGCAGTTCCAGGAACACAGGGCGCCGCACATCCTCGTCAGCGGAGCCACGGGCAAGGAAGGTTTTGACGAGGCCGCTTCCATGGCCCGCTACCTGGCCAAGCGCGGCGTGCCGGCCAGTGCCATCATTGAGGATAATCAAGGCTGGACCACGGACGCCACGGCCCGCAATGCGGCGGCCCTGATGCTCCAGCATGGCTGGCACACGGCCATGGTCGCCACGCAATATTTTCATGTGCCGCGCTTCCGGCTGGCCCTGGAACGGGCCGGCATCGCTGTCAGCGGCCAGGTGCACGCGCCCTACTTCGAGCTGCGCGACCTGTATTCCGTGCCGCGCGAAACGCTGGGCTACGCCGTGTATTACGCGCGGCCCTGATTCCCTCTTATTCACTCCAGTCGCGCGACCGCTCCACGGCCCGCTGCCATTTGTGCAAGCGCGTCAGGCGCTCCTCGGCCGCCATGGCCGGTTCGAAACGGCGTCCCACCTGCCATTGGGCGGCGATTTCTTCCTGCGATTCCCAGAAACCCACGGCCAGGCCCGCCAGGTAGGCGGCGCCCAGGGCCGTCGTTTCCGTTACCACGGGACGCACCACGGGCACGTTCAGAATGTCGGCCTGGAACTGCATCAGCATGTCGTTGCGGGCCGCGCCGCCATCGACGCGCAATTCGGATAGCGCGATGCCCGCATCGTCCTGCATGGCGGACAAGACGTCCACGTTCTGGTAGGCCACGCCTTCCAGCGCGGCCCGGGCGATGTGCGCCTTGCCCGTGCCGCGCGTGATGCCGATCAGGGTGCCGCGCGCGTACGGATCCCAGTACGGCGCGCCGAGCCCGGCAAACGCGGGCACGAAGACCAGGCCGCCCGAATCGGGCACGCTGGTGGCCAGCGCTTCCACTTCAGACGAGTCGCGGATGATGCCGATGCCATCGCGCATCCATTGCACGGCCGCGCCCGCGATAAAGGCGCTGCCTTCGAGCAAGTAATCGGTCTTGTCGCTACCGGCTCCCAGGCTCCAGCCCACCGTCGTCAACAAGCGGTTTTTCGAGGGCAAGGGGCGCTTGCCCACGTTCATCAGCATGAAGCAGCCCGTGCCGTAGGTGTTTTTCGCCATGCCCGGTTGCAAACAGGCCTGGCCGAAGGTGGCGGCCTGCTGGTCGCCCGCGATGCCGGCGATCGGCACGGAGACGCCCAGCAATGCCGCGTGCGTGTACGCGGCCACGCCGCTCGATGGCACGACGTCGGGCAGCAGCGAAGCGGGAATGTCCAGCAGCGCCAGCAAATCCGTGTCCCATTGCAAAGTGTGAATATTGAACAGCATGGTGCGCGCCGCGTTGCTCGTGTCCGTGAGGTGGGCGCCGCTCATCTTGTAGATCAGCCAGCTGTCGACGGTGCCGAAGGCCAGCTCGCCCCGCTCGGCGCGCGCGCGGGCACCGGGCACCTTGTCGAGCAGCCATTTCAACTTGGTGGCGGAAAAATAGGCGTCCAGCACGAGCCCCGTCTTGCGCTGGATCAAGTCCGCCTTGCCCTGCTCGACCAGTTGCGCGCAGTAGGCCGCATTTCTGCGGTCTTGCCAGACGATGGCATTGGCAACGGGCTCGCCCGTGGCGCGGTCCCACAGCACCGTCGTTTCGCGCTGGTTGGTCACGCCGATGGCGGCCACGTCGGATGCGGCCACGCCGCTGTCGCGCAGCACTTGCTGCAGCACGCCCTCTTGCGAGGCCCAGATTTCGCCCGCGTCATGCTCGACCCAGCCCGGCTGGGGAAATATCTGGCGGAATTCCCGCTGCGCGCTGGCGTGCGGCCGGCCCGCATGGTCAAACAGAATGGCGCGCGAACTGGTGGTGCCCTGGTCTAAAGCAAGTATATATTTGGTCATGGTCGCTACTACGTCTTTACAGTGAAGGGGCACGGGCAAGCGCCCGTGCCCCGGAAAAGCGGCGGCAGAAGTTTACACGACTACCTTACCTTGCCTTCTTTCCACGCCTGCAATAATTTATCGTAGGCAATCGTTTCACCCTTCGGCTTTTCATTCGCCAGCTTTTTCCATGGAGCGTGCTGGTCCGACAGATACTGGTTCGGGTCGCCTTTCGGATTGAGCTTGGGCGCACACGCCTTCATGCCCGCCCGCTGCAGGCGCGCCATGACCTGGTCCATTTCCTCGGCCAGCTTATCCATGGCCGCTTGCGGCGTCTTTTCCGCCGTGATGGCCGTGGCCACGTTCTTCCACCACAGCTGCGCCAGCTTCGGATAGTCGGGCACGTTGTTACCCGTCGGCGTCCACGCCACGCGGGCAGGGCTGCGGTAGAACTCGATCAAGCCGCCGTATTCGTTTGCATGCTTCGTGAAGTAATCGTGGCGGATGTCGGAATCGCGAATGAAAGTCAGGCCGACAATCGATTTCTTCAGCGAGACGGTTTTCGAGGTGACAAACTGCGCATACAGCCAGGCGGCGGCCTTGCGGTCGTCCGGCGTGGACTTGAACAGGAACCAGGAACCCACGTCCTGATAGCCGTTCTGCATACCTTCTTTCCAGTACGGGCCGTGCGGCGACGGCGCCATGCGCCATTTCGGCGTGCCATCCTTGTTGACGACCGGCAAGCCCGGTTTCGTCATGCCGGCCGTAAATGCCGTGTACCAGAAAATTTGCTGGGCGATTTCGCCCTGCCCCGGCACGGGACCCGATTCCGAGAAATTCATGCCGTTCGCCTGCGGCGGCGCGTATTTCTTCATCCAGTCGATGTATTTCGTCAGCGCAAACACGGCCGCCGGCGAATTGGTGGCGCCGCCGCGCGAGACGGACGCGCCCACGGGCGTGCACTTGTCGGCCGCCACCTTGATGCCCCACTCGTCGACCGGCATGCCGTTCGGAATGCCCTTGTCGGCCGCGCCAGCCATCGACAGCCACGCATCGGTGAAGCGCCAGCCCAGCGACGGGTCTTTTTTGCCGTAATCCATGTGGCCATAGACTTTCTTGCCGTCCAGTTCCTTCACATCATTCGTGAAGAAATCGGCGATGTCTTCATACGCGGACCAGTTTTGCGGCACGCCCAGCTCGTAGCCATACTTGGCCTTGAACTTGGCTTGCAAATCCTTGCGCGCGAACCAGTCGGCGCGGAACCAGTACAGGTTGGCAAATTGCTGGTCGGGCAATTGATACACCTTGCCATCGGGCGCCGTGGTAAAGCTGATGCCGATGAAATCCTTCAAATCCAGGCCGGGGTTGGTGAATTCCCTGCCCTTGCCAGCCATGTAGTCGGACAGGGGTTCGACGGCGCCATAGCGGTAATGCGTGCCGATCAGGTCGGAATCGGATATCCAGCCGTCATAGATGCTCTTGCCTGACTGCATGGAGGTCTGCAGCTTTTCCACCACGTCGCCTTCCTGGATGATGTCGTGGCGCACCTTGATGCCCGTGATTTCCTCGAAAGCCTTGGCCAGGGTCTTCGATTCGTAGACGTGGGTATCGATGGTTTCCGAGACCACGGAAATTTCCTTGATGCCCTTGGCTTTCAACTTGGCCGCCGCATCGATGAACCATTTCATTTCAGCAAGCTGTTGCTGCTTGCTCAGGCTGGATGGCTGGAATTCCTTGTCGATCCAGGTTTGCGCCTGCCTGGCATCAGCCAGGACTGCATTCGACACGAGCATGGCCGCAGCCGCGAAGACCGTGAACTTCAATTTCATCGTGAATCTCCTTTTATTTTATTGCCGGCCGCCTGCTGACGGTCCGGCCTCCATCAACACCGGCAAGCCGGCTCACCCCCACCGCATGACAAGCAACAACAAGACAAAACTGATGGCAGCACCTATCGCCTGCTGCATTTCCGTAAAGCCAGCCCAGGCCAGATTCACATACGCAGCCAGCAAGAGGCCGATGAACAAACGGTCGCCGCGCGTGGTGGGCATGGGCAAGAAACCCTTGCGCTCTATGCTGGGCGAGCGGATTTGCCACACCGTCATGCCAGCCAGCATCAAGCCTATACAAATGAAAAAGATGACCACTTCCGGCGTCCACGCCATCCAGCCGAACAGGCTGGCTGTGCTGTCATTGGTATTTTCCATGTCACACCCTCCCCATCGCAAAACCCTTGGCAATGTAATGCCGCACGAACCAGATCACCAGCGCGCCGGGCACGATGGTCAGCACGCCTGCCGCCGCCAGCACGCCCCAGTCCATGCCGGCCGCCGACACGGTGCGCGTCATGGTGGCGGCAATCGGCTTGGCATTGACGGAAGTCAAGGTGCGCGCCAGCAGCAATTCCACCCAGCTGAACATGAAGCAGAAGAAAGCCGTCACGCCCACGCCCGACTTGATCATCGGCAAGAAGATGCGGATGAAGAAGCGGGGGAAACTGTAGCCATCGATATACGCCGTCTCGTCGATTTCCTTGGGCACGCCGGACATGAAGCCTTCCAGTATCCACACGGCCAGCGGCACGTTGAAGACCATGTGCGCCAGCGCTACGGCCAGATGCGTATCCATCAGGCCCACCGTCGAATACAGCTGGAAGAAGGGCACGAGGAAGACGGCCGGTGGCGTCATGCGGTTGGTCAAGAGCCAGAAGAACAAATGCTTGTCGCCGACAAAGTTGTAGCGCGAAAAGGCATAGGCGGCCGGCAAGGCGACCGTCACCGACATCACCATGTTCAGCGCCACGTAAATCATGGAATTGATGTAACCGCTGTACCAGGATAGGTCCGTGAAAATCGTGTGATAGTTGGCAAACGTCAGCTGCCGGGGCCACAGGCTCAGCACACCGACGATTTCCTCGTTGGTCTTGAGCGACATATTGAGCATCCAGTAGATGGGCAACAGGGACGCCAGCAAAAAGACGACGAGGATGGCAGTGCTCGTTTTCTTGTGCATCATTTCTGGTCTCCCGTGCCGACGCGCTGCATCCACGTGTACAGCACAAAGCAGAACAGCAAGATGATGAGGAAGTAAATCAGGGAAAACGCGGAAGCCGGCCCCAGGTCGAACTGGCCCACGGCCTTTTGCGTCAGGTATTGCGACAAAAAGGTGGTGGCATTGCCGGGACCGCCGCCCGTCAGCACGAACGGTTCCGTGTAGATCATGAAACTGTCCATGAAGCGCAGCAACACGGCGATCATCAGCACATTGCGCAGTTTCGGCAGCTGGATGTAGCGGAACACGGCCAGGCGCGAAGCGCCGTCGATGCGTGCCGCCTGGTAATACGCGTCGGGAATGGCGCGCAAGCCCGCGTAGCACAGCAGCACGACCAAGGGCGTCCAGTGCCAGATATCCATCACCATCACCGTCAGCCAGGCGTCGAGCGAATTGCCGTTGTAGTTGTAATCAAAACCCAGCTGATTCAGGCTGTAGCCCATCAGGCCGATGTCGCCGCGGCCAAAGATTTGCCAGATAGTACCCACCACGTTCCAGGGAATCAGCAAGGGCAGCGCGATCAGCACCAGCGCCAGCGAGGCCTTCCAGCCATCGGCCGGCATGCACAGGGCGATCAATATACCCAGCGGAATCTGGATCGCCAGCACGCAGCCGGAAAACAGCAGCTGGCGCAGCAAGGCGCTGTGCAAGTCGCCGTCCAGCATGACCATGCGGAACCACTCGGTGCCCACAAACACCTTTTGCGTGGGGCTCAGGATATCTTGCACGGAATAGTTCACCACCGTCATCAGGGGCAAGATGGCGGAAAAGGCCACGCACAGCAGCACGGGCAGTATCAGTAGCCAGGCGCGGCGGTTGTTGTCGGTTTTACCGTTATGTATCATCAGGCCACCCGCTTATCGTTGACATAGAACAAGGTTCGTTGCGGCGGAAAGCGCAGCCGCACAGTCTTTCCCGCTACCGCATCGATGGCGCGCAGCTTGGCCGCCACCGTTGCACCGCCCAGTTGGAATTCCGCCAGATAATGCGTGCCCATGTTGCGCACGGCCGTGACCGTGGCATCCAGGCAGTGGTCGCCACTCTCGCCCGCCGGCAAGCATTCGACGAATTCGGGCCGCACGCCCAAGGTGATTTTGCCTTGCGCCCCTAGCAGCGCCGCACGGGCTGCAGCGGACACGGTCAGTGCCTGTCCCGCCACCCTCGCGGCGCCATCGTCCAAGGTGCAATCGAGCAAGTTCATGCCCGGATTGCCGATGAAATAACCGACAAACGTGTGTTCCGGCTCCTCGAACAGCGCTTGCGCGCTGCCCGTCTGCACCACTTCGCCCTGCGTCATGACGACCACCTGGTCGGCAAAGGTCAAGGCTTCCACCTGGTCGTGCGTGACGTAGATCAACGATAACTTCAATTCGTGGTGGATTTCCTTCAATTTTCTACGCAGCAGCCATTTCAGGTGCGGGTCGATCACCGTCAGCGGTTCATCGAACAGCACGGCCGCCACGTCGGGGCGCACGAGGCCCCGTCCCAGCGAAATCTTTTGCTTGGCATCCACAGACAAGCCGCTGGCGCGCAGTTTCAAGTCGCCCGTCAGCTCCAGCATCTGCGCCACCTGCTGCACGCGTTTTTTCACCTCGATTTCTTTCCAGCCGCGATTGCGCAGCGGAAACGCCAAGTTGTCGTGCACGGTCATGGTGTCGTAGATGACGGGAAACTGGAACACTTGCGCGATATTGCGTGCTTCGGTGGGCAGTTGCGTCACATCCTTGCCGTCAAACAGCACCTTGCCATGCGACGGTTTCACCAGGCCGGAGATGATATTGAGCAAGGTCGTCTTGCCGCAGCCGGACGGGCCCAGCAAGGCGTACGCGCCGCCGTCATGCCATGCCATGCTCATGGGCCGCAGCGCATAGTCGGCGGGTGCAGTCGGGTTCGGTTTATAGGCGTGGGCCAAGTCGACCAGTTCGATGCGCGCCATGTCACACTCCTCCTTGCACAGGAGCGAACAGCAGGCCGCCGTCTTGCGCGAAGATCAGCAGGGCATGCGGCTGGCAATACACGGTGCAGGCGCTGCCGATCTCCAGATTGTGCACGCCGCCAAGCTGCGCCACCAGGGCCAGCTCGCCACGGCGCGCATGCAGATAGGTTTCCGAGCCGCTGATTTCCGCCAGGTCCACCTGCGCCGCGATGGCCACGTCGCCATCGGACTGCGGCGACAAGTGCAGGCTGTGTGCGCGCACGCCGAGAATCACCTCCGTGCTGTCGCTCAGGCGCGCGCGCTGTTCGCCGCTCAGGTGAATCGCCAGGCCATCGGCCGCCTGCGCCACGCCGTGCGCATCCACGCGCGCGGGAATCAGGTTGATGGGCGGGTCGCTGAAGGTGCGCGCCACGGCGATGGAATTGGGCGCGTTGAAGACGTCTAGCGTCGGCCCCTGCTGCAACAAGCGCCCCTCATGCAGCACAGCCACGTGGCCACCCAGCTGCAGCGCTTCCAGCGGTTCCGTGGTGGCGTACACGACCGTCGTGCTGCCGCTGGAAAACAGTTCCGTCAATTCGCGGCGCAATTCCTCGCGCAATTTGTAATCGAGATTGACGAGCGGTTCGTCGAGCAGCAGCAGGGAGGCATCCTTGATCAGCGCGCGTCCCAGCGCCGTGCGCTGCTGCTGGCCGCCCGACAGTTCGCCTGGCGTGCGCTGCAGATACGGCGTGATGTGCAGGCGCTCGGCCAGCGCCAGCACTTTCGCGCGTATCTCCTCCTCGGGCACCTTGCGCAAGCGCAAGGGCGAGGCAATATTGTCGTACACGGTAAAGGCCGGATAATTGATGAATTGCTGGTACACCATGGCCAGGTTGCGACGGCTGACAGGCACGCCCGTCACGTCGACGCCATCGGCCGTGACGCTGCCCCCGCTGGGCTTGTCCAGGCCCGCCATCACGCGCATCAGGGTGGTCTTGCCGGCACGCGTGGTGCCCAGCAAGACGTTGATGGCGCCCGGCACGAGGGCCAGCGACATCGGATATAAAAAGTCGTCAGCACCCTGTTTCCTGCTGATCTTGTCCAGTACCAGTTGCACGCGCTTCTCCTCCAGTGATGGTTTCTTATTCTTCGCCGCACCCTCTGCGGGGCGCGGTCGCCAGCGTGTTCTGTGTTCTTCCTACGGCAACACGGGATGCTGCAACAGCCACGCATCGAGCCTGCCCGCCGTCTCGCGCGGCAGGTGCAGGCCCAGCTTGGAGCGCCGCCACAGGATGTCGGCCGCGCCGACGGCCCACTCATGGCGCCGCAAATAATCGACTTCCGCCGCGTACAGGCCGGCGGCGATTTCCTCGCCCATGGCCGCCACGTCCCGGCGCCCATCGAGCAGCAGATGGATGCGCGTGCCGTAAGCGCGCGCATAGCGCGCCACCAATGCCGCCGGCAGCCAGGCATAGTCGCGCTGCAAGCTTTGTACGAACTGGCCGAATTCGCGCACCGATCTGTTCTGCGGCGTGCTGCCGAACACGTCGCCGCCGGGCAGGCAGGCGTGTTCCGTCCAGGCTGGCCGCGTATTGCCCAGCAAGGGCGCCAGCATATCCAGCGCTTCCTCGGCCAGCTTGCGGAAGGTGGTGATCTTGCCGCCGAAAACGCTGAGCAACGGCGCCCCTTCCTGGTCCAGTTCGAAGCGATAATCGCGCGTGACGGCCTTGGCGTCGGCCGCCGCGTCTTCCACCAGCGGGCGCACGCCCGCATACGTCCAGACCACGTCGGCTGGCACGACGGGCTTGCTGAAATAGTAACTGGAAAGCTCGCACAAGTAACGAATTTCCTCGTCATCGATTTCCACCTTGCCTCGCTCGCCCTGATAGTCGAGGTCCGTGGTGCCGATCAGCGTGAAATCGTGCTCATACGGAATGGCAAATACGATGCGTCCGTCCGGATGCTGGAAGATGTAGGCATGATCATGCGCGTAGAGGCGCTTGACGACGATATGGCTGCCCTTGATCAAGCGCAAATGCCGGCCCTGTCCGCCGGGCGCCGCCTGCTGCAGGAATTCGGCCGTCCATGGACCGGCCGCATTGACGACGCTGCGCGCGCGCACCAGCGTCTGCCTGCCGCTGGCGTGCTGCAAGGTGGCCAGCCAAGCAGCATCCTCACCCTCGCCCTGGCGCGCCAGCGCCGTGCAGCGCGTCTGCGTCAGCACGTGCGCGCCCTTGTCCGCCGCGTCGATGGCGTTCAAGACCACCAGGCGTGCATCGTCGACCCAGCCATCGGAATACACGAAGCCGCGCTTGAATTCGGGTTTTAACGGTTTGCCGGCCGCGTGGCGCGCAAGATCGACGCCGTGCGAGGCAGGCAGGATTTCCCGCTTCGCCAGCATGTCGTAGAGGAACAGGCCGGCGCGTATCAGCCAGGCCGGGCGCTGGCCCTGCGCATGCGGCATGACGAAGCGCAGCGGCCACATGATGTGCGGTGCCGAGCGCAGCAGCACTTCGCGCTCGATCAGCGCCTTGCGCACGAGGCCGAATTCATAGTATTCGAGGTAGCGCAGGCCGCCGTGTATCAGCTTGGTGGAAGCCGACGAGGTGTGGGCCGCCAGGTCGTCTTTTTCGCACAGCACCACGGACAAGCCCCGCCCGGCCGCGTCGCGCGCGATGCCGGCGCCGTTGATGCCGCCGCCCACCACCAGCAGGTCGCATTCCATCGCCGATTCCGGCACTGCGTCGTTTCCCAGCTGTACTGAGGCCATCGGGACTCCATCGTTATCAAGGACAGGCGGTCAAGAAAGACTAGGCACACCCGGCGACTGTGGTTAAGATCAATACGGATGTCATACGAATACAATATGGATAAGATTACGCCATAAATCGAACTCATAGCAACATATTTTTACCCACATTTGTTCGATTTTGTTCGTTTTTGGAATTTTAAAGAGACACGCCCATGAATTTGAATCCCCGCCAGCGCCGCTTGCTTGAAGTGGTGCGCCAGAAAGTCACCATGTCGGTCGAGGAATTGGCCCAGCAGCTCGACGTCACGCCGCAAACCGTGCGGCGCGACGTCAAGCAGATGGAAGAAGCGCGCCTGCTGGCCCGCTATCACGGTGGCGTGGGCTTGCCCTCATCGGTGGAAAACATCGATTACCACCAGCGCCAGGTATTCAACAGCGAAGCCAAGCGGCGCATCGCCACCGCCGTGGCGGCGCAAGTGCCACATGGCTGCTCGCTCCTGATCAATATCGGCACCACCACCGAGGAAGTGGCGCGCGCGCTGGGACAGCACACGGGCTTGCACGTGGTGACGAACAACCTGAACGTGGCCGCCATCCTGGCCGACAACGCCGCCTGCGAAGTCATCGTGGCCGGCGGCGTGGTACGCGGGCGCGACCGCGGCATCGTGGGCGAAGCGACCATCGACTTCATCCGCCAGTTCAAGGTCGATATCGGCATCATCGGCATTTCCAGCATCGACGAAGACGGCAGCTTGCGCGACTTCGATGCGCGCGAAGTGAAAGTGGCGCAAGCCATCATCGAGCAGTCGCGCGAAGTGTGGCTGGTGGCCGACCAGCATAAATTCGGCCGCAAGGCGCTGGTGCGCCTGGCCGACCTGGCGCAAGTCGACATCCTGTTTACCGACGCGCCGCCGCCGGCCCGCTTTGCCGAAGTATTGCGCGACGCCAACGTGAAGGTGGTGGTGGCTGCCTGACGACGCGCGTCCCACGGCCGGTGGCGGGCGCCATCGCCGTCCAAGACAGGGCGTCCCCGCCTCAGTGCGCAATGGCAAGCTTGCCGAAGTGGCGTCCGCCGGCAGCCAGCTCCGCATACGCTTCGGCCGTATCGTCAATGCTGAATACGCGGTCGATGACGGGCACGATGCCATGTGCGGCAATGGCCTGGACCGCCTGCGCCAGGTCGGCCACGGAACCGGTGTTGTTGCCGACGATGCGCAAGGCCTTGACGATGACGGGCAGCAAGTCGACGCTGGCGGCCGTGCCGCCCACTGGTCAGTTTCAGCACTCCCGCATCCCAGGCGGGCCTGGCCCGGCAGTTAATCAGGTGATCGGCGCCCAACTGGCGCGCCCGTTCCAGCTTTTCATCGCTGGACGACGTCTGCAGCGTGTCCGTCTCGGGCCGCCGGCAAGTCAACCACGGCCAGGCGCTGCCCAGCCGCCCCATGAGCGTGGTCTACCTGCCGCAGCGCTACCGCTCGCCCATATTGTGCAGCTTCGTCGATTTTCTGGTGGAACGATTCAGCTGAATGGCAGCAGTAACAAGCGGCTGTCATTCGACATCAATTGCAATTGAAATATTTATCAATTCGGCAAAAATCATGTTACCATTGATGCAACATGAGTTATTTTTTTAATCTTCCTCGCCAGCAATACGGTTATTTGCTTGATATTGATTTTTATCTATCCAGAGCAAGAAAAAAAGGAAAAACTCTTTTCCAGTCAGTGATTTCCTGTGAAAACAGTGTTAGTACTACCTCAAGCACGATGATTGTTCCCAAACAAACCACTCGACAGCAAGCGTGAAGGCCATAACCATGCCCGTAACGCCGCCCAGTGAAGGAAGAAAAATGAGCCATACTTTTGAAGCGGCCGCCACGCAAGCCGCCCATCCCAACAGCGTTCCCGTCAGCGAGCTGGAAGCCCATCTCGGCTACTGGCTGCGTTTCGTCTCCAACCACGTTTCCCACAGCTTCCAGAAAAAAGCCGAGGCCAACGGCGTGACGGTGTCCGAATGGGTGGTGCTGCGCGAAATGTTCCGCCTGGGCTGCACCTCGCCCACGGTGCTGGCGCAAGTATCCGGCATGAGCAAGGGTGCCGTGTCGAAGCTGATCGACCGCCTGGAAAGCAAGGGCATGGTCAGCAAATCGATCCTGCTGGCCGACCGCCGCCAGCACTCGATCGAATTGACCACGGAAGGCGAAGCGCTGGTGCCCGTGCTGGCCGGGATGGCCGACCAGAACGACGAGGAATTCTTCGGCAAGCTACCACGCCAGCTGCGCGACGACCTGCTCGAAGCGATGAAGGAAGTGGCGCGCACGCATCAGCTCAAAAGTGCGCCCTTGAATTAAGGCAGCTTGCGGCAAGGGTGAGACGGTGGCATCGGCGCTTCGGCTATGATGCAGGCCTGACCGTCTACCAGGAACACGCATGGCCCTGCACATCGAAACCCCTCTGCTCAACTCGCGCACCCTGAGCCTGCACAGCGACCGCGCCATCTGGCTCAAGCTCGAAGCCTTGCAGCCGCCCGGCTCCTTCAAGATCCGCGGCATCGGCCTCGCCTGCGAAGAATACGCGCGGCGCGGTGCCAGCCGTTTCATCTCTTCTTCCGGTGGCAATGCCGGCATCGCCGTGGCCTACGCGGGACGCCAGCTGGGCATTCCCGTCATCGTCGTGGTGCCGGAAACGACCAGCGAACGGGCCCGGGCCCTGATCGCGCAGGAAGGCGCCGAAGTCATCGTGCACGGCGCCGCCTGGCAAGAAGCGAACGCGCTGGCGCAGTCGATGCTCACGCCGCAAGACGCCTTTTTACACCCGTTCGACGACCCGTTGCTGTGGCAGGGCCATGCTGGCATGATCGATGAAGTGGCCGGCGCTGGCCTGAAACCGGACGCGGTGGTGCTGTCGGTGGGCGGCGGCGGCCTGCTGGCCGGCGTGGCCGAAGGCTTGCAGCGCAATGGCTGGGACGACGTGGCCCTGGTGGCCGTGGAAACCGAAGGCGCGGCCTCGCTGGCCGCCGCCGTGGCCGCGCGCGACCACGTGGCCCTGCCCGCCGTGAGCAGTATCGCCACCTCGCTGGCCGCGCGCCAGGTGTGCGCGCAAGCCTATGCCATCAGCCAGACGCGCCGGCTGCACAGCGTGGTGGTCTCGGACCGGGCCGCCGTCGATGCCTGCCAGCGTTTCATTAGCCACCAGCGCCTGGTGGTGGAACCGGCCTGCGGTGCGGCGCTGGCGGCCGTCTACGGCAAGGCGCCGGAACTGGCGCCCTACCGCAATGTGCTGGTCATCGTCTGTGGCGGCGTCACGGCCACCACGCAGCAGCTCGACCACTGGAACGCCACCCTGTAACGCCGGCTAAGCAGCCGCCTCGAGCAGCGCCACGCCTTCGCGGAAGATAGCGATGCCGATGCTGGTCGTCACCGGCAGCGGACCGCTGGCCAGGTCGAAGGGCTGGCGGATGGCGGATGGCGTCGATGATCTTCGCGCCGATCTGGCGCACTTCGGCCGCGCTGTTCACGCCTTCGAAAATGATCACGAATGCATCGCCGGGATGGTGGCCCAGGCTGTCGTTGATGACCTTGAACTGGTCTGGAAGGCGCGCTGCAGGTAGGCTTCGCGCAATTGATACGCTTCTTCGCCCAGCACGTCGCGGATCGATTGCATCATGCTTTCCTTGCGCGACCGGCCGAACCATTTTTCAAACGTGGCGTTGATGAACTGGTAGCGGTGCTCGCGGTCGATGTAGACGATCACCACGGGTACATGGTCCGTCAGCAGCTTCAAGCGCCGCTCGCTGTCGCGCGTCTGCGCCTCGATGCCCAGGCGCTGGCGGCGGATTTCATGCACATGATGGCGCAGGCGCGCCAAAGGCTGCAGCAGGCGCAGCAGCACGGCGCCCCGGCCGCCGGGTCGCCAGCGTCTGGTCGAAATACGGACGGCCTTTCAGGTTCATCCCTGCCTGCGGCTTGACGGGGCCCATGCTGGCCAGCAGGGAGCCATCGGCGGCTACCACGCCGGCCGTATAAAACTCCTTGCCCAGCACCGTTTGCGCGGCCAGGAAACGCTGCAGGCTGGCGCCATCGTGCGCAGCACATTGCGCTTCGCGTCGCGCTCTTCGTCGATGAAGACGGCGGCGCTGGCCAGCGATACGTACTGCTGGCGCCCCGTCACGTCGCGCATGCCGCGCTCGACCACGCTCATGCGCGCCTTCAGGCTGGCCGGCCGGCGCCGGCGCAGCAGTTTGCGCAATCTCATACGCATCGCCACCACACCGTCACAGCCGCTGCTGCAAATGCCGGCACAGGCGCTCGACCGACGCGTCCAGCGCCAGCGTGCCCGTATCCAGGGTCAGCGCGGCAGCCAGCGGCGCTTCATAAGGCGCGGAAATGCCCGTGAATTGCGCCAGCTGCCCCGCGCGCGCCTTTGCATACAAGCCCTTGGGATCGCGCGCCTCGCACACGGCCAGCGGCGTGCTGACGTGGACTTCAATGAAGTGCGCGGCGCCGATGATGTCGGCCGCCATGGCCCGGTCGGCGCGGTACGGCGAAATGAAGGCGGCGATGACGGTCAGGCCCGCCCCGTTCATCAGGCGCGCTACTTCAGCCACGCGGCGGATGTTTTCATGCCGGTCTTGCGGCGTAAAACCCAGGTCGCGGTTCAAGCCATGGCGCAGCTGGTCGCCGTCGAGCAGCGCCACGGCGCGGCCCTGCGCCTTGAGCGCCTGCGCCAGCGCCTGCGCAACGGTGGTCTTGCCGGCGCCGCTCAAGCCCGTCAACCATACCGTGGGGTGTTGTGCTGCTGTCATCACACTGCCTCTCTTTTATAGAGCTGGCAATATAACAAAGGCATGCTGGAAAGGACAGATTTTCAGGCCGCGCTACGCGCCTCAAACAGCAACTGTCGTATCTCGGGCACGCAGGAGCCGCAATTGCCGCCCGCCTTGATGCAAGCTGTCACCTGCGCCGTCGTCGTCAGCTTCTGTTCCACGATGGCAGCACAAATGGTGTTGCGCCCCACGCCAAAGCACGAACACACGGTGGGACCGGCGTCGACACCCTTGCCGATCGGCTGGCCCAGCAGCACGCCGGCGCGGTCCGCCGCATCCATTTGCGCATGCGCAAACAGGCTGGCCAGCCAGCTGCGCGACGGCAGGTCGGGACGGGGCGAGACATACACGCATTGCGCGATGCGCCCCGCTTCCAGGTGCACGGCGCGGTACACGCCGGCGCTGGCGTCAAGGTAATCGAGCCAGTCGGCCTCTTCCCCTTGCACACCGAGCAGGGTGCGCGCCCAGGCGCCCAGGTCGGCGATGCGCTGGCGGCCTGCCAGCTCGTAGCGCAGGAATTGCTCGCCCTGGATGCGCGTCCAGTGCGCCACGCCATCCAGATTCAAGGGCGTGCGGCTCAGGACAAACGCATGCCAGTGCACGCGGAACTGCTCGATGCGCACGGGCGTGTGCTTGAATTCTGGCTCGCCCGAGACAGGATCGACGACCGGATTGACGACGGCGCCCACGCGCGCGTCAGAGGCATTCGCGTCGCTCCAGTGTATCGGCACGAAGACCTGGCCACGCGCAATGCCGCCGCCATGCACAACCCGCGCCACCATCGCGCCCCAGGCGCTGGAAACGCGCGCCAGCTCGCCTTCGCGCACGCTGTACAGCAGCGCATCCTGCGGGTGGATGTCGATGAACGCTTCGGCGACATGGCCCGACAGCTTGGCTGCCTTGCCCGTGCGCGTCATCGTGTGCCACTGGTCGCGCACCCGGCCAGTGTTCAAGATCAGCGGATAATCTTCGTCGGGCGCGTTGCGCGGCGCGCGCGGTGCCGTGGGCACGAAACGCGCGCGCCCGTCCGCATGCGCAAAGCGGCCGTCGCCGAACAGGCGCGCTCTGCCCTGCGGCCACTGCTGCGGCGCCAGCGCGTCGTATTGCGCCGCATCGAGCTTGTCCAGGCCGGCCAGATTGAACAAACGCGCCAGCGCCCCCTCGTTGCGGAAGGTGGACAGGCGCGCATGCTCGTCGAAGATGGCCTGCGGCGACGTGAAATCAAAACCGGCATAACCCATGCGCGTGGCGACATCGCACAACACTTGCCAATCGGCGCGCGCCGCGCCAGGCGCCGGCATGAAGGCGCGCTGGCGCGAGATGCGCCGCTCGGAATTGGTCACCGTGCCCTCTTTCTCGCCCCAGCCCAGCGCCGGCAGCAGCACGTCGGCATGCGCGTTCGTATCCGACTGCGCGCTGATGTCCGACACCACCACCAGCTCGCATTTATCCAGCGCGCGGCGCACCTGGTCGGCGTCCGGCATGCTCACCAGCGGATTGGTGGCGATGATCCACACGGCCTTGACCTTGCCCGATTCGATCGCGTGGAACAGCTCCACGGCCTTCAAGCCAGGTTGGCTGGCGATGCGGGGAGCATCCCAGAACGTCTGCACGGTGTCGCGGTGCAGTGGGTTGTCCAGCTCCAGATGCGCCGCCAGCATGTTGGCCAGGCCGCCCACTTCACGTCCGCCCATGGCGTTCGGCTGGCCCGTCAGCGAAAACGGGCCCATGCCGGGCTGGCCGATACGTCCTGTCGCCAGATGGCAGTTGATGATGCTGTTGACCTTGTCCGTGCCGGAGGACGACTGGTTCACACCCTGCGAAAAGGCCGTAACGACCTTGCGCGTGGCGGCAAAGGCCTGGTAAAACGCCAGCATGGCGTGCGGGTCGAGCTTGCAGATTTTCGCCACCTGCAGCGGATCGCCGCAATCCACATGGGCGGCCGCCAGCGCCTCGTCGAGTCCCGAACTGTGGCGCGTGACGAAATCGTCGGCGATCACGCCTTCCTTCGCCAGATGGCACAGCAAGCCGTTGAACAGCCACACGTCGGTGCCCGGTTTGACGGGCAAATGCAGGTCGGCCAGCTCGCAGGTGGCCGTGCGGCGCGGGTCGATCACCACCAGCTTGACTTCAGGCCGGCTTTCCCTGATGCGCGCGATGCGCTGGAACAGGATGGGGTGGCACCAGGCCGTGTTTGAACCGACCAACACGATCATGTCGGCCAGTTCCAGGTCTTCATAGCAGCCCGGCACAATATCCTCGCCAAACGCGCGCTTGTGGCCCGCCACGGCCGACGACATGCACAGGCGCGAATTGGTGTCGATATTCGCGCTGCCCACATAGCCCTTCATGAATTTATTCGCGATGTAATAGTCTTCCGTCAGCAGCTGGCCCGATACATACAGGGCAACGGCGTCGGGACCGTGTGCATCGATGATGGCGCGCAAGCCGCCAGCCACCTTGTCCAGCGCCACGTCCCATGAAGCCGGCTGCAAGACGCCGGCGACGCGCACCTGCGGCTGCAGCAGGCGATTCTCTGGCCCCAGGGTTTCGCCCAGCGCCGAGCCTTTTACGCACAGGCGCCCCAGGTTGGCCGGGTGGCTGCTGTCGCCGGCGATGCGGATGGCGCCGTCGGGCAGGCGTGTCGCTTCCACGCCGCAGCCGACGCCGCAATACGGGCAAGTGGTTTTCACGGGCGTGCAGCTTGTCATGGGGTGTCCTGTCAGGCGGCCTGGGCGCACAGCGCCTGACCAAACAATAAATAGGCGCGCAGTTTGCTGATGTCGCGGCGCTGCTGGATCAGGTCAAAATACCAGGGACCATCCTGCACGTCGCCATACAGCACGACACCGGCCAGGCGGCTGCCCTGCACCACCAGACGCTTGTAGATGGCGCGGCGCGGATCGCGCAGCACCAGGTCTTCGCTGCCCTCGCCGCCGATGATGTCGCCGGCAGAATACAGGTCGATGCCCGTCACTTTCAATTTGGTGGCGCTGGCCTGCTGTACGTAGCGCCGGTGCCCTGCGCCGGCCAGGTGCGCGCCGCACACGCGCGCCTGCTCCCAGATGGGCGCCACCAGGCCGAAGGTGGCGCGCCGGTGCTGCACGCATTCGCCCACCGCATACACGCGCGGGTCATAGCTTTGCAGGCAGTCGTCGACGACGATGGCCCGTTCGCAGTGCAGGCCGGCCGCCTGCGCCAGGGCGATGTTGGGGCGCACGCCGGCCGTCATCACCACCAGGTCGGCGGGGATCGACGTGCCATCGGCAAAGCGAACTCCCTGCACGCGCTCGGTGCCGAGGATTTCCGCCGTTTGCGCCTGCATCAGGAAACGCAGGCCGCGCGCTTCCAGCGCCGTTTTCAGCAGGATGGATGCGGGAACATCCAGCTGCTGGTTCATCAGGGCGCCGCTCATGTGCACGACAGTGACGTCCATGCCCTGGCGCTGCAAGCCGTTGGCCGCTTCCAGCCCCAGCAAGCCGCCGCCGATGACCACCGCGTGGCGGTGCGCGCGCGCCGCCTGCAGCATGGTGTCGACGTCGCTGATATCGCGAAAACCGATCACGCCGGGCAGCGCGTGGCCCGGCACGGGCACGATGAACGGCGTCGAACCGGTGGCCAGCAGCAGGCGGTCATAGCGCACCTCGATGCCCGACTGCGCTTGTACCGTGCGCGCCTGGCGGTCAATGCGCACCACGGGGTCGCCCGCGTGCAGGGTGATGCCGTTGTGCGCATACCAGTCACGCGTGTGCAGCATGATGTCGTCCACCGTCTTTTCGCCAGCCAGCACGGGCGACAGCAAAATGCGGTTGTAATTGCCGTGCGGCTCGGCGCCAAACACGGTGATGTCGTACAGCTCCGGGGCGAGTTTCAGCAATTCCTCGACCGTGCGCATGCCGGCCATGCCATTGCCGACCACCACGAGCGAGGGGCGCGCAGTTGCCTTGGCTGGCGGGTTCACAGGGCCACCCACACCATGTCCGCAAACACGCGCGCGGGCCAGGTGGCCACCGAGTGTTCAGGTGCTTCGATGCACTCGCCGCTGGCCAGGTCGAAGTGCTGCTTGTAGATGGGCGAGGCGACAACGACGCGCTCGCCGATGCTGCCCACCAACCCCCGCGACAGCACGGAAGCCCCTGCATTCGGGTCGATATTGTCGATGGCGTACACGCGCGGCGCGGCATCGCCGACGCGGAACACGGCCACGTGGCGCCCGTTCAGCAGCGCGCACACGCCCGTATCGGGCACGATGTCCATCAGGGGGCAGATGGCCATCCAGTTGTCGGCAGTGGCGCCGGTAAGTTCATTCATCGCATTCATGGCTCAAGCCTCCACGGCAAGGATGGGGATCACGCTGCTGCGGCGTTCAATGGCCTTGGCGGGCCGGATCTGGCCCCGCTCTTCCACGAACACCACGTTTTCATCGTGCTTCTCGCTGTTGACGAAGTGGCGGAAACGCTGGCGCACGGCGGGGTTGGAGATGGCTTCCTGCCACTCGCAGGCATAGGTATCGACCACGTGCTGCATGTCCGCTTCCAGCTCGTGGGCGATGCCCAGGCTGTCGTCGATGATGACGCGCTTGAGGTAATCGAGACCCCCTTCCAGATTGTCGCGCCACACGCTGGTGCGCTGCAGGCGGTCGGCCGTGCGCACGTAAAACATCAGGAAGCGGTCGACATAGCGCACCAGGGTGGCTTCATCAAGGCCAGCCGCGATCAGTTCCGCGTGGCGCGGCTTCATGCCGCCATTGCCGCACACGTACAGATTCCAGCCTGTTTCCGTGGCGATCAGGCCGATATCCTTGCCCTGCGCCTCGGCGCACTCGCGCGTGCAGCCGGACACGCCGAACTTGATCTTGTGCGGCGTGCGCAAGCCCTTGTAGCGGTTTTCCAGCTGGATCGCAAAGCCCACGCTGTCGGCCACGCCATAGCGGCACCAGGTGGAGCCCACGCACGATTTGACCGTGCGCAAGGATTTGCCGTAGGCGTGGCCCGACTCGAAGCCTGCCGCGATCAGCTCTTCCCAGATGGCGGGCAACTGGTCCACGCGCGCGCCGAACAGGTCGACCCGCTGTCCGCCCGTGACCTTGGTGTACAGGCCATATTTTTTCGCCACCGTGCCCACGGCGATCAAGCCGTCAGCCGTCACTTCGCCGCCCGGCATGCGCGGCACGACGGAATACGTGCCATCCTTCTGGATATTGCCCAGGAAATAATCGTTACTGTCCTGCAGGCTGGCATGCACGGGCGAGAGGACGAAATCGTTCCAGCACGAAGCGAGGATATTCGCCGCCACGGGCTTGCACACGTCGCAACCGAGGCCCTGGCCATGCGCGGACAGCAGCGCGCCGAAGCTGCGGATCTTGCCTACGCGCACCAGGTGGTGCAATTCCTGGCGCGAGTACGCAAAATGCTCGCACACGTGGTTATTGACGGCCAAGCCCTGCTTCTGCATTTCCGCCTTCATGATCAGCGTTGCCAAAGGCACGCAGCCGCCGCAGGCCGTGCCGGCTTTTGTGCAGCTTTTTAATGCGCCGATAGTCGTCGCGCCAGCGGCCACGGCGGCGCACAGCGCGCCTTTCGAGACGTCGTTGCACGAGCAGATTTGCGCCGCATCGGGCAAGGCGTCCACCCCCAGGCCCACCTTTTGCTGGCCGTCCGCCTGCGGCAGGATCAGGAATTCGGGGGATGTCGGCAGCTCGATTTTATTCAGCATCATCTGCAGCAAGGTGCCGTATTCGCTGGCGTCGCCCACCATCACGCCGCCCAGCAGATATTTGCCGCAATCGGAAACGACGATCTTCTTGTATATCTGCTTGCGCTCGTCCATGAACTGGTAGGAGCGGCTACCGGGCGCATTGCCGTGCGGGTCGCCCAGGCTGGCCACGTCCACGCCCATCAGTTTGAGCTTGGTGCTCATGTCGGCGCCCTTGAACGATGCTTCGCCCTCTTCCTGCAGCAGGTGGCGCGCCGCGATGCGCGCCATTTCATAACCGGGTGCCACCAGGCCAAAGATCAAGCCGCCCCACAATGCGCATTCGCCTATCGCGTAGATGTCCGGGTCGGAGGTGACGCAGCGGTCGTCGATGGCGATGCCGCCGCGCGGCCCCACGTCGAGGCCGCAGGCGCGCGCCAGTTCGTCACGCGGACGGATGCCGGCCGAGAAGACGATCATGTCCGCTTCCAGGTGGCTGCCGTCGGCGAACTGCATGCGGTGCGTGGCCGATTCGCCATCGACGATGGCCAGGGTGTTTTTTTGCGTGTGCACGGTCACGCCCAGTTCCTCGATCTTGCGGCGCAGGACGCGCGCGCCGCCTTCATCGACCTGCACGGCCATCAGGCGCGGGGCGAATTCCACCACGTGGGTATCGAGCTTCAAATCGCGCAGGGCCTTCGCGCATTCGAGTCCCAGCAAGCCCCCGCCGATCACCACGCCCGTGGTGGACTTGGCGCCCCAGGCCAGCATGGCTTCCAGGTCTTCGATGGTGCGGTAGACGAAGCAGCCGTCGCGCTCCTTGCCCGGCAACGGCGGCACGAAGGGCGTGGAACCGGTGGCGAACACCAGTTTGTCGTAGCTCAAGACTTCGCCCGTGCTGGCCGTGACGGTTTTCGCCGCGCGGTCGATGCCGATGGCCCGTGCATTGAGTTTCAAGACGACGTTGCCCTTGTCGAAAAAGCCGGGCGTCACCAAGGACAGCTCCTCGGCCGACTTGCCGCTGAAAAATTCGGACAGGTGCACGCGGTCGTAGGCGGGCCGCGGTTCTTCGCACAGCACGGTGACATGCAGGTGCGGCGCGGTTTCCAAGGCCAGGCGTTCGAGGAATTTGTGCCCGACCATGCCATGGCCCAGGACGACGATGTTCAAGGGGTGGTTCATGCTTGTCTCCTCAGGCCGCAGCCATGTTCGGTTCGGCCGCCAGACCCGTGAAACGGGCGGCGATGGCGCACAGGGCCGAGATCACCACCAGTGCGCTCAAGATGATCAGGGTCTGGCGGATGTCGCCCGTCCCTTTCATCAGGAAGCCGGCCGCCATGGCACCCACGTTGCCGCCGGCGCCGATGATGCCGGCCACGCCGCCCAGCGCCTTACTATCGATGAAGGGCACCAGCGCATACGTGGCGCCGCAAGCCATGTGGGTGAACAGGCCGAAGACCAGCATGGCGATGACGGCCCAGGTGACGCTGTCAACTTTGGCAAACCACAGCAAGCCCACGCCTTCGCCTATCATCAGCATGAACAGCAGGGTCACGCGGCTGTTCAGATTGCCGCGCAGGGCCAGTTTGTCCGACATCCAGCCACCGAGGGCGCGGGCAAACAGGGCCAGCAAGCCGAAGCTGCCGGCGGCAAGACCCGCCGATTTCAGCGACAGGCCGAAATGGTCGACGTAGTACACGGCGGCGATGTTATGGATGAAGATTTCGATGCCGAAGCAGGCGCCGTAGGTGACAAACAGCAACCACACGCGATAATTAGCACTGGCGGCCTTGAAGCTGTCCCAGCCACCGCTTTTGCCACCACCTTTGCCGCCTTCGATGGCCATGCCGGCCTTGCGCAAGTCCGAGTAATTGCCATCAGGGCAATCCTGCGTATAGCGCCAGTACAGCACGGCCATCACCAGCATCAGCACGCCCGGCACCAGCAGGGCCACGCGCCAGCCCAGCGATTCAGACACGCCCAGCATTACCAGCGCGCCCAGCAGCAGCGGCATCAGCGCCTGCGCCGCCCCGCCACCCGCATTGCCCCAGCCGGCAGCTGCCGCATTCGCCGTCCCCACCACGCGGGGCGCGAACATCACGGAGGTGTGATATTGCGTAATGACAAAGCTGGCGCCGACGGCGCCGATGCCCAGGCGGAAGAACAAAAAGCTTTCATAGCTTTGCGAGGCGGCCACGCCCAGCACGGGAATGGCGCCCAACAGCAGCAAACCCGTATACGTCTTGCGCGGGCCGTAGCGGTCGCACAATGGCCCCACGAGCAGACGCGCGAGGATGGTGATGGCGACAGCCGCGATATTGATATTCGCCACTTGCGCGAGGGAAAGGCCGAACTCGCCCTTGATGACCGGCATCAGGGGCGCACAGGCGAACCAGGCGAAGAAACACACGAAAAATGCCATCCACGTGAGATGGAATGCCCGCATGGGCGGTGTGGCGAGGGAGAAGAGCGCGATGCGCGTTGCTTTTTGGCTGGCCATGATAGGTTCCCGAAGTATCCCGAAAATAACAAAAATGCAAACAAAAACGGCGCCCGCCCCCGCCGATGAGAAAAATCAGCCAGAGCGGACGCCGTTGTCCATGTGGTCCGTCGTTGGACCGTTGTGCGTTTATTCAGGGGATCGCCGTTGATCCGTACCTTCTGTCAAGCAAGCGCCGTGCCAGGTCCGTCTCAGGGGTGCGCCTTGCTATGTGCAAGGACTTTGCGCCAGATGATGGCACCTGACGGTGCACGCGCGCCACTTGCTGGTGCATGCGGGAACCGGCACGTGGCAATTCTTGTCTAACTGCCATCTGAAGCAGTCGCGGGAGGCCACGATGGTCAAGACACTGCGCCGTCGCTTACGGTCACCATGGCCCCCCAGGCCGCCATGGCTGGTTTGCGCATGCGCTGGGGTGTTGCTCATTACGTGGAGCAACACTGCCGCCGCGCAAGAGCCGAAGGAACACAGCGAACTCGATGCCACCGTCGTCGCGCCCTTCCGCGCCGCAGCCGGTGCGCGGACAACGCAGTCACGCACATTTATCGTGCGCCTCGCCTATCCAGACGAAGTTCGCACGCATGCCGTGCGCTGGCAGCTGACCTTGTCCGGCCCCGGCCCGCAAGGGACAGTGCTGCAGCGCTGGTCGGCAAGCGAACAGTTGGGGGGTGGTGGCGTAAGCCTGGCCTTGCCCTGGGATGGCCAGGCTTACGACGATGCGCGCACCCGGCGCGCGCCGGTGCCGGACGGTATGTACGCGCTGCGCCTGCTGGCCGTGGCGGACGCCGGCACGCCGCAGGAGGCGCAGGTGGAACAGCAATGGCCCATCCAGGTACTGCGGGGTCGCGGCACGACGCCCAGAGTGCCCGCCTTCCAGGCGGGCCTGCAACAACTGTCCAGCCTGGATGGCCAGGTGGATTACCGCATCGTCTACGCCAACCTGCACAGCCAGACGCGCCACAGCGACGGCGGCGCGGCGCTGGACGCTTGCCGTGGCGCGCAGGAACCGCAAACGGCGCCCTTCGGCCCCATCGACGCGTATGTCTACGCGCAGCAACATGGGCTCGACGCCCTGCTGACATCCGAGCACAACCATATGTATGACGGTTCGGACGGCAGCAACAGTGCTGCCGTGCCGGCAGAAGCCAAGGCCCTTTACCAGACGGGCCTGGCCGAAGCGGCCGCCTATACAGACGCCCACCCGGGCTTCCTGGCCCTGTACGGCATGGAATGGGGCGTCATCAACCAGGGCGGCCACCTGAACATTGTCAATAGCGAGCAGTTGCTGGGCTGGGAAAGAAATACCAGCGGGGAACTGCTGGCCGACGTGGAAACGCCGAAGGGCGATTACGCGGGCCTGTACGCGCTGATGCGCGAGCGGGGCTGGATCGGGCAATTCAACCACCCTGCCTATGCGGGCCAGTTTCTCGTCAACGGCCAGCCGCTGGGCTACACCCAAGACGGCGACGCGGCCATGGTGCTGTGCGAAGTGATGAACACGTCCGCGTTGTCCACCAACGACCAGGAAACGGAAACGCGGCGCAGCAACTACGAGGCGGCTTGCAACCGGGCCCTGGCGGCCGGCTACCATGTGGCCTTCAGCAGCAACCAGGACAACCACTGCGCCAACTGGGGCGCGACCGACGGCAACCGCACGGCCGTGCTGGTGGCCAGCCCGGCTGCCGGCATGCCCGTGACACGCGACAGTTTCCTGGAGGCACTGCGCGCGCGCCGCGTCTTCGCCACCATGGACAAGCATGCGCAACTGCTGTTGACGGCGAATGGCAGGCTGATGGGTGAGCGCTTCGATAACCGGGGACCGCTGCACCTGGCCACCCATTTCAGCAACCGCGCGGGGCGGCAAGCGGCGGCCATCGCCATCTTGCACGGCGTGCCGGGAAGCAACGGCTCCGTCACCCAAGTATCGGACCAGGCCGAGGTCGCCGTCACGCCCGCGCCCGGCCCGCATTTCTATTACGCGCGCCTGACGCAGGACGACGGCAACATCGTCTGGTCGGTGCCCGTGTGGGTCAATCAGTTGCCGTGAAGGGAGCCCGCTATGGCGACAGAAATTCCCGTGTGTGGCTGCAGCGGTGCATGCTGTGTCATCAATTCAACGACCCAGTCGATGAAGACGCGCAGTTTCTTGCTGACATGCCGGTTCGGCGGATAGGCGAGGTACAGCGGCATCGGCGCTATGCGCCATGCCGCGAACAGAGGCACCAGCGCGCCCAGGCCAGCCAACCCCGCCGCCAGATAGGCGTTGCCATCGTCAATCGATAGCACATACTTGCCCGCTATCGTGACGCTCTTGTCGCCCTGCCGCATCAGCGTGGAAAAACCGTTGCCGCCCTGCCCCCAGCGAAAGCGGACGATACGGTGCTGGGCATCTTCCAGTTCTTGCGGATGACCGGGCGTGCCGACGCGCTGCAGATAAGCGGGCGCTGCGTACACGGCCAGTTGCAAGTCGCCGATTTTGCGCGCCATCAAGGACTGGTCGCGCAATTCGCCGCCACGAATGACGCAATCGACGTTGTCGCCAATCACATCGACCATGCGGTCGCTAGTGTAGTGCTTCGTTATTCTTTGAACTAAGACTCCGATTGGCACGGATCACTTTTTGCAGGATGTCGTTAGCCTTGGCGGTCCATACAAACGGCTTCGGATTCTGATTATGGGCCGCAATATATTCATGGATTGCGACGGTCAGTTCATGGACGCTACGAAAGACTCCGCGCTGGAGTCGATCCGTTGTCAAACTGCGGAAGAAGCGCTCGACCATGTTGAGCCAGGAGGCGGACGTCGGCGTG